>CAUZFZ010000045.1:0-63337 GCA_963579025.1 Planctomycetota bacterium | reverse complement strand
AAGCGGCTGCCGGTTTAATTGCCGCCGGACTTGTCCCGGTGGTTCAATGGCTTCTGACGCGGTGATTGCGTGACGTCGGGGCAGACAAAGGGGACGACGTACGGTCCTTCCGGAATGACCGCCAGGGAACCGTCGCCGCGTTTGACACTGTCCCGCATGGTCTGATCCAGTGACGAGACGACGTTGACGCACGTCGCAGCGTGATCCCTGTCTGGCAGGCCGGTGGTGTAAAGGTGGATGTTGCCAATGGCCATTGGCTTCAGTTGCATTTGTGTTTGCCACTCGTCGATCTTCGCGTGGGACTGGGCGTGAATGCTTTGAAGAAATGCCTGCGGGCCAAGTCGAGACAGACGCTGCTGGGCATCGACGAACTCGGGTGAGCCCATGCCTTCCGAACACTCGGAGGCGATGATCAGGTCACCGCCCGGAGCGAGGATGTCCATCGCTCCCACCATGCCTTTGACCGTCTGATAATACGTCTTGTCGAGTGGGTAGCCCGCCGCGCTTGTAACAACTGTGTGAAACCGCTGCGGCACAGGTACTTCGCAGTATTCGCGCACGTAATCAATGGCCTGCTCGTGACTGCTGATGATCTCTCCAAAGTTGATGAAGGATAGATTCCGCTCTTCATCAATGACCGTGTTGATGGCCAGCGCACCGCCCAGCATCTGCACGATCTCCAGTTGCTCTTCGTGCAACGGGTTACCGGCCATGTTGCAGTTCACGGCTGCCGGATCCGCCATGAATCGGGCACTGTGAAAAGTGGTAATCGTTTCCGCGTGGGCCAGGCCGGGAGCGATTACCTTGCGACCGCCCGAATAGCCCGCCATGAAGTGAGGTTCGACGAGTCCGGTCGCTATGCGAATGTCGGCTTCGACAAATCGGCGATCGAGTCTCACGACCGTCGCGCGAGTTGAAGTTGTTCCCAGATTCACGTGATCTGCGTCGTTGCGTGCAAAGTGGTTGGCAACGTTGACCGTTTCCAGAACCCAAGGGTCACCAATCAGCTCTGCCAGTTCTTCGCCTTCGTTGGGACGATGCAGTCCGGTGGCGACAAGCACCGTGATGCCCGACGGCGGCAGGCCCGCCTCGATCAGGCGCTCGATGACTGGCCGCAGAAAGAGACGGTTCGGCACCGGTCGCGTGATGTCGCAGATGGCGATGCAGGCCGTCGAGGCTGATTGAGCGAGTGTTTGAATCGACGGTGAATCAACAGGGTGATCGAGCGCCGCTGCGACCGCACGTGCCGCGTCGGCCACAATCGGCATGTCTGGTTTACGGATCACCGAGACATCAACACCGGACGGAACGGTTAGTGCGATCGTTCTCCGTCCGTACCTGAGTTCCAGAGTCATCGTATTTCCGTCGAATTCGGAGTTCAGTTGGTCAGCAGTACCGCGTCGCTCTTCAATTGGACGAGAAGCCTTGTATCCCGGCAGGCCGTTTATACACAAAGTAGCCATCTCGCTCCTCCGGGATGAGCCGGCGTGACCAGACGTCCGGGAATTTTGGGAACACTAATTGACGCTGATAAACGCTAATCCCTTTTTCGCACTCCATTAGTGTTTATCAGCGTCGATTAGCGTTCCTTCGGGACATTTGGGACACACCGACGAGTCGTTCGTGGTCTGTGTCGCGGGGGAGCGAACGATTTCCTGTTGTCGAGGCAGTAGAATTACAGCGAACAGGATTCTGTCGGTACGACATCGGTACGCATGATGAGCGACCAGACGCCCCGCGATTCAATCGGAAGTGACGTCGAGCAGGCGGCTGCGGACTCGATCTGCACCGGGTTTACGCGCGGCTGGATGACCGGTCAGCGTCCCCGAATCGTGGATGTGCTGGCGAGAGTTGAGGCCGGTGCCAGACCCGCTTTGCTGCGACGACTGTTGCCTTTGGAGCTCGAGTTCCGTCGTGCTACTGGAGAAGACCCGAAGGCCGCGGACTATTTCGGGCACCTGGGTGAGTTTGCCGATTTGATCCAGGAGTTCTTCGAGAAGTCCGTTCCGCCAACCGGCGCGTCGACTGCTGAAGACACTGAGACGATTTTCCGGTCACCGCAAACCCCTGCCTCATTATTGCCGGACAGCCCACGCGCTGAAGAATCGACGCGCGACCGTTATGGGGACGCGACTCCACGACCGACTGACCGCGACCCGGCAATGTCGGAACAGGAGGCTGACGTCGAACTGTCACCTGGCGAGGCCGAGCAGACGATTGTCGAGTCGGCTGTCGGTACGCCGGATGCCAATGCGAAGCTGGCCAGGACCGACATTGGTTTGGGCCCGATGGTTAAGGCGGATCCTGCGAGGACTCTGCTTGAGGACGGCTCGACCATCAACGTGCGGCCTCACACAGCGCCAGCCAGCGATTCGGAATTCGGTTACGACCTGATTGAGGAGATCGCTCGCGGTGGAATGGGTGTCGTGTTCAAGGCGCGGCAGAAGAAGCTTAAGCGGATCGTCGCGCTGAAGATGATCTTGTCCGGTCAGCTCGCGTCTCAGGAGGAGATTCGACGGTTCTATGTTGAAGCGGAAGCGGCGGCGGCGCTGGACCACCCGAACATCGTTCCGATCTACGAAGTTGGCGAACACAACGGTCAGCACTTTTTTTCGATGGGATTCGTTGAGGGGACCAGCCTGACGACGTGGGCTCAGGTGAAGAGGCCGTCGCCGGTCGACGCGGCACTGGTCATGAAGGCGGTGGCCGAGGCTGTCCATTACGCGCATCAGCACGGCATCATCCATCGTGATCTGAAACCGGCCAATATCCTGATGGACGGTGATCGGCCACACGTCACCGACTTTGGACTCGCCCGTAATCTGGAGGGCGATTCGGCGATGACAACGACCGGGCAGATCATGGGCACACCCAGCTACATGCCGCCCGAGCAGGCCCGGGGAGATCTCGAGGCGATCGGTCCGGCCTCGGATGTCTATTCGCTGGGTGTGATCCTCTACGAATTGCTGGTCGGCAGACCGCCGTTCAAAGCGTCGCGCGTTCTGGAGACACTCGAACTGGTACAGCATGCCGAGCCCACGCCACCACGTTCGCTCAACCGGTCCGTGGACCGGGACCTCGACACGATTGTCCTGAAGTGCCTGCGAAAGGACACGAGCGAACGGTACACGTCGGCGCAGGAACTGGCCGACGAGATCGAACGGTACCGGAACGGTGAGCCGATTCTGGCGCGGCGGATCGGGCCAGTCGCACGCGGGTGGCGGTGGTGTCGTCGCAAGCCGATTCTGACCGGGCTTGTTGCGGCAGTTCTACTGGCGGCCGTGTCGTTGACCGTTGTGTTTTCTCTCGGGAGGCAGGTCCGGGACGCGCGGGCTGTGACGACGATTCGGGACGAACTCGCACTTCGCCTGGCACAGCCGCAACTGGAAGTCGAGTGGCTCGCATCATTCGATCAGCCACTGGCCCAAGCAGCCGTGCTGGATGCAAAGGCGGCAGGCGATTTTCGAAGCTCCGTCCATTCCTCGTACGTGGCCCATATCGAGGCCAAGCTGCGAGAGGCACGGCTGTCTTCCGACGACTATTCGAAAATCGACACGGCGTTGTCGGAACTCGCAACGCGCGGCGGTGACGTGTCCGGACTGCGTGAACTGCTGGATCAACGCAAAAGCGACTGGCAACTGCTGGTGGAATTCGCAGCACCCTGGGAGTCGATGCCTGAAGTGACTCAGCCACTGCGACAGACCGACGCGGCACTTGTACTGGTCGGAGACGACGAGCAGATTCCCGTCGTAACGCGATCTGTCCCCATTGCATCGATCGACTCGGGAAACCGAGTCCGAATCGAGGCGAGTTTCGATGAGTCATGGCGTAGCGGGGGGCGCATTGGACTGACGCTGCTGCTGCGTGGCCAACAGGGTTATGGATTTCAACTGCGAGTTCCCGACTCGATCGAATCCGCTGGTGAGGAAGATCCTTCGTCGCCGAAGCAACCGACACAGCCGGACGCAGCCGTCACAAGCGAGTCGCGTTCGTTCGCGACAGCCGCACGGGCCGGTCTGCCACTACAGCTTGAGATGATGCGGAACGGCAGTCCGCTGCACGTGATTCAGGTTTCCGCATCAAGCCTGACCGGACCTCTGCTTCTGCGTGTCGTTCGCGATCGCGACCGGTTGACGTTTCAGCTCAATGACCTGCCTGCCCTGGAATTTCGCGACGTCTTTCCACTGACCACGCGAGATCAGGTCAGGTGCAATCTCGACTGGCCGGAAGAGGTGGGGCTGGTCCGCTTCGCGGCGTCGGTGAAATCCGACCCGGATGCGCAAAGCCCATTGGAACAGGGGGATCAGCTTTTCGACCAGGCCGACTACGCAGCCGCCTTCGCCGCGTACGAACAGCAGGTGGTGAATGCCAACAGCGACACGACTCGTCAGGAGGCCCTCACCAAGGCCGGCTTCTGTCTCTCGCGGCTCAAGCGCGATGCAGAGGCGGAAGAGTTTCTTTCGCAGGTGTTTCTTGCGTCGGGTGATCTGTGGCCGGCCCTCGCTGGGTGTCAATTGTGGGCGATGGCGTTATCACAGGATCGCCGCGCCGACGGCGATGCCATCTTCGACACGATCAGCGCGCGGTTTCGATTCGACCAAATAGCCCGCGTGATTCCTCATGAAACCCGCAAGTCGATTCTGAAGGCCTACTTCGGTGATCTGAATTCGTTTGCGCGCATCATCCGGCACGACCCGCAACGCATCGCTCGATTTGAGCGAGCAGCGATCATCGATCGACTCCTCAGCCCTGACGGTCGCGGCGCCTTCGCGCATCAGATGCAGCTCAGTCGGGCGTACCGGTTCTCCGGCGAATTCACACGGGCCGCTGAGAACCTGGCGGAGCTGTGGCAACGTTTTCCCGATAGTGCCGACCTGGCGAGAAATTACTCACGCGTCCTGCGGATGACCGGAGACTTCGACACGGCGTCCAAAGTGATCGAGCAGGCGCGCAAGCGTACTGCGATGCCGCCTCGCCACCGCACATCGCTGCTGCTGGAGCGAGCAAAGATTCACGCGGCCCGCCTTGACTGGGTGAAGGCGGAACGCGACGTCGATCAGGTCCTGGGTGAGTCTCTCGAAATGGAACGCAACGGCGCGACCGGCGATGGCCGCTTTCACATGGAGGCTTCGACATGGCTGATGAAAGGCTTTCTGCAGCGGCGACGTGGCGAGGCCGTGGCTGCGATTAACACCTGGCGGCGAGGGTTCACGCGGTGCCGATTCCTGATCCAGAAGTACCCGCCGGAATTCGCCACGGTCTTTCACGCAATCATGATGGGCGGCCTGACCGGCGAACTGAGCCAGGCGGAAGCAACACTGTTTGTCGCCCGCTCAACCACCGGACAGGGTGGACAGTCTCCGGTGGGTGCGCTGGGCGCGGTGCTCGGTCCCGAAACCATCCGACGTGTCTGCCTGGAAATGTGGCGGTCTGACCGAGGTCACGATCTGGCCGAAAGAACGGCGTTTGAGCAGTCCACGATGATCGAGCGGATCCGCATGCCTCTGCAGCTCGCGGGGGCCACGATCCTGCGACTCAACGCATTCGGCGGCATGATCTCCGTGGAACAGGAAAACATGATCTGGCGGACAATGGAGTCTCTGTTCGACGAGATTGTTTTGAACGGAAGAGTCAAGGCGACACAGATCGCTCAGCTTGGACTCGCCTGGAAAGGTGTGACCAACTTCATCGGCTGGGGTGGTGTTGCGCCACAACTCGAACCGGAGATGCGGGCGCAACTGGCCTGGTTGATGGCGTACCGCTCGCTACTGAAGGGGAATTCTTCGCAGGCGGTGACGTATTTTGAAACGGTCATCCTCGATACGGAGGATACAGGCCTGCGGACACTCGCCGAGGCGGAACTCGCTCAGGTTAAAGCGGGAACAGGGCGAGTCGAGCTTCGCAACGACACCGGCAAACCAGTGACGATTCAACTGCGAGCCGAGGGACAGACCAGTGTCGATGTTGAGCTGACCGGACGCGGAGTTGTCACGCGGAGTCTTCCGTCGGCCACGTGGCAGGCGTCGCTGAATGAATCCGATGATGGCGTTCGGCTGAGTGCGGCAACATTCAAGGTCTCGCCAGGAAGCTATGCACCGTCGACCGCTCAGAATCTATGGACTCCGGACGATTCACAATCTGTTCTGCCGGGAGTGATTCCGCGTCCCAGCAACTCGCTGGGTACGGGACGGTGGCAACTGACCGCTCGAGAACCGGCGGCAACGTCAGTGATGGCCGCATTCAACCCGGACGGCTCACTGGTTGCTGTGGCTGAACTCGATGGGCTTGTCCGAATTCGCGACTCGCAAACCGCTGAAGTCCTGAAGATTCTGCCTGGCCACTTCGGCCGATGTCGCACCGTATGCTGGAGCGGCGACGGCACACTGCTCGTGTCGGCCAGTGAAGACTCGACGTTGCGGTTGTGGTCGATGCCGGACGGTCGGTTTCTGCGTCGGATACTCCTTCCGGCCGGGGTCGTGGATGCCGGCTTCTCTCCCGCAGCCGACGAGATTGCCACGGTGACGTGGGACAATGTGCTGAGACTGTGGTCGGTCGATGGTCTGCTGCTGTTCGAATCAAAACCATTGAGCGGTGGTGCGACCGCTGTGGCGTGGAGCCACGACGGCCGGTGGCTGGCCACCAATGGGGCAGGTGGTGGATTGCGGCTGTACCCCAGAACCTCCGATGGGTTCGGCGATCCCCAGCAGATCAAACTTGCGTCGACGCGGCCTCGCGTGATCGCCTGGAATTCGACGGACGACGCAATCGCCATGGCGGACGAATCCAAACACCTTCATGTCATCCGCAGACAAGCAGGCCAGTGGAAAGCTCTCCCACCCGTCCCGGCTCACGACGCCAATGTCCTGATGGTTGCCTGGGACAGCAACGAAGTCTGGACCGGTGGACTTGACGGGCATCTCAAGAAGTGGAGCACTGACGGCAGCATTGAGGCGACCGAGCGCCAATGGCGACGCGGGACGTCCGCGATCTCGCGAAGTCCGTCGGGACGGTTTGCGTTTGTCGATAGTGCGACGGGATTCCGTCTGAGTGACTTCGCCCAAGAAGCATCCTCGTCCGGTCCGTCGACACGACGTCTGATGAGTATTGCCCGCAATCCGTCCGGGACACTGTATGCCGTCGCCATGCGGCCACCGGGTGACGAGATCGATGCTGGCGAGGTGCATGTGCTGACGGAAGACGGAACACCGGTCACCAGGTTCCCGGGCCGAGACTCGGTGGCATTCCTCGATGATCAAACACTCGTCGCCGCCGGGCACGGGAAATCAGTCGTGCGATTTCGGATCGGAAGCGATTCCGTTGAACCAATCGCCGAGACCGAGCAACCGATGACCGTCGTCGCGGTGGCCCATGACGGGAAGATCGCCATTGCTGGACGCGATTGGACAATCCGCGTCCTGAATCCCGACGGATCGCTGGTCCGTGAATTGCCGGCCAGACCACGCCGCGTGGAACAACTTGCATGGAGCCCGACCGGGTGGCTGGCCGCGGGCTACGACGACGCTCGCGGGCAACTCTGGAACGCCGCTGGTCAACCCTGCTGGCCAGACGACTCCGTCAAGACAACCGATCCAGACTTGCTTGTCGTGAATCAGGTTCAGCCACTCCGCTACCTCGCCTGGCATTCGCGGGACAATGTCCTGGCCGGCGGAACCGGCGGACCGGGCCTTAGTTTCTGGTCCGATGGCAAGCCGACGAATGGACCGATTCAATCGCGTTTGTATGTCGCGGGACTGGCCTGGAATCCGGACGGAACGCGGCTGGCAGTGGCGGCAACGCAGGGGCGACTGCAACTGTTCACTCAGGCCGGCGAACTTATCGACGACCTGCTTCCAACGACGTCGCAGTTTCGATCCCTCGTCTGGTCGCCCGACGGTTCGAAGATCTCCCTCGCCGACGAGAATGCGCTGATTCGCCGTTTCCGAGTCGAGTTCGCCAAGCGTCCAACGGCGCCGCAGACAGGACTGCAGGCGAAGACTGAGTCCATCGAGCTGCTCCCCGATCTCACCACATTACTGCTGCCGAACGGCGGCACAGTGACGTTTTCGGTTGGCGGTCAAGTCCTGTCCGCCACACCAGAATTCGAATCAGCAATGGTCTATCTGGTCGAAGCAGACGACGGCAGTTTTGACATGCTGACTCCGCAGGAATTCCGACGTCGCGCCGGCCTGGCCGATCCCGGTCGCTGAAGCGACCGCTGGTCGTGGCTTGCTGATTCGTCCGTCATGCGGACGGGAACCGCTGTGAGTTGTTTTGATACCTGATCGCCATCCCTCTTCTTCTCTCGCCGATGGGTATGGTGTCACGATTGGAGATCGACGAGTACTTCGAACAATTCGTCAATCGTCATCAGTCTTAACCGATCCGAACGTGCGAAGAATCGATGCAAAGGACTGGGAACGACGACTGTGACGCCCGAGCTTAACATTTCGTCGAGTTGCTTCGTCGAAATCCCGTGTTGCAACGTGACAAGGAATCGACGATTGGCTCGACTGGCTTCAGGAAGAATTTGACGCCAGCGATCCTTGCAGGTCGTCTTGATTCCGATCGCGACGAGGCGATCAGCGTGAAATGCGGGATCCTTATAGGCGTCGCTGCCGGGGAGAATGACGTCGGGACGGCCCGCAATCTTTGCTCGAATCTCAAAGCTCAAATCAGTTTCGGAGAGCAACGTTTCAAAATGGTTTTCCAGTGCCCTTCCCGCTCGGACTTTCCGTCGGTTCAGAACTGTAAGAGCTGTCTGGACGAAATCATCCATGGAAGCGAAGAGGCGGCCTTGAATCTCATTTCCACAGACAACGCGTTCGACAAGCTGAAACAAGCCGTATTCAGCTTGGACGCACGCCATTAGCTGGTCGTCTCGAGACAAAACGGCGAATTGTGGGTCGCACGAACGGACCGCGTCCATCGCAGCGGCGGAGATCTCTGTGGTACTTGGAAACCCATCCAGACCCGCGCAGTAGCGTCTGAAGTAACGTGACAAACAGTCTTCGGGTGATTCGACGTCCGCACCGACAGCATGGAAAACACATCCCCAGCCCTGAATCACTTCGACACCGAGCCCGGCAAACAGTTCATCGATCTCGTCGTCGTAATCAAAAACGTACGCAATGAATCGATCGAGCGACTCTGGAATGAGAATGAACAGCGAGCCGGTCTGGTCGGTCGTCAAGTGCGGAAAGTCACGTCCGAATCGAGTCAGTCGGTATTCCTGCTTCTTTCGGCCGTACCACGTAACGCATGACTCAGTTTCCAAACCGTCCGGCCACAGAATGGTGGCCCGCGACTTGTGATTATCTCCTCTTTCGGGCGGGTGCGGTGAAAACAACTGCCAAGCGTTCTTGGGCAGATACACGCCGCACTGATGACTGTTTGGCCGCGGCACATCGTTGGTCGACAGGAACTTCAATAACGCCGTCCCAGCGCGCCGGCAGTCTGCGATCGCTCGTTCGACGATGGCTCCGCCCACGGCACATTCCTATCGCTTGAGTAGACATCCATTGCGCTTAAGCAGTTGCCAATGCATCACGTCAACGATCTGAGTGGCCGCAGCCTCGATCACAGCCGGTACGACGGCATTACCAAACTGTTTGTACGCCTGCGTGTCCGAAACGACCTGTCGATCAATCAGGTGTTGCGGAAAACCCATCAGCCGTCCCGCCTCTCGTGGGGTCAGGCGGCGTGGATTCTTCTTCTTGCCCTGAGGGATCAGGATTTCGGATCCGTCTTTGTAGTAGCGAGCGCTGAGTGTTCGTGTGATGCCATTGGGATCGGCCACACTGCAACCGAATCCGTTGCCTTTCTTGCGATGACGTTCCGCGTAGTCCTGAAGGTACTGCCAAAGATGGTCAGTCAGCGTGTACTTCGCGTCCGGCGATTTCTCCAGGATATCACGCAGTTGCGGTTGTGGCTCAGTTGGCATTTCCGGAAAACGGAACGGCGGCTCATTACCAAAGACACGCCGGTCAAAGCCAATAATCAGGACACGTTCACGGTGCTGGGGGACCCAGGCAGATGCGTCGATGACCTCGCTGAAGACTTCATAGTTCAGATCGTCAAGCGTCCCGGCGATCGTCTTCCAGGTATCGCCTTTGTTGTGCGACCGGAGATTCTTGACGTTTTCAAGCAGAATGACGGGAGGGCGGTGCAGTTCAATGATCGTGGCGAGGTGAAAAAACAGCGTTCCCTGAGTTCGGTCTTTGAAACCGTGCTCGCGCCCGAGGCTGTTCTTTTTGGAAACACCGGCCAGCGAGAACGGCTGACAGGGAAACCCGGCAGCGAGCACATCGTGCGGGGGGATATCTGATTTCTTCGTCAACGCGGTGACATCACCGGCCGGGTTTTCACCAAACCATGCGAGGTACGTCTTCTGGGCATAGGGATCGACTTCGCAGGAGAACAGGCATTTTCCGCCAACAGCCTCCAGTCCCAGCCGCATGCCTCCAATTCCCGAGAACAGGTCGACAAAAGTGAACGGGACCGAGTAATTCACGTCGCTTCGAGCCGCGACATCCTGCTCGACGGAGTCGTCATCAACGGAATCAAACAGGCTCGGCCCCTTCTGACTCTCGACAGCATCCGACAGTAAATTGACCAGGTACGAATTCTGACTCACCAGCCTGCGCCGATGTTCGCGTCGTATGCGCGCGCGAACCGGCTCAGGCACATCCCGGATCAACAAATCTGGCATCCTGCCCTCCTCTGGGTCAAAGCGATAGCATGCTATCAATGAGTCCCAGCGGGTCAAGGCCTGCCAATGAGCCTGTGAAACGCAATACGTGACTTCTTCGCCGCCGCCGCGCATTGTCCATTCGATCCACCTCGAAAGGGCGGTGGTGGTTGCTATGCAACCGTCATAGCGAAGCCAAAAGAGGTCGGGGGACCAAGGCGGTTCAGCCAGCAAACACCCATTACTCGTCGAGGTCGAGCTGGTTCCATGGCATGGGCATCGTCGGACGGTCTGTCTGGTGACGTTGTCGCGTGTCCCTGGGTCGCTCGCGGAAGAAATCGACAATCGCCGAGAGCTGCTTGACGGCCTCGTTGTAGACCTGCTCGCCTTTTTCCCGTGTGGCCAGTTCCGGTTGCCCCATGACGCCGCGCGGCGAATACGTGCTTGTCCACGAAACCAGAGCTGCCGGTCCTTTTCCCAACAGGTCGCCCCAAATGTATGGGTTGCCGTCGTTCAGCGTGCTGATGTGATCGTGAATTCGATCTTTCCGCACGTTATCTTCGTCGAGATACAGATAGAGCGATGTTTCAAGTTCGCAGGCGTGGGAGATGCCGCCGGGGAACTGACTTTCCCGCCATCCCGGTAGGAACTCAGGATTCACCGACAGCAGATTCCACCAGGCGATCAGGCAGCATTCGGCATCCGTTTCAAGGTTCGTGCGTCGAGCCGCCAGGTCCAGGTTCGGCATGTTGGAACCGTGACCGTTCAACAGGATGATCTTCCTGAAGCCGTGGTAGGCCAGCGATTTCGTGACGTCAAGTACCTGACGGATGAACGTCTCGTAGTGCGTGTTGATCGTGCCGGGGAAATCCATGACGTGCCCGGTGTACCCGTACTGAATCGTGGGCAGCACCAGGACACTGTCTGGTTTGGCTTCGCCAACTCCACGGGCGATTCCACCGGGACACACCAGGTCGACGTCCAGCGGCAGATGGTCGCCATGTTGCTCGACGGCACCACAGGGGATGATGCAGACTTGGTTCTGCTGGATGGCCTCGTTGATTTCGGGCCAGGTCAGCTTTTCGTAGCGGTACTCGGTCGCGGCACGATCAGACATGTGAAGCTCCATGGGACTCGCATGATCATCGCAGGCACGCGAGGCTTGCGTAAGTACACGCGGGGTGGCACAGGTGGCACCGGTTGATCTCAAGCCAGCAGGTGGGTGGCCGCGGTTGCTTGCAACCGGGGCGGCGCAGCCGCGAGAGGATTTGGTGTCTGCGCCGATTGCCTCTTGTCGCTTCGCGACAGAGGTTGCGAGCAACCTGTGCCACCGGCGGCCGGTTCACTCTTCCGGCAGAGGTAGATCCGCTGACAGTGGTCGTCGCACACGAATCGGGATACACGCAGCAGCCGATCCGTCCAGAGACTGACGAAGAGGGCGGAGCTGACGCCGCGAAGCGGGACGTCGTTGATCCTCGAAGCTTGCGGCTCCAGCTTCGAGCCTGGGGCAAAGTGACCGGACAACTCGTCGGAGTCGAGAAGAAGCCGGTCGAGGGGCGGACACTGTGGATCGGAGGCGGATGGCCTGGTCGCGATGATCCGGGGCACGTTCGTCATACGGTGACTCGAGTCACAGACAAGGACGGGCGATTCTCGGTTAATCGCGTGGCACCTGGCAGTGGAAGTCTTCAACACGCGTTCGAAAACTCCGACGGCCATGGCTCGTTCTCACCGATCGGCCTTGCGACGCGCTTCGTTTTGAAACCCGGGCAAGTCCTTGAACTGACTCCGGGGCAGGTTGAGCAGCCAGTGACTGGCAAGGTTGTGCTGCCCGAAGAACTTAAGGACGCCGATCTTTCAACGGCTCGATTTCGAGTATTTCTGCACGACATCTCATGGAAGCGGAACTTTGGTGGATCAGTCGCGACCTATCCCGGCTGGACGGACTTCAAGGCGTCGGAAGAAGGTAAACGCTACCGCCTCGACGACATCGCGGTGGTGGACACGCCGGACCGAGTGAGCCTCGATAAGGACGGTCGATTCGAGATTCGCGGTCTGCCGGCAGCTCGATATGTCGTGCAGATTCGACTGGAGAAGGGTTTCGCCGTAATACGTTTCGAGGTGCCGCTGCACTCAACGTCGCCGGTGGATCTCGGGGAACTCACGATGCGGATTAATTAATCCGAGAGTGACGGCTCTGAAGCCGTCCGGGGCGTTTCGCCCGTTTCAGAATTCTGTTCCAACGCTCGACGCGTGTCCGCTCGTATCTGCCGCAGCGTGAGGTTTCGGCTCGGCAGTTTGCATCGATCGCCGGACGTCATGCGGATGCTGCGGAGCCAGCCATGCGTCCCTGTGTGAGCCTTCTGCGCCGACTGCGATTCGCGCGAGACCGCTGTACTCGCGCCCGTCCGCCGCCACCGGATCAGAGTCTTCCGTCGTCAGGCATGCGCGCCGTGCGCGCGCATCGTAGGATGGGCACTCCTGCCCGTCCCGGCACCGGCAATGGACGGGCAAGAGTGCCCATCCTACTTTTGGTTGCGGCTCTGCCGCTTTGGATTCTTCAGCCGTCACACATGCGCGCCGTGCGCGCTTTGCGGGACCGGAGAGTCGCCTTTGGTTGCGGCTACGCCGCTCCACTCCAAGACCTGCACGACAATAACTTTCCACAGGCACCCGCTCCCCGCTGGGGAAAGGTGAGGGCAGACGAGAACTGACCCACTTCGCAAGCTTGACCCGTCTCCATGAGATCCCATTCTCCGTCGCGCGAAGGAGGTGCTGCATGTCCCGGATTCCAGTCCCCGGCATGATCCGGATGCTCTACACGCACAATCCTTTTTATCTGATCAGCGCAGTCCTGTTCCTGTACGGGCTGCAAGTGCTGTTACGACCGGGCCAGATCAATCTGATCTTCAGTCGTGGTGATGTCGCCTACATCGACCCGTGGTGGCTGATGATGTCCCTGTGTGGGATCACGCTGCTGATGGCGCTGACGGCGTTTCTGATTGTCCGCCTGGGCAAAGTCTGGGAAGACGCCCGCTCGCTGGTTCTCGTGCTCTTGTTCATGTTCCTGGCGATCTCGGTCAGTTTTGACGAAATCGTGACCCTCGTCGCGCGGGAAGACGAGTCTTTGCGCGACGTCTTTACATTATTCGGATTCGGACTGACGTTCTCACTCTGTGTCAGTGCAGGTCTGATCCGCGGCCTGAGAATCGGGCTGCCATGGGGATATCGAGCTCCCCTGTATGGTTTGCTTGGGTTGTTCTTCGCATTTCCGTTTTGGGTTTCTCCAGAAGTTGCGGACATCACGGCCGAGCAGGCCCGGTGGCGCATCATGGCGTTTCCAGTGTTCGCTGGCGTTCTGACGCTGTGCCTGCTGCCAGCCGTCCGACGCGGGTCGGGAGCTGTGAGGGACAACGGGACGCCGTGGCGCTGGCCCTGGTTTCCGTGGACCGTGTTTGTTTTTCTCGCGGGTGCCGTGTGCTTCCGCTCGTACTCACTCGCGATCTCGTTCGACGTCGGCGAATCCGATCCTCTCGTTTCCGCGAATTTCTGGGATACGTCATTCGGACTGTACTTCCTGGTCCCCTTCCTGCTGGCCGCGCTGTTCGTGTTGCTGGAGATTGGACTGGTCGAGCGATTGAAGCGACTGAAATCGTTCGCGTTGCTGAGTGCGGCACTGTTGCCCTTGATCGCCTATCCATCACTCGGCCCGCTGAGCCGCTTCTATACGAATTCGAGATTCGTCAATGAGTTCGTTTCGACTGCCGCCTCGCCCGTGTTCCTCGCGTTGATTGGACTGGCGGCGTTCTATGGCTACGCGTGGTTACGCGGCGTTCGCGGCGGCGAACTCGGCTTGGTCGTCACTCTGTTCGCCCTGGTCTTTACCGGGCCGAAGTCGTTGTTGCCCGACATCAGTGACCCGCATGTCTGGCCGCTGGGAGTGCTGGGCATCCTGGAAATGTCTTTGGGGGTCGCACGCGGTCGATCGAAAGAGGTTCTGTCCGGGGCCTGCGCGATTTCGCTGGCCATTGGTCTGCAGATCGACGGCACTCAACTGACGAGATTGCAGGCGACAGTCACGTTCCATCTGGTGCTGGGCTCACTGCTGATCATTGGCGGAGTGTTCCGCGATCCCTTTGCACTGTTCCTGCGGAAGCTCGGCGCAGTCGCTCTGGCAGTCACATGCCCGGCCGCGTTGCTCGTGGGTGACCGCCATGGCGTGTCGATCGATGCGCTGACCGCCTATGCCGTGGGAATCACGATACTGACGTTTGTCTGGGGCTTCGTGCTGGGCGAACGCCTGTTTTTTGTTGCCGGGTTCGCCAACTGCGCCGGCTGCACAGCCGGCTCCGTCTGGTGGAGCTGGCAATTGCTGCAGGCAACGACAATCCCTGACGGAGTGCGTCCCCTGTTCTGGGGCGGCATCTGCTTCGCCGTCGCCGTTTTCATCAGCGTGTTGAAGGGAGGACTGGCCACACGGATTCAAGCCCGCTGGGGTCCGGTTGAGAAACTGTCCAATAGCACCGAGCCGTAGTCGCACTCGTTCCCAGGCAACCAGGAAGTCCGATTATCGTGTGCGTTTTCATCGGTCGCTCGCCGTATCGATTCCCGATGCAGATCAATTAATCGGATGAGCTCTTTTTCCGGGTGCGCCTCGCCCGCCGCGATAAGAAGCCCTCCGCCGCCAGAGTGCGACTGACCGTCACTCGTCTGTTGCACGCCGCTGGTTGATCAGCCAGTACAGCCACCCGATGCTCAACCCGGCAATGGCGAGGGCCCCGAGATTCAGCTCCTGTTTGAGCAGCGTGTCGTACAGGCCATGAAGAATCATTGCGATGCCCAGATAAAATACGACGAACTGCCAGACGCTGTCCCAGCTCAGCTCCATGTGATCATGATTAGCCTGCATCAATAGCGCGACAGCTCCAGCCCACATGGCGTGCAGGCCGACACAGGACACAAAACGCACGACGTAGATCGATCCCGTGGACACGCCGTTGTAAAAGTCGGACGAGTATGCGATGCCTTCGGACACTCCGAATCCCACGCCGCTCGCCAGGCCGATGGCAAGCGCTGCGCGCCAGCTCGCATTGGGTGTCGATTGCAGAAACAGCACGACCGGGATGGCCTTGCACAACTCCTCACACAGTCCAACGCCACACGTAAAGCCCATGAAGCTCAGCAGGAATCCATTGCCTTCCTGAACCGCAGAGCGATATGAGAAACCGATGAATTTCACGATGTAGAACAGGACTGTGATAATCGAATGGCCAGTAAACATGAATCCCTGCGTCGCATCGGCAACCCACTGAAACCCGAGCAGAAGCACGATGCCGACGGTGCCAGTCACCAGACCAGCCGTCAACAGACCACCCACCGATGCCTCGGCCCGCGGAGTCAGAATCAGGATCATGCCCAGAAACACACCGGTGCTTAGCAAAGCGTAGAGCCAGTGCATCCAGGAAGTTCGCGACAGATGGGCTCCTGACAGCCGCTGATCCGGCAGGCGTGTGAAAAGATCGAACTCACCGCTCGTCTCTTCCGATTCGATCCAGGCTTCCAGTTCCGCGAAGACGTTGGGATTCTGCTGCGCCGTCTGCTCAAATCGCTCCTCGGCGGATCGACCTGGCAGCACCGTCACGTAGATCAGTGGCAGAAGGCTGACAACCAGTGCGCCAACGAGTAGCCGGTATTGGCCGGTTGACTGAGATCGGCGCGATTTTTTCTTCGACGGCTTCGATGCTCCGCCGGCAGGACGGTGGGAAGACTTCGACTCGGTTTCTTCAGACGGGCGACGACGGCGCGGGTTCGGTGTTGCGGTCCTGGATCTGGATCGCTGCGATTTCTGTGGGACCGTTACGGACGTTTCACACCCGGGGCATGGGAGCTGCTCACCCGCGAATCCATCGGGGGCCTTGAGCGACTTGTCGCACGCCGGGCAGCTAAAACGGATCGGCATCGTGGTGTTCCGTGCTGAATCGAACCACCGGCCCGAGCCAGTTAATTACGCAGCTTGCGGGTCGGATGCCTCATGGACTTCCGTGAATCCACCGTAGATGGTCTCCGGTCGACGTTCGGTTGACGGCAACGACTGGCTCATGATGTCCCCAGCCAGTGCCGCGCGAGCGGGCGTCGCCGATGACGACATGGCCGCGGGAATTCCGCATCTCATTCGGAGCGAAACACTACTGTTGAAATGGGAGACTCTGTGGTGGTCGCTTCGCGGACTTCTTCAGTTGAGCGACAACGTCTTCCAGACTCGTCCCAGAGCAGGTGGTCGATCCGGTCATCTGCCTGCCGTTTCAATTGCTCGGGCAATTGCCGGTTTCTCGAGGGAACGTCCCAGCGTCTGTTACTGCTTCCGGGCTTTGAGGATCGCCACGACGCGCTGCGTCTGGATCTCCAGACCCGGGTTACCGGACTTGGCGACAATCGCTTCAAGTTCGGCGGCGGCTGAGGTGGTTCCCCAATGCTCCAGCGCGTTAGCTCCGTTGATCTGGACTCCGAAGTCGCCTGTCTTCATGACCGCGATGATCGCGTCGGAGACCTGCTGATTGGGCTTCGCGTCGAATTGGCCGGTCAGAAGACCCAAAGCCTGAAGCACTCGACCCTGATTTCCTGACTTCAGCACAGCGACGAATTCCGCTGGCGTCGATTCGAACGTCAGAATCGCAGGCGCCGCAACCGGTGCCGGTGACGTTTCCTGGCCGGTCTGTGTTGAATCGGCGGGCTGCGACTGGCCGGTCGTGTCTGTCGAAGCGACTTCAACAGCGGCCGGAGCCTCGTTCATGCGGCCGACACTGGTCATCAACTGGCCTGCCATCAGGTTGCGAAGCATGCCCGCTCCATCCGCGTAAAGCATGAAGTCTTTTGAGGTCAACCATGCCAGTCGATACTGCTTGAGGTCCTGACCTGACGCCTGCCACGCTGTCAGGTCGACATTCCAGTCGACGGTGATTTCGCTCGCGTCGATCATGCGCCGGATGGTCTCGGTGGCCGCCGCAGCCCGTTGCTCGGTGTTGGTGTTTATGCTGAGCAATTCTTCCAGGTTGGCCGGTGATTTAGAATTCTGCCGGTGATATTGCACGTAGAAGCTTCCCAGTTGCATGATTGCCTCATTCGCATCCTCGGCAAACTGCCTTTGATCCTCAGCCTTCTGCAGGTCGCGGCGAGCCGCTTTCTGTGCCTGCTCGTAGGCTCCGCATCCGGCAAGCGTCAGTGTGAACGACAGGATTCCAAGCGTGAGAACGTGACCGGTCTTCATGTCTGACTGCCCCGCCAAAGTTTAGAGTCGAGATCCAAGTAAGCGGGACGCACTTTAACGAGGATGAGGAAATCCTGTCGACTAAGACATGCTGGCAGGTGCGGCTGGCCTGAAGCCAGGCTCAGGCGCGGATGGTCACTTCGCGGGCCAGGCCTGGCGGCGAACCAACCGATTTGACTGACAACGTCGCGATGCAAACTTGTGGATGCGATCGGCGAAAATCAGTTGCGCCCTTCTTCATCCCGAGCAGCGGCCAACGCAGCAGTGTTCTCGCTGCGGATGCGGATGAAGTAGGTCGTCGTATCGCCGTCACGCAACGTGTACTGATCACGCTCTGGTGAATTCGATGACGTCATCGATCGGGTTACATGGACGCGACGGACGTGACCCCGCGTGTCGGCTACAAGATACCGGCCCGCAGTGATGTCCCGCGGCAACTCGTCTCGCGCTGAAACCTGTCGAGTTTTCGAGGCGGAATCGCGACGACGGCTGTCGTCGATGCCGCCGCGTTTGACCAGTCGAACACGATGTTCGGCGCGACTGGCCAGCCCGTAATTGCCGTGTTTGGGGCTAGTGTCGGATTCCCACATGGTGGCGAAAACCATGACCGCCATACACAGAGCACCTACGCGGACAGCAGTACCCGCCGCCGTCGCTATTTCCGGCTTCAGTGGATTCATCGTCGGAGTCAGTCTTTCGTTGCGGTTTTCGAGTGGCTGGGCTGCGAGTCGGGCGGAATCGTTTCACGACAGAGACCCGCGGTCCGCATCGCTTCCGAACATCTGATCGGACCTGAGCAACGGGGAACTTCTGGCAAACTGATCCGGTCAGGAAACCACCGGCAACCGCATTGGAGTAGTTCGTTTGTATCGAACGCGCCGACTCGCTGAGTGGGGCATTCGACTCGCCTGGCCGTGATTGGAAATTGCGGTAACCTGTCGCTTTTCTCCGGAAACGAACTGCGACTTCAGACGGGGAGATGTGTGATGAACTCAGCAGATTCAGGCGGGACCGTGATCCGTCGGGTACACGCGTCGCTGCTCCAGGTGCTGTTATGCGGCGTCATCACGCTCTGGGCTACGATGGTCCACGCGAATGATCTGGTGCCGCTGAGCTACAACCATCCGGGCCTGGTCGTCGATCTGGGCGTCGGGCTCTGGGCATGGCCACTGCCGATGGATTACGACGGAGATGGCGATTACGACCTTGTCGTCTCTTGTCCCGATAAGCCCTCCAACGGCACATACTTCTTCGAAAACCCGGACGGCAGTGCGTTTCCCGTCTTCAGGCCCGGCGTCAAGATCGGACCGGGGCACCGCAACATTCGTGTGTCACACGTTGACGGTGAGCCGCGCGTGCTGATACCAGGCACGGAATTCCATGATTTCCGCCGCAAACAGTTCGGGGCCCCGATTCGGCTTGCCATCCGCGGAGATTACTTTGCTCATGCACGCAAGCTGCGGGCTCGACAGTGGCACATCGTCGACTTCGACGGAAACGGCAAACAGGACCTCGTTGTCGGGATCGGTGACTGGAAAGACTACGGCTGGGATGATGCATGGACTTCGCGAGGTGTGTGGAAGAACGGACCCTTACGCGCTTCAGTCTTCGTGTTTTCCGATCTTGGACTGCTCCGAAATCGACCTCTTCCGGGCGCACGACCAACTCTGGTCTCGACCACAAACAGACCAGTCGAAGTCTATGGCTGGCCATCGCCGAATCTGGCTGACTTCGACGGTGACGGCGATCTCGATCTGCTGTGTGGAGAGTTTCTCGATCGATTCACGTACTTCGAGAATGTCGGGACGCCAACCCAGCCATCCTATGAATCGAGGGGATTCCTGAAAGATGGCGATGGCCTGCTCCGCATGGATCTGCAGATGATTGTGCCGTCCGCGATCGACTGGGATCGGGACGGCGACGTCGACCTGATCTGTGGTGACGAAGACGGACGGGTCGCTTTCATTGAGCACACAGGGAAGATGAAAGACGGCGCTCCTGTCTTTCGAACACCGCGGTACTTTCGTCAGACAGCCGAGCACCTGAAGTGCGGAGCTCTTGCTACGCCGTATTGCATCGACTGGGACGCCGACGGAGACGAGGACATCCTGTCGGGCAACACAGCCGGGTACGTTGAGTTCTTCGAGAACCTGGGCATCCCGGAGGTCAGCAGTGAACCCCGCTGGGCGGCCCCGGTCCGGCTGACGGCTGGCGGAGAAGTGATTCGTATTCAGGCGGGGCGGAACGGTTCGATTCAGGGGCCGGCAGAGGCGAAATGGGGTTACACCACGTTTACCGTCGCCGATTGGGATCACGACGGTCGGCTCGACATTGTGCTCAACTCGATCTGGGGCAAAGTGCTGTGGTACCGAAACTCCGGCACAACCGCGTTGCCACGTTTGGAGCCTGCTCAACCGATTGAAGTCGAATGGACCGGTGCGACTCCGAAACCGGCGTGGACCTGGTGGAAGCCGGAAGGCAAACAGCTTGCCACGCAATGGCGAACGACCCCGGTCGTCGTTGACTGGACCGGCGATGGCCTCAACGATCTGGTCATGCTTGACCACGAGGGCTATCTGGCTCTCTTCGAGCGGGCCCAGTCAGAGAACTCAGACCTGCAGCTCAAACCGGGCCGACGGGCCTTTGTTGATGTCCGTGGCGAGTTGGTGCGTCTCAACCCTGGCCGCGCCGGCAAGAGTGGCCGACGCAAGCTGCACGCTGTTGACTGGGACGAAGATGGCGACATCGATCTGCTCCTGAATGGCGTCAACGCGGATCTGTACGAGAACAGGACGACGTTCGAGGGAAGGACGATGCTGTTTAACCGGGGTCCACTGAGTGAGCGGAGACTGGCAGGACACACCAGCAGTCCCGCGACCGCGAATTTCTGGAACTCAGAACAGCGTGATCTGCTGGTTGGTGCTGAGGACGGCTTTCTTTACCTGCAGCGTCGAACCGCGAACGAGTAGTTACGTCGGCAGACATCGCGGAAAGGTCTGATGGACACGGAGATGTCGCGACTCACGATATCGACTTGCCGGCCTGGGACGTCTGGATTCCGGTTACACGGATGGCGCCCGTGCCGGGGTTCTTCCAGATCTGGCACTTGCACACGTTCTTCTGGGCCAACCCGATTGTCTCGTTACTCGCATTTGTAAGTCAGCGTTCATTGTGACTTTCTTTCCCGCACGTCTCGTGTTTGCCCGGCCGAAGTAGGGCGGAATTCGGTGTGACAACTGGATAATGGTCGGAGCTGCCGGACAATAGCCGGCTGAAAGGGCCAGAATTGCGATCTCTCACGCGCAATCAATGCGATGGCCCGGCGGTTTACTGCAAGGAAGGAACTACCACTGGCGTAGTGAGAGCAGTCGGAGCCCGATGCGTCAACAAGAGAAATTCGCATGGACTCAAAATGACATATGTGGACACAAGGGAAACACATTTCGTTTGGGGCGGCAGCACACGGGAACTTTTCTCAGGTCGCGAGATCTAAAGTCAGCAGCTCGTTCTGCCGGGGATTTTTGAATAACTGGGGTTGGCTCAAATGCGGCTTAATCACTGGCTGTGCATTCTGAGAGGCAATACCGTCCAGCGTCGTGCGCGGTCTCGCATGACGCGGAGGGGTCGCTTCGCGGATCCCTGTCGGGATCGAAGAAGCACACAGATTGAGCACCTCGAGCAGCGGACATTGCTTACAGCACCCAACCCCGTCGACCTGGGTTCTCTCGACCCCGGCGGCAGTACGAATCCGGCCGGATTTCGTGTCGACGCAGTCGAGACCAGTGCAAAAGCGGGCGAGTCCGTCAGTGGAGTCGGCGACATCAATGGCGACGGTTTCGAAGATTTCGTCATCACTGGTCCAGGGGTTGACTCGACCGGGCACGCGTACGTGGTCTTCGGGAATTCCGGCGGTTTCTCACCCACGCTGAGTGTCGAAGACCTGACTGGGGGCAACGGGTTCCGAATTGACCAGGTCGGTGACGCGCCCATCGCAAGTGACCTGGGTGACGTGAACGGCGACGGTCTTGGTGACTTCGGTCTTGCATCACATGTCGCCAATCAGAGCGCAGGAAGCGTGTGGGTTGTCTTTGGCCGGGCTGGTTTTGGCGCATCGCTCGATCTGTCGGCACTTGACGGTTCGGACGGATTCCGACTCGACGGCTCAGCGGGCAATGACGCAGGTCAAAGCCTGTCCGCAGCGGGCGACTTCAACGGTGACGGCCTGGACGATGTCATCATCGGAGCGCCTTCCAATACCACATACAGCCTGGGAGAGGCCTTCGTCGTTTTCGGAAAGGCAAGCGGATTTAATTCTTCGATCAACCTAAGCAGTCTGACCAGTACCGACGGTTTCAGGATGTTCAGCAACGCAACGCAGTCCGGGTATGCCGGACGATCGGTTGCCGGAGCGGCGGACATTAATGGCGACGGGTTTGATGACATCGTTGTGGGAGAGGAATACGGCCAGGGTGGCGCTGAATACGCGGGTGGGCGTGCTTACGTCGTCTTCGGACGCAGTGAGTCAATCACTGATCCAATCGATCTGAGCATACTCTCCAGTACAGATGGTTTCAGAATCGACGGTGACTACGTTGGCCGTGCCGTGGATTCACTCGGGGATATTAATGGTGACGGCTTTGCCGATCTGATTGCCACTGCATATTACGGAAATGTCAGTGGTACATATGCAGGAGAAGCCTATGTGATCTTCGGGAGGTCAGAACCTGTGACCAGCCCGATCAGCGTCGCCAGCCTGAACGGCAGCGACGGCTTCAGAATCCAGGGCGCCAACTCGTACGACTATCTGGGAAAGGCAGCCAGCGGAGCCGGAGACATTAACGGCGACGGCCTCGACGACATCCTCATCGGTGTCCAGCGGGCGGAATATGATTCCAGCAACTCGCCTCCCACCGGTACCGGGCGCGCCTACGTCCTGTTTGGCCGAACGACTGCGTTTCCAGCGGCTGTCAACCTGCAGATTTCGAATGCGTCTAATCCAAATCCAGCAGCGTATCTCGATGGCGAAAACGGATTCCGCCTGGACGGTGAAGTGCGGGGCGACTACGTCGGACAATCCGTCAGCAACGCCGGAGACGTTAACGGCGACGGCTTCGAGGACCTGTTGATCGGAGCACCAAGCGTCGACATTGGCCTGAACTTCCAGGTTGGTACCGGCTACGTGGTCTTTGGCGGCGGCTTTACCGCCGGCAGCGAAACTCAGATCGGAACCGACGCGGGACCGAGTAAATCCGACACGCTGAATGCCAATCAGGGAGTCACCTCAATCGACCGTCTGATTGGTGGCCAGGGTGATGATGCACTCAATGCAGACGGCGGAGCTGATGTTTTGATTGGCGGCCAGGGCAACGATGTCCTTGGTATCGCAACTGGGATCATTGGAACGGGCTTCCGGTTCGACGGTGGGACCGGCATCGACACACTTAAACTCGGTGGCTTGGCACCGTTCTCCGGCAATCTCGATCTGACGAAGATCGCTGACAGTCGAATCGTCGACATCGAGAGAATCGACCTGCGCGGAGCAGGGATCAACGCACTGACACTTGATGTGTCTGAAGTACTCAATATCAGCGGCACATCCAATGAACTTAGAGTCCGCATGGATTCGGTCGACACGATCAACGTGGGGGCGGGCTGGACAAGCGGAGGCAGCACGACCGTTGATGGAGTGCAGTACCAGCTTCTAACACAAGGGCAGGCACGGCTCCTGATCGAAGCACTTGTGGAAGTGACCGTCTCTGCGCCCAGCGTTGGTGAGGAAGGTGGCGGTTCCCTCGTATACAACTTCACGAGAGCCGGCAACACTGGTGATGTCACGGTTAGTTTCAGCGTAGCAGGGTCGGCGACTCTGACAGCGGACTACATTGCGTCCGGAGCAAATTCGTTCAGCGGCGGAGCGGGAACGGTGACGATTGCCGATGGCGAAGTGTCAGCAACGGTGACACTGACGGCAGTAAGCGACACGATTGTCGAAGGTGACGAAGACGTCGTGATTACACTGACATCTGCTCCTGGCTACACCATCGGGTCAACCAATTCGGCCACTGGCACGATCGACGACGACGATACCGCTGTCATCTCATTCGATGCGGTCACGAGCAGTCCCACTGAGTCTGTTGGCACTCAGAATGTCGCCGTCAGCCTGACGATTACCGCAAATGGACAACCCGACACGGGGACGCTGGCAGTACCGTTGACCGTTAATGTTGCGGACCTCCAGAGCGGCTCGGCCGGATCGAATGACTTTACATTCAACAGCCCCGCGCCTTTGATCTTCAACTCTGCGTCAGAAACGAAGAACGTTGCGGTTGTGATTACGGATGACGCCGAAGAGGAATCCAGCGAGACGATCTCGCTGGGGCTGGCTGGACTGAGTAGCAGCATCAACGGGAGTGTGTCGATCGATGAAAGCCGCGACACACACACGATCACAATTCGCGACGACGATGGAACTGCAACTGCGTCACTGCAGACGGAACTGAGAATCACTCACGTTGCCACTGCGGCGAACGTAGATGACGAGGTGTCGACGCCGCCATCCAATGCTGGTTTTCTGGATGAATGGGACGAGTTCTTTCTGGAGGTTTGGGGACAGGTCACTGAATCGATCGACGGGGTCGAAACTGCACACATCGAGATTCCGTACCAATCCAACTTCTTCTCTGTGGACGCCATTGCCTTCGGGTCGTCGTTCGACGGCAACTCAACTTCCAGCGTCGACAGCACGCCGGACAATGGTCGCATCACGCTGGACCTTGAGACTCCTCGCAACAATGCGGGCGTCGAAACCTTCGTCCTGTTCGCCCGCGTTTCTCTGAGCGTTCAAGTCGAACTTCCGAACAATCTGTTGAACCAATACGTCTCGCCGACGATCGACGACCGATTCGACGCAGAGAACATCACTGCCACGGTCAGCGGTGGAGGAACGGCAACGGCGCTTGAAGTCAGCAGTCTCACGACCGAGATCTGGCCGGTCCTTTACGACCTTGATGACAACGGCAGTATCGGATTCGGTGACCTGCCGGCACTGGCTGCCGTTTTTGGAGCCACCACTGGTAGCAGCCCCAGTGCGTTTCGGGCCGACTTCGATCGGGGAGGATCAGTTGACTTTGGTGACATCACACTGTTCGCCAGCAATCTGGGCCGCGCGATCACTTCAACAGGCGAGCAGACCTATGCCGCCACTTTTCCGGTAAGCTGGCGATCCACGCTGCTGGCCACTTCCGAGGTTGCGCCAAGTGAGTCGTCCATTCCAGTTGTTAACAACGAGGATCTGGAGCACCTTAAGACCGCTGCCATTGAACAGTTTGAAACAGCGGGACTGGATGACGACTCTGTCCTGGGATTGCAGTCAGTCGAAGTTGTCGTGCGGGATTTGCCTGGTCAACAACTTGGTCTGGCTACGGGCAATCGAATCATCGTGGATATCGACGCGGCAGGTGCCGGATGGTTCGTCGACTCAACCCCGCAGGACAGCACCGACTTTCAGTCTGTCGCGGCGGGATCGGACGTCGCTCATCGCTATGATCTGCTGACCGTGATCGCACACGAACTGGGGCACATACTCGGACTGGCTCATCAGCACGATGGTGGGCTGATGGAGCATACGCTGGCGACCGGTACCCGCCGCGAAGTTACGGCTCACGACCTGGACAGTCTGTACACAGGATTCGGCGGCCTTGGCGATCTGTTGTAGTCGTCGCCAGAAGGCGTTCACCCAATCAGCTCGGGCATCGGCCGGTGATCGCCGACAAGGTACTGAGGCCGACCGGCAAGATCGTTGAACTGTGTGGTCGCCACATCGATCCCCAGCCGCTCGTACAGCGAGGCAAAGACTTCGCGAAAATGGACTGGCCGGCTGAGTGGCTCCTCACCCAGTCGCGTGCTGGAGCCAATAACCTGACCGCACTGCAATCCGCCGCCAGCCAGCAACGCACCGCCGACATTGGGCCAGTGATCCCGACCAGCATTGCCGTTGATCTTCGGTGTGCGACCGAATTCTCCCCACGCGACGACGGCTATGTCGTCCAGCAGTCCGCGTTCTTCCAAGTCCTGAATCAACGTAGACAGCCCGATGTCCAACAGCGGAAGCGCGCCTCGGGCTTCATTGAAGTTGTCTCGATGCCAGTCCCAGTTGTAATCACCGGTCAGCATCCGACCGAATGGCCAGCGGCTGAAGGCCAGAGTCACGCAGCGAGCTCCAGCTTCGACTACGCGACGAGCCAGCAGAAACTGATCCAGCAGCGTCTTGCCCTCTCGTTCGTTCGGGTAACTGCCATCCAGGCCGTAACGATTCAGGACTCCGGGCTCCTCGCGACTCAGGTCGAGGGCCTCCGCCAGGCGAGGAGAGGTGAGCATCTCGATCGCCTGTCGGTGAAACTCGTCGATGCCATCAGTGGGCTCACTACGATCGACGTCCCGACGGAACTGATCAAAACTGCTCAACAACGCCTGTCGATCCCCCAGGCGGCGAAGATCGACTCCGTTGAGCATGATGTTTCGGCGGTCGACGGCCTGAACCTCGAACCCCGCATGCGCAGCCCCCAGGTAACCGGGCTGACCCGGTGAGGTTCGCATAATGAACCGCGCATCCGGGTCTACTGGCGCTAAGTCGACCGACGGTGGTACGCCCGTCACACGCGGGCCGAATTGTCGCGACAATATTGAGCCGAACGTCGGCCAGTCGCCAGGCGGATAACCCGGTACGATCGGCGATGATCGCATGGGGGGATGAGACTCCCAACCCGTCGTACACCAGTGGGTGTTGTGGTCGTTGAGGAATCCCATCAGCGACCGGATGATCGTCAGCTTGTCGGTCATGCCTGCCAGTCGCGGCATCAACTCGCAAATGTCGATGCCTGGGACACGCGATTCGATTGGCTGAAACTCTCCCCGGACCTCCGAAGGAGCCTCAGGTTTCAAATCGTACATGTCCATATGCGACGGTCCGCCAGGCAAAAGCACCATGATGATGCCTTTGGCACGTCGCTTGTTGCCGAGTTCGTTGCCCGACAACTGGCTCGCCGATTCCGCACGCAGAATCGAGGGAAGCGACAGGCCACCCATCGCCAGACCGCCGATTTGCAGCCAGTTCCGCCGTGACATTCCATCACAGTACTGCGAACGCGGGCCGGGGATCGTGAGCATGATGAGAGCTTTCTGCCTCAGGACGTCTTACGTGCAATTGAGTGTGCGCAATCGAGTGGCGACACGTCCAGAGAACTTGCGAGGAAGCGTGGCCGCTACTTGCACACTCCATGGCAAGCGGCGGACTGCTGGCTGTCCCATGTGGTTACAAAAACAGGCAGGCGGAATTCAATATCCCGCCTGCCTGTGAAGCACCTTCGCTTGTGACTCAGTTGTTGTCCTCAACGCTGTTGGCTTCTGCCTCAAACTGCTGGAGCATCTCGGGCAGTGCCAGGCGACCGCGGGCATACTTCGCCGCATCGCTGGCCGGGTAGTCCCAACGACACCGATTGTACCGACGGAACGCGTCGCGGTTGTTGCTGGCCATGCGGAATGATTCACCAGACCAGAACAACGAGTCTGACGCCAGATCATCGTCCGGGAAAATCTTGGCAAATTCGTCGAATGCTTTGCCGGCTACCGTGTAGTCCTCAGCTTTGTAGTAGCACTGGCCGACGCGGAACGCCATTCGTGACGCGTACTGGTGCCCTTCAAACTTATCGAGGAACTTCTTGCCGACTTCGGCAGCAATCGGGTAATCCTCGCCTTTGTAGAAGTGATCGCTGATGCGAATCATCACATTCGCGATCAACGGGCTCTTCGGATACGTCGCCGCCAGGGTGACATAAGCCTCCAGAGCCTCGTCAAAGTCACCAGCTTCTTCGTAGGTCTGAGCCAGCTTGTACTGCGCGTCTGATGCAAGTGGGTGGTCGGGGAACTGTCGCACGATCTGCTCGTACGAGTCAGTGGCTTCCTCGATGCCCCCAAGTTCCTGAGCGAACTGACCCAGCAGATAAAGGATTCGCGGCTGGTACTTCGGATCCGGGAAGTCCTCCATCACTTCTCGAAGCACACGACGACCCGCGTCGAGATCGATCGCGGATTCTTCCTGGCGTCCCAGATTCTTGTGGCTCTTGAAGAGTTCGAAGTAACTCTCGGCAATATGGAAGCGAGTTTCGACGGCCAGTGTTTCATTGTTGAACGTCTTACTGAATGCGGAAACCAAGCCATCCGTACCAATGACAACGGGCAATGTTGTTGTCAGTTCGAGCTGGCCCTCGTCGTTGCTCGCCGCCGGATCGAGATACGTCACGGTCAACGTGTCACCGAAGTATGCTTCCACATGCGGGTCGTTTACTTCGATGTTGCCGGCCGTCGGTTCCTCAGTCGACTTCAAAGTCAGCGAGCCGGTGAAAACGCCACTGTGAGCCAGCGTTTCAATAAGCTGGACCGACTCTTTTTCACCAAACTCGGACGTGATCTCGATGTTAACCATGTCCCGTTCGTCGGACGAGTCCTGATCGGGATCAGTGACCACCAGGAAGAGTTTTTCGCCAACATGCAGGCTCACGACTGGCTTGTCGTAGTCGCGATCGACGGACGCCAATTGGCCATTCGAGATCAAACGGCCATAGCTCGCCAGGGCGGCCGGTTTGCCGTCCGGCCGTCGCTCGTCGTTGTAAGTTCCTGTCACTCGATCCTTGCCAGTTAGATTCAGCACCGCCGCGACGAGGCCCATGTCCATATTCGACATGCCCTCTTCCTCAGCAAGTATCCCGCCGCCGATCAGATTCCGCGGCATCTCGGATGTCACGGGTACGATCACCGAGCTGGCCTTTGAACCGAGCTGCATCACGACCTGTCCGATGAATCGTCCCTCTTCAAGTGCCCAGTCTTCACCGTCAATGGTCGGCACGTTTGAGAACGCGGATGAAATCCGGCAAAGCACATCAACTGTCGCACCATCGGTCGTTGTCAGCCGCACAGTGATTTGGCTCTCACTGTCTTTCGCGGCATCAGGATCAATCACCTCGACTGTCAGCGGAGCCTCAAACGCGACGTTTGTTGTGATGACGGCGGCCACATCGGCGCCCGCAGCCGGTTCAGTTTCGCCGGCCGTTGTGGGACTGGCCTCGGCATCCGGTTCGGTCCCGGCTGGCTCGGTCTTGCCCGGTTCTGTTTCGGCGGGAGCCGTCCCCGCTGGAGCCGTCTCGCCGGGTTCCACCTCGTCAGAATCCAGTGCTGCAATCTCTCCGGCGTCGGCGAGCTGCTCGGCTTCCTGGATCTGATAGATGAAAGTTGGCCGTTGCTTCGAACCCTCGGGCGGTGGAATGACCTTCGACTCGAGAATGCGAACAAGGCCCTCCGTCGGACGATTCACGTAGACAACCGTCTCACGCGGAACGGCGTGGCCCGGGAATGTGTTCTGCTCATCAAGATACTTGATGTTGATACGGTCTCCCTCTTTGACGACCAGCTTGTCGCCGTCGGCAACCGCAGCCGTATCAACCTCTTTGGTAAACAGACCCGTATTTTCTTCCGTCTCAGTCGCGGTCAGCGTAATCGGTTCGCCGTCGTTTACGCTGACTTCGAACTGCAGCTTGTCACGCGACACGGACGTGTCACGGTCGTAGTCGGTGATCTCTACGGTGACACGCTCACCGGGGTCGACTCGCTTCAGGCGTTTTCGCACATTGGCGACAGCACCGTTGTTCTGTCGTACGAAGTCATACGCAATCGGAGACACAGTCCCGTTGAAGTACGTCGCCTGGAGCTTGCCCGTCAGAAGTCGGCTGGCTCCGGAATTGATCTGCGTCACTTCATCGGTGTATGTCGCCGTGACGACGTCGCCGCCAGCAATTTCCAGTTGGTCATTCTGTGCGAGAGCCAGCACATCGGATTCCGTCGGAATGTACGGAGCCTTGATGTCTTCGCCAGATACTTCAATGTGGCTGATCGCAACGGCCTCACCCAGGTATTCGTTAATAATCAGGCGTGTGTACCGCACGTCGTGCGGAGCGAAGCGGAACTCCCACGAAGTGTCAGCTAGAACGACCCGAGTTCCGTTGGCGGCTCGCAGTTCCACTTTGCGAAGATTCATCAACACGCCACTACCCAGCGTGTCTGGACGCACGACCAATTTGGCTTTGCCTGGTTCGTCGATCACGATGGTGCCAAAACGCTCTTTGCGGTAGGTCGTATAATTTCCTGTGGCGGGAACTGGTGCGGTGAAACGCTGATCGCCCAGTTCAACGCGAACTCTTGCTGTTCCAAACTGGTGCGCGTACTCAAACCAGACGTCGTAGATTCCGGCCGGGGCATCGAACTCCCAGCTCGCCACGTCCTCAAGGTTTTGCCAGAAACCGATCGACTTGGGCAGGTCCGCGGGTTCTGTCACGGCGAACTGCTCGGTCGTCTTGGCCAGTTGCACCGTTTCAAGGTCCAGCGTGACATCCGCCGCCGGCTCTGCCGGTGTCGTTTGTCCGTCTTCGGTCGTTGTTTCACCATCCGCCGGCGCGGTGGCCGTTCCAGCGGCGGCATCTGTAACTTCGGTTGGCCCAAACAGTGTCAGATCGAAGTCGCTGGTCAGGAACGGACTGAAGACAATCTGTTGCCGGTTGAGATCCGAACGCGCCCGAACGGCTTCCAGTACCGGCTGGTTCGGGTGTGCAGAGCAGAAGATTGTGAGGTCGTGGACGCCCTTGTCGAGCCACACGTCAACCGTGCGGTTGCCTGGTCCGAGTTCCATCTCCAGACGGCCGTCGACGGACATGCCTGTCCGTGTGCCGCGCGGTGCGAATCGAACAGCGCCTGACTTTAGCTGCACGAATTTGCCGTACCATAAGGCTGTTACGTAACGCAGCGGGTTTTCGTCAGCTTCGTCAACTTCTGGACGATTCCAGACGAGCTGGCCTTTCTCAACTTCGCTCTCTTGAAGCGGCTCTCCGCTCGCGAGTGACATCACCTGCTGCCACGTCGTGTAACCCGTTGTGTTACCACTGTAGAGGCGAAACTTCATGGCACCGTAGTCATCGGCGCCGATTTTCGGTGCATTCGGGATCGCCGGGTGAGCGGCAACGCGGAACCAGAACTGCCCGTCATAACTTGCCTGAAGTTCGGCCCGAACGGGAGCGTTTTCGTCAGACTTTGGTGTGTGGAACTTCACTCGAGAAACAGACTTCAGGTCTTTCATGTCGACCGTCAGCAATTTCGGGGTCGCACCATCAGGTTCACTGAGCCAGAAGGTGGCCGGATCGCGATCGATCGACATCAACGGGTTGTGATCAATAGCGGTGTCAGTGGCGAGAGCACCGGCTGGAAGTTCACCCGTCTTGGCGTAGCCTTCGAAGATGCCCGAGTGTGGTTCCGTCTCGTTCAGCGTGACTTGAACCTGGTCGCCACTATCGGCGACGAGTTTAGTCACGATCGTGTCCTTCTCATCACCGAGATCGCGATCAGCATCCTTCACACGAAGATAAATCGGGTTACCAGGCTTGATCTGGTTCGTCGGTCGCTGCTGTGACTGACGAGCGTCGGCGAGTTCTTCTTCACGAGCTTCACGCTCGAGACGGTCACTGAATGACTCTTCTTCTTCGTCGATAATCTTGCTCGATGCGACTTCGAACTGTCCGTCCGCAGCAATTCGAATCTCAACGTCCGACAGAGGAACGCTCTTAAATTCGGCTTTGAATTCGTCGGGATAATCGGACTTGATCGTGTCCTTACCGGTGAGCTGCAGAACTCGGTCACCCTTGGTGATTGGTCCCAATTCCGTGTCGACGTCGGCGCGGAACAGGCCTTTTCCCGCCCCACCGCTCGTCAGGTAAATCAGTTCTTCATCGCCACCTGGAGTAGTCGTGATAATGACTGGGATGCGGTTGTGTCCGCGGCTGATCCCCAGGTCGCTGTCCTGTACAACGATGGACAGGGGCAGACCGGGAGCATGTTGCCGCTTGCTGACTCGTCCGAGACGTCCAACCGTCATCAGCAACTGCAACTGATCCATGTAACGTTCTTCATCGGCATAAACCTCTGCCAGGTTGTACAGGGCCTGGTTTGCAAGTTCGATGTTAGGAACGCGTTCCAGCACAACGCGGAAGATGTCTCGAGCCTCTTCGTTGTCGCCCCGCCGGTGTGCCAGGACGCCACGCAGGAATTCAGCTCGTACGATAACCTCGGAATCCCGGCTGTTGGCCAGTTTTTCGAAGACCAGTTCGGCCTGGTCATACACCTTCTGAGCCATGAATGTCTCGCCGATACCAAACTCGGCCTCAATGGCAAAAGCGGTTTCCGGATAGCGATCGATGACGGTCTGGTATTCGCTGCGGGCAACGTCGAAGCGCCGAAACCCAAAGAAATTTTTCGCAAGCAGGAATTGAATCTGCGCTTTGATGTCATCTTTGACAGTGGTCAATTCACTGTTCTTGATGATCCAGCCACGCAGGATATCCTCGACCTTCTTGTGGTTTTCTTCACCGCTGGCGGCGAGCATGTTCTCGCAAATGAACACGGTCAGATCGACTGGCACTTCGTCGCGGTGCTGGTCGTACAGCGCTTTGTTGGCAACATACGTATCGAGTGCGAGGCGCTCGTCACCCAGTCGCAGATACAAAGCAGCCTGCAGCAGGGGAGCAAGCGGGCTGTTTTCATCGATCGTCAGACCAACTGAGCCCAATCGGGCATAACATTGCCCGACCATTGTCCGGCCACGTTGTAGACGACCAGCTTCCGTTTGTTTGAAGTTTTCCAGCATCCCGGTCAACAACGTGGCGGCGACACTGTAGTCATTGTCAATGATGGCTCGTGAGGCAAAGCCGATCAACTGATCCCAGTGATGCGAGTCACCGTAGACTTGCTGTGTGACTCGTTGCCAGGCCAGAAGCCGGTCCATGGGCTTTTGTGCCTCAGGTTCTTCGGCTTCCAACAGGAACAGCGTCGCCTGCGCCGAGGGCCAGGCAAACTGCATATCTGCGATGACTCGATCGACGCGAGCAATATTCTCCGGAGTGTTCTCCACTTCGGGGTTAACCCGATAATCGGCGTGACTCGTCCGGTAGTAATGCAGCGCGTAGTGAAGGTCATACGCATACATGTCCGTGGGTCGGAACGGGCGATCGTCCATGCGTTTCTTGACTTGACGCATGGTGGCTTCAAAACCGTTCAAGTCCCCCGTGCGAAGCTGCAGGTCGCCGAGCCATGATCCATAGCGGGCGAAATAGTCGGTATTCTGTGGAAACCGTTGTTTTAGAAAGGCGATCTTCAGTCTCGGGTCTTCAATCCTCGCAAGTAGTTTCGACGCCGAATCGCGAGCTTCGGTACCGTTCGTTCCTGGCTTAGCAACTTCAGTCCATAGTGCGACGGCTTCGTTTTCGAGCTCCAGTCTGAGTAGCGTGTCGCCAATTCCCGTCAGATACTGATGATTGGTGATCCCAAACGTGGCAAACGATTTCTTTGCGTACGCGACCGCTTTGCGAACCAGGCCAGCGTCCATGTTCTTGTCGCCGGCCATCGCAATTCGACGCCACACGTCGGGACTAACGCTCGTCGGCTCCAGCTCAAGTATCTTCAAAGCCGCTTCTTTGGCTTCCTCAGGCGTGCCATAGTCGGTCGCAGTACTCAGATATGAGTACTGGTAGGAGGGCTCATTCGGAAACAGCTGGATGAGCCGGCCCCAGTAACCAGGTGACAGTTTGCGTTGTTCGCCGGGAGAGTAGTGCTGGTAGTAGTAGCCCAGCTCGTACAGGTTCCAGCGTTTGGCTTCGAGGCTGTAGGAATTGAAAAGGGTGGGCTCACCAAGCTTCACACGAATCTCGCCTTCGCGTACGTTCGTCGCAGAAGTGCGAATCCCGCTGATGAGCTGAAAGACGGGATCTTTGGCGGACTGATCGACGAGACCCTGCAAGAGAGCGCCACGGGCCGAGACACCGGGCTCTTTGCTTTTCAGTGCTGTTTTGGCCCAGTTTCCCGGATAGCTGCGTAGATTTGACCAGTGCGGATACAGACGTCGGACCTTCATGATTAGAGCGGCATCGCTGCGAAACTCACTGTCATTTTCGGCATTAGAGAGGAGCCATGAGATGGCATTCCAGACATTGCCGTCGTTCGTCGGTGACTTCTCAATGAACTCGCGCAGGGCCAGTTTTGCTTTTGCGTTGTCTTTCAGGCGATCTCGAAACACCGAGATCCCTAACTGATAACGCAGTGCCCAGGTCTGTGACGGATTCGCCGCGTCACATTGCGCGATAGCGGCCCGCAGTGCCTTTTCCGTGTCCACAAGCCGGGCCGGGTCAGAGCCATTGAGCTGCACAAAATATGACGCGACACTGTGCGTCGCTGGAATCACGCCCAGCAGACTGCGAAACAACTTGACCGCCTGCTGTGGATTCTTCTCTCGATTAAAAGCCAGCGCCAGCAGCCCGATTCGTTCGTACCGGTCCATGCGTTTGGGGTGTTCGCGAAGGTACTCCTGCACGAGTGCCTGCATCTGCGCTGCCGGAGCCGCCGAGTCGTACAGCGACTGAATGTGATAATACAGCGACCATTGATCGTCCCGAATCGCGCGCACTTGCTTGAGCACTTCCACAGCGTTCGAGTACTGGCCAAGGCTGCGGTAATTCTCAGCCATCGTCCGCAGAATCTCACGTTTTTTCTCGGGCTGCCGGATCAGGTTTGACTTAACAAGTTTGCCGCCGATTCCGTTGGCCTTGGCCCATTGGCTGATTCGTCGCCACTCCCAGTAAGAACGCTCGCCCATGCTGCGAGCGAATTCATCCTTCGGCAGCTTGTCGAACATTTCCTCGGCGAGTTCAGCTCCGATGACAATGTTGGCATTACCAAGTTGCGAGAAAAGACGGCAGGCGTGCACGCCCCATTTGCGTCCGTTGGGATTCTGCTCACGTCGCCAGCGATTCTGGTAGACGACCGCGGCATCTTCCCGCTTGCCAGTCTTCTCCAGTGACACCGCCAGCCGTTCTTCCAGTGCAGGACACTCGGGGGCACTTGGGTAGCGAGTAAGGAACTGCCGGGCGATGACCGTGAGTTCCTTGTGCCGTGCAAGTGTTTCCAGTCCGTCCGCCAGCCTGAGCATCACCGCGGCATGCCGCGCGTCAGTTGGATGGGCGGCGACGAACCGCTGCGCTGCTCGCACGAGGCCAAATGACCGTCCGTTCGCGTGATACAGCTCGGTCAGTTTGAACAGCGCCTCCGCGGCCTCCGGCGCGGTGTCCTTGTACTTTCCAAGCTCTCCCTCAAGCTGAGTGGCTTCCTTGCTGACGGCATCGAGTTCGCCGCTGTCAGCGGGTGGAGCGTCGCTCGTATCCTGAGCTGACAAAGGAAACGTGACTGCGAGTAGACCAGCAATGAACACCGCATTCAGGACCCGGCTCATATCAATCACCGTTCGTTTGAGACTCCGCAGCCTTCCGCCTGTGTCGGCTTAGCCAAGGCTGCAAAGAAAAGTTGTGGTGGAACATCGTGCTCAGAATGACGTAACGACATGGAGCAATTTCAGAAGCCGGAGCGTGCCAGCGCTTCTGAGATCTTGCGAGCATCCGCCGCGAGTGGGCTTTCGGGATAATCCCCAATGAGCTGATCAAACCGCTGACGGGCTTGCTTTCGCTTTTCCATGCGGTACAGACAGCGTCCGTAGTTGAACAGAATTACGTCGAGGAACCGGGCGTCTGGATAGTTCGACAACACGGTCTCGAATGTATCGATGGCACGGGCATAGTCCTTCTGGCGGTAATAATGGTTCGCCATGCGTGACACGGCCTCACCCACGCGACCGCTGTCAGGGAACTCGTCAAAGACTTTCTTGTACTCCTGAAACGCCCGATCGAAGAGCTGCTCTGAACCTGCACCAGCCTGAGCAGCCTCGGCCATCTTTTCATAGCATTCGCCGACACCGAACTGAGCTTCGCCGCGTAGCTGGCTGCCTTCCATACGCACCAGCCGATTGTAAATCCCAATCGCCCTGTTGAGGTTGCCTTGCTCGCGGGCAACATCGGCAAGCTGCAGCAAAGCATCGTCCACGAATCCGCTGTTCGGAAACTCCCGTTGCAGGCGCTGAGCCATCGCGGCGGCAAGTTCGAGACGGTCCATTTCGAAGTAGATTTTCCACAGCTGGACGTAGGTTTCTTCGAGCAACCGCCCACCCAATTGGCGGGCCTCATTCATGATGTCTTCGCAAAGCGTCAAGGCAGCCTGGTACTTACCGTCAGCTTGCTTCTTCAGGCCGAACTCTTTGTACCGATTCCCAATGTTCGTCAGTGCGTGGGCGGTCTTCAGACGAGTCCGCACTCGAAGTTCGCGATCAGAGATTTGAGTCCGTGTGACACGCACTCCGCCCAGGTTGCCCTCGATACACCTTGCTTCCGCACGAACCTCGATCGTGTCGTCAGTCGAGTTCTTCTCGTCCTGGTAGACGATGCGAATAACGTCGCCGGGTAAAGCCTGCAGGATTGCGTCACCTGCGACGATTTCGTCAGCACGCGCGAGACTGACCGCCGACCGAAAAACGCCGGAGTGGATCGAGTCGTCCTTCTCTTCGACGACAACTGCGGGGGCCGCTGGGGGTTCCTCGCCTTTCTCTGTACCGCCGAATTCTTCTGCGTTTTTCTCTGTGGCGGTGGCGGGTTTCGGCGTGCCAACAGCAGGTGGCGTGGCAGCAGGCGTTGTCGGCTCTGCGGGCGCTGCTTCAGTCGGAACGGTCGTTGTCGGATCGGTCGTCGCTGGATCAGCGAGAACACCCTTATCCACCGGGCGGATCGTTTCGATCACTGCTTCCGTCAGCGTGACGACCACTTCGTCAACTTTGCGGTATCGATCGATCTTTGGCTGGTCGTCCTCGTCAAGCTCAACTGCCTCGCCGGCTTCACCTTCCGTAGCCTGAAGAGCTTCAATTGTTTCCTGTTCGATCTCTTCGTCCGTTTTCGCGCGATACACCTGTACGGCAACCTGAACCTGATCCGCATTGTCAGTCAGGTCGCGATCGGGATCCTTCGTCTGAACATTGACCGACTTGCCCAGTACAACTCCCTGCAGAGTTTCCGCAAATGCCCCGTCGGTAATCTCGACGACGCCATCGCCGACGACGGCGACTTCGTGCAGCACCTGTCGGTCAAACTGCTTGTCCGCTGTGTGCTCGTCGATGTAGACAACTTTGACCTGGTCGTCGCCTTTGACTTCGAGCTGACCGTTATTGTGTTTCGGTCTACCCAGCCGCGTCACGATGCTGCCCAGCACGATGCGAACATTGCGCCCCACGGGGAAGCATTCCACAATTTCCACATCGCCGCTTGTCGCTTCGCACTGCACCTTGACGGCCTTGCCGACATCCAGCGCCGACAGGTCCGCGTCTTCGATCTTCACAAACAGACGTTTTCCGGCTTCGACCTTGAGAATCTGATCGTCGTCTGCACCCATGGACGTGCCGACCTTCTCCAGAGCGGCGATCGATCGGCTGTAATGTCCCAAGTGAAAGTGACCGAGGCCAATGTAGTAGTAGGCCTGATTCACCTGCTTGCTGACCGGAAATTCCGAGATCACGTCACGCATAACCTGGAAGCACTTTCCGAAATTACGGGCTTCGTAAAAGCACATCCCCATTTTCAGAGAGGCTTCGGCTCGCTGCTCTTCGTCGCGGTTCTCTTCGATGGCGACGGCTTCGAACTGAACGCGGGCTTTGTCGTACGCCCGGTCCCGCTCAAGAAAGTAGTTCCCCAGTCGCATGTGCGCGCCGAATCGTACGCGGCTGGTCGGATAACGTTCCAGCACCGACTGCCACACTTCGACAGCCTTCTTGACCTCGTCGGCCTCATAGCGAGTGTCGCCGGCCTCCACGAGTTTCTTCGCCGCCCGGTCCTCAATGATTGAGCCTCTGACCGGTGCCTGTGCGGGGGCATCCTGCGTGTAGCCCACGGACAAATTGAAAAGCGATCCGGCAACGACGAGCGCAAAAAGCGCGCAGCAGACGATACGTTTCATAGATCAAAACCACACAGGAAAAAGGTGGGTGACGTCAGGCGGGGGACGACGGCAGGACAACCAACGTAAACTGCAAAATCGTCATCGTCAATCAGTAGAGCTTGAACTGCAACACATACACCAAAACGTAAGCAGGCCAGACACAACTAACGGTCACTGCGGGCTCTGCAGAGGCTGTATATCAGTCTAAAAAAGCCCGGCTTCCTTTGAAGAAGCCGGGCTTCGAAATACTTTGCCCGTTCGGCCTTAGCCGAACAGTTCCATGATTGGCGTGCCCTTATCGACAAGCTTCATGGGACGCTGCAGCGGCGTCATAACTTCCTTATTCGGATCGATGCCCAGAGCGTGGCACAGAGTCGCGTGCAGCTCGGGAATGAGGACTGGACGATCATGCGGCTGTTCGCCGTTCTTGTCGGACGAGCCGATGACCTGACCACCCTTGATGCCGCCACCAGCCATGAAGCAGCTGAAGACTGACGGATAGTGATCGCGCCCTGCATTGCGGTTAATGCGGGGTGTCCGGCCGAATTCGCTGAGCATCACGACCAACGTGCGCTTCAGACGGCCCGTCTTGTCCAAGTCGTGCATCAGGGAGCCGAGAGCCGGATCCATGACGTTGCCATGATTCCGCATGGCTTCAAAGTTATTGCTGTGGGTGTCGAAGCCACCGCGATTGACCTGCACGAAGCGGACACCCGTCTCAACGAGCTGTTTCGCGACCAGGCATCCTCGACCAAACGGAGTATCTCCGTAGCGTTCAAACTCGGTCAGGGGAAGGTGATCCAGCTCAAAGGCCTTCAAGGCCGGGCTACGCATCAACTTGACGGCATCCTCAACCGAGGTTTTCGTCGCACCGAGCTCACTGCTGGTCGTGCGGCTTGAAAACTTGGCGTTGAATTTCGCCAGCGTGTCCAAACGCTTATTGCCACGTACCTTGCTGATACCTTCCGGGAAGGCAAGGTAAGGGTCTTTGTCGCCGGGGCTACCCACAAAGTAAGCCTCGCATGTTTGTCCCAGGTACGACGCTCGCCGAGCGCGACCGCTAATCGTGACATAGGACGGCAGATCACCCAGCTTTTCCTTCTCGGACACAACCACCGACCCGAAGCCGGGATGCGTAATGTTGGCCGTCTGGTTGTAGCTGGTCTGAGCCAGGTAGCTGGCACGACCATGGGCACCCTGTGTGCCAGCGATCGAGCGGATCAGCGACACATTATGCATTTCCTGAGCGAACTCCGGGAAGATCTCACTGATCTGAATCCCCGAGGCTGACGTGTCTATCGGATCGAACTCGCCTTGGGTCGGAGCGCCCGGTTTGGGATCCCACGTATCCAAATGCGTCATTCCGCCGCCATTCCAGAAGAAGATCACGTGATCCGCAGTTGGCTCGTGATCTCGTCCCTTTGCAGCGAGCAAGTCATTGACCTGCATACCCATAATTGTCGCAGCGGAAGCTCCGAGCATGGCTCGACGACTGACGCGGTAGTCCTGGCAACCCATCATTGTGCATGTTCCTTTCAACGGAAGCGGAGGGGTAAAAGTAAACCTTGTTCTCAGCGCCCAGCAGAAATTTCTGCGGGGGGTAAATCACACGCAGTTTATGGCAGGTAACGGAACTCGTTTGAGTTCAGGAGCACCCACCGAAGATCGGCCATGCCGTCGAGCAGCGTGTCGCCGTCGTGAACGATCGACGCCGCCATTTCAATCTCGCCAGCATCCGGTTGACGCGTCAGAATCTCAACATATGCCAGTTTCAAAGCTTCGTTGAGATCCGCCTTCTTACCCACAAGCAGTTGCTGCATCGGCTCGAAGGAACCGACACGCGACGCTTCGTGAGTCATTCTTCCGTTGAGCATCATGAGACCCTGCCGCATGCTCGGAGCATGGTCCCGCGGGACACCAAGTTCGGCACGGTCGGTCTGGCCGAAGATGCGAACAAAGTGGTCCGGGTTGGCTGGAGAGGCCATACGGAAGGACGAGCTGAACACGGGGTTGTCGTCAAAGGTTCGCTCGACCGTACGGTAAATGTAGGTGTAACGACGACGAGTCGTACCTTCCATTTGCATACGTTCCGCTTCGATCTCCTCGGAGGATTTCACTTTCATCGCTTCGACTACGACCGTTTCGCCTCTGGCTTCGTCAACGGCTTTTTTCAACACCGCGTCGAAGTCCAGTTCAATGCCGGCTTCGAGACTGTAACCCGGCAGGCCAGCCATTTTAGCCTTCATGCCAGGCTTCATGGCCGCGCCAGCGCTGGCAACCAATGCCTGAGGTACAACGGCGTCTTCCTCACCTTCCTTCGGAATGGCAACTCGAATCCGGTTCGAGATAGTCCTCATGTTGGCACCCTGTGGGTACTTGTACTCAAAGAGATGTCCCGCAGTGATAATGGAATCGTAGAGGACTTCACCGAGCATCCGTCGAGGCGGAGCAGCAAGAAACGCGGACTGCAGTTCTTCGGTCTGCAGGGCATCAAAGCCAACCGCCTGGCCACGCATGTATGGCTCGCTGGTGACAATCATTTTGATGATCGGCTTGATCTGAAATCCGCTCGCGATGAACTCGTTCGCCAGGAAGTCCAGCGTCTGCGGATGTGATGGTTTGTTGCCGTCACTGAAGTCATCGATTGGGTTGACGATGCCTCGTCCGATCAGATCGGCCCACACGCGATTCACGAAGCACGATGCGAAGTACCGATTCCGCGGATTGGCGATCAGTCGAGCCAGTTCCGTGCGAAGTTCGCTGGAGTTGTAGTAGCTGGCAGTCAGGTCAATCGCTTCGCGCTCTCGTCGTGCTTCGTCAGAGATGGCGTCTTTCTTCCCTCTCAAAGCACCTTCCAACGCTCGCTCGGCGGCATCACCCAGCAGTGAGTCCAGATCGGCAGTCTTCGCCTTGTTAGCGAGGGCTGCTTCGACCAGGTCCTGCTCCGCCTTGCGTTGTCGCTCCAGTCGGGCGATGTATTCTGGATTGGACTTCGATTCGATCAGGTCGACAAGAAACTTCGGCAGCGCGGGCTTCCGCTCACTCGCCGGAACTTCGCCCTCAGGCGGCCACAGCACGGACGACATTTTGACTTCCGACGTGTAAATCGTGTTGGTGAAGTCATTCTCGTATCGTCGCGTCTTGCCGAAGAACGCGGCAAATCCGTAGAAATCTTCCTGCTTCCACTTATCAAACGGGTGATCGTGGCACTGAGCGCAGGAAATTCGGATTCCCATGAAGACTTGAGCGGTCACGCCAGCAAGAGCCATCGGATCAGCATTGTCACCGAGAACGTAGGCGACTTCCGGTACTGCTCCGGCCTTACCGTTAGCTGAGATGAAGCGGCGAGCCATTTCGTCGTAGGGAATGTTTTGCTCAATGGCCTTGTGGACAAACGCCAAGGCTGCAGCGCCACCGGGTGAATTGGATCGCAGGCGGAGCATGTCGGCGAAGAATGTCGTCCAGCGGTCGACGAACCGAGAATCGGCCATGAGCCGGTCGATCAGTTGTCCACGTCGCTCAGTGGGTGACCAGGCAAGATACTGATTGACCTCCTGTTGCGTGGGGATCCTTCCAATCAGGTCCACCGACGCCCTGCGGAGGTAAGCCATATCATCGACGAGGTCGATGGGCTTGGCTTCAATTCCAAGTTCTTTGTTTTCCGCGGTCAGAGTCCGGCTGAGGTCAGTCCCCGTCGCAGCAGATTCAGCGTGAGCTGCGACTGCGGAAATGGCAAGAACTGTCAGCACACAGAGTGGAGTGCAGAGTCGCTTCACAGTCTCGAACTCCTGTTATTCGGTTGAAAATCGAGGGTCAGTCGAAAAGCCAGACGGGCAGGGCTTATGTCCGGCACGATTCTTCCGGCTGAGGCCCGTCACCTTCCCATATCCAGTTTCGGTCGCCTGAAACGCATCAGCGCAGCCGAATGGGTACTTCACCCGACTAACGGTATTTAGATTCGTCGAATAATCAACGCCATCTCAGATCGGCGAGGTACGACGACAACGAAATGTGTCATGCGTACACTGTTTCTCGGCAAGTTCCTCGCGAGGCCCTCTTGTGTTGGGCCGCCGAGAGTCTGCTGCGTGAAGCGTGCGGGACCATTTTCGATTTGCACGCGTGGCCAGAGCGCGGCCGCACGATTCAATGCCTGTTCGGCAGATTTGAGCCGGAGAGCAACTCGTAGCAATCACTCGTGAGGGCAGGTCCGACGTGTCGTGCCAGTTTCGTTGAGACGTGTCGTGACCCGGAGCCGGGTGCGACTTTACTCAACGGCAAGTTCGCTGGTCGCGTCGGTGCCCGTTTCCCGCGCGGTCATTTCGACTTCGACTTTGGACGCGAAGACGAATTCGGAGCGTGGCAGGACTTCGCCTTTCCGGTCTTCGACGATTTCGATTTTCCACTGGATGAGTCCAAAAGGAAAGTCGTCATTGCGGTGCAGTTCCTTCGTCTCGTGCTTCACCCTTGTTGTGCGGCTCTCGTGCACGAGCGACCCAGTCAACACCGTCGTCGGATAATCGTTCAGCCCCACTGCGACGCTGCCAGGCACATCCGACTCGTCCATGCTCTTGTAGTGCCGAATCAGCGAAATGATCGGAAAGACCTGTAGGATGCCGGTTTTGATCTCACGCGGCGTCGGATCCTTGTCATTGGTCTTGCGGAAACCCTTCACGATCGGCAGGTACGAGACCGGCAACCCCTCATTATCCTGCAGACGTCCCAGTACTTCGGGCTCTGGGACCAGTATTTTGTAAATGCGTTCCCCGACCGATCCGGTGTCCACGCGTCCGTCCAGAATGCGACCCGTCTGCAATTTGATTTCGATCCAGCGACAGTCGACCATCTGACTGCGATAGTCTGCCTGAGTCTTGCCGACCGACTTGATGGTTAAGTGCCGAACCCATTGAAGGGTGAGGTTGCCCGTCGCGTCGGGTCGCACCTCTTCCTGAGTGTACGTACCTTCATATCGCACCCAGCTTCCGTCTTCCGGCAATGACCAGATCAGTCCCTGAGCCTGCGCGTCGGCAGATGCCAACAGACTGATCACGAAACCGAGATAAGCCAGACGATTCATGTCAGGTACCTGCGACGGGGAAACTCACCACTGCGCAATTGTGTCCAGTCTGATGGTTGGACGTCCGAAGACACAACTGGTTTTCATGTCACACATTCTCATTCGGTCCGGGAAGCTTATTCAACCACGCAGAAGAGACCCCGTCTGGATAACCCCTGCAATCGTCATGACGGTCCCAGTGCCGGATGATTTTTCTCGCACTGGTGTACGCCTTATTTGTACCTGCCACGAGATTTCAGGTCTGATCATCTGGACCATAGATTCACAAGTGGACGAACGGGCCCGCGCGACAATCCAGTTTCGCGGCATCGACGCGGAAGTGCTGCTCTCAGGTAAATCGGCATGCATTCAGCCGGAACCTGATTTTTTTGGACCGGAAGAGCTTTCGGTCGGTCGTGAATTGCACGCGAGTTCCTAGTATGTTCACATGTCATTCGAAAGACGCCTCTCCATCTACTTCACCTTGTGGGGTTACCCACGTCCGACGTTCAGACCCCCGGCTCGTGGGTACAGAAAAGCTCATTCAGAGGGATACGTACGATGAGTGCCAGCCAGATGGTACTGAGAGTGAAGGCAATCGCGGCTGATCACACCATGCAATTGGGTCTGGTCGAAGGCAAACAGGTCCGCATTGGCCGAACGCCAAACAATGAGTGTGCCGTCACATGGGACCGTGAGATTTCTCGCGAGCATGCCCTGGTTGAGTTGCGCGGCGATAAGGTTCGAGTTGCCTGTGCTCAGGGTGCACGAAACCCGATCCTCACACAAGAGGGGCCAACCCGCGAGTTCGTCATTGGCCCAGGCGGACAATTTCAGATCGGACAGACGCTCTTTGGTGTCTTCCTGCTTGAAGTTGCGCCTATCGATCCCTCTGGATCATCACGCCGGGTCAAGTCAACATTCGATGATTCGGGTGCATTCGATGATTCGGGTGCGTTTGAGGATTCGAATCCAGACCTTAGCGGCACCGCGGTGGTGGCTGAGGTCGATGAGTTTTCGATCAAAGCCGACGATCTGAGCGGCGTCGCATTTGCCGACACTGCACGACAGATGGAGCTCCTTTGCGATCTGCCAAAGATGATCGCCATGGCGAAGACGGATGTGGAACTGGCTCAGTTTCTGGTCAAGCTACTGCTGGATGCGATTCCGGAATCCGTCGCCGTTGCAGCGGCCCAGTGGGACGAAACTGTCGTTGAGACGCTGAAGAACACTGACGACCCGGGCAATTACGAACTTCCGAAACCGGCGGTCATGCGGGTTGAAACGCGCGAGTCGTATCAGGGGCGGTTCGTGCCCAGTCGCCGACTCGTCAATCACACGCTCAAGACCAGCGAATGTACTGTGCATGTCTGGGGCGATCGCGATGAAGGCGGCCAGTTCACGATGAGTGACAGCCTGAACTGGGCGTTTTGTGTGCCGGTTCCAGGCGCGGCGTGCGAAGGCTGGTGCCTGTACATCTCGGGTGAGGGCGGCAAAGACGGAGCGATGTTGATCGACGAGGAGTCTCTGAAACCGGACATTCGCTTCACGCAGCTTCTTGCGCAGTTCATTGGATCGATTCGATCCGTTCGCGATCTGCAGGATACTCAGACGCAGCTCAGCTCGTTCTTCTCACCGACGGTCATGGAGAACCTGACTGGCAAAGGCACGACTGATGTTCTGACCCCGTCCGAACGCGAGATCACGGTCCTGTTCTGCGACGTCCGCGGCTTCTCTCGCAAATCTGAGCAGCATCAGGACAACCTGCTGTACCTGTTGAACTGCGTAAAGGCGGCGTTGGGATGCATGACGACCGGAATTCTGGCCCACAACGGAGCGATCGCCGATTTCCAGGGCGATGCCGCGCTTGGTTTCTGGGGGTGGCCCGTCGAACTGGAAGATGGAGCCGTCCCCGCCTGTCTGGCCGCACTGGCGATTCAGGACGAATTCAATCATCCCGAGCGGCACGACGGACTGATCGACGGTTTCAGCGTGGGCCTGGGTGTTGCACACGGCCGAGCGGTTTCCGGCCAGATCGGCACGAGTCAACAGGCCAAAATCGGTGTGTTCGGCCCGGTCGTGAATCAGGGTGCTCGCCTGGAAACCATGACGAAACAGTTTGGCGTCTCGATCATCGTTGATGAGGCGTCGGCAGAGTTCGTACGAAAGCACATTCCCCCAGACAAGGCGCGTGTTCGGAAACTCGCTCGTGTTCGTCCCAAGGGGATGGAGGTTGCCATCACCGTAAATCAAATGTTGCCACCAGCCGACCAGAGTGAAATCTCGGCCGAGCATCTGGCGACATTTGAAAAAGCCGTCGACTCCATCGTCGCGGGTAACTGGGGAGAGGCGACGACACTGCTGAACTCCCTGCAAGGCGACGACGGCCCGAAGGACTTCCTGTTCCGTCAGATGGCCAGAACCGACAACGCCGTGCCATCGGATTGGGACGGGGCATTCTCGATGACCGAGAAATAACCGCCGCTTGTCGTAACGACGTTCGTAGTAACCGCCGTTCGTAGTAACCGCATTCATGCGGTTTGCCAGCCACGCCGTGATCGCGGGTCCGCGCTGCCATCGAAAGCCGCCACCAGCCGGATAAATCCGGCGACTACGAGCATCGACCGACAACGCCGTGGATGTAGACATCGCCGCCAGATTCCCGCATCAGCATCGATTTCAACTGCCCGACCTGCGGAATCTGGCCCAGTCCGTTGCCGCCCACGGCGGACAACGCATCCGCACCGCCCACGATTTTCGGCGCGATAAACACATGCAGTTCATTCGCGAGGTTCTGATCAAATAGCGAGCCGAGCAGGCCGCTGCCGCCTTCGACCAGCACGTTCGTCATCGACCGCCTGCCCAGTTCGGCCAGCAGTCCGTTCAGGTCAACTCGATCGTCGGCACTCTTAAACGGCAGGACTTCGACGCCCGCATTCTGCAGTGCTTGGACATTTCCGAGTTCAGGCGATTGTCCGGTTGCGACAAGGACCGGACCTTCACCGACGGTGCGAACAAGCTGGCTGTCCACAGACAGTGACGCTCGCGAGTCAACGACAACTCGACATGGCGTTCGGGGTCCTGGCGGTCGCGCGGTCAGCAACGGGTCATCGACGCGTGCGGTGTTGGCGCCGACGATGACCGCGTCCATGCGTCCGCGCAGCTCGTGAACGACGGCTCGCGATGCTTCATTGGTAATCCACTTCGACACACCGGTATGGGCGGCGATGCGACCGTCGAGCGTCATCGCCCACTTGGCGTGTACCCATGGACGGCCGCAGGTCAGAAGTTTAAGAAACGGAGCATTCAGAGCGGCCACGTCGTCTCGCAGCATTCCGTTGGTTACCTGGACGCCCGACTCAGTCAGTTGGAGCTCGCCACCACCGGCGACATGAGGCGACGGATCACCGAGCCCATAGACAACTCGCGGAATTCCCGACCGGATGATTGCCTCGGTACACGGCGGCGTTTTTCCATGATGGCAACACGGCTCAAGCGTGACGTACAGCGTCGCGTTCTCCAGCAGACGATGCTGCTCCTGCGAGTCGGGGACTCGTCGAGCCAGATCCGACAGCGCGTTGATCTCGGCATGGGGTCCGCCGAAAACTTCATGAAATCCGTGTGCCAGGAACTTCGAATCCGCATCGACCAGGACGGCGCCGACTGCCGGATTTGGCTCGACACGTCCCAGTCCACGCCGGGCGATTTCGATGGCGTGATGCATCACGTCAGCAGGAGTCTCAAAGCGATCAGGATGCGTCATTGAAATGAATTCGCCCGTGGTCGATGCTGCGTCCGGATTGAATTACGTGGAATGTGGCGGTCCATCCCAGACACAGACTGCCCGATTGATTTGTCGAGAACGTTGAAAGGAAATGCCTGAATGGTCCATCGAATCACAGTGTGTTGTGCGACTCTGCTGTCCATGCTGGTGGTGTCTCAGGTGAGCGCTGACGACGCGAGTCGGAAACGCCCCAACGTCATTTACATCATGGTCGATGACCTGGGGTATGGCGACCTTGGCTGTTACGGCCAGAAGGTTGTTCAGACTCCCAACATTGATCGTCTTGCCTCGGATGGGATGCGGTTCACGGATCACTATGCAGGACACACGGTCTGCCGTCCGTCGCGACTGGTGCTGTGGCTTGGTCAGCACGTTGGGCATACCGGGCTGATCGGCAACCGGGCGCGCAGCCTGACGTCACAAGAACACACGGTTGCCCGGCTTTTGAAGAACGCGGGCTATGCCACCGGCGGCGTGGGCAAGTGGTCGCTGGGGAACGTGGATAAGCCGTCCGAAATCGACAATCCCGGCCATCCCAACCGGAACGGATTCGACTACTGGTTCGGCTACATGAACCAGGGGAACGCGCACAACTTTTATCCGACTCATCTGTGGGAAAACGATCAGCAGGTTGAACTACCGGGTAACGTGATCGATCCGATACCGGCGGGACGTGGTCGAGTCTCATCGAAACGAGTCAGCTATTCGCATGACTTCTTGACTGACGCGGCGTTCCGCTTCGTTCGCAAGCACAAGGACTCTCCGTTCCTGCTGCACATTCACTGGACGATTCCGCACGCGAACAACGAAGGCGGTCGCGTCACTGGCGATGGCATGGAGATTCCCGACTGGGGGATGTACGCCGACAAGGACTGGCCGAATCCCGAGAAAGGCTTTGCGGCCATGGTGACGCATATGGACGCCGATGTGGGGCGTCTGATGGAACTGCTTCGCGAACTGAAGATTGACGAGCAGACGCTTGTGGTCTTCACGTCAGACAATGGACCCCACAATGAAGGCGGTCACAAGCACGAGTTCTTCGATTCCAACGGTCCGCTCACCGGCTTCAAACGATCGATGCACGACGGCGGGATTCGCGTCCCGATGATCGCGCATTGGCCGGGAAAGATCGCTGCCGGTTCCACTTCGAATCACCCCTCGGCGTTTCCAGACTTCCTTCCGACCGCCTGCGAGCTGGCCGGAGTTAAGGCACCGACCGGGATCGATGGTATTTCCTACGTGCCAACTTTGCTCGGCAATGCTGACGGACAGAAGAAGCATGAGTACCAGTACTGGGCCAGCTCAGAGGGCGCGACATCCGTCGGCGTGCGGTACGGAAACTGGAAGCTGGTGAAATACCGTCCGGCAAAGAAGAAAAAGCCGCCACAGGCGAATCAGCAGCCGGACTGGCGGCTCTACGATTTGTCGCAGGACATTGGCGAAAAGACGGACGTGTCGGCGGAGAATCCGGAGATCGTCGCGAAGATTCTCGCTCTGCTGAAGCGTGATCGGTTGCTGTAGGTCTTCGGCACACGACCTCACCACGCGCCAAAGCACCACCTGAAGAGTCTTGATTGTGGGAGGTCCGGCTGGATGAGATCGACGGGACGGTTCAGGTGACGAAGGACGTTTTCCGCGGCGAGGTAGCCACTGCGGACGGCGCCTTCCATCGTTGACGGCCAGCCCGTACTCGTCCAGTCGCCAGCGAGCTGCAGATTCGGAACAGGCGTCTGTTGAGACGGACGCATCGCGTCCACATCGGGGAGTGGTGAGAACACGGCCCGGTGCTCGGTGATCAGTCGGGCGTGTTGGAGCTTCGCGTCGTGGGACTCGGGCCAGACGCTGCGCAGCTCGGATTCAACCTGACCAATGATGTCGGTCTCGCTCAGACCCGACAGATTGCGGGCGGCGCTGACGACAACCTGCAAGTGTGATGTTGCGGCCGACTCCGAGCTATTTTCGTCATGCTGCACGAGGCCGCGATTGAACATCCACTGGCTCAGGCGATTCAGCAGAGTGGCATGGGGGAGCGAAGTCAGCGGCCTGTCGAACCAGAGATGCACGCTGGCGATCGGAGCGGTTTCGAGGCGGTCGATACCAGAGAAGTGTGAATCGTCCGCCAGGCCGTCCGGCAGGATCGACTTCACGAGCCAGTGTGGAACAGCGAGTACGAAATGATCCGCGGACACGGTTTCGCCACTACGTAACTCCGCTCGCTCGACCTGTCCGTTCTCAACAATCAGTTGCTTGACTCCGGCCTGAAGACGAACTTCGACCTCTTGCCGATCAAGCCACTGACAAATGCGCGTGGAGTAAATCGTCTCCAGCGGAACGGTGGGAATCGAAACCTGCCATCCCGTTCGAGACGCGAGAAAACTGTCGACGAATACCTTGCGGGCATGTTGCGTACTGATGCGATCCAGTGACTCGCTGAGTGCACTCACAAGGACCAGATGCCAGAAATCGCGTTGCGCGGTTTCGGACTGCTGGTGCCGATTCAGCCAATGAGAGAACGGTTCGTCAGGCTCATTCGAACTACGCGCCAACGCGCGCAGCCCGGAGGCAATCTGTCGCTTCTCGGCAAATCGGAACCACGGCAGTCGGTTGAATGCCATTACCAGATGCAGTGGAACGGGCAACGGTCCGGCGGCGAATGGCACGATGGCCGGACGTTGGTTCTGCCGGGGCGGAGCGACGAAATACAGGCGGCGCTGCGGCTGCAGGAGATCGGCGAATTCCAGTTTCTCGCTGAAGTGGCGGAAGTTGGTGCAGCAGCCCATCGTGACATGCTGACAGTTATCGATCGTCTGTCCGGTTTCGCGATCCACAATGGAACTCGCGCGACCTCCCAGTCGAGGTCGCGATTCCAGCAGCGTGACACGGACGTCCTGCTCGACGAGCGCCGCGGCCGTCGCCAGTCCAGCCAGTCCGCCCCCGATCACTGCGACGTGTGGCCGACCTGCGGTGCCAGTAGCTTCCATCGATCACCGTGGCCGGTCGAAGTTGCGAGTTCTCGTGTCAGGTCAATGATGCACGAATCGTCCGAGTTTACCGACTACTTCGCAATGCATGGCGTTCGGCCCTGACCAAACGTAGGCCGGAACAAGCCCTGCGCAGTTCCGGCGCGAACGAGCGACAATGCCGGAACTGCGCGGAGCTTGTTCCGGCCTACTGAAAGCTCATGTTCGGCGCGGGTCTCTGACCCCGCCGTGGACCTGACCGAAGGTCTCCCCGGGCAATCTGACGATTACAACTTGCTCCAGACGTGAGGGAGACCTGCGGTCAAAGCGACGGCGGGGTCGGGAGACCCTCGCCGAACGAGGGGCGATGGGTGCCTTGAAAATCGAAAAGAGCTGTCGCGCTTCGTCGTTGTTACAGGAAGAGAGTCGATTTCGCATACGATTGCTGAGTCCGCCTTTGATGGAGCAATGCGATGCCAGTTCCTGACTGCATTGATCGCGATGAACTGCGAGCTTTCAGCCTCGGTCGCATCGAGGAAGACCGCGTTGAGCAAATCAATGCGCACCTTGTCGAATGCCCTGTGTGCGAAGACACGGTCGCGTCGTTTGATGACACGGCCGATTCGATGATTGCCAGCCTGCGCGAGGCGGCTCGCGACGACGGTCCCGAATCGCACGCAGCGGCTGCGTCAGAGAGCAGAGTGCTGCAGGACGCTCTGGCCCTCAGCCTCGGCCGGATGCCTGCTTCGACTGACGAGTCGGGCAGTGCCAGCGCATCCGATCGCATCGTGGAGCGGATTCGCGATTACGAACTGGTCGAGCAACTGGGGGCCGGCGGTATGGGCACGGTCTACCGCGCCCTGCACACGCGACTCGAACGCGAGGTTGCATTGAAGTTGCTGCCAGCACGTCGGCTTCGGGATGCCGCGGCAGTCGCCCGGTTTGAACGCGAGATGAAGGCCATCGGCCGGCTCGATCATCCGGCGATCGTGCGTGCGACTGACGCGGGAGTCGTCGACGGAGCGCATTTCCTCGCCATGGACTACATCGAGGGCATCGATCTGTCGAAGCTCGTCCGGCTCAGCGGTCCGCTCGACGTGGCTTCGGCTTGTGAGGTTATCCGTCAGGCTGCGCTGGGTCTGCAGTACGCTCACGAGCAGGACCTGATTCACCGCGACGTGAAACCCTCCAATCTGATGCTCGACCGCCGCGGTGAGGTGCGGATTCTGGACCTTGGGCTGGCGCTGTTCGGTGCGGCCAGTGAAGCGGTCGATGAGCTGACAACTGTCGGGCAACTTATGGGGACGCTGGATTACATGGCTCCCGAGCAGGGAGACAACAGTCACGACGTGGATGGTCGCGCGGATGTTTACAGCCTTGGTGCGACGCTGTTCAAACTGCTGACCGGCACCGCTCCGTACGAGTCGGCCGAGCGACGCACTCCGCTGGCGAAGATGAAAGCGCTGGCGACTATCGACGCGCCGTCGCTGGCGGACCGCAGCGAGGACCTGCCAATCGAGTTGATCGAGATCGTCGACCGCACGCTGTCGCGCGACGTCGATGATCGATTCGCCACCGCGGCCGAGGTCGCTGTCTCGCTCGAACCGTTCTGTGCAGGGCATCAGCTGATCGAGCTGGCTGGTCGCGGACAAACTCTGGCAGCGGCGGCGGAAGCCGACAACGAGCCGGACTTCCCGGCGACGATTCCGCCGTTCGTGCGTCCTGAGGGATTCCCTCACGCGAAGTCTGAAAACTCGCCCCCGGCACGGAGCGCCACAGCGAAGTGGCTGCGCTGGCTCATGCTGCCCCTCATCCTGGCCGCTGGCGTCGCGATTTGGCTTGAAACAGACAAGGGCACGATTCACATCCAGTGCGCTGACGAAAACGTACCGATCGAAATTCGCCGCGGGAACGAGGTGGTGCGCAAGGCAACGCTCTCGATTGGAAAAAACGAATTGACCATCCGTTCGGGGCAATACGAAATCGTGCTGCCGAAGGACTACGAGTCGCTCAAAGTCGACGACCGAAGTATTCAGCTCAAGCGGGGCGGCAATGAGTACGTCAGCATTACTCATATTGAACGGGGCGTTCCGGACAACATTGCAACCGGCACGCTCAACCCTCCCGGAATGGTCGCGTCCGGACCGCCCGCCATGGTCGAACCGACATCGGTCACAGTACCGGTCGAGCTGTCCGGCGAAACTCTGATGGCATTGCCCGGCGACAAGACTCACGTGTACGTGGTTCAGTCCGCACGTACGATCGCGGAGAATCTTCAGATCACCGGAATGGATAAGGTCGAGAAGGTCGGTAGCGATGTCATCCATTGTGAGATGACATTTGAGGTCACGCCGATTATTGCCGCACGTCTTCGAGCAGCCGTCTCTCTGGGGACACTCAGCCTGACGTTGCAGTCGAAAGTCGACCTCGACCAGGGCGCCGGTGCGAGAATACCGAAAGGCATGCGTGTCGTTTCGATCGATGTCGATCAGCCTGTTGGCTCAAGTCACATTCTCACGCCTGGCGACCGTGTTGATCTGCTGGTTGTGTTCAGTCAGCGGACGGAACTGGCTCAGGTGAAGTCCGTCCGTACGGTCGTTGAAGCGGTCGAGGTCTTTGCTGTCGATCAGCACGGAATGATTGAGGAAGAGTTGTTTCCACCGCGACGAATCAGTCTGTTGGTCGATACGAAGGATGTGACGCGCATCACGCTGGCGAAAGACGTCGGACGACTGACCGTAGCGCTTCGGTCGAAGAAGGACGACAGCCGCACACCGGCCGAAGAGCTCTTCAGTGCCGCCATGCTGAAGGAGATGGGCATACGAATTGCGCTGGTCGGATCAAATCCCTATGCGGGAACGCCAGAGCCGGTCTTCAGCGGCAAGACCTTTGACCAGTGGTTGCGGGAAGTCCGCACCGAGCGGAACCCCGATGAACTCGAACAAGCGGTCAAAGCGCTGTGCATACTGGGCCGAGGTTATCGCGATCGAGAAGCCGCCGAGGCTGTACTGCAGATACTGGAACCCTACCCGCTCGATTCATTGCCCCGCCGCGCGACAACCTCAATTCTCACCGGTGAACGAAGGCTCGTGGCATCCGCCATCCGTCAACTCAGACGGTTGCGTGCGGAAGACATACTCGAACCAGTCGTTGCCGCTCTGCGGAAAGACAGCGTGTTGCTCCGACGGTTGATCATCGAGTGGCTCGCCGAACCTCCGCATGGTGTTCACCAGAGTCTCTCTGGTTCCATTATGGGGGCGCCCGATCCATTGCGTGAGATACTGCTGTCATCTCCCGATTACATCGACACAGTGCTTGAACTCTGGGATGAACTCGCCGAGCCCTCGCAGCACTCCGCGTTCCTGGGTCTCTCGGACCGGGTTCGCGGACCGCAGACGGAACCGAAACTCGTCGAGCGGCTGGAGGAACTCGTCAGAACTCCGACGTCCCCGTTCCACATGAAAGCCGCCCGCCTCATCGTGGAGATCAAACCGCGGCCCGAACTGGCCGGGTTGTTTCTGACTGCCCTTGAGGACCCTCAGCGAGTCAGTTCTTTTTCGCGTCACGCATGGTGGACAAACGAGTTGGACGCGTGGATCGGCCTGGCACGATTAAACGAGCGTGCGGCCGCTGCAGCGGAACGAATCGCCGCACTGCTTGAGTCCAGCCGTAAGCAGAATCGGCTCGACCAGAAAGCCTTCCTGACGCTGCCCTCGCCGGTCCATCGGGGGCTTTTCCGTGTCCCGATCAGCCGCCGGTTGCTGATCTACGAGCTGCTCGGACGACTTGGACCGGGCGTTCCTGCAACGGTGAGGCAGGCCATCGTCGCCTCGATGGGTGACCACTTCAGTGCCGCCCCTGACTTCGATGGCGATTTTGGTTTCGAAGCCACTCGACCCAAGTTTGTGCTGGACCACCGCGAGTTGACATCTCGTTTACCTGAAAAGTCAGTTGTGTCAGGAGACGTGATCGAGCCTGGCATTCAGGCGGAACTGACAGCGTCCACGCTCAATGCGGCCGTGCTGGCGCTGCAGAGGATCACTGGTGCCCCGGTGCCGTACCTGGAAGCCAGTAGGGTTGAGGGAGTGGGAGGATCAGAGGGCTTGCCGGCGAACTTCGTCGGCTCAGTCGCGCCGGGAGCGGCGGGGGAACAGAACACAGCATCGTTCCTGCCGACGCTGGTGACATATCGGGGCAAGCGTTTCGAAGAGTGGTGCGCCGCAGCCGAGATTCTCGACGACACTCCGATTGAGCAACTGGAGTCGATGCTTGGCGGTGTCACTGTGCTTCGCGAGAGCGGGGCCGGTGGTCAGATCGCAATAACCGCGATCGCACGCGTGCTGGACCACCTCCTGGCAACAAAGAAGTTCTACGTTGACGGACAGCCGAACACAGTGCCTGCGGGTCTGGCAATGGCAGCTTACGACGCTCTCAGGACCGGCGACCCGGATGCCGCCATCCAGGCGGCCGTCACGACATTGCAGCGGGGTTCCGATCAGGCGAGGTGGTGGGTTGTGGATCGACTGGCGCATACCCGCACGGAAACCGGGCACAGCTCGTGGTCGTACCCGTCCGAACTGTCGGACAGCGTGAATCGATCAACAGACTTCACTGTTGCGTTTTTCGAGCAGTTCGAAAAACGCGAATGGATCGGCCATGGTGCCGGCCTGAAACGGGCCTTGCTGCGACTGGCATGGCGTTTCGTGACAACCGATGTCAGAGCAAAGCAGTTGAGTCTCGATTCGTACATGCAGGGACTGCTTGACGACGACGACCCGTTTGTCCGGGCTGAAGCGGCAGTCATTCTGTCGCGGTTGCCCCTGACGTCGAACCAGGCCGTTGACGACGAATTGCGGGCCCGGCTTGTGGACGTCCTGATGAGTGCGATTGAACAGACACCCGAGGGGGTCGAACTGACCGACCTCGTTGTCGCGCTGTTCGAAATGTCTGAGGAACTGCAGGATTCCTCGTTGGAACGAATTGTCGCTTTGATCCAGAAGGATAGTGCCGACAAGAAGGGACCGCGGCCGATTCTGTTGCAGTTGATGTCCTATTCTCCGCGCTCACCCGGACGGGATTTCGGCGCGTCAGATTATGCGGAAGCGGAAAACACCGCCGGGCCGGGTGGTGTGGCGGGAATTCCTGGCGTGGCACCCAACTGGCCGCTCGTCACCAGTCGTCGACTGCTGCTGCTCTACACGCTGAAGGCTAAGTTGACGGCTAAATCGCCGAGTGGTGCCGATGTCAAAATCGAGATCGCGGAGGCACTGGCGAAACTTGTGCCGTTGCCAGTCCGGTCGTTCAGCGAAAGCCAGGGACCCCTGAAGGATCTGCGCAGTCGGTGGATTGACGGCCATCGAGTAATCGGCAGTCAGCCGGCAGACGCTGCATCGGAAGCGGTGCTGTTCACCGAGACTGCAGTCGACGTCGCGAGGAAGTGGCTCCCGGCGGAGCGAGCTCGCGAGTTACTGTTTCCCGAGGATGCGACCAACGGGGAATAATGCACCGTCCGGGCCGGGGGAACGCGGCTGAGTTGACACCGTCAGCCGAGCGCGGGACGTTGTTGGACTCCTCGCGACCGTCCCCGATCGAGTTTCTTTCCTGCCCCGCCATGCCCGCCACGCGTGATCATCTGCAACAGACTCCCCGACAGTCCGAGGGGGAACTTGCGCAGTCACAGGAACTCAGTACACGGTCGCCGGAACCGCAGAACTTCCACGTGCCCGGTTTTCAGGTCGTGCGGAAGTTGGGCGAAGGCGCTTACGGGGCTGTCTGGCTGGCGCGGGAAGAGAAGACCGGCAAGGAAGTGGCCGTCAAGTTCTACTCGCACCATCGCGGACTCGACTGGTCACTGCTCAGCCGCGAGGTCGAGAAACTCGCGCTGCTTTATACGTCCCGGCATGTCGTGCGGCTGATCGATGTCGGCTGGCAAGCCGACCCGCCGTGGTATGTGATGGAGTACCTGGAACGGGGTTCGCTGGAAGGGCTGCTGGCCGATGGGCAGCCGCATCCCGACGAGGCGGTGCGGATCATTCGTTGCGTCTGCCAGGCGCTGGTGCATGCACATGGGCGCGGTGTGCTGCACTGCGACCTGAAACCTGCCAATATTCTGCTGGACGCCGATCTGGAACCGCGTCTGTGCGACTTCGGTCAGTCACGGCTGTCCCACGAGCAGAACCCGGCTCTAGGCACGTTGTTCTACATGGCCCCCGAGCAGGCGGACCTGCATGCAATTCCCGATGCCCGCTGGGACGTGTACGCGCTTGGCGCGCTCTTGTTCCATCTGCTGGTGGGTCATCCACCGCATCGAACTCCAGAGAATGAAGACTCGCTTCGGCAGGCTCAGACACTCGAAGAGCGACTGCAGCGTTATCGCCAGATTGCGGCCGACTCGCCTCCCCCAAACGAACACTGGAAGGCAGCCGGAATTGACCGGCGACTGTCGGAAATCGTCGATCGTTGTCTGCACAGCGATCCACAACGGCGATACCCCAACGCACAGGCCGTGCTTGACGAACTGGTCGCCCGTGACCGGCAGCGTCGCGTCCGTCCGCTGGTCGCTTTGGGAGGGATTGGCCCGGGTCTCATTCTGCTGGCAATGTTTTTCTTTGCGGCGAACGCAACCAACAGCGCTGTCGACACAGCCGGCGCCAACCTGACCGCGCGCGCACTCGAAAGTGACGCAATGTCCGTCAGTATTCTTGCCCGCAGTATCGAACGCGAGCTGCAGGATCGCATGGACGAACTGGTGCGTGTGGCGTCTGACCGACATCTGGTCGCGGCGATTGAAACAAGCCAGCGGGATGGCTGGTCAGATCGCGTGACATTCGGATCGATTCTGGACGGAGTCCGTGACAGCGTGGACGCCCGAAGAAAGCAGCACGATCGCGAGCTCGACACGAGCTGGTTCTTCGTCGACGCCGACGGCTTTCAACGCTGGCGCAGCCCCCATGACAGCGAGATCATCGGGCAGCAGTTCAATTACCGCGATTACTATCACGCGCACGGAGTCGATTACGGCAAAGGCGAGGCTCCTCAGGATGTCAGTCCAATCCGGGCTCCGCATATTTCGCTGGTGTTTGAGAGTCGTTCGACATTTCGCAACATGGTCGCCCTGAGTGTGCCCGTGTGGGGATCCAACGGAGGCGACGTAATCGGCGTGGTGGCCCGTACGGCTCATGTCAGCGAGCTACTTTCGCAGTATGAAGGCAGCATTTCTGGAGCCGGCGGAGTCGCACGAACGATTGCACTGGTCGACACGCGAAACTGGCGTTTGCTCGATCACTCACGTCTGGCTGGGCTCAAGAAAGGCGCTGGCCAGCTCACACTGTCAGACGAGGTGTCGCATCGATTATCCACGGCCGGCACTACGAGTATCACGATGACCGACTATCGCGATCCATTGAGATCCATCGACCCGCAGGCGTCTGCTGGCGAATGGCTGGCGGCGTTTGCCCCTGTCGGCAGGACCGGCTGGACAGCCATCGTGCAGGAACGCAAAGCGGAAGTGCTGCTGCCCGTTTACGAGTTGCAGTCGCGCCTGACGCGGTATGCCTGGTTCGCATTCGGAGTGGCGGGCGCGATTGTCGGGTTGATGTGGTACTTCGTGCTCAAGTCGGTCAGCGAACGAGGACTGCGACTCTGGTCACAAAACGGCCACACCAATGGAGACGCGCTCATACAAGCCCGAAGCGCAAGCGAGTGAACTTTCGCGTTTCGAGGATCTTTCGAGTTCACTCGCTTGCGCGTCGGGCTTGTATGCGCGTGCTCTGACGGACGCGGCATGCGTCCTACGAACCGGTCGGCTGGACCGAGACCTGAATCGATCCCGTGTTGTCGGACAGTTCCCCCCAGTGATCGTTAAGTCGCAGGTACAGCGTTCCACTGATCGGAGCTGTCAACGCACTGCGGTTTCCCAGCGGAATCACGGGGGACATCGCGACTCGCCCATTCTCATAGCTGATCACGATCGCCAGCAGGCGGCCGAGTGGCTGGCCGTCGTAATAGCGGATACTGACACCGTTGGCTTCGCTCACCCACGGCTTCGGATCACTGGCCAGCGTGAAGCGACCGACCGCGGACACCTCGCACGATTGCCCCTGCGTCAGAGTGATCTCCGCCGACTGCCAGCCCCGGTCGCTCATGACTTCGACCGTCGCTGCAATCGCCGCTGGCTGCCCGCTCGGAAACGCGAGCACGGTGCGATCAAAGTCGTATCCATATTCAATGCTCGACGCGAAGGCCGCCCACTCGACACGCAACCGGTCATTGTCCGGCTGAATTTGCGTGGCCAGGTTCTCGTTGAACGGCTTGGTGATCAGCTCACGAGCGATGCTGCGGAACCGCTTCTGATAGCTCGGGTGCGAATCGAGAAACCGACACAGCGCCCAGCACCAGGCATACGCTTCTACTTTGTGAAAGTCCGCGGCCTGAAACGACGTGATCTGTTCGATGGATCGCAGGCCGTTCTCCCGCAGGTCGTTCCGCACGATCGCAATGCGTTCATGCCCGAGGAACTCACCAGGCACGACCGGCATGACGTTGAAAGTCAACGTGCCCTGATCATCGGTCGTGTGAGTCGCCAGCAGTTCGGCCATGCCTTCCAGATACCACAATGGCAGGTCCTCAGCGTAGCCGGGAATGTGCCGCATGAACGCGTGCGTCGCCTCATGCATCAGCAAGTGCCGGCGGTAATAGTCCCACGGTTGGTCGTTCATCCAGAACTGCGGTCCGATCTGTCGACCGTGAAATGCGAGTAATCCGCCGTTCGGCAACAGCTTCGCTTGCGCGAACAGTTCCTGGTCGCGCATCACGTACCCGGTAACGCGGTAATCAGAACCGTCTCTGGCCGGCGGCAACTCACCAAAGTACGACTCGTGATAGCGATGCAACTGCTCGATCAACGGCAGCAAAGGGTGCGTCTTTTCCGGGCCAATGTCGGTGATCAGATCCAGTCGAGGTGTTGAGTGGCGCATTAGACCGACGCGGCGAAGCTGCTCGTCAACAATCTGCGGCCGTGGCCATGAGGGGCGATACACAACCATAGGTCGGTCGTTGAGGTCTGGCAGTGTCGACACCGCGTCTGGAACGACCGGCGTCGGAGAATCGGGCCGAGTCGGTAACTCTACGGGTTGTTCTCTGAAGGCCGGCGCCGGTGCGGGACCTGATGTCGCGGGATCGAGTTCTTCTGACCCGCATCCAGCCAGGCAGGCCAGCAAAGTCGGAGCCAGCAATGATCGCAGCAGGTAAAAGTGAGTGTCTTGCATGCGAACCTGTGAATGCGTTCCCGAGCCGATTGCGGCCGTCGAATTGGCTGGCTAACTTAGCCGCCCACTTTTCGCCCCGCCTCTTAATCTTAATCGTACTCTTAATCTTACTCACCACTGCTAAGCACGACGGCTCCTCGCGGAGCCGGAAGGATTAAGATTAAGAGTAGGATTAAGACTGGCCTGGGTGCCAACTGTTCGTTGATCCCTTGGAAAGATAAATGCCGGATTTCAAGTACTGCCTCAATTCCAGCACGATCAGGCCGACTCCGATTCTAGAGAAGATCGCCATTGCGGCAGAAGCCGGGTATGCGGGAATCGAGCTGTGGCATGACGACATCGATACTTGGATGACGATCGGTGGAGCAATATCAGACGTGCGCAAGGCACTGAACGACACCGGTCTGGCTGTTCCCACAACGATTCACATTCACGGCTGGTTTCAGCCGGCGGGCGAACAGCATCAGCAGGCGATGGACGAAGCGAAGCGTAAGCTGGAACAGGCCGCGTACGTTGGCGCGTCTCACGCAGTCGCAGGTCCGCCACACGGAATCGCCGACCGCGAACTGGGGGCGCAGCACTATCACGAGCTGCTTGAACTGGGCCGCAGCTTCGGGGTCAAGCCCGCCATTGAATACCTCGGATTCGTCGAGGATTTCACTGACATCGAAGACGCGTTGGGAGTCATGGAGAAGTCTGGACATCCGGATGCGTCGATGGTTCTCGATCCGTTTCACTGTTTCGTCGGCGGTGGACCGTTCGAGTCGATCGGAAAACTGAAGCCCCAGCAGATCGCGATTTCGCACTTCAACGACGCGCCTGCCGATCCGCCGAGTTCTGAGCAGCGCGATCCTGATCGAGTCATGCCGGGTGACGGAGTCTGCGACCTGAAACTGTACTGCGACATGCTGCGAAAAATTCGTTACGACGGCTGGCTGTCGCTGGAATTGTTCAATCGGGACTTGTGGGAACAGGACCCACTGGAAGTCGCGGTTGAAGGTCTCGAAAAGATGCGAGCTGCCGCCGAGGCATAGGGCGAGCGGCAGGAAAACCAAAGAATGAATTCGACTCCAAATCCGTTGTTCCGTGTGGTCATCGTCGTTAGCGCCGCGTTCCTGGTCACGGTCCTGATGATGATCGCCGCCACATTCTCGAACAATTCGCCCGTAGCGCAATGGGTCAATCGTTATGGCGTGCAACTGATCGGCGTCGAAGTCGTGCTTGTTGTCGCGTTCAGCATTCTGGCCATGAAGTACGATCGGAAGCAGTCGCTTGCCGAGTCCGAACAGGACGACCCCGCCACATCAGAAAGCCCCGATCCTCTCACAGAATCATGATTTTGTGCCCCATGATTTTGTCTCAAGAAAACGAAACCCCATGCCCTACCCATCACGCCTGCGTGCCGCGGCGACCATTCTGACACTGCTCACTGCGTCGGTACTTGCGGCGTCTCCGGTGGCTGCCGCTGATCGGCGACCGAATGTTGTCTTCTTCTTCATCGACGACATGGGTTGGACCGATCTGGGTTACGCCGGCAGCGACTACTACGAAACGCCGAATATCGACCGGCTGGCCACCGAAGGACTCGTCTTCACCGACGCCTATGCGAACGCGCCCAATTGCGCTCCCAGTCGTGCCTGCCTGATGTCGGGCCTGTACACGCCTCGTCACGGCATCTTCACCGTTGGTGATCCGCGACGCGGGAATCATGCGTTCCGCAAACTCGAGCCGATCGAGAACAAGACCGTACTCGACGACGGCTTCTTTACTGTCGCGGAAGCCCTGCAGGAAAGTGGCTACACCACAGCCACGATGGGCAAGTGGCACCTGGGCAAAGACCCGACGACTCAGGGATTCGATGTGAATATCGCCGGCCGCGAATGGGGCAGCCCGAGCGGCGGTGGATATCACAGTCCTTTCAAGTACCCGAACCTGGTCAATGACAAAAAGGGCGAGTACCTGACCGACGCGCTGACGCACGAAGCCTGCGAATTCATCGAACAGCAGCGAGACAAGCCGTTCTTCCTGTATCTGACGCACTACGCCGTCCATACGCCGATTCAGGGCCGAGCCGATCTGGTCGCCAAATACAAAGAGAAGCCCGCGTCGAAGCACCACACGAACGCAACATACGCGGCGATGGTCGAGAGTGTTGATCACAGCGTCCGCGATGTGCTGGCGAAACTCGACGAGCTGAAGCTGGCTGACGACACCGTTGTCCTGTTCTTCTCGGACAACGGTGGCCACGCTGGAGCGACTTCGAACTATCCACTCCGCGGCTACAAGGGAATGCTCTACGAAGGCGGCATTCGTGAGCCAATGATCGTCAAGTGGCCCGGTGTCACAACGCCAGGAACCAGATGCGACGAGCCGGTCATCGGCATCGACATCTATCCCACGCTTCTGGAAATCACCGAAACATCGCTGGAGAAGTCCCGCATCAGTCTGCTCGATGGAGTGAGCATCACTCCCGTGCTTCGCGATTCGACCGCGTCGCTTGATCGCGACGCCATCTTCTGGCACTTCCCCTGCTTCCTGCAGGGGAAGGGTGATCCAGACGGTGGTCCCTTCCGCACAACTCCGGCCGGAGCGATCCGCAAGGGCGAATGGAAGCTGATCGAGTGGTTCGAAACGGGCCGACTGGAACTCTACAACCTGAAAGCCGACCTGAGTGAATCGACAAACCTCGCCGAGACGGAACCGGAAAAGCTGAAGGAGTTGCGCGACGCGATGGCCGCCTGGCGTAAGGATGTCAACGCACCCATCCCAACGACCCCGAACCCGAAGTACGACCCCAAAGCAAAGCCTGGTGGTCGGAAGAGAAGTCGCAGGTAGTTCCTTCGATCCTGGGACCGACCAACATGTTGTCACGGCTGAAAAGGGGATTGATGATTGTCGATTGCTGATTGTTGATTTTCGAAGTGGATGCGGTGGTCGCGCTTGACGACGGAAGTGACCGCCCCTGACACATCACCAATCAAAAATCAGCAATCGACAATCATCAATCAATCCGACTGCCGAGAAGTGGCCATGGCTTCTGAGCCCGTCTCAGAAGCCGCGTAGGCCCTTCAGGACTCACCGACGCTGTGATCATCTGCCAGGCGGTCGACCACGTCCGGGCGGTCGACCGGGATCGGTCACTGGAATCTGCGTCTTCCACTCAATGCCGAGTTGCCGAGCACTTCGAATCTGCTTGGATGTCTCCTTCGAATGACGCTGGTGAAAGACGATCGCGAGGTTGAGCGCGTCTTTCAGTTCGGCGGGTGTTGCGTCTGGTCTGACCTGAGCAATCACGTCACCACTGACTCCAAAGGCGTCTGGCTGGATGACTGCAAAGCCGGCATCGAGCTTCAATCCCTTCACGGACTCCAGTTCGTCAAGCTGTGTGACCGACGCGTACTGAAACTGACCAATGAAATCACTGCTCCAGGCCAACGGTGTCAGAGCTTTGTTGATTTCAGCGAGTTGAGTCCTGTCGTCGGCAAACGACACGATCAACGGCTGGTTGTCGCAGGACGCGACATTCAGCGCCAAACGAAAATCCTTCAGCAGTGGAAGCCCGAGGTCGTCTGCACTGGCATCGCTTTGCTTCGCGTACAGGTCGGCGATGCGGTTCATCGAACTGACCATTTCCGCGGCGGCGAGATTGAGTGGGCCGCCGAACGCAAAACTCGGTGAGCGACCGGAGCGCACCAGTTGCCGTTTTCCATCTGACGACAGAATGGCAAACGTCGTGTTCTCCAGCTCACCGGACCGCCCGATGAAGATGGACTTGAGCAGCTCGGCTTCTTCCTTGCTCTCATAGGTTGCCAGGCGGACGCAGACGAATCGACGCGACGCTTCGACCACGGATGGCTGGGACAGGAAACTCCTGTCCATGTTTTGCTTGCCTGGTCACCAGATGCCCGGAGTGCCGTGGCAGTGCGGCGCTGCCGAAATCAGCAGAATCGGCCGTCCGGTCTTCTTCGCCGCGGCCAGACCACCCTGCCAGGTTCCATACCAGGCAATCGACGTGTTTTCAGAGCTGTCGGCCGCTGGACTGACACTCGGCGGTATCAGCCAGGCCACTGAGAGGGTTGCGGCAGTCAGAATTGCGCCGCCGGCCAGTAAACGAACTCGCATTAGTCTCAATCCTTATTTCTGTCCGTCGCGGTTGGGCTTTGTGCCAGGAATTCGCGGCGGCAAGGGTCAGAAGCCGAGCCGAAGGTCCCGACGTGGAGTGTTCGCCGTAAACGCGCGTCGGATTGACGGATTACGCTGAAACGCCCGTGTCGACACGATATTCTCAGAATCATCAGTTCTGAATTGCAGTAGTCCCAGGTTTGGAAGTCCGGGTGGCTGGGGTCGAGCGCCAGCGAGCCCCCAGTATCGCA
>CAUZFZ010000044.1:0-63658 GCA_963579025.1 Planctomycetota bacterium | reverse complement strand
CCCATACGGCAACACCAATCCTGCCCGGACGCCAGAAACGTCTGCCCACAAGCAGGTCTTCATCTACGAACACGATCCTCAGAATCGCTCGTTTTCCCGCGAATTCCAGCAGCCCGGGAACTGCTGCAGCCACTGGAGCTGTTCCAGTCCGAGCTTACCGTGTTGGTATCTTTGCGACGGAGTATTCTCGATGGCGGTGTTCAGTGCGTAGACACGGCAGTCGTTTCGGTGATAAACACCGCACCCTGCAACCGGGCCTGGAAAATCGTGAGGAACGGGTGGAGCCATCACACTGCCGAGAAGAACGCCGGCTTTTGCATAGAGGGGATCCCCGTCGAGTTCTGCAATACGCCAATTGACGTCATGATTGCCGAACGTGTGCAACATGTTCTCTGGGGGCACATCGACGTGTGATGCGATTGATTGCAGTACGGCGTGGCACTCAGAGAATTCCGTTGGTGTACCCTTTGATGTCAGGTCACCGGGAACCAGAATGCAGTCAATTGTCCGGCCACTAAGCAGTTCCACGAGGCTTGTCTTCATCGAGACCGCAGACGAAAGCACGTGTTTGGGTGGATCATCGGAGATCCCAAAATCCGCGTGGCCGGACAGCGAACCGAAGTGAATGTCACTGAGGATCAACAGAGATCGTGACGATGAGGGCATTGACTTCCGTTTCAGCTGTTCTCTGATGCTGGATTCCTGGCGGATGCAGTCGGAGCGACCCGGTTCGTCATTCGTCACGAGTTCACAATGATGGTCAGGCTGATGGCCGAGCCATCAATAATGAGTGAGCGTCGCAGTCTGCAGGTGTGGCGAACATTTGACGCTTATCTGTAGGGTTCCTTCCGGGTCGGATAGGTTCACATCAGACCAACTAAGTTTAGCTTTACGCCTCCGGCATGCAAGCTGTCCCTGATACTCGCATCGTTGTGGGACAGGAAGGTCATGTGGCTGGAGGGTAACGTGATGAACGCATTCGGCCTGCCGGCTCCTACGAAGTCGGGCAGCCCCGAGAATCACTCGAAAAGCCGCAACTGCGATTTGGCCTCGGGACCAACGTCGAGTGTGGTGAGTTCAGAAAGCGATTCTGGTGCCTGCTCTGGCTCTAGCTTGCGGATCGCATTTCCCCAGACCTGAACCCTACCGGTTTCGTAGACGAGTCGCTGTTCGACTCCGAGGCTGTTGCCCCAGATGACGTGGCCGTATCGGTTTCTCAGGGCGAGGTTGATTGCGGTCATGCGGACGCACGCGAGGTCGACGTCCTGACCGATGAAGTGCCAGTTGGGCTGAATTTCGGCGGCGGCGAGCAGCATTCGACCTGAGCCGCAACATGGGTCGTTGACTGTGCGACGGCCCTCGATTCCCGTTGGTTCTTCGGGCAGGTTCGTGCGGGCGAGAAGCTCGCAAATTGAATCCGGGGTCAGGAACTGGCCGTTCTGGCCGTGCGTGATGGAGCCCTCGAACAAATCGCCGAGCAGATCGTGATTCGAGTCAGTCATGGCATGGACAAGATGACCGAAGAATTCCGCAATCGAGTCGCAGCCCCGTTTTCCTTTCCTGCCTTCCGCGTGTCGTTGAACGGTTTGCATGTACTCGTCTTCCATGATCGGGCGGCCGAGCGTGCAGACGATCATGTGCAGCGTGTCGTCGAAGGCCTGAGCACGACTCATGTGCGAGCGACGGGCCGTTGTATCCATCAGACCGAGCAGGTGTTTCGTTTCGTCGTAGCGGAAGGATTCTTTTGCCAAAACAGAGTCGGGGAAGAGGTCAGAAAAGCTCCTGTTGCCGGCGGGACTGTGGAGCCGCCGGTGTGGTGTCCGCGGGGGTCGCAGCGACAGTCTGCGGCTGTGCAGTCTCGGGGCAGGAAACGGACGCAGACACCGCAGCGGTTTGAAGTGAGTGAAGAGCCAATCGCAGGTCGCCACGCATGAGCATCAGCAGATGCCCGTGAGCCTCGTCGAGTGTGGCGATCAGTACTTCGGTCCGGTCTCCGAAAGCGTCGCGAGAGCGGCTTGCAAGCCGCCTACGAGCCGAGCCACGGCGTCGTGCACGTCCGGTGACGGAGCGTTGTGGCTCGGCGGCGCGGATTCAGTTTGTGTGCCGTGCTGCACGAGCGTTGTGGTCAACTCGATGCGAAGCGGATTGCGAGTCAGCCAACTGAGGTCGTCGCGAATCGCATCGAGCGTCCCGCCGATGATCTGAAGCTGATCAGCCAGCCTGCCGATGCTGTCAGTCAGACTCGCGAGATCGCTTGAGTCCGACTGCTCCGATTGAACCATCACATGGCACGCTATCTCGATATTCGGAGACGGGCAAGCAGGAAGCCGGCGGAGTTTTCACAAGTGAACTCGCATGGCGTTCACCTTTCATGGTCCGCTGCGGCGATTCTCAGATACAACATGTCGTCCGAGTTCATGTTCATGACACGCACTGTTGTGCGGCCGTAAGCGTGATGAGAATCTGCTGGGTTTCACGTTAATAGATGTGCGACGGCAGCGTCGCGTAGCCTGATCGCTGATACTGCGACACATTCCTCACCGATGTTTGAAAAGTGAGAGACATGACACCGGAAGTGATCGAAATCAACGGCTGGCGAGACCTCGTGGAACGCCAACGTCCCTACCGAATTTTTCGTGGCCAGTCAGATGCTGAATGGCCACTCCGAACGAGTTTGGAACGTGCATGTCTGGCGAACGACGGCTCCTTGAAAGACGCAGGAGAACGGGAGAGGCGACTTCTTTTGCAATTCAAGCGACGCTACCACGAATTCTCCGACAACTCTCCTGCTGACGACGATGACCTCCGCTGGTTTGCCCTGATGCAGCATCATGGAACTCCGACTCGGCTGATTGACTGGACTTACTCGTTGCTCGTGGCCATATATTTTGCGGTTGAAAATGCCGAAACAGAATCGGCCGTTTGGGAGATTAATACTGACCTGCTCAGCAAGGCATCTCGCGAGTATCTAGAGTCTCGCGACGTACCGTCGCGTGAAGAACATGATCTGAGTCTCGCCGTCCACTTAGGAAACGTGTCGCCTGAAGACGGACGGAATCGGTTTAGAGACTGGATGCTGACAAACAAGTTTCGTTTCGCGAAGCTGGCTGTCCCGTACATCAAGGATCGGAGACTGACGGCACAGCAGGGCGTGTTCATGGCTCCTGGCGACGTCACAGCATCCTTCATGGGTAATCTCGGCGACTTGCCCGATGCACCTCGGATGGTCGTCAAATATGTGATCCGCCCACGGTTTCGAGACGAGTTCCTCTATCAGCTCTATGCGGCAAATGTCGGACGGTTTTCGTTGTTTCCGGACCTCGATGGCTTTGCTGCCTCACTCAGAGTATTTGACCCCGCTGTCTGGCCTCTCAGAGCTTCTGATGGCCCCGTCTACAATGAACGGTGACGCAACCTTGGGCTGGTGTGCCGCGATGAAGTGCGGCTATGCGGCCAGCCGTCGCAGGCTCTCAACAGTGACCTGATCAAGTTGTCGCCCCTGCCGCCCGGCGATGCGGAGAATCGCCCGTCGTACGGTGGCAAGCTGTTCAACGTTGAGGTCGCCGGATTCGTCCTGAATCTGAAGCAATCGCAGCGTGGCCTGTACGTGCTCGTTCGACTGGTCAAAGTGGAGCCGCTCAAACAGCTCGCGGCTCAGTTTTACGTCGCGGCGGACGGGCGGCTCTTCGTCATCGGGCTGGAATGGGGATAACGAGTAGATGGCTCGGCGTTCTACTTCGCCGGCTGCTTCGAAATATGGCCAGTCGTGGAGTCCGTCGATCACGGCACCATAGGCCAGCTCGCGGGCCTCAAGTGACTGCAGTGGTACGGTGCCGAGTCGAATCTGTGGTGGCACGCTGGCCAGATTGATGAGCAGGGGCTGTGACGAGAGCCGGATGCGGGCTCGGATCACCTGATCTTCGGTCTCCATCGAAGTCGAAATCTGACGCAGGACGGCATCGGGAGCGGTTCGTAACACGGCTCCGGCGGCTGATGCCTGTGCTGGGGTGAGCGGCGTGCGTTGAGACACGGTGGCGACCACTCGCTCGATGGTGGCTGATGTCTCGGCGTGAGCGATCAGACGGGCGGTGCGTTGTTGGGTCTGGTGGAGCGATGCAAGCTGCTCCCGCACGGACGCGTCGTCGATGGAGCCGAGCAGTCGGGCGACGGCGGCCTCGTCACCAGCGGCTGCGGCTCGTGTGTAGTCACTGACCAGAGCGGGATCGTGCTTCTGCAGCAGCATCACGATTCGCAGCTGAGTGAGCACCTGAAACGCCGCGGGATTCCGGGCCATCTCGTCGTAGAGTCGCCTGGCCTGAGCCAGTTGCTGCGGTGTGACGCGATCCGTCTCCGGATACAGACGGCGGGCCAGTTGCCGGAGATACGCGGTGCGGTGCGACTCGTACGCGTCGGGATCGGTCAGCCGCAGCGATTCGATTTCGGTCACGCGTTTGTATTCACGTTCGAGAGCCGATGTGCGGCCGGAATCCGGTTCGGCAGAGAACACCACAGCCATGTGGTCCCGGAGTCTGCGTTCGGCCGCGGTCAGTTCCCGCTCCGTCTCCGGAAGTACGACATTCGTGAGTCGCCAGCGTGCCGCTTCGCGGTTGCGATCAAGTTGCCCGGTCAGCGAACGCAGGATGGCGGTGTTGTACTCGGCGGAACCGAGCGTATGCCCAGCCTCGGTGGCCTGCTGGTCGGCAACGGTGATCAGCTCATCCACAGTCTGACTCGAACGCTCTGCACTCCCCGTCGCGTCGCCCGTGAGTGCCTGCAGCTCAGTGGCGGACAGCGGGTCGGTCGCCGAACGCTCAGCCCGGTCACTGACGGTTGCGGCCGCGTGCCGATCCGCCGGAGTCGCGATCTTCGCTTCAATCTCGTCGACGCGATCGGCAGCGGATCGAATTCCGCCAGAGTGCGACCCGCGTCGTTGCTGGCAAGATCACAGCCGTAGAACAGGATGTCGGCTGATGAACTCAGCGAGTTGCCCCACTGCGAGATCTCTCCGGCGTACCCGCTCAGGTTGTCAGTCGTCAGCCAGGTGTTTCCCAGCTTGACCGCGCCCTCGGTGCCGTGAGACACGATGTGGACCGCATCCACACCGTCGAACTTTGCGAGCGATTCACTGATGCGGTCGACGCCGTCGGAGCTTTGATTCAACAAGACCAGTTCAAACTGCCGGTCCGGATCCTCGCTGTTGATGATGTCGTCAACGAGCTGCTGGTAGTTTTCGACCGAGGTGTCGATGAAGACGACTTCCAGTGTCTGCTGGTCTTCGGTTGCGGCTCCGGCGTCATCGACCGGTTTGGCGTTCTCGGTCATGTCGCCAGCGGATGCGGCCGCATCGACAGCCGAAGCTGGTTCGGACGGTGTCAGTGAGGCGAAGTCATCTGTGGGGGCGGCGTTCATGGCTTCGGCCGCGATCGCGACTGGTGTGGCGCTCAGCAGCACCCGTTCTTCGAGCTCGTACAGTTCCAGCGGGCGGGCGGGCGTTTCCGATGATCCGCCGTGCAGCAGTTCCTGCAGCTCGAACATCGTCCGGGCCTGGGCCAGCCGTAGTTTGTCCTTGAGGTCTCGAAACACGTGCCGCTCCTGTCAGAACAGGAAGTCTGCGCAGAATGTTCAGCATCGACAGCCTAGGTCGATGGACGCCGGATGCGGCACGGGCGCGGGATGAGTGAGGGATTTCCGGGGGAGATCAGAGCCTTGGCGTCGGGTACTGCCGACAGGAGGGACCGGAATGTCAGGCAGAGACGTGAACGCATGAGCGTAAACCAGGCTGACTTTTCCGGTTTTGCTGGTTGTGTCGGTTGGATTGAGTGATCCGCCTCGGCTGAGTTTGACGAAAAGTGATCTGTCGAGATTGTCTCCGTGCGATCGCGCGCCTGCTGTGTCGTCAAGTAGCCGAGCAGTCGTGCGAATCGACAATCTGTCTTCTTAAACAAGAACAAGTGGGCATGACGCAGCGTCCCGCCATCAGTCTTGCGATCCTCGGCACCGTGGCTGTGCTTACAGTCGGCTGTGTCATGTGGGTCGGTGGCGCGGGAGCCCAGGTTGTTTCGACATCGAATGACCGCTGGCCAGTCGCAAGTGCTCAGGGACAACTGCCTCCGGCAGCTCGGAGTGGCGCTGTCGGGTCGAATCTCGCTTCTGATCGGTATCGCGGTCACTCGGACCCGGAACCGTGGCCTCACAGTCATGGTGGAATGGAGGCACCCAGTGGCGTGTTGCAGTCGCCGGCAGTTCCGCGGCCAGACATGGCTCGGTCCGGAATGGCTCAGTCTCCGTCGAGACATGTTCAACCGGCCGGCCATATGCCGTCGAACTTCGAACAACCGGCAGGGGCACCGCAAAGACCGGGTCAGGTCAGCAACGCGGCGTATTACCGCACGGCTGTTGCTCCCCGCGCTCGTGTTTCTGCCAATCAGTGGACCGGTCCTCGCAGTCAGCCAATTCAACGGATTCAGCAGGTCGACTACGAGTTTGATGAAGGCAGCGAAGGCGGGAGCGTGCCCGCGAGGTCACTCTTGAATCCGTACGAGCAGCGTGCCGCAACTTACCCGTCACAGACAGAGCTGCCGGTGGCGCTGCCGGGACAGTTGGCAGAGTTGCCGGCGGAATATGCTCCGTGGTGGGATGCGGTGGTGAATCAGCCGACGAGTCCGGAACGTCAGTCTTTGGCGGTCAATGTGGAGTCGCTGGTGCTGAAGGCGATGCAGCATTCTCCACAGGTGACGGCTCTGCGGATTGACCCGGAGATTCGTGAGACGGCGATTCTCGAAGAATACGCGGAGTTTGACTGGACGGCGTTCGTTGAGACCACATTCGACCGCTTGAACGATCCGGTCGGCAACGATCTGACGGTCGGTGGCGATGCGACACGCTTTCGTGACAACAATCTGTCGAGCCGCTCTGGCCTCAGAAAGAGATTTGACCAGGGTCTGCAGTTCGACGTGTCTCAGCGCATCGGACGTCAGGACAACAACTCGACGTTCCTCGTACCGAATCCGCAGGGGACGGCACGGCTGGAGTTGAATTTCACTCAGCCGCTGATGCGTGGAGCCGGCCGCACTGTCAATCAAAGTCGTGTCGTGCTGGCGATGATCGATCGTAACATTGCCGACCGGGAACTCGTCGATCGTCTGCAGGATCACCTGGTCGCGGTGTATCAAACGTACTGGTCGCTGTATCGAGCTCGAGCCATTCGACTGCAGAAGCTGCGGCTGCTGGATCGAGCCATGAAGATCCAGCGGCTGCTGGAGGCTCGACAGGGAGTCGACTCCCTGAGACGCCAGGTCCTGCGAGCCCGCGCGGCTGTTGCCAGTCGTCGTTCTGAAATCGTGCGGACAGACGCAGCGATCCGGAATGCTGAATCGCAATTGCGCCTGCTGGTCAATTCACCCGAGTTGAAGCAGGGGCCGCGAATCGAATTGCTGCCGGCCGAGTTGCCGATGTCGAAGCACCTGGATGTATCGCTACGGGGCTCGATTGAAACTGCGATCTCGCATCGACCGGATGTCGCTGCCGCGATTCAGAAGATGAAGGCGGACAGTCTGCGTCTGGGTGTCGCAAAGAACGACATGCTGCCGAAGCTCGATTTCGTGCTGGGAACGTACGTGGCCGGACTTCGCGGAAGCGGCGAAATCGACGGCGCCTGGCGGCGGCAATTTGAGGAAGGCGATCCGGGATACACAGTTGGCCTGGTCTTCGAATATCCGCTCGGCAATCGGGCTGCCAAAGCTCGGGCACAGCGACGCGAGTGGGAGCTGTCCCGATCGCTTAAACAATTCGAGGCGACGGTCGAGACGGGTATGACCGAAGTGGAACTGGCCGTGCGGGAACTCGAAACCGCGTATCAGGAAATGCTCAGCCGCTTTCAGGCGATGCTCGCGGCCGAGACGGAAGCGAATTATCTGCACGAGCGATGGCAACACCTTCCGGGCGGCGATCAGACCACCAGCTTCCTGTTGGAAGACCTCCTGGATGCCCAGGAGCGGGTGGCAACGGAAGAAGCCGATTTCGTCAACGCTCAAGTGGACTACGTGCTGGCAGTCATTTCACTGAAGCAGGCAACAGGGATTCTGATTGCGTGCGACAGCAGTTCCAACGTCTTCGGCGGCTCGAGCGGACTGGTGGATATGACCGATCAGGTTCCGGTCATGCTGCCGGCGCCTCAACAACGGAAGCAATGAGCAACTGGGAGTCGTGGGATTACCAAACAGCCGCGAAGCGGCTGTGAGTTTTTCGTAGGGTGTGACAAGCGGAGCGAAATACCAATCCGGTGTGCCGGCGCGGGCGGTCATTGGTGTCAGTTCGGGTTCACATGGTCCTGAGATCTCCGCGCCGGCACACCGCGAATGGAATTTGCCCGCTTGTCACACCCTACAGCCGAAAAAGCACAGCCGCGAAGCGGCTGAACTTCAGGAATCAATTGGTTCCCACGTTCTAAGTTCTTTCAACCGTTTGGCTGCGGCTTGTCTGTCAGTCAGAAGTGACATGATGCGAGTGCTGCCCAGGTTCCGACGACGAACGGTCGCGACCGCGACACAGTTGAAGAATGCGCTGATACCGAAGATTCGTGAACGGGTAGAAGAATTGAGTCATGAATCGGCGGATGTCCTGCGAGAAATAGCTGACGAACTGCGCGGCACTTATCCGTCCGATGGCTCACGACCAGACGACGACTTTCTGACACTAGCCTTTGCGCTGGTCGTGGACGCGACTCACCGTGTCTTCGGCATCACGTTGTATGACGTTCAACTGCTGGCCGGATTCACGCTGACTCAGGGCCACGTGGCTCAGATGCAGACAGGCGAAGGCAAGACCTTTACCGCGATGTTGCCAGCCTTCGTCTGGTCGCGCGCTGGACGGGGCGTGCATGTCGCCACCTCGAACGCCTGGCTCGCCGAACGGGACTGCCAGGAGCTGACACCGGTCTTTGAACTGCTGGGCACTTCCGTCGGACTAATTCAGTCTGATCATCCGCCGGAGAGCAAACGCGCCGCTTACAACTGCGACGTGACCTACGCTCCGGGGTACGACCTTGGATTCGATTACCTGCGCGATCGGGTCGCGCTGCGACAGGACCCTGACGCTCCTCTGGGTTCGGATTTTCTGCGCTTGCTCAGAAGTGACTCGTCCGACTCTGCACTCAAACTGCAACGGACTTTAGCCAGCGCCGTCGTCGACGAAGTGGACAACGTGCTGATCGACGAAGCCGGCTCGCCACTTATGCTGTCGATGGACTCGGATCGATCGGCCGAGGACGCCGCAGCGCACATGGCAGCCCGGGCACTTGTCGATGACCTGGTGGACGACGAGCACTGTCGTATCGACGCAGCCGCGGGCAGCATCCAACTGACTGCGTCCGGCCGCGAACGCATCTGGCAGGACAGTGAATCACTGCCGTTGAAATGTCTGTTGCGTCCCTGGGAGTCGTACGTTCTGTGCGCGCTGCGAGCGAAGCACCTGATTCATCGCGATGTGCATTACGTCGTCAAAGACGACAAGGTGGTGATCGTGGACGAATCAACCGGGCGACTGTTCGAAGAACGGAGCTGGCGCGACGGGCTACATCAGGCTGTCGAAGCACGCGCCGATGTGAAAGTCACCTCGGAGAAACGCCCGCTCGCCCGTATTGCCCGACAAAGCTTCTTTCGACTGTATGGTCAGCTCTGTGGGATGACCGGCACAGCGACCGGCAGTGAACGTGAATTTCACGAGTTCTACGCCCTGGGAGTTACTCCGATTCCCACACATCGTCCGTGTCAGCGGAAGATGATGCCGACACGGTACTTTCAGTCGGCCGACGCCAAGTGGGATGCCATTGCGCTGGAAGTCTCACGGATCCATACGACAGGACAACCTCTGTTAATCGGAACGCGTTCCATTGCGACCAGTGAAGTGATGGCCGCACGACTGACTGCCCGCAACATTGACTTTCAACTGTTGAACGGTCGCCAGGACAAAGAAGAAGCCGACATCGTCGCCGATGCCGGAAAAGCGGGAGTGGTCACAATCGCCACGAACATGGCCGGACGTGGAACTGATATCAAACTCGACGACAGAGCGCTTCAGTGCGGCGGCCTGTATGTGATCTCGACGGAGCCGCACGAGTCGAGACGAGTCGACCGTCAGCTTGTGGGCCGCGCCGCACGTCAGGGTCAACCTGGCTCCGCCGCATTTTTTGTCTCCGCCGACGATGCACTGATCACACAGTTCGGAGACTGGTTCGCAAAATCCATGCACCAGATGAATGCCGACGAGTCCGGAGAAATCACATCGGATCTGTCTCAACAGATCCGTCGCATTCAGTCGCAAGCGGAACGGTCCCGTTTCGTACAACGCCGTCAATTGTTCCTGCAGGAAAACCAACGCGATTCGACATTGAATCGAATTACAGGAGATGCATCATGATTGAAAGTCCAAACAGACTTTGCGCGATCGCCGCTTTGTTAGTGCTCGCCGTTCAACACAACCCGACTGTCGCCGGCGAAGTCGAAGGCTTTACCGAACCGTACCGGACAATCAACGTGGCGGCCGCCGAGTCGGGCATCATTGCCGCGCTGCATATCGAGGAAGGCGATGCCGTTGAATTCGATCAGCCACTGGCTGATCTGAATCAGGAAGTCCTGAAAGCCAGTCTCGAGATCGCTCGCGCCGGACGCGATGCCACGAGCACGCTCAAGTCCGCGGAAGCCGAGTTGTCCCTTCGTACCGAACGCCTGGCAGCACTTCGCGATCTGCAGGAGAGGGGCAATGCCAGCAGCGAGGAAGTCCGCCGGGCAGAACTTGAGCACGAAATCAGCGTGGCCCGTCTGCTGTCGGCCAAAGAGAACCTGGAAATCAAGCGGCTGGAATTCGTCCGGATTGAACGTCAGCTCGACCGCCGCACGGTTCGCTCGCCGATCGAAGGCTTCGTCATCGACGTGTATCGCGAGGTAGGCGAGTTCGTCGTCCCGACCGACCCGATCGTCGCCACTGTCGTGCAGCTCAACCTACTGCGAGTCACGTTTTCAATTCCGGCGTCGTACACGAAAACTATGAAGACAGGCCGACCGGTTGCGTTGAGGATCGAAGGGCAAACTAAACCGGTTAACGCAGAAATCGAACGGATCTCACCAGTGATCAATGCGGAAAGTCAAACCGTTCGTGTCCGAGTGAAACTGCCGAACCCGGATCTGCGTTATCGCAGTGGACACAAGGCATACTTCGAAGTCGCCGGCATGCCGGCGCGACTGACTGAAAAGCCGAAGGCGACGCGGACGAACTAAATGGCCTACCTGAGACTTACCCATGGAATCGGGATTCTCGGACATCATTGTTGCGAACGCGGGTCAGCCCGGCGGGACGGACGCGCGCGGCCCCGATGCGTCGTGGCAGCAACCGGATCTGCGTGCCATCGAAGCAGTGCTTTCTGAGCATGGCGTACGTGACGGTCTCGAGCAGCTCTCGCAAATCATCCGTCCTGTGAGCAACCTGTACTCTCTGGGCTGGTTTGAGACCGATATCGCTGGCAAGCTGCGTGGTGAGTCTCGCTTCGCACACCATCTGCCAATGTCGGAAGACGGACTGGAACAACTACTGGGCACAGTGGCACAGCGGTGTGTCGAACTGGGACCCGTGCAGTGTGGCACAGCCTCGTTCGAGCGTGAAATCGCACGCGCTGACACGCGAGCCCGGGGTGAACTCGCTCAGCAATCCTGCCTGACAGTTGCCATCCGTATTGTCAGCACGACAGGTGAATCCGGAATCCTGGCCGCGGCCGTTGACCATCGGCGATCGTCGCCAGGGCAACTCAGCCTGCTCTTCAGCGTTATTACAAACAGCATCCGGATCGTTGCCCTGGGCGAAGAACTACTGGAATCGCGGCAGGAAACCGGAGCGTCCGCAGCCGTCGTGGATCTTGCCGCGCGCATCGAATCGTGTGCGACCCATGCCCAGGCGTGTCAGCAACTGGTGAATGAGGCGAAGCGTCACACTGGTAGCGAGCTGGTCGCCGTCGGAGTCGTTCCGAAACGCGGCCGCCTGTGCCGACTGGAAGCCACAAGCAGTAGCGACACGCTCGATGATGACCAGACGCAATGTCTTGAAGCGGCACTGAACGAAGTGCTCATTCGCGAAACATTGACGGTGTTTCCAACCGAGTCGCAGATGGATCGGCACGGACAACTTGCCGTGCAGCAGGTGGTGGCGTCATTTGAAGCGGGATCGGTCACTGCGGCCCCGATTCATGACGCCGCTGGCATTCCGGTCGCAGTCTGGCTGTGTCTCGGACCAGCCGACGCGGGCGTTGAACCGGCGAATGCGCGATTTATCCGAGCGGCCAGTCTGCGACTGGGAACTTCACTGGATCTCGTTCGTCGTGCCGAGCAGCCCGCATGGCGACAGATTCTGGACCGTCACTTTGCCAAGGCTCGACGATCCCCCGCCAGAACCACAGTGTTGTGTCTACTGCTCGCGGTGGCCCTGTTCGTGTTGCCGGTTGATTTCCGCGTCAAGTGTCGATGCGAGCTGCAGCCGGTCGTGCGACGCTTCGTGGCCGCACCGTTCGATGGCACGCTCGAAGAGTGTTTCGTCGAATCGGGGCAGGCTGTTACGGAGGGCGACTTGCTGGCTCAGTTCGACGACCGGGAAATCAACTGGGAAATGGCCGGTATCGATGCCGAGCGACAACGCGCATCCACCGAACGGGATGGTCATCTCGTGAATCAGGACATCGGGGAGGCCGAACTGTCTCGTTACGACCTGGAACGACTCGCGTTGCGGCAACGGCTCCTGACGCACCGCAGCGAGAATCTGGAAATCCGCAGTCCTATTGACGGGTTGGTTGTCAGCGGCGATTTGAAGAAGTCGGTCGGCGTTCCGCTCAGTAGCGGCGATCGGATGTTTGAGATTGCTCCGCTGGACCGCATCCTGGTCGAAGTGGCGATCCCCGAAGCTGACATACGACATACGGCAGTTGATCAGGAAGTCGAAGTCTGGCTTGATGCGTTTCCCAGTGAGCCGTGGGAAGGCCAGGTCAAACGCATCCATCCCCGCTCAGAAATTCGTGAACAGGAGCATGTCTTCATCGCTGAAATCGAACTGGAGAATGAACGCGATCGGTTGCGACCGGGCATGCGCGGTACGGCCCGAGTCTCAACCGGACTGCGACCGGCCGGATGGATCCTGTTGCACCGTCCCTGGGAAGCCCTGCTGATGAAGCTGGGCTGGTAGTCGTTTGTAGTAGCCGGACTTGTCCGGCGTGACTGTTTGAGTTGCGAAGTGGAAAGTCGGCCCGCAGGACGGAGGAAACCGCACAAGTGCGGTTACTACGAACGGCAGTTACTACAAACGTGGCGAATATGTTCGCAAATCAAAGTGATACCACACGAGACCTGCTGCATTCCAGAATCCGTTTGAGCGATGGCCTGTTCTTTCGTCCGGAACGGTCTGGTGATCGTGTCTGGTACCAGATTGAGCATACCGGCGAACAGCGGTTCTTCCGGATTGGGCTCGCAGAGTACACCTTCGTATCGCTGCTGGATGGTGACACCAGTCCGGCCGAAGCCATCAGTCTGACCGCCCGGGCGTTGGGTCCAGATGCACTGACCGAAGAGCAGGCAGTGTCCATTTTGACCTGGTTGCAGGACAACTCACTCGCCACGGGTGTTGATCGAAGTCCTGCGTCAGGTTCTGGTGCGCGGGACCGCAGCCTTAAAAAACAAATGGAACGGCTCAATCCGTTCTGGATGAAAATCCCGTTGGCGAACCCCGATCGCTTTGTGGGTCATTTGACGAGGGTGTTTCGCTGGTTCTTCTCGTGGCCGGCCGCATGTCTGGTGACTTTTCTGTGTCTGACATCACTCCTGATCGTCAGTGGGAAATGGAGTGAATTTGGCCACTCGTCCCGTGCGATTCTCGCGAAAGACAACTGGTTGTGGCTGACCGGCATCTGGCTGGCATTGAAACTGATTCACGAATCAGCCCATGCGATCGCCTGCCGGCGACTCGGCGCGGCAGTGCCGGAAACAGGTGTTATCCTCATTCTACTCGCACCACTGGCGTATGTTGATGTCACGTCGTCACTGCGGTTTCGTTCGAAGTGGCAGCGGATTCAGATTGCCGCCGCCGGCATGTACACAGAGATCACACTGGCGGCGCTCGCCCTGATTCTATGGAGCTTCACGACGGCCGAGCTGCCGCGTCACCTGCTGCACAGCGTCATCATCATGGCCAGCATCACGACGATCATTTTTAATGCAAACCCGCTGATGCGGTTCGACGGTTATTACATCCTGTCCGATTTGCTGGAGATTCCAAATCTCTACTCTCGTGGCAACGAAGCCGTGAAGAGACTGGCGCGTCGAGTGCTGACAGGTCGCGCCGACGTCGTGCAGACGGATACCGGACTGAGCGGCTGGTTCATCACGGCCTATGGACTGGCGGCGCTCGCCTGGCGGATTCTGGTGTGCGTCGGCTTATTGATTGCGGCTTCCGTGCTGTTTCATGGACTGGGCATCATTCTGACTGGTATCGGCATTCTACTCTGGGTCCTTCGGCCGCTGCTGCGAGGGCTCCGTTCCGCCTATCGCATGCTGCAATTGCGTCCGAGTGAGTTTTTTCGGGCAAGCCTGATATCGACGGCAATCCTGCTTGTCAGCAGTTCAATGCTGCTGTTGCTGCCGTGGCCGACAAGCCGAGTGGCTCCGGGTTTCATCGAATACCGCGATCTGGCCGTCGTCCGCGCCGCCGGTCCAGGGTTCATTCGCACGATTCACGTGTTTGACGGTCAGTCTGTGGAGACCGACGACATCCTGCTGGAAGTCGAGAACGAAGAGCTGGAAGTGGAAGTCGGCGATTTGTTAGCCGCGATCAGTCAGTCGCGTCTACGTTCTAATCAGAGTCTGCGGGAGCACGATGCGGCGGCCGCACAGGTTGAGGTCGAGAATCGAGTCTCGCTGGAGAAGCGACTGGCCGAGAAGCAGATTCAATTGAGCGCGTTGACAGTCCGGGCGCCTGCGTCTGGAAAAGTCATGGCTCGATCTCTTCGCTGGTTGTCGGACACCTATGTCCATGAAGGGGATGAGTTGCTGACGATCGGACCCGATGCGCAACTGGAATTTCACGCCAGCATTGCGGAAGCGGACGCTGACCTGCTCAAGCCGGATGATCCCGTTCAAATCCGCCTGCGCGGCACATCTTTGTTTGGGCATGTACGGGTCATCGCACCCCGCGCGTCGCGAATCCCGTTGCACGACTCGTTGATTGCGGCCAATGGCGGTCCGCTCGCGGTCAGAGCTGAGACTGACGATGACTCTGACGGAACCGAGTACGAGCTGATCAAACCTCGGATCAATGTCCAATGCAGCTTCGATCAGCGTCAGGCCGATTCGCTCCGATCCGGATTTGAGGGGACTGTGGCGCTTTCGTCGCTGGAAGCGACGCGGCTGGGCCCGATGCTCTATCGAACCGCCTCCGAATTCGTCCGCACTCAGCTCGAGAACAGCACACGGCGGCAATAAGGGATGCGATCGCCTGTTGCGCGAGCATGAGTGCTGGCCAGGTTTGCTCAATCGGGCTGAGTCTGCCAACCTTCCGGCCGAATGAAGTTTCCTGCTTTGAGCCAGATTTCACGGCCTCGCAGGGCGACCATGTGCGCCTGCCCACAGCACAACAACCCAGGGATGTTGTTCGATGATTCACCGCTGCTATCTGAAATACTGCCTGCTCGCCTTCGTTCACATAGCGGCGCTGACCACGTGCGTGACGGCCGCGGACTGGAGTTTCACTCTGCAGTTCTCGAAGAAAGCGCGCACTGAGTCGTTTACCGGTCGCGTTTACCTGATCTTCAGCAAGCGCATCGAGGAACCGCGCAAAGGACCGAGCTGGTTCAATCCCGAGCTGTTCCTGTCTCAGGAAATCAGAGACTGGAAGCCAGACACACCACTCGTCATCTCCAGCAAGCCGGCGAAGAATCGGTTGTCCCACCCGGTTCCCCTGGCAGACATGGATCTGACCGGCTATCGCGCGCAGGCAGTGGCACGCTTCAATCCGTGGGAACGTGAAATCGGTATCGCACCCGGCAACGGCTACAGCCAGGTCATCACTGTCGAGAAAGAAGGTCAGCAGCCAGAGCTGTTGATCAATTCGATCGTTCCACCAAAAGAGTTCAAGGAAACACACTGGACGAAGTTGTTGAAGGTCCGTTCTGAACTGCTCAGCGAGTTCTACGGGCACGACGTGTATCAGCATGGCGCTGTCATTCTTCCGGCCAGCTACTACGACGAGCCGACCCGCCGCTACCCGACGATCTATACCGTGCCTGGCTTCAGTGGCACGCACTTCCAAGGCATCGTCGACAAGCCCATCGAAGAGGACAATCCGGGCGGAGTCGAGTTCATTCGCATTGTGCTGGACCCCAGTTGCCCACTGGGACATCACGTCTTCGCCGACTCGGCCAACAACGGGCCGCGCGGTCGGTGTCTGATCGAAGAAGTCATTCCCGCGTTCGACTCACAGTTCCGCAGTATTGCAAAACCGACAGCCAGGTTTGTCACCGGTCATTCGTCCGGCGGCTGGAGCAGTCTGTGGATTCAGGTGACGTACCCGGAACACTTCGGCGGTACATGGAGCACGGCGCCCGACCCGGTCGCCTTTCACGATTATCAGCAGGTGAATCTGTACGAATCGGGATCCAGCATGTACGCGGACGGCAGTGGTAAACCCCTGCCTCTGGCACGCATCAACGGGCAGGTTCGGTTGTGGTATCGCGGCTTCGCGGAAATGGAATGGACGCTCGGCCACGGAGGTCAGCTCTACAGCTTTGAAGGTGTCTTCAGTCCAAAGGGACAAGACGGCCTGCCGCGGCTGATGTTCGATCGCAAGACGGGTGCGGTTGATACCGACGTCACAAAGACCTGGGAGAAATACGACATCCGGCTGATTCTGCAACGCAACTGGAAACAGCTCAAACCGAAACTGCGAGGCAAATTGCATGTCATCATGGGCGATGGCGACACCTTTTATCTCGAAGGCGCGACTGTCCTACTCAAGCAGACATTGAAGGACCTTGGCAGCGACGCAGTTGTGGAAATTCACGAAGGCAAGGACCACTTCAACCTGATGACGCCAGACCTGCGGAACCGCATCCGCCGTGAAATGACGGAAGCGTTTCTGAAGTATCACAAAAGCAAGTAACGATCGATCGTCCCCTCTCCCCCGTGGGGAGAGGGTTAGGGAGAGGGGCACAAGACACGTCTCCTTTCCTGCGTAACTCGCCCAACCAACTACACCCGGAGCACACAGCATATGAAGTCCTGCGTCACAATCAGTCTGGTTAAGGAAGCCGAAGGCGGTCCGTTCGTTTACTGGCACGAACTGGAACAGAGTATCCGTGAAGCCGCCGAACTCGGATACGACGCCGTCGAGATCTTCGCTCCGGCTCCCGAGCGGATTGACGCAGACCTGCTCAACCGTCTGCTGCCCGAGTTGAATCTGAAACTTGCTGCCGTCGGAACGGGCGCCGGCTGGGTTATCCACACGCTGGCACTGACCAGTCCCGATGCTGACATCCGCCGAAAAGCCGTCGCCTTCATCAAATCGATCATCGCCGCTGGTGGTCCGTTCGGAGCCCCAGCCATCATTGGGTCCATGCAGGGTCGTTGGGGTGATGGAGTCAGTCGTGATCAGGCACTCGGGTACCTTGGCGAGGCACTCAACGAACTCGGTGGGTACGCCGGTAATGAATTCGGCGTCCCGCTGATTTACGAACCACTCAACCGCTACGAGACGAATCTGATTACCACAATGGCAGATGGTGCTCAGTATCTGGAAGGTCTGAGTACGAACAACGTCGTGCTGCTGGCCGATCTGTTTCACATGAACATTGAAGAACAGAACGTCGCGGGCGGGATTCGTGATGGTGGGCGTCATATTGGGCATGTGCACTTCGTAGACTCCAACCGCCGCCCCGCTGGTTGCGGGCACACCGACTTCGCGCCCATCATCGCGGCTCTGCGAGAGATCGATTACGACCGCTATCTCTCGGCGGAGGCGTTTGCGTATCCCAGCCCTTCCGAGGCCGCGCAGCAGACCATTGAGTCGTTCAAGACGCTAACAGCCAATTGAAAAAGAGTGGCACACAACAATTAAAACTCGTAGGCCGGCAACAAGGAGCGATAGCGACGCAGTTCGCTTGTTCCGGCCTACCGGTTCGGTTTTTCAACGGCCTGGTAGCTCTCGGGAGCGTGGAGTAAATGCAATGAAACCGATACTTCTGTTGACCGTCAGTTGCGCTGTGTTGTTGTTCACATCAGGCGTTAGTGCCGACACGCCCGACATCGAACGCGTCCGATCAGCGGTGGCTCGCGCTGTGCCATTACTCGAAGCCGGTTCGGCAGGCTCGGCCGAGAAGAAGAAATGTTTCACGTGCCATAATCAGGCTCTTCCGATCGTGGCTCTGGCTGAAGCGCGGCGGCGCGGCTTCGAAGTTGATATCGAAAACCTGAAGCGTCAGCTCGGTCATACTGAAGAGCATTTGAAACGCGGCAGAAATCGCTACCTTGAGGGTCGCGGCCAGGGCGGGAAAGTCATTACCGCCGGGTACGCTCTGTGGGCTCTGGAAGCAGGCGATTTCGCTGCCGACAAGACAACTGCGGCGGTTACCCATTACCTGCTGCAGGAACAGAAGGATAAGAACCGGTGGAGTCATCCCGGAAATCGCCCGCCGTCATCGGGCAGTGACTTCACGACCACGTACGTCGCGCTGCGAGGACTGAAGACGTACGCCACGGAAGAGCAGACCGAATCGGTCGATTCACGAATTGCCGCAGTGCGATCGTGGGTGCTGGAATCCACACCGCGCGACACCGAAGATCGTGTGTTTCGTCTGCGTTCATTGAGCTATATCGACGCCGAGAAGGAAACCGTTCAGAAGGCAACGACCGAGCTGGTCAAGAGTCAGCACGATGATGGAGGCTGGGCTCAAACGGGTGACATGAGCAGCGATGCCTACGCGACAGCAACGGTTCTCGTCGGGCTCCTGCGTGATGGTCACGTGACACCGGATCATGCGGCCGTTCAGCGAGGCGTACAGTTTCTGCTTAAGAACCAACAGGATGATGGTTCGTGGCACGTGGTCACACGGGCGAAGGGTTTTCAGACGTACTACGAATCTGGATTTCCGCACGGGAAGGACCAGTTCATTTCGATGGCCGCCAGTAGCTGGGCCACCATCGCGCTGCTGCTGACACTGCCGGCATTGACTGACGCGAAGACTGCTGGCGATGCCAGGTCGATCGGTCCATAATCGATACTGGTCCAAGGAGAAATCGCATGTCCGCAGTCCCCCAATCTCATGTGACGTACCAGGAGTACCTGGCGCGCGAGCGCGTGGCTGAATTCAAGAACGAGTACTATCAGGGCGAAATTTTCGCCATGACTGGATTCACGCCGGAGCACAACACGGCGAACGGCAATGCGTTTGCATGCTTGTATGGTCGCCTGCAGGGTGGTGGCTGCCGAATAATGAACAGCGCTCAGCGGATTCGAATTCCGGCCAACGGGCTGGCGACGTATCCGGATATCTCTGTTTATTGCGAGACGCCACAGCGTGACGAGATCGACAACGATGCGTTCAATAACCCGCGTGTCATCATCGAAGTGCTGTCGAAGTCGACGGAACGTTATGACCGGGGCGTCAAGTTTGCCCGCTACCGGGAACTCGATTCGCTGCTCGAGTACGTTTTGATTTCGCAGAGCGAACCGAATGTGGAACGGTTCGCTCGACGCGACGACGGTACGTGGGTGCTGACCGTTCTGCAGGGGATGGATGCCGTGCTGCAATTCGAGTCGATCGAGGCTGAACTGACTCTGGCCGAAATCTATCGGGATGTTGACTTTGAAAATGTGCAGGACGAGGAAAAACCAGCCGCAGAGAACGTCTGATGGCCGGGACTTTGACGAACCTGATACCGCATCATGAACCTGCGAGCTGAGGAGTGATTGGATGTCTGAGTCGACCGATAGTCTTTACACGCGGCTGGGCGGGTACGACGCGATAGCGGCTGTGGCCGATAATCTGATGGGACGTCTGATGGCGGACAGTCAACTCGGCCGCTTCTGGGAACACCGAGGTGATGACGGCCTGCAGCGAGAAAAGCAGTTGCTGATCGACTTCCTGTGTTCGAGCGCCGGAGGGCCGCTGCTCTATACGGGTCGCGACATGCTGGCGACGCACCGTGGCATGCGGATCATCGAAAGCGACTGGTCCATTTTCATGGATCACGTTCGTGACACACTGGCCGAGTTTGCCGTCCCGAACACTGAAACCGATCAGGTGCTGGCCTTCGTCGAAAGCACGAAATCGGACATCGTCGGAGTCTAATGACACGCGCGCGTCAGTCGCGCTGGATCTGTACCATGTATAGATCGCTTCGCGTTGTCCGCAGTCCGGATGCCTCAGCTCCTGCCGTCGCAAATATGACGGAGCACCACGATCCACTGCGGCCAACGAACTGAACAGGAGAGCTACACGATGAGTGTCGAAGAATTTCTCGTCCGCGAGCAAACGCGTCGTCAGTTTTATTCGAACGCCGGATTCTCGATCGGTGGACTTGGACTGGCTTCACTGCTGAGTGATGGCCAACTGCTGGCGGCACCGTCTGCGCCTGCTGATGCCCGTGCAACCAATCCACTTGCTCCGCTGGAAGGGCACTTTCCCGCGCGAGCGAAGAACGTGATCTACCTCTTCATGGCCGGCGGACCGAGTCATCTGGAGCTGTACGATGACAAGCCGAAGCTTAAGGAGTTGACTGGCCAGGTTATCCCGCCGTCGTATGTCGAGGGCAAGCGATTCGCATTCATCAAGAAGGACGCGAAACTACTGGGAACCCGACGTCGGTTTGTGCGCAATGGCGAGTGCGGCACAAAGATGTCGGAAGTGCTTCCGCACATCGGTTCGATCGCGGACGACGTGTGCCTGGTTCGCAGCATGAAGACCGAGGTGTTTAATCACGGTCCGGCGAAGCTCTACATGAACACGGGCTTTGAACGCTTCATGGGCCGACCCAGCATGGGGGCGTGGGTCACCTACGGCATCGGCAGCGAGGCGGACAATCTTCCTGGATACGTCGTGATGCACTCGGGTCCGCGCGGCCCGCGAGGTGGCACGCCACTATGGGCCAGCGGTTTTCTGCCGACGACGTACCAAGGCGTTCCCCTGCTCAATGGTTCCGATCCGATCCTCAATCTGTCGCCACCCAAAGGCATCGATGCGCAGCGACAGGGTGAGTTCATAAACGCGGTCACCGATCTCAACCGATTGCGGTTGGAGCAAATCGGCGATCCCGAAATTTCAACCCGGATTGCCGCCTACGAGATGGCCTACCGGATGCAGAGCAGCGCACCCGAGCTGATGGATCTTTCGGGCGAGTCCAAAGAGACGCTGGCAGCGTACGACATCAAAGACGTGTCAAAGCCTGGCTTTGCTCGAAACTGCCTGCTGGCCCGGAGACTCGTCGAGCGTGGCTGCCGGTTCGTGCAGCTCTATCACACCGACTGGGACCATCACGGAAATCCAGGCACCAATCTCGGCCCGCCATTGGATGCGCGTTGCAAAGAAGTCGATCAGCCGGCCGCGGCGCTGGTCAAAGACCTGAAGCAGCGCGGTCTGCTGCAGGACACGATCGTGATCTGGGGCGGCGAGTTCGGTCGCACACCGCAGGGAGAACCGCGCGATCTGATTGGCCGCGACCATCATATCGACGGTTTCTCGGTGTGGCTCGCCGGCGGTGGCGTGAAGGGCGGACAGGTCATCGGAGCGACGGACGAACTGGGTTATTACGCGGTTGAGAATCCCGTGCATGTCCACGATCTGCAGGCGACCGTGCTGCATCTGCTGGGACTCGACCACTTGAAGTTGACCTACCGCTTTCAGGGCCGCGACTTCCGCCTGACCGACGTCGGCGGACGCGTGGTTGAGCAGATGCTGGCGTAATGGACTCGTTCCAACGCTCTGCGTCCCCGGCATCGGCGTTACGGGACGCAGAGCGTCCTGTGGCCCGTTCCAACGCAGAGCGTTGGAACGAGAAATAAAGTGCTCGCTCAAAAAACAAGCATTGGCGGCGTTTCAATGAACCGCAGTTTCGGCAGGTCCCTCCTCGCCCGAATCTCATCGTGTGCCGTTTTCGGACCTTTGCTATCGTCCGGGCGACATGGACGTCACGAACAAACAACTGCTCCCGTTCGAATCGGCGCCGGCCGATTTGCCGCCGGATCTCGACATCGGTGTGATCTACACCGGCGAACGCGATTTGCTCGTGCCTTTGCTCGAGACCGCCTCTCGATCCTGCGATGGGGTTCGTGTGCGGCTGGTGCTGGTCGACAACGCGTCCGGGGAAGATTTGACTGACTTTCTGCAGTACTTCCCCGACACACGAGTTGTCACGAATGACTCGCGGCTGACCTACGCCGAAAACCTGAATCGGATCATCGAGCATTCAGACGCCGAATTGGTCCTGGCACTGAACACGGACATGACTTTCGATCCGGAGTCGCAGTGTCTGGCTCGAATGGTCGAGTTCATGCGGCGGAATCCAGACTGCGGTGTGTCCGGCTGTCAGATTTATCACCCGGACGGTTCGTACGGATTTCCCGCGCGAAGGTTCCAGTCGTTGCGGATTATCGCGGCACGCAGGTTGGGCCTGTCGCGTTTGCTCGCCCGTGAGTTGGACGGGTACCTCTATCGTGAGTTCGACCGCGGGGATTCCTTCGAGTGCGAATGGCTGTCCGGTTGCTTCCTGATGATGCGACGCGAGGCTCTTGACGAGGCCGGTCGGTTTGACGTGTCGTTTCGAAAGTACAAGGAAGACGTGGATTTCTGCCTGCGGATATCGATCGCGGGTTGGCAGGTCATGTTTTGCGGTGACACGTTCGTTTATCACCATGAACAACGGGCGAGCCAGCGACTGCTCTCACGTGACGCGTTGATTCACGTGCGGTCGTATGTTCGCTGGTTGCGCAAGTGGGGATTCAATCCGCGGCGAAAGCTGGAGGTCAGTCGATTGCAGCGACTGGCGGACACGCGCAAATCTCGGGAAGAGAAACGCGCCGCATAAGTTTGCCCCTCTCCCCAAAGCGGCAGAGCCGCAACCAAAAGTAGGATGGGCACTCTTGCCCGTCCATTGCCGGTGCCGGGACGGGCAGGAGTGCCCATCCTACGATGCGTGCGCACGGCGCGCATGCCTGACGACGGAAGACTCTAACCCTCTCCGCAGAGGGGACGAGTGGACGCTACTCGTCCTGCTTCGTCAGGTCGCCCAGGATGGTCTGCCGAACTGCGTCGAAATCGAAGTCGACATACGACTTGATCCGAGCCTGCTGAAGTTCCAGTGTGATCTTCTGATTCGAATCGGTTTCCGCGGCGATCTTCTCCGTAAATTCCGCATGCATGTCGGTCACGCTTTGCCGTCCCTTCGTGTATGGAGCGACCGCCTCCTCACCTAGGGCGGCGACGGCCTCGTCCAGTTCCGCTAACACGTCGTCACCTGGTCTGCGAGCTTTTTCCGCAACACTGGCGGCGAATTCACGGATGTGCCCGGCGAAGTTCATTAACCGGCTGGCAAGTGGACTGATGACCTGCTCGTCCGGGTCTTCGGCGCGAATCTGCGCGCACAAGCTGGCCAACCCGGGGACCGCGTCACGCAGGCGACCACCGTAGGCATCAACCCAGACGACACCTTCGTAGGCCACCAGTCTTTTCGGATGCGACAGCCGCACCTGTTCAAAGTACTTGCGGGCTTCGTCGTCGAAACGTCCCTTGAGCTGCAGCAGCGCCCAGGCGAGTTGCGCATCCGGTTCGTCAATCGCCAGTCGGCTGGCCTGCAGAAATTCCTGCGTGGCACTCGGTGGCATTTTTCGCGGGTTCGACCAGTGGCTGGCCAGCAGGTTGCGAATCGCGTCGATCGCTTCCGGACTCAGACGATCTTCCGGAGGCGGCGTCGCATTCGGAAGGAACAGAACCGGCGACTGCTTCTGCTGGTCGATTTCGACACTGGCCATCTGGGCGTCGAGATAATTAAAGAGCTCCGTCGGTTCGAGATGCACGTCCTGATTCTGGTCGCCTTTGCCGGAATAGCCTTCCGACAGGAACCACGCAAACAGACCATGCTGTTGCGCCGGCGAGTCCAGTCCAGACTGCTCACCACCACTCGCGGCGATCGCGTACGTTGTCCGAAAAACGGCGGGATCGCGTTCCGGCTGAATGGCCTGCAGCATGACTCCGGGCGACGGTTGGTTCGAATGGTCCTGCCCTTTGGCATGCCGGCAGCAGTCCAGGAGCAACAGCTTCTCGACCGCCGGGCAGTCTTCCAGTTGTTGGCGGAGCCACGCGAGCGAGATGCCCGAGCCCGCCATTCTCGACGAATCGAAGTCTTTTGCGGCGAGGAACGGTTGGCCGTCCTCGTCCACGAAGGCATGCCCGGCGAAGAAGACAATGACCTCGCTGTTTTCTTTCGTCTTGCGGAGCCAGTCGGGAATTGCCTGCTCGATTCGGACGCGCGTTTCATCCAGCAGCAGCAGTGTCTGTTCCGGACCGCAGCCGTAACGCAGTTGCAGAGTCTCGGACAGCAGACGGGCATCGCTGGCGGTCCAGGGAAGCCGCGTCAGAGCGTTGTCGTCGTAGGCCTGATTTCCGATCAGGATCGCAAACCGGTTGGTGGTCACGGGGCGCAGCGCGTCGATTGCCGAGATATCGTTCTGCTCGTTGGTGCTGTCGTACGTCAGCTCGAGATTGTCGTTTCGACGCAGGTCGGCCAGCGTGGCGTGTTCGCCGTTGATGGTGACCGGACATTCGGGCGGCGCGATAAAGACTTTGCGAGCGGCTCCGTCGCTGACAATCAGACTGCGGTTGTCCACCTGAATCTGCAGCAGCATGCCGGGGTGCAGCGACTGCCGCAGCGCTTCGACCACAATGATGTCCGTGTGATGCACGACCGCGACACGATCGTTTGCCGCCAGGTCCGACGGCTTGAGCAACTGGCCATTGACGACTTTCTTCCCGTTGACGGTGACTTCGCAGTCTTCGGTGAACGGCAGTTTGATCAGTTCGCTCTTGCCTTTGCGGCGGGTTTCGATCGTCAGCCTTTCTGCGCCCACGTCGCGCAGAAAACCCTCCATGCGACGTTTCTGCAGAGCGACGATTTCGGTGGCCACATGCGCTCCGCGAAGTTCCTTGTCCGGCATGTGACGCACAGTCAGCAGATCGTCGACCTTCAGTTCTTCCAGCAAGGTACGGTCCTCGCCGTTCAACGTGATCTCCGTGCGACCGTTCGTGCGAATCAGCAGCTCGGTCCGCTGCGAGCCTTCCGTCGGTTGCAGCTTGAATTCTTCCAGCCCGGCCTGAATCGATGTGATATAGCCGATGCTTTCGAATGGTCGTCTGACTTCAATTTCAAGCCGATGCCGGCCTTCACCATCAGTCGCTTCGATGATGATTACGCGATCGTTCTTCTGCAGTTCGCGGGCCGTGATGTACGTCTTTTCGTTGAGCAGAATCTTCGGTGCTTCACCAACCTTGATTTCTTTGACCGCTCCGTCCGGCAGCGAGATCACAAAGTAGCCATCGTCGATCTGGACCCGCCCCACGACGCCGCTGACAGGTTCGCCTGTGTCTGTTGGTTCAACCGGCCCATTGTCGCCACTGGGCAGGAACAGCACGACCAGGCTCAGAATCAGGCTGAACGCGAATGCGGCGATGGCGATCGTCCGCCTGTTGTCCGGTTCTTCCACCGGCTGTTCGGGACCACCCTGCTTCACGATGCGCAAGTCGATCTGCAGGTCGGACAGCGCCTCGTCCGCAGTGGCGTACCGTTCTGACTGGTCCTTAGTCGCCAGTTTCTGAACGACCAGGGCGAGGTCTTCCGGGACACCCTCCAGGACACGGCTGATTTCCGGCAACTTCCGATCGGGAGCGGCGTGCCACATCATCCATGCGATCTGTTTGTCGCGACCGAACGCTCCCAGACCCGGGAACAGCGTTTCGAAATTCGGGCCGCACATCAGTTCGTAGGCGGCAAAGCCCAGCGAATACAGATCGCTGGCAGGTCCGATCTCGCCGAAATCTTCAGAGACCAGTTCCGGAGCCATGTACTTGGTCGTGCCTTTAAGCAGGCTGCCATCTTCGTCGCTGACTCGCCGAGCCAGACCGAAGTCACCGACCTTGATCCGCTTTCGCGCATCAACCATCAGATTGCTGAGCTTGATATCGCCATGCACGATGCCCTGTGCATGCAGATACTTCAGCGCCCGCAGGCAGTGAGCCAGTGATGTGCGGACGGACTTCAGGTCGAGCGGCGCAGTCGTGATGCGATCGGCCAGAGAGCCCTGCATCAGCTCCATGATCAGCCAGCCGCGTTCCCGGTCAATGTCGTAGAACGTGATGACGTTCGGGTGCTGGAGCTGAGCCAGCAGTTGAGCTTCCTGCCAGTACCGCTCCATCTGGTCAGGCATTTCCAGGTACTGCTCGTGAATCTGCTTGACGGCGACTTCGCGGCCAAGCTCCGTATCGCGCGCGCGATACACCGTGGCGAAGCTGCCTCCGCCAACCTTCTCAAGCAACTCGTATCGTGAGTCAGAACTCACCGACGGACTCCCGGAACAGTATTAAGAGAAGCACGCTGCGGCCCGATTGCCGAACAGTCTGTCTGGATAAAACGTAAACGCGCCACTCAAGTCTACTCGCCGCGTGAGAAGCGTTCACGTGTTTCGGGCATGTCCGTCCGTCTTATGGACCTCGGACCTGCGAAGTGCTGGTGTTTCCGTCGGTGAGAACCTCCGCGACTCACCTACAGCACGCCGTACTTTTGGTACGCGTCAGTCGCTTTCATTCCGCCCTTGATGGCGTCACGCGTGACGTTCTCGGCGTGTACCTTGTTCCACGCCCGGCTGATAGCCTCCGTCTCGATGTCCCGGGGAACGACAACGACCCCGTCGACGTCCGCCACAACAAGGTCACCGGGGCAGAAGCGGACGCCATCGATTTCAACCGGAACGTCAATGTCGACCACGCGCTGCCGGTTCATGCTGTCGTAGATGCAGCGGCCACGGGCGTAGACCGGAAACTCCATTTCGCGCATCTGCCGCACGTCTCGGACGGAACCATCGACAACGACTCCGACGCAGCCGCTGTTGCGAGCCGCTGTGGACAGCAGTTCGCCCCAAACACCCGATCGTTCCGACCCGCCGGTCGCTGCGATCATGACGTCGTCCGGCTGGCAGGCATCCACGGCCTGTAGTTCGAGGGCATAGGGATCGGGGTCCTCGTGAGCCATATCCGACCAGAGTGTTGTCCGGCAACGTCCGATCAGCACGCCCTCGACCGTCTGGGAAACAAGCGGGACTCGCGGCGACTGGTTTTTGTAACCGAGCGAATCGAGCGCATCACAGACAACTGCCGAGTACAGCTCGCGGCGCATCATCTCCAGCGTGATTTCGTGATCTGACATCAGGCGGCTCCAAAGCGACGGGGTCGGGAGCCGCCTGTAGTAATTCCCGCCGGCGGGATTCACCAGTCATCACGCTGGTTCGCACGGCGGCGGCAGCAGATTCGACCACCAGAAACGAGAAAACGCCCGCAGTCGAGTGGTCAGTTGAGTGACCGGACGACTGCGAGCGTTTGATGCGAGCCTCGATTGAAGTCGTGACTCCAGAATAAGCAACTTCCGATTCCTGGAACCGTTTCTACCTGGAGCCCCTGGAAGGGACCTCGGACGTATCCGCCCGGGAACCGGTCGTTGCCTGTCGCGAAAAGCCTCTGTTCCTGAGACCGTTTCTGCCTGGGGCCAACATCACAAGTGACGAACCTCGGTCCGTTTCTGCTCGGGAAGTGAGTGATTTCCCGCGACCCATGAGTTATCGACAGCTGCGGCGTTCCCCTCAATTCTGTGCGGGGATTCCGCCAATGAAGGGAACACCTCCCCGGAATTGGTCAGAAAGCACTTCCTAAGTCACCCACTCTCACACGAATGCTGTTTCATGCTGATACATGTATTTCGAACAGGATGGTGCGGGTGGAGGTGTTTTACTCACCAGACCAGGAAGGATCGAACAGGCTTCATGGCGAGAACCGGAATGTGGGTTCGACAGTCTGATTCGGGCGTAGTCCGACAAGAGCCTCGCCGACTTCTTCGAATCAGGACACAGTCGATCGTGGACGGTGTTCCGTTCCTGGGGGGCGGGGCGTTCGCTACGCTGGGTTCGGCCCATCAACGACGTCTCCGAGACGTATGGTGAACGGCAGCCCGTTTCCATGCGGAGCAGTCGAATGGGCAGAGTCACGGTACGAATCAAAACACTCCAAATCGACTGATTTCTGACACGTCATCGAATCCGAAGAACGGTTCCGCAGTGATCGAAACACGGCAACTTACGAAGCGTTATGGCGAATTGATCGCTGTGAACCACATCGATTTGAACCTGAAGGAAGGGGATGTCTTCGGGTTCATCGGCCCGAATGGTTCGGGCAAGACGACGACCATGCGCATGCTCGCGACGCTGTTGCAGCCCGACTATGGCGAGGCGTACGTCTGCGGCAAATCGATCTACACCAACCCCCAGGAGATTCGACGGCTGGTCGGTTTCATGCCGGACTTCTTCGGCGTGTACGAAGACATGACGGTCGTCGAGTACCTGGAATTCTTCGCCGCGGCTTATCGCGTGGTTCCGCACAAGCGCCGCCAGGTCGTCGAGGAAAAACTGGAACTGGTCGACATGGCGTTCAAACGTGACGCGATGGTCAACCAGTTGTCTCGCGGCCAGACGCAGAGGATCGGGCTTGCCCGCGTGCTGTTGCACGACCCGCAGGTCCTGCTGCTCGACGAACCTGCCAGTGGTCTCGATCCGCGCGCCCGCATCGAGATTCGAAACCTGCTGAAGCGGCTGGGCGAGCTGAACAAGACCGTCATCGTGTCGAGCCACATCCTGCCCGAACTGGCCGATGTCTGTACGCGCGTCGGAATGATCGAGAAGGGCGTGTTGATCGTCGACGGCTATGTGGACGAAGTCATGCGGAAGGCTCGGCGGCGGATTCTGCTCAACATTCGCGTTGGTGCCGACACCGATCGCGCCGCAGGATTGCTTGAACAGCACGACCTGGTCGAAGGTGTTTCGATCGACTCCAGCGAGCTGCTGGAAGTGACACTCACGGCCGAGGTCGAAGACTACAGCGACCTGCCGACCGTGCTGATCGAGGCCGGGTTCAAACTGAGTCTGTTCCGTGAAGAAGAGGTCAACCTTGAGACGGCCTTCATGGAGCTGACCAAAGGCCTGGTGCAGTAGCCCGCAGGCCACCGGAGTTCAGCTATTCGAGCGAGCTGCGTCCGCGGCGCATTGCCCGCTATCGACGTTGATCGGAATACTCGCGACTTGCGAAAGACCAGCCGAATCCGATTGTACCGGGTCCCTGGATGTGCCACGCTGATCGTTCGTATTCGAATCAATCTGAACTGCTGGCGGGAGATTCCATCATGAGGTCTGGACGCGTATTCGTTACGTCAATGCTGACATTCGTGCTGGTTGCCCCGTTGCCGTCGTTCGGACAGCCAGGCAGAAAGCCAATATCTCGCGCGCCGGTCGTCAGCACGGAACCACCAGTCCGTTTGAGTATTGATGGTGGTCGCGTGACCGTGGAGGTTACGGATCCCGAGGTCTCGATGGTGGTGTTGGACGCAGGTCGTCGAGTTGAGATCACCGATCGTCAGTTAAACACCGTGGTTGTGCTGCACCCGCAAACGTTCGAGCTGCTGTTCCAGGAGGGTCGGAGCCGCCTTGCGATCAATGGTCCGGAATTCACGCTGAAGCGCGATGGGCTGGTGATCGTCAGATTCATCCGTCGTTCAGCAATCGACCGCCTTTCCAGCGGAGAGCCGGGGCCAAGGGCTACTCAGCGGAAATCGGGAATCCCGCGACCTGGAGCACAGCCACCACAGGCTGCGGCGCCATCCGTTGAAATTCCCAGGCAGCTCCTCGGCGTGTTGAATTCACCGATTTTCGGGACCGGGCCATCACCGGAACTCGTGCGAGCCATGGTGGCCGTTCACAATTCTGGAGGCCGCGTCTCGATTGGCTACATCCGGCGGGACGAACCGCGGCGGCGATACGTGCCGTTGCGTGTCATGCTTGACTCGCGTGCCACCGCCGAGTCGTTCGAGGCTCTCGCGGCGTTGCCCGGTCTGCAGCACGTGTATCTGCAATCGCCGCGCGTTGATGACCGCGTCGCTGAGTTGTTAGCTCAGAAGTCGACGCTTGAAGAATTGCGGCTCTATGGCGGACGTTTGACCGACGTCGGATTTCGGCATCTGACGTCTCTGCCGAATCTGCGCATTCTTGGGTTTCAGAACGGTTCGGCTCACGTATCCGACGCGGCCATCGAGCAATTGCGAGGACATAAGAACCTGGAAATGCTGTCCGGGCTGCAGGGTGTGACGGACGCTGGACTGGCCATCATCGCGACCATCCCGAAACTCAAGACTCTAGACCTTAGCCAGGGCGTATTCACGGCAGCTGGACTGAAATTGCTCTCGGGTGCAGAGAACCTCGTTACGCTGAATCTCAGCAATTCGAACGTGACGAATGACACGGTGGAGGGGGTTCGCAACCTGCATCAGCTTGCAGGGTTGAATCTGATGAGCTGCAGAAAAATCACGGACGATGCTCTCGCACACGTAGCCAGTCTGAAGAAGCTCACGTCACTAACAGTCTCTCACACAAAGATCACCGATGCTGGACTCGAACACGTGTCGCGACTGACCTCGCTGAAGGGTCTGCAGATAGAAGGAACATCGGTGACCGATGCCGGCATCGCACACATTAAGAACATGACCAAACTGGAAACCCTGGGATTGCGCGGCGTCCGCATTACGGATGCGTCGGTTAAGACTCTCAGTCGATTCCGCCGGCTGCGGCATCTCAACCTCGGGCCAGACACGATTACCGAAGAAGGCATCAAGCGACTCTGCAAGGCGTACCCGAAGAACGCCATGATTTACCAGGATGACAAGATCGTCGGAAGAGGGACGGTCGAGACGTCTGTGGATGAAGATGGCAACTGAGCTCTGTTCTGCCACCCGGTGACCAATCCGCGGTTACGACAAACCGGGCGTACGCGCTAGACTTCTGCCGGCTCAGCGTTCATGGAGGGACGGCCGTGTTTCTGACTCGATCGATTCGACGCAAGCTGGTTTTTGGACTGGCTCTGGTTCTGGTCATGCTGACCGTGATGTCGCTCAGCGGGCTGTGGGGACTGGCTTCGTATCGGAACCTCGTCAATGATCCGGCCGTTGACGACCGATCCGTTGTTTCGGCCGCCGATGTCGCTCGTGCTGTTGCAGTTCTGCGGTGGAGTGTGCCCCTGCGTAATGGGCCGTTGGAGACTCCCTTTGACCAGGATGTCCTGCAGGCTCGGCTGGATACGGCGCAGAATCTGTGCGCAGAGTACCGCACGAGACTGAATGAGCTGCCGCCGGGGTTGCGCTACAATCAGTCCATCGCGCCTCAGGTGATTGGCCAGATCAGCGAGGGACTGGCGACCCTCGAGCAGTCGCTGCACGATCCGGCCGGCCATCCGCCCATGGCCGTGCTGGCCGGCCGCCTGGATCAACTGGGCAAAGCCGCCGTCGAACTGCCCGAATTACCTGACGGGCTCCGCGACACGCTGCGTGCGGCGCGACGCGATTACCGGCAGGGGCTCGTGCTGGTTTCGGTCTGTGCCAGTGTTGTCGTGGTGCTGCTGATCGGACTTGTGAGGTTTGGACACCGGCAGGTGTTTCAGCCGATCTCCTCGTTGCATCAGGGAGCCCGCCGCGTTGCCCAGGGCGATTTCGACTACCGCGTTTCAATCAACTCGCAGGATGAAATGGGTGAACTCGCCGAGTCATTCAACCTGATGACGGAGCGTTTTCAGGAGATCACAGCGGACCTGGATCGCCAGGTTCAGGAACGCAGCCGCCAACTGGTGCGTTCCGAACGTCTTGCCAGTGTCGGATTCCTGGCAGCTGGCGTCGCGCACGAGATCAACAATCCCCTGTCGGCGATTCAGTGGGCTGGCGAGTCGCTGGAATCGCGTCTGGCCGAGTTAATGAGTGACGCTCCGGACGACGAGTCCGCGGTCGTGCAGCAGTATGTGTCGATGATCCAGTCCGAATCCGAACGCTGCCAGGACATCACCAAGCGGCTGCTCGATTTCGCACGCAGTCAGGACTCGGCGAAGACCCGGCAGGATGTGTGCCCCATCGTTCGCGAAGTCGTCACATTGATCACTCACATGAAGAAGTACCGCGAACGTCGCATCGAGTTTGATCACGAGTCGTCATGCGAAGCCGAGATCAGTGGCCCCGAGATCAAGCAGGTCGCGCTGAACCTCGTCGCGAACGCCCTGGACGCGAGCGGACCGGACGGACACGTCGAGATCCAGTTGATCGAACATGTGGACTGGATCGAGCTGCACTTCACGGACGACGGCTGCGGCCTGGAAGCGGACGACATCGAACACCTGTTCGAACCGTTCCACACAACCAAGCCGACCGGCGAGGGGACTGGACTCGGCCTGTCCATCAGCGACCGCATCGCGCGTGACCACGGCGGCACGATGGATGCCCACAGCCAGGGTCCCGGGATGGGCAGCACATTCATCCTCAGGTTGCCCAGAGTGCAGGAACGCCAGCACAACCTTGAAGAAACAACGCGCGAACTTCAGCGCGTGCTGGCAAGTTCGTAGACCGCCGCGAACTTTCGTCCCCGGCATTTCGCCGGGGGTTCCCGCGTCTTTGCACTACCGCACGAAAACACCGCCCGTAGTGCAGAAACGCGAGAACCCCCGAGGTGAACTCGGGGCGGTGCAGCGAGAGCCCCGGCGGGGGAAATGCCAGCCCCCGGGCTTTGAACGCGCAACATCAAAACAAACACTTCGGGTTGCCGTCCGTGTTTGCCCCGTTTCCCGGGTAGATTCCTCAACCTGGTGCCAGTGTGGGGCGCCAGTCAGTTTCAATATGACTGTCGCCCGAGTTTTTCCACCGGTCCCGGTGACTCTCCAGATAGACCGAGGGTGGCTGGTTTCTGGCTGGAAACGTCGTTGGATATTCGAGACGCAACCTTGCCGACTCGTAGACGTGCCTGTGTTCCGAGTAGACGTTGAAAGTCCCACAAATGAACGCAGTCCGGTTCCCGGAGAGCGATCAAGAACGAATGCAATTCGTTCGACGCTATCAATTCAGCGGCCTCTACCGCCACTGCAACATCGCGTCGCGAGAAGCGACACTGGCGGCTGCTTGCTGATTCAGGCTCAGAAACCGACGATAGGGACTGCCGACAGTTCACCTCAGACACAATTCCTCGGGAAACCAACATGTCAGCGGACAGCCAGCTTGCTCACATTGTCTTCTTCGATCTGAACGACGACTCGGCCGAAGCCCGTCAGGGACTGGTCGAGTCGGCACAGAAATATCTCACCGGACACGACGGTACGGTCTATTTCTCTGTTGGCACACTGGTGCCGGACCTGTCCCGACCGGTGAACGATCACGACTTCAGCGTGGCCCTGCATGTTGTCTTCGAGAACCGGGCCGCTCACGACGTTTATCAGCAGCACGAACGGCACCTGGCGTTTATCGCCGAGAACAAAGAAAGCTGGAAGCGCGTCCGCGTGTTCGATTCGTATGTAAATTAGATCGCTCGTTCCCCTTTCCTCGCACAGGAGAGGGACACCGGGCCGCTGAATCCGGCAGGTTGGTCGAGGTTGTCCGTGAGCGCGTCCACGCGATTAAAGTCATTGCGAAGACTGGTGGCGGTGATCGCGACGATGCTGGCTGTAGTGCCGACGCATGTGGCCGACTCACAGGATCATGCGCCCGACTCACATCGATTACCCCGTGCGGTTGCCGATGCGGAAGCCGAACGTCTGCTGCGGGGACTTGATCCCAAGAGTCCCCAGGCGATTGATCGAATCCCGCAGCTGATCGGTTTGATCAGGGATGAAACGGCTCCGAAGGTCCTGCGGCAGCAGGCGGGAATGCTTCTGGGTCGGATTGGCAAACCTGCGGTCGCGGCGGTCCCCATGTTGATTCGATTGCTGCGCGACCCGGAAACACCGGCGGATGCGACACGTTCATGGGCGCTGAAGAGCCTTGGCCTGTTTGGCGAACTGGCGGCCGACGCTGTCCCGCAATTGAGCCGTGGGGTGTCGGACCGATCTCGATCACAGGACGACCGGATTCTGATCGCGGATGTGCTGGGACAAATCGGCACGGCGGCGGCACTGCAGGCGCTCTCGATCGAGCTGCTCCGGCCTCAGTCCGAGCACACGAACAGCGAAGCGCTACTCCGGCAGGTGATGGTCGACGCTGTCGCATTGACCGGCCCACAGGCCATCGTCGCACTGCCGGCCCTGACGCGGATGACCGCGGACGGGAATGCCGATGTCCGACGCAAGGCGTGTCAGGCGATCGGTCAGATCGGGCCGCGGGCCGAGCTGTCACTGGACCCGCTGCTGGAACGCCTCGTGCTGGACGAGACTCCGGCTGTCCGAGACGCCGCAGCTGCAGCCATGGGGAAAATCGGCCCGGCCGCTGTTTCCATGCTGATCGACATCATGGGCTCGGGGGATGCTGAACTTCAGTGGCGCGCGGCGCGGTCACTTCAGACCATCGGCCCGCGCGCCGGTTCGGCCGTCGAATCATTGCAACGTGCGTTCCGAGTCGTGGACCCCCGAGTGCGAGTCGAATCACTGAAAGCTGTATGGCGGATTCGTGGCGATCCGAAGCTGGTCGCCGGACGGTTGATTCAGGAGTTGTCCTCACCAGAACGTCAGGTCCGCCGACAGGCCAGTCTGCTGCTGATCGAAATCGACCCGCTGCCGGCACAAGCAATGATGCAACTGCAAATACGCGCCGCCGACCGCACGCGTGACGGCTCGCGCGAGGCCGGCTACGTTCTGCGGGAACGCGCGAGGAGGTCCAAGTGAGCGACATCGTCGTATCTGAGAACATTGCCGGCGATGCTATGTCACGGCTGCGTGAATCGCACGATGTGGCGTTCGAGCCGGATCTGTGGCAGAGCCGGGATCGACTGGCCGCTGCGCTCGGCGAAGCTCGGGCACTGATTGTGCGGAATCAGACCCAACTGACCGCGAGTCTCATTGAAGCGGCTCCCAGGCTCAGGATTATTGCGCGGGCGGGCGCGGGACTCGACAACGTCGATACCGACGCGGCGACAAGGGCGGGTGTCGTCGTAAGTTACACGCCGCACGACAATTCCAATTCGGTCGCGGAACTGGTGCTGGGTCTGATGCTGTCACTCGTCCGCCGGATTCCAGCGGCCTGGCAGGACACCCGCAGTGGCGGCTGGGACCGCGTCGGATTCACGGGCGGTGAACTGTCGGGCCGGACACTTGGCATTGTCGGCCTCGGTCGGATCGGCCGACTGGTCGCCCAGCGCGCGGGTGCGTTCGGGATGTCGATCATCGCACACGATGACTTCATTGATCCCACTGCGGACTTTGTGCGGGAATCAGGAGCGCGCATGGTTTCGCTGGACGCGCTGCTGGCGGAAGCTGATTTCGTGACGACACACGTTCCGCTGACGGATCAGACACGCGACCTGTTTACTTACGAACGGTTCGCATCGATGAAGCCGACCGCTTTCTTTCTGAACACGTCGCGCGGCGAAGTGGTCGATGAACCTGGGCTGATCCGAGCCCTGACCGACAACCGAATCGCAGGTGCGGCACTCGACGTGCGCCAAACAGAGCCGCCCGCAACCGGTCCTCTGTCTCAAATGGACAACGTCATCCTGACGCCACACATCGGCGCGTTCACGCACGAGGCTCAGGAGCGTGTTGTGGCAACGGTCTGCCGCGATGTGACCGCGGTCCTGTCCGGTGGTGAAGCGGGAAGCCCCTTTGGACAGGCTCGTCCATGACGGTGAAGGACTTTGGAGGCAATCAATACAAGCCCGAAGCGCAAGCGAGTGAACCAGCAAAAGGCACGGGATTCACTCGCTTGCGCTTCGGGCTTGTATTGTCCGATCGTTCCGAACCGTCAGCGGATCATGGCGAAGTCGTTGTGATTGAACAGGGCGTGAATCAGGGACGACCGGGCGCGACTGTCCGCGTCCGCTCGACCGGCCAGTGCTTTTCGCAGATGCCCCAGTGTCGTGTGACATTCCTCACGTTCGTCATCATTGGGCAGGCGCGCGAGGATGGATTCAAAGGAAGCGTCAATAAACGCGTCGTCATCCGCGGCCTGCGGAGACAGCCGGGCACTCAGCACGCGCGCCGCGTCGAGCGCGACACGGCTGTTGGCCATCGTCAGGGCCTGTTGCGGAACGATGCTCTCCTGACGTCGATAGCAACGGATGATGTCTGCATCGTCGAACATGGACAGAAACGAATTCTTGTCATCGCGCGAGTGAGCGAAGTAAATGCTGCGACGATTCGCAGTGGCGTTGCCGGCACCGATTGTCGGTCCGCCGAGTTTCAGATCGAGTTTCCCGGCCAGATGCAGCACGCTGTCGCGCAGAATCTGCGATTCCATCCGCACCGCCCGTCGTCGCCAGTAGTACTGGTTCTGCGGGTCCGCCTCGCGCGTTGCAGCGTCGGCCTGCAGAGTGGATGTGGAAAGACGATAAGCTTCAGACGTGACGATAAGCCGGTGCAGATGCTTCATGTTCCAACCGTTCTCGACCAACTCGACGGCCAGCCAGTCCAGCAGGTTCTGCATTGGCGGCGCTTTCGTGCGGCGACCGAAGTCCGTCACGGGATCGACCAGCGGCTGACCAAAATGGCGCATCCAGATGTGGTTCACAGCGACGCGCGCCGTCAACGGATTACGGCGATCGGTGATCCAGCGGGCCAGCGCAGTGCGCCGCCCTGTGCTGGAATTGGGATAAGGACTGCGCCGCGCGGCATCCGACTCGGCCGGACCTTCGAGCGCCTTCAGTGATGCTCGCAGCGATGTGTAGGCTTCACCCGGTGCATCCACTTTCTTACGAGCGGCGTCGACATTCTTCTTTGCGGCTGCCAGACCGCTGCTGGCTTTGGCCTTCGTTTTTTCGTCGGCTGTCAGCAGCGTGACTTCCGCCTGAGCGACCGCTGCCTGAGCCGTTGCCAGTTCATGCAACCGGGCGGCTTTCGCAGCCGCGCCCACAAGATCGCCCGCATTATCGGCGGGGGGCATGGCGAGCTTCGCGACGTCAGCAGCAAACGCGGCCCGGAGCTTGGCCGGCTTCAGTTCTGCTGCCGCAAGCGACGCTCGCGCGGCGACCAGTTGAGGTTCGATCTCGGCTGGCGTCAGTGATTTCGCAGGCTTGCCCGCTTCGACCAGCAACGCGTCAGCCGGCAGCGATCGGATTTCGATCGAGTCAAACTCGACGGCTGCGTCGAACGCGATTAAGTCAAATCGGCCCCGTTCCCGCTTGACCGGAAGTCGGAACGCAAGAGCATGTTTGCCGTCGACCGAGACATTCATCAGTGGCCCACGAATGGCGAGTTTCAGAACGTACCACTCATTGAGCAGCACCGGCCGATCCTGTTTGCCTCCATCGGGGTACTGTTGGGCCGCGCCCGTCTTGTACGAGATCTGCAACTTCGATCCGCCATTGACTGCGCTCAGGTAAACGATCTTCTCATTGGCTCCGGCCACATCGAATGCCAGACCGACCGACTTCCACTTGTCGCCGCCAGTTGTGCGGAACTTGACTACGACTTCGAAGTCCTGCGGGTGCTCGTCTCGCGTGCGGAAGTATCGACGCGTGGCACCCACCTGCGTCTGCACGAGGTGTCCCGACTTGTACTTCCACTCACCTGGACCTGACTCCCACTCAATGGGCTGCTCCGCGTCAAAACTGTCGCCCAGAAACAGCTTGCCGGCCCCAGACGACTCTTTTGGCGCGGGACGACCTTTCGACTCGGCGAGTTGTTTCGTTAGTCCTGTAACCTTCTGCCGCGCTGTCTCGATCTCACGCTGCGCAAGGGCGAGGTGATCATTGAGAACGAATGGACGTAAAGCCGGACGATGGGCCTGCGCGGGAAGTGTCACTGGTTTGATCGGCAGTTGCTCGAATGTCAGCAGCGCCGGAACTGCCGGTGTGATGACGCGACTCTTGTCCGGTTCTTTTTCGTTGCCGCGGATGTGCAGATATGTCGGCGTTTCCGGATGCGCGTCAAACACACGGGGCAGGCCGTCCATCTCCAGATCGATTTGACCAGGCACCGAGTCGAGTCGCACCTGGTGCGGCTCGAAGAACGCCCGCATGCTGTAATAGTCGACCTGAGACAGCGGGTCGTATTTGTGATCGTGACACTTGCAGCAGTTCGTCGTCAGGCCGAGAAACGCCTTCGACGTGTGCTCGATCGTGTTGTCCAGCCAGGTCGTCCGGTTGAACAGGAAATAGTTGCGGGCCAGAAAACCGGTCGCGCGGAGCGTGTCCGGGTCGGTCGGAGCTAATTCGTCAGCGGCCAGCATTTCCGTGATCATGCGGTCGTAGCCCTTGTCATCGTTCAGCGACTCGACGATCCAGTCCCGCCAGTGCCAGATGTGCTTCTGGCTGTACCGCAACTGCTTGCCCAGGCCGAACCAGTCGGTGTAACGCCACACGTCCATCCAGTGTCGGCCCCAGCGTTCTCCATAGTGCGGACTGTCGAGCAGATCGGAGACAACCCGGTCCCAGGCCGCGGGACTTTCGTCCTTGAGAAACGCCTGCAGTTGCGCCCGCGTTGGCGGCAGTCCGATCAGGTCCAGGTACACACGACGCAACAGCAGAGACTTCGCGACCGGGCCAACGGGCTTCAAGCCGTGCTGTGCCTGAGCCGCATTAATAAACGCATCGATTGGATTCTGACCTGGTGATGTTGAGCCTGCGGGCAACTCCCCTCGCAATGGGATCCGGAAGGCCCAGTGGTCGCGCGGATCTTCTTCCGGTGCTTCCTGCGGCGGAGCTTTCGCGCCGTCGCGAATCCACGCTGTGATGGCTGCGATTTCTTCGCGCGTCAGTGCATGACCTTCCGGTGGCATCCGCAGCGACATGTCGTCTGTCGAGATTCGAGTGATCAGTTCGCTGTCAGCCGGACTGCCCGACCTGACCACAGAACCGCCCTCGCCACCTTTCAGGATGAGCGCCGCCGTATCGAGCCTCAGTCCGGATTCCTGTTTGAGCGCTCCATGACAGGCAAAACAGCGTGCCTTCAATACCGGCTTGATCTTCGAGACATAGACATCGTCGTCGGCCAAAGACCGCTGGGCGACGACAGCCAAAAGAAGAAGGGCAAGCGCGAGTCGACTTTGCCCGAGATGAGATGTCATGGGACCTGCCTCTGTTGCGGGATCCAGCGAAACGCGTATTCGGATTGCCGACGAGCAGCCCGCGAGTGTGCCGGGCTGCGAATTCTTTCGAGATGATCGTACTGCGCTGCTCGCATTTCTGCGCGCCATGCGGCTACTCGTATCAAGCCCGCGTGTTGCAACGAGCACCGGAAGTCGTTGGGCCACGATGGCGGAATTCCGCGCGTGGATCCCAATCTCAGCGTTTTTTCGAGATTCCGTGATTTCGATTCAAGCTCTGGCTGCAGCCATCTGCATCTCCCAGGCTCGCTTTTAGGACCGGCCGCACGTCCGTAAACGCCGCAGAATTGGTGTAACCGCTACACGCCTCTCCAACGTGCCATCGGTATTTCCCTCAGAACCAGATCCACAGGACTGTCAGGCGCCAACTGAACGATCTGTAAAAACGGAGCAATCCACACACACAGACTCGGCCTGTTTGAGGGACGGACGATGAAACGACCAATGGAGCAGTATCTGCCCGACGGCTGCGTCACAGTTCGGCAAACTGTCGGTACCGTCAGCCTGTTGGCGCTAGTGCTGCTCCACACGAAGGTTGATGCCCAGGAAGCCAGCGAGCCGAGCGTGGCAGGACGAGTCGTTATCGAGAATCTTTCGTGGGAGCAGGAAGAGGTACTGCAGTACTGTGCAGACGAAGCGCATGCAGCCCTGATGAAAGACGACCCCTATCCGAGTGCGAAGAAGTGTGGCACGTGCCACCCGCAGCATTACCGGGAATGGTCTGTTTCGCCGCATGCCTACGCGCAGTTGAGCCCCATCTTCAACTGCATGCAGAACGCGGTCAAAATTCTGACCAACGGCACGAACGGGGACTTCTGCATCCGCTGCCACACGCCCGTTGGCATGGATCGCAGCGAACCGACCACGATGACCAACTTCGACCGGCACCCCGTTGCGCGCGAAGGCGTCACGTGCATTGGCTGCCACCGGATTAATCAGGCCTACGGCAAGGGTTCCGGACGTCGGAAGCTGATCCGCGGCGGACTGGGCGATCCGGTTTACGGACCGCTCGGCGATGAAATGCTGCAACAGGTTCTGGCCGACCCTCATCAGTACGGTGTGCTGAAGACGCAACCGGATAAGAGTATTCGGGGACGTGAAGTGCATGACGACGTCGTCCCGTTCTTTCAGATGTCGACTCCTGGATTCTGTGGAACCTGCCACGACGTGTTCGGTCCAAACGGCTTCCGCCTTGAAGACCTCTTCAGCGAATACAAGGCCGGTCCCGCGGCCAAAGAAGAATGCACCACCTGCCAGGATTGCCACATGGGCAAAGTCCCCGGCCAGAAGGGTGGTTTTGATCATGGCCCGATCGCGCTTGTGGGCAACAGGTACACGCCCTCACGTCGCCGTACCAACCACATGATGGCCGGCCCGGATTATTCCATCCTTCACCCCGGCGTGTTTCCGCACCACCCGGATGCGATCCGTGAGGAGGACTCGGGTGAGCTCGATTTCGGACTGGCAACCACACGTGAGTGGTTTGAATTCAACGTCGATGCCAAATGGGGCACGGACGAATTCGAGATGAATATCCCGAAGGGTTACAAGTTCCCCGATCACTGGGGTGGCTGGATGGGCCAGGAGCGTCGCGTCGACGCCCGACGCATTCTGGACGATCAGTTCAAGTTGCTGGCCGAATACCGCGTCCAGGCCACTCAGCTCCTGCAGGCCGGTTACAAAATGAGCGAAATCTGCGATCCGCACTGCGATCGCGACGGACTGCATTTCAAGCTGAAGGTGTGGAACGGGACGACTGGCCACGGCGTGCCCACGGGATTCGACGCCGACCGTCTGGTCTATCTGGACATCCGCGTGTGGGACGACACCGGCAAAATGCTGTTCCGTTCGGGCGATCTCGATCCGAACGGAGACATCCGCGACGCTCATTCGTTTTACGTCCACAACGGTGTGCTGCCAGCCGACCACCAAGTCTTCACACTGCAGTCCCGATTCATCACTCGCAACATCCGCGGCGGTGAGCGCGAACAGATTCTGCCTATCAACTACTCACCCGATCCCCTGCCGTTTCTGCGTCCCCTGACGCGTCCGATGAACGTGCTGGGTCGACCACTCGGTACGCGCAAGCATAAGCAGAACCTCGAAATCGGCGGTCACCGCTGGGCGAAGTACCACGTCAAATCAGAGTACCTGTCTGGCAACGGACCGTATCACGTCAGCGCGACGCTGCGGGCTCAGACGGTGCCAGTCAATCTCATCCACCGCATCTCGATCGCTGGTTTTGACTACGGTCTGACGGCCAGAGAAGTGGCCAGACGCGTCGTGGAAGGTTCGTTCGTCCTGTACCACGAAGAAGCCACTTTCAACATCCACACGCGCTGACGGTTAACCCCGGAATATCACCATCTGCGTCATCGCCATTCACGCGAATCAGAAAAGCTGAGCCATGTTGTTGAAACCCGGTTGGGTCAAGATCGCGACCATTGCTGCCTGCCTGGTGACCGGAAGTCGGACACAGGCTGGAGAACCGGACAGTGGATCGGTTGCATTGCAGAGTGCGCCCGCATTCGGGGTTGTCACGATCGCGGACCTGGCAATGTCGTACGACGAATCTGGCGCAGAGACAACGGCCACAGCTCAACGTGCCGACGATGGGCACGGTGACTACATGGGGCACCTGTACGCCGACGAATTCGGCTGGTATCCACCGCCGGAGCATGCCCCGTGGTACTGGGAATTCGTGGAATCATTCACGGACGCGATCGAGTCGTCGCACGAACCACTCGTTGCCATCGGCGAAGGGCTCTTCTCCGGCGAACATTTTCACTTTGAAACCGATCTGTCCGACGTCCCGCTGGGGATTGTGGACACTCCGGCGCGACCGGACCTTGTCTTTGAATACAACGAACAATTTCTGAAACCTGGTCCACTGGGTGAAGAAATTGTTTTGCCTTCAGGAGCGGTCTGGCGTCCGTCAGTCTGGTTGTTCGGTTCGTATCGAGCCCATGCGGCCTATCGCAGCCAGGAGAATCTGAACTTCGCCGAGCTTGCACACAGTTTGAACCTGTTTGCTCAGGCCAATTTGACCGGCACCGAGCGCATCGTTCTGGGAATCCGCCCTGTCGATGAAGAAATTCATCAGCCGAATCAGAAACTCACCCGCGAATTCAACAGCTATGACTTCCAGAACGGTGACAAGCGGGACGGCTGGAACAACGACATCAACACGCTGTTCTTCGAAGGTGACTTTGGTGAACTCTTCCCCCATCTGGATGTCCTGGACCAGCAGCAGCTTGATTACGGTTTCACCGTTGGACGTCAGCCGTTGCTCGCGCAGCAGGGACTGATCATCAACGAGGACATGCTGGATGCCGTGACGGTCACGCGCAACACACTCAGCGGAAACGGCAACCTGAATCTGAGAATGACTGGTGTGTTTGCCTGGAATCGTGTCAGCCGTCACGACCTGGCACCCGGTGGCCCCGTCTTTGATCGCAACGGCAGGTTGTTCGCCCTGCTGACGGAAAGCGACTTCTTCGCGAGCACGGTTAATGCGGACGTGGTTTATGTCGAGACTGACAACAACGGCGTTGGCAACATGGTGGTGTGGGGCTTGAGCGGCATTCAGCGACTGCACGGGTACCACAACCAATACAATACGTCGTTCCACATTCTCGGTTCGCACCCGACGGAAAACGAAACCTCAACGGCCGGGCAGGGTGAACTCCTCGTGTCGCGTCTTTCATGGACGCCACACGGCGGCCTCGATGTCATCTACCTCAACAGTTTCTGGGGCATCGATCAGTTCACATCAGCAGCCCGCGGCCCGCTACAGGGTGGCCCACTCGGTGACGGCATCGGCATCCTGTGGGCTCATGCGGGACTCGGTCGGTTCGACACGCCAATCTTTAACGAGGTAGCCGATTCCGCCGGCGGAGCACTCGGCTATCAGATTCTGTTGGACGGAACGCGCAGCCAGGTCACGTTCGAGCTGGGCGGACGATCCGACACGAAGCAGGCCAACGATGGCGTCATCGCCGGCGGCTTCCGCTATCAGCAGGCCTGCGGACAGCACACCGTCTGGATTCTGGACGCATTTATCGGCAAGCAGGAAAGCCAGCGCCTGCACGACGGCGCCCGCGTCGAAATGCTCGTGAAATTCTAAACGCTGACCGATCACAAACTGCTCGCACCGTGCGGTCGACTCCGAGCTAATCAGTCCCGTCCGCTCCGCCAGCCTTGAGCTCTGCCTCCGCCTTCTTCTCCTGGTGGAGTTCCCAGTTCAGGCTGAAGCTGATCACCGTCCGGATGACGACGATGGCACCGAGCACACCCAGATGCTCCAGGTCGGGAGCGAGAATCGACTCCACAATGTCGGCGGCCACCAGGAACTCAAGTCCCAGCAGCAAATAGAAACCCAGGATGTGTCGCAGTGAAGAACGGAGCTCTTCTGCGTCTCCACCGCGGAACGTGACTTGTTCAAGGCGAATCAACCGCCAGAGACCAATCAGAACGCCCCACACGATGACCGACACTCCAACCACACCAATGACACCAGCCACGGCGTGCATCAGGGGGTCCAGAGAGAAAAAAGTCAGTTCCGTGCCTGCCGTTGCTTCGACGGCCGGGTCCAACAGGGCGTATGCGAATTGCATTTTAACTACGTTCTCCATGTGATCAGTGTGAATGCGTTGGGGCTTCGTTCGGGTCAGACTCTGCTGACTCGTCCGCCGTTATCGTCATGTGTACTGATTGTCATTCATTGCGATCTGTCGGCTTGACGAGCCGCGTAGTCGGCGGCACGCGTCAAGTCACCAGCCAGCCGCCAATGCTCGGCCAGAAGTGGATAGTGAGATTCAAGTTCTTCATCGTGCTTTTCCTCGATCCACGCACCGATGGCTGCATGTAATTCGACGCGATGCTTTTTCAGCATGATGTTATAAGCGACGTCGCGCAGCGTCTGGTGACGAAACGAATACTCGTGCTCTACATGGTCCTCGGATGTATGAACAATCTGTTTCTCACTGAGTGAATCGAGGCAGTCTCGAATTTCCGCCCGTTCATGCTCGACCGGGAAAATGTCATGGAGCATGTCATAAGAAAAGTCGTAGCCGATCACGCTCGCGACCTTGACGGTCAACTGTTCGGAAGCCGGCAGACTGTCGATGCGCCTGACGATGGTTCCGGCAAGCGAATCGGCGGCCTGCTGCCGCGTGAACTCGTGCAGATCGCCGATGAGCCGACCAGTGCCGTTCACGACTTCAAGCGTGCCTGAGTCGCGTAGCGTGAAGGTGAGCGCCTCAAGGAAGAGGGGGTTACCCTTCGTTCGCTCATGCAGCATGCGCTCGACAGGTGGAGGAAGAGAATCGGCATCCAGCAGGTGCCGTGCCATTTGCACGGCCTCTTCCGGGGAGAGGACGTCGAGTTCCAGATGACTTGTGGTCGGCATTTTCAGCAGCAATTCGATGTCGCGCGGAATGGGTGGCTTCATCGATCTTGCGTCGGCGATGATCATGATCGGGGCAAGTCGCGACGCCAGCTTGCGTAGCAATGCCAGTGACGCCGGATCGAACCAGTGAACATCTTCCAGAGAGATGACGAGCGGTTCCCGTTGCGCTGCCTGAGTAATCAACTCCGTGAGTAAGTCATCGACATTGCTGGCCCGAACCGCACCCGTCATCTGAGCGGTCAAGTCGTTGTCGGGCCATGTGACTGGCAGCACGGATGACAGCAGCGGAGCCAATCGCATGAATTCTTCCGACAGATCGAATCGATCACGGATCGCTCGGGTCAGCTCGTCGGGCTCCAGTCGCTCGTCCTCAACACCGATGACTCCGGTGATCACTGACCGCCATGCAAACCAGGGAGTCGAGCGTTCAATGGTGTCGCCACCTTCGTAGAACACACGGCATCCGGCGTCTTCCGCTGCCTGCTCAAAGTAATCCACCAGGTGCGTTTTCCCAACGCCGGCTTCTCCTTCAACGAACAGGACGCAGCCCGCGCGAGATTCGGTGAGCTTCTCAAGCTGCTCGTGAAACAGTCGTCGCTCGTCTCCGCGCCCGATAACGGTGATCCGTTCCTGCGCCTGATATGAGTGCTGCGTGCGTTTCGCGAGGGGCCGGTAACTTGCGACCGGCTCACTCTTGCCTTTCATCCGGATTGGTTCCAACGCCTCGAATTCAAATCGCGATTCCGCTTCACGCCACGTGACCTGTTCACACAGGATGTGACCCTTCGCCGCCTGCATGAGCCGCGCGGACGTGTTCACCGTATCGCCGATCATGGTGTACTCACGGCGCTGATTGTTCCCATAGACGCCGCAGAAGATGCGTCCCGTGGCAACGCCGATTGAACACGACCAGCCCAGTTCCGTGATGCACTCATGCAGGGCTTCAGCACATCCAACCGCGCGGGCCGCATCGTCTTCGTGAGTGACCGGTGGCAGACCGAATCCGGCCAGCATCGACACGCCTTTGTCGTCGACACTCATCTTGTTGAGGCTGCCCTCGAAGCGATACACGGTTCGCTGCAGCGCAACCATCAACTGCTGGGCGTCCTGCAGCGGCGTATTTCTGTCGAAACCCGGCAGGTTGGCAAACAACACGGTGACCTTACGCAGCCCACCGAGCCAGTCTGTCTGTCCAGCCGCCAGTTGCGCATAGATTGCTGCGGGGATATATCCTCGCATGGCTGCGACGGAGCTGACTCGGAAAGGGGCCTCGACCAGTTCCTGCTGTCCGCTGATGCCCGAGGTCGCGAAGTCTTCCTCGTCCGTGCCCTGGAGCGACTGAACGCGATAGTGGGAATCATCGACTGCCGTGCCGTTCACAAGAGATTCGACCCGCCGCCAGAAATCAGTCGACGCAATGATCTCGCCCGAGTTGGCGACTTTGTCGGCCGTGCCAACTTCTTTGAGCGGATCGCCGACAATCAGAAGTTCGCAGCGTCCGAAGACACCACCCAGATGCATGATCCGCAGATGGCCAGCCACCAGCACGATTTTCACCGACAGTTGCGTTCCGTGGACTTCAGGGAAGTTCCGCATTTTCCGCTGTATGTCGAGACTGGCCGCCACGGCACGGGACGCCGCATCACGCAGGTCGGCTCCGGGCTTGCGATCTTCAAACACTGCAACAAGAGCATCGCCAGCAAACTTGAGTACGTCTCCGCCGTAATCGCCAACGATCCGAATCTGCTCGCCAAAGTAATCGTTCAGCGCCGTTGTCAGTTCTTCGGCACCCACTGGACCTTTGGCGGCAAGACGTTCGGTGAGTCGCGTAAAGCCCGAGATGTCCGCAAACAGCAACGCGCATGGAACATCGTCTGAAGATGGCAACGGAATATGTGGATCGTGTTGCGTGAACCGGCGACACAGTCGGCCCGGTGTGAAACTCGCGAGATGAGCCAGTATGCCGGGGTCGCTCAGGTTCTCACAGTGCTGGTAAACCAGATCACCCACAAGCCGAGAGATTCGGACCAGCATGCGGTCAGGATCAATCAAGTCGACCACATTCAGAAGGCGACTGCCCCGACCGTAAGCGTCGCTGATCTGCAGACGGACGACCGTGTTCTGACTGTCCGGTTCGCGCTCCCAGACGGCCGTCGCGTTCTGAGGACTGAGTTCGGTGATCAGCTCGCTGTGCCGATCAACCAGCATCGACAATTTTGGGTCGTTCGCAACGTCTGGTGCTTTGCGAATCTCGACCATGTGTGAGCCCAGTCAAATGTGCGAACCGCACAGTGTTCTCGCTATCCCTACTTCTGCACCGCTGTTTAGGGTTGACAGGACAGCCACAACAAAAACACAGGGACTGTCCACAATTTTCACAATCGCAAACGGACATAGAGACCCTATCAAAGAAACATGCAAATAAGTACTGACTTACATCATTGTGACAATCCGGTGATCGACTACGGCACTGGCGCCTTTACGCTTCGCCAGGCCCGCCATCAACGAGCCGGCTTGTGGCCGCTGTGGGCACATGCCCGTAACTCCTCAGGCCGCACACCCCGAGCCGACCTCAACGAAATACATCGAAGCCTGCCAGGTGCCTTGCATTGCGCCATGTGTATTACTATCGTGAGACACTAATGCAAGACAGCTCCGTCCAATTTGAGATTCACCCGTCTTCGGGTGTGCCTATCTACCGCCAGATTATGGACCAGGTTCAGGCCATGATCGGCAGCGGTCGGCTTACTTCCGGTGACCTGCTACCCAGCGTGCGGCAACTGGGGGCTGATCTCGAAGTCAACATGATGACCGTCTCGAAGGCCTACGCCCGCCTGGAGGCGGATGGGATCCTGGAGCGTGTCCGCGGCAAGGGCATGCGCGTCAGACAACGTGAATCCAGCGGCCGCGTCAAAGACCGGCAACAGCAACTGAAGCCGCTTGTGGATCCCATGGTCACACGAGCGCAGCAACTGGGACTCACGGACGAGCAGATTATCGCAGTCGTGAAATCCGTCCTCAGGGAGCGACGCTCATGAGTGAATTCCCCATCGAAACGCGTGGACTCCGCAAGAGCTTCAAAGATAAGCAGGTGCTCAATGGTGTCGATCTGAAAATCCCACCTGGTACCGTGGTGGGTCTGATCGGCACGAATGGCACGGGCAAGTCGACACTTATCAAATGTCTGCTGGGCCTGCTGCGGATCGATGCGGGCGAGGCTGAAGTCCTGGGTGAAGACCCCTGGGATCTGAGCGAATCCGCCAAAGCACGGCTTGGCTATGTCCCTCAGGAAATCAAGCTGTATCCGTGGATGAAGTTGAGGCAGACCATTCGCTATCAGTCAGCCTGGTACGACAACTGGGATTGGGATCTGACCGACCGCCTGGTCAATGATTTCGAACTGCCCGAGAAGCAGACCGTTGGTTCGCTGTCTCAGGGACAATTGCAAAGATTGATGATCATCCTGGCGAATGGACATCGCCCCGAGCTGCTGATCCTCGACGAGCCCGTTGCCAGCCTTGATCCGATTGGTCGTCGGCAATTCCTGCGTTCATTGTTGCACGCCGACGACGAGTGGACTCCGACCGTGCTGTTCAGCACGCACATCATGTCAGACCTGGAACGGGTCGCGTCGCACGTTGCCGTCATGCAGGAAGGACGAATTTCCTGTTTCGAAGAACTCGACCAACTGAAGGACCGCGTCAAGCGGCTGCGGATCGCGGCATCGAGCGATCTTCCCGAAACGTTTTCGGTTGAGGGTGCACTGCGCACTGAAGTGCATGGGCGCAACGCATTGGTCGCCGTGCCGGCTGTCAGTGAGTCCCTTGTCGACAGTTTGAAGTCGCGCTGGGATGCCGACGTCTCTGTCGAGGACCTGAACCTCGAAGAGATCTTTCTGGAGATGCACGATGAGTAAACAACTTCGCGCCGCGCTACTGACCTGGCGCAACCCGGTTGCGCTCGTGCATGGACTGTTCTGGCTGTTGCTCATCATCGGTGCCATCGCCGAGTCGCGTCGCGATCGCTCGTTTCGCCCGTGCCATCCGACTGTGACCGTCGGTTGGGACAATTCTCTCGGGGCCGAGGCTCTGGTAGGGCTCTACAAATCAGATGGCCTCGCTGCGGTTAAAGCGAGACTGGCGAATGTCGAGGAACTCCGCATCGATGCGCGATGGACAATGCAATCTTCCCTGCAGTTTCAGCAGAACGGGCATGTCGTGTCCTATGAAACCCCGCCGGGAGGTTTGATTTCACTGCTGCCGGAATGCACCCGCCTGCGTCGACTCTCGGTCGAGGGCATGATCATTGCGCCCGAGAATCTGCAGATCATCGGATCAATTCATCAACTCGAAGAACTGGCTATGGCGCGCAGCTTCGTGTCGCCTGAAAGCGCGGATCGACCGCCCGTTCTTGCTGCACTCACAGGTCTGCGCCGTCTCAAGAAGCTCGATCTGTCAGGAACGTATCTGCAGCGACGGGGAACCACTGCAAACCCGTCGACCTGGCGTTCGAGCTGGCATATGGACGAAGAATTGCAACATCTGGCCGGACTGCCAGAACTTCGCACGCTCATTCTGGTTGATTTCGAACAGGTGACTGGCCAGGCAATACGGGCAGTCTCGACGTTGCCACAGGTCGAAACTCTTGCGATCGACATGATTGTCGGAGCCGCGGAAAAGTCAGTGACGGAGGAGAACGTCGCGCAACTGCAGTCGATGCCGAATCTCCGGACCCTCTACGTGCCGCATAGTCGTCCGTATCAGAATGTACTTGGACTTTGTCGCGAACTACTGCCCGACGCCTCGGTTCGACGCGGAACGTACGATTCGACTCGGATCGATACATGCCGGCTGGTGGTGCTGATCCTGTTAGTCACTGTATTAGCCGTCGTTTATCAGTTGGTGTGCAGCCTGCTGTGCAGCGTCGCCGCGACAACTCCACAGTTTCATCGGTTTCATCTTTGCGCGGCCGGAATCATCTCCGGAGTCTCGATCCTGATTTGCCTGGTTTTACTTCTCTATCACAGGTCAGATTTTCTGTCGGCGGTGTCGCTGTGTCTGGTGTTCGTCAGTGCGTTCGCTCTTGTCTTCTCGGCCGTGAAGCCAGCCGGATCACACGACGCACAGAGCTGGCGCACTGTGGCCGCAAGCGTCATGCTGGGCGGAGGTCCCGGGCTAATGATGATGAGTTTCGGTTTCCTGCCCCACTGGTTTGACGCATGGCTGGCAGGCGACTTCCTTCTGTTTGCCACACTGTTGATAGTCGGGTCGCTTGTCGTTCTTGCGCGAGTTCCCTCAAGCGTTAGAAAACTCACCAGCCAGGCCATGGAGAGCGGCATGGCTTCCGTGGCTGGCTTCTCGGACTTGATTCAGGCCCAGCAGCAGCGTGTGCAACGGCTGCAGCAGAAGAGGCAGGAATCCGGTGGCATTAAGATCGTTGATCTGCCGGCCGATCTGGATGCGAAACTTCGCTCGCTGCCCGTCGCTCGCAATCAACGACAACTGGCCCTGCTGCGCGCCGGAAGCGGTCTGAATCCCCGGTTCCTGCTTGTGTTTGGTGTGATCACGGTTTTCCTCGGGGCTTGTATGGCCCAAAGCGGCTCTCTTATCAGTGGTACGCCATGGGATGGTCGCGCGTTTCTGAAGATCGCCGCGGCCCCACTGTGCATGGTCGGGCTGATCCCCGGAGTGCTCGTTGTGGGAGGCTGGCGCAACCGGATGAGCGTAATGAGTCTGGAACTTCTGCGTCCCGTCTCTCGGAATGCCCTGCGTCGCATGCTGTTCCAGTCCGTCGCGCTCGATCTGGCACCGGTCTTTGTACTTGTGTTTTGCCTGGCAACCGGACTGGCCTTCGCCAGCGGATACGGTGCGACGACCCTGGCGATCGCCGCATTGTTCGCATCCATCGGACCACTGCTTTACGGAGTCGGTCTGTGGATCATCCTGATTCATCGCACATGGGTGACAATTCTGATTGGCATCGTGTTGCTGCTTGTCTGGCAGCTCAGCACGGTGTTGATGCTCCAGGAACGACCGCTCGATTCGAACATGCTGCTGATCCCGACTGCCGTGGGTCTGATCATTGGCCTCTCTGCAACCGGACTCGCGTGGCGCTATTGGCCTCGCAGGGAAATGGTCTAGAACATGCTCAACGTCGGTTTTCAAACAAGCCCGAAGCGCAAGCGAGTGAATCTGTTGTACGGGATTCACTCGCTTGCGCTTCGGGCTTGTATCGTGACGGAAAACCAATTCTGGAATTGCTCTAACACCAGAGATCGTGACGTACGCTTTCGAGCTCTGCATGGCAGCCAGTAATCTGACTCACGTGCCGTGACCGGCGTGCGATCTCGGTTATTGCTGAGCCATCGCGCGGTCATTCCTGAAATCGGGTCGGCCGAGGAGCGGATGATGAAAACTTCCTGTTCAATCACCTGTGCTGGATTCGTCGTGATTGTGTGCCTTTTGACCGGGGGCCGCAGTGAACGAACCGCGCGGGCACAGGAATCAACGCCAGGACGAGTCAGTGGCGGTCTGCTGGTCCTGTACGACTTCAGTGAATCGGGCGGCCCACTGATCAAGGACCGCTCCGGAGTCGGACCAGCGTTGGACCTGCGCATCGCAGACAGTAAAGCGGTACGACGCTCCAACGGGTCACTGCAGGTGTTGAGCAAGACGGCCATTCAAACGGACAAGCCAGCAACGCGGCTGGCGCAGGCAATCCGGAAGTCCGGGGAGATCACGATCGAGGCATGGATCCGTCCGGCGAATACAAGTCAGGAGGGCCCGGCTCGTATTGTCACGATGTCTCGTAATCCGAACGAACGAAACTTCACGCTGGGGCAGGAGAGCGACCACCTGGAAGTGCGGTTTCGCACAAGTCGCACCAGTACAAACGGGATCCCGTCGTTGAATTCAGAACGCCGGAGTGTCACGACGCAACTGACCCACATTGTTTACACACGAGATCGCGGCGGTCAGACAAGACTCTATCTCAACGGCCGAAAGCGGGACGAGCAGACAGTTGCCGGAGCGACCAGTGTCTGGCAACCATCACTCAAACTGGGTCTGGCCAATGAAGTCACTGGCGACCGTCCGTGGCTGGGCACTTTCTTCCTGGTCGCAATTTACAGCCGCGATCTGTCACCACAGGAAGTTGGACAGAACTTCAAAGCCGGATCGCAGGCATCGTCAGGTTCGCTCGCTCAGAACTCGGATCCAGGTGCTCGACTCTTCGCGACGAAGATCGCGCCGCTGCTGTCCCGGCAGTGTCTTGAGTGTCACGATTCCGTATCGAAAAAAGGCGGACTCGATCTGTCCCGCAAAGACGCCTTGCTGGCCGGTGGTGGAAGTGGAAAGGCCGTTGTGGCCGGCAAGCTGACCGAGAGCCTGCTGTGGGACCTGGTCGAGTCCAACGAGATGCCGAAGAAACGGCCGCCTCTGTCTGACGACGAAAAGAAGCTGCTGAGTCAGTGGATCGAGTCCGGCGCGTCATGGTCCGGAGGCATGATCGACCCGGCGGTCTACGCGCACGACAACCGAGCGACGGGCATCTGGATCCAGCGGCTCACACTCGCCGAGTACACCGAAACCGTTCGCAGCGCCGTGGGCGTCGACATTGAAAAAGAAGCGCGTGATCTGTTACCGCCTGATCTGCGCGCCGATGGCTTCAGTAATACGGCCTACAACCTGAACATCGACCTGAAGCGCGTCGGAGCCTACGCGCAACTGGCCGAGATCATCGTCAGTCGCATGGACGTTGGCGCCTTTGCCGCACAGTTTTCAAAGAGTCGTCGGCTTGAGGACGACCAGATGCGCGACCTGGTGTCAAAGATGGGCAAGTGGTTGTTCCGCGGACCGCTGGACGATCAGGAGATCACCAATTTCCGCGGTATCTCGTCGACAGTTGCCAGTGCGGGCGGCGGATTCGACGAAAGCGTGTCATTCATACTGGAAGCCATGCTGCAGTCACCGCGGTTCATTTATCGCATCGAGAATCAGCGAGGCGACGGAACGGCCTGGCCGGTCGGACAGTATGAGCTGGCGTCGCGACTGAGTTACATCATCCAGGGTGGACCGCCGGACGCCGAACTGCTGAAAGCGGCCGACGACGGAAAGCTGTCGGACAGCTCGGTCATCGCGCAGCAGGCACAGCGCCTGTTGCAGGATCCGCGAGCCATCAAGCGGTCAGTGCAGTTCGTGGACGAATGGCTGAATCTCGGCCGGTTGGACAACATGAGTCCCAATCGAAAGCGGTTCCCCGATTGGGATGATCAACTGGCTCGCGACATGCGCGATGAAACGCGGGCGTTCTTCACAGAAGTGGTCTGGAAACAGAAGCGGCCATTGTCCGACCTCCTGAACGCACAGGTCACTTTCGTGACACCCAGACTGGCACAGCACTACGGCCTCAAGACTCAAGACTCGGGCGTCACCGACCTTTCTGAAGTCCCGGGCCGCGGCGGCCTGTTGACCCAGGGAAGCGTTTTAACCGTCGGTGGCGACGAAGCCTCAATGGTCACGCGCGGGCTGTTCGTACTGCACGACCTGCTACGTGGCGTCGTTAAAGATCCGCCGCCGTGCGTCGATACAACTCCCGTGCCCACAAAGACCGGCCTGACTCAACGCGGCATTGCTGAGGCTCGCATCGCCAATGTGTCCTGCGGCGGATGCCATGCCCGCTTCGAACCACTCGCCTTCGGACTCGAAAAATTCGATGGCCTGGGGAAGTTTCACGAGAAAGACGAACACGGAAATCGTCTGCGAGAGGATGGAGAGATCCTGTTTCCGGGCGACGCAAAACCGGTTGCCTATAAGACCTCAGCCGAACTGATGAACCTGCTCGCGGGCAGCGATCGAATTCGTGAGTCGCTGACCTGGAAGGTCGCCCAGTTTTCGCTGGGACGTCCGCTGGTTGCAGAGGATGCGCCGATCATCGACCGCGTCCACAAATCGTCACAGAAGAACGGTGGAACCTGGACCAGCCTGATCACGGCAATCGTGACCAGCGACCTCGTGCAGTTGACTCGCACCGAGAGTCAGTAAGGATCGTTCGATCATTGAGTGTCGCCTTTCGCTCCGCGAAAGAGCGTTCTTTCGCGGAGCGAAAGACGACAATGTGACACTTAATTCACGGTCGAACCTAAGCCGTTCAAATCACAGCCCGCCAGCGACGGCATCTGGAATCCGTTTCGTGTCACTGTGATCATCGCTCGATCGCGGACTCGTGCGGAACAGGACGTCGAAGATGCAGTAGAACGACGGTACCAGAATCAGGACCAGGACCGTCGACATCATGATGCCGAAGCTCAGGCTGGTTGCCATCGGGATCAGATACTGGGCCTGCAGTGATCTCTCCAGCAGGATGGGTGTCAGCCCGGCGACGGTTGTGACAGACGTCAGCAGTACCGGCCGAAACCGACGTCGACCGGCCGCGATGACGGCGTCGTGCAGATCCAGTCCCGATTCGATGCGCTGATTGATAAAGTCGATCAACACAATCGAATCGTTGACGACGACTCCCGTCAGTGCGACCAGGCCGAACATGCTGAACATCGTCACGGGTAGACCCATGAAAAAGTGTCCCAGGATTGCGCCGATGCAGCCGAACGGGATGATCATCATGATCAGGAACGGTTGCAGGTAAGATCGGAACTGCAGCACCAGCAGGATGTACATCCCCACGAGTGCGGCGGCGAGACCGGCGACAAGACTCTGCATCGACTCGCGTCGTTCCTCCTCCTGTCCTTCCCAGCGGACGTGGATTCCCGGATGTCGCTCGATCAGTCCGGGTACGAAGTTCTTCCGCAGACTGGTGACGGTGTCGGCCGCGTTGGCGTCAGCATTCGATTCGTCGATGTCGGCCGAAACGGTGATGGACCGCATCTGGTTGATGCGATTGATCTCGGTCGCTCCACGTGCCACCGTGACTTCGGCCAGTTCGGTGATCGGATACTCGGAACCATCGGCTGTGCGCACGCGGATTTGATCGAAGTCCCCCAGTGATGCACGCTCGGCTTCCGGATAGCGAACCATCAGCTTGACCTCGTGCCGGCCCCGCTGCAGACGCATGACCTCGGCCCCGTAGTAGGAGGCACGCACGGTTTCGGCGAGCTGCGCCAGTGGAATGCCCATAGCGCGAGCACGCTCTTTAATGCGGATTTGAAACTCGTACTTACCGGGCGTCGCGTCATCCGTCACATCGTAGACGCCCGGGTATTCGCGGAGTCGGTTCTTGCACTCGTCCACTGCGGATTCGAGCTGCTCAATGGCTTCGCTCTTTGCCACAAGTTTGAATTCGATCGGCTTACCGCCGGGTCCATGACTGATGCTGTCGAAAATCAGGCTGTCGGCGCCCGCGAATTCACCAGCCGCTGCGCGCCATTGCGCCTGCAGCTCTGAACTGAGAACGGGTCGGTCACCCGTGTCGACGAGTTCCACAACGACCGCGCCGATATGACTGCCGCTGGTCTGATCCTGCGGACCCATCGGGTTCGACTCGGCCGTACCGACCGTGCGGTAGACCGTCTTCAGAATCGGCTTGCCGTCAGGCGTGCGGTATCGGGACGTGACTTCTCGAATCGAGTCTTCGAGCTTCTGAGTTGCTGCGTCCGTGATGGCTGCGGGTGTCCCATTCTGAAACGTGATTTTGGCCTGGATGTCGTTGCGGTCCAGCTTCGGGAAGATCACGAAGGGCAGCAGTCCGGATTGCACGAACCCCACAGAGACGATCAGCACAGCGATTGCCGAGGCAACAATGATTCCTGGATACCGAATCAGGAATTCAACGAGTCGCACGTAGACACGTTCAATAAACCAGTTCAAACCCGCTGCCGACTGCCGGTTCAACCAGTTGAACAGCCACAGGACTGGCATCAACGGATACATCACCAGGCCGATGATGCGGAACAGTCGACCGTCCGGATGCGCGAGATGCGCGGGCAGAATGAACACACTTTCGAACAGCGAGATGATCAGCATGGCGATAATGGTGACCGGCAGCACGCCGATGAACTTGCCCATCACACCGGACACGAACATCAGCGGCATGAAGGCGATGATCGACGTCAGAACAGAACCGAGCACGGACGGAAACACCTCGACCGTTCCGTCAACCGCAGCCTGCAGGAACGGCTTGCCCTGTTCACGGTGAGCGTAGATGTTCTCGCCAATCACGATGGCGTCGTCGACCACGATTCCCAATGCCATCAGGAACGCGAACATCGACAGCATGTTGAGCGTCTCGCCGCCGAACTGCAGGAAGATGCAGGCCCCGAAAACGGAGATCGGGATTCCCATCGCGACCCAGAAAGCCAGGCGGATTTCCAGAAACACGCCCAGCATCAGGAACACCAGCAACAACCCCTGCAGTCCGTTATGCGAGAGCAGATCCATGCGGTCCTCGACGGCGACCGACTTGTCGTTCCACGGAACCAGTGAGTAGCCGGGCGGGACGTCGATCTCCGGCAATCGATCGCGAACTTCGCGCACGACGGTGATCAGGTCCTCGTTGGATGTCTTGTTGACCGAGATCACCATGCCCGGTTTCCCATCGACGCGACTGATCGCGACGGTGTCAGCGAATTCGTCCTGCACCGTGCCCAGATCACCAACCGTCAGCACAACTCCGCCCGGGCGTGTGACCAATGGGATTTTCGCGATCTGCTCACCGGTCACGTGCTTGTTCCGGGCACGCAGCAGGATGCGTCCGGACTCAGCCTTCAGCAGTCCGCCCGGCAGTTCGAGGTTTTCGCGACGGAGAAGATCGGCGACCTGGGTCAGGGTCAGACCATGCTTGCGCAGAGTGCTTTCAGAAATCTCGACATCAATCTGGTAATCACGCACGCCCAGCAGGCTGGCCTGAGTGACGCTGGGCAACGCGATAAACTCGTCGCGCACCGCCTCGGCGACATGGCGCAGTTTCAGTTCCGCTTCCGGATCGTCGGTCTCTGGTCCCAGCACTGTGACACGGATCGCCGCGCTGCGCATGGTGAGCTGCTGAATCTCCGCGTCTTCCGCCAGTTCCGGGAAACTGGGTATCCGGTCCACCTCGGACCGCACCTCGTTGAGAACCCGCTGCACATCGTCCACGGATGTCGATATTTCGAGCATCACATTGGCAAAGCCCTCACCCGCGATCGACGTTTGCTTCTTGATCCCGTCGACCGAGCGGACCGCCTCTTCGATCTTCAGGCAGATGCCCTCTTCGACTTCTTCAGGACTGGCTCCCGGATACGGCACCGAGACGAGAATCATCTCGAGTTCGAATTCGGGAAACTCCTCGCGACGCATGTTCGCCAGGCAGACTCCGCCGATGATCAGCAGCGCGAGCATGAGCACGTTCATACCCGGCGAGTTATGCACGGCCCAGCGGACAAGAGTTCTCATAAGGCGGTGCAGTCTTCTGGTTTCATCAGTGCTTTGTCACGGTCGAGCGAACACCGACTGACGTGGGCGTGGGCGAACAACATATCGGGAAGTAGTTACACTTACCGCAGCGTTCAATTGGCGGAAAGCGGCACTGAGCGAAGTTGCCGGGAGACGAACGATCGTGTCGACGACAGAAACAGGACGTCGAATTCTGGTCATCGACGACGACGTTGTCGATCGCGAGCTGATTCGTCGATTGATCAGCTCGGATCACCAATTGCTGGAAGCGGCAACGGCCAGTGCAGCCATGCAGCTACTCCAGCAACAGAAGCCCGTGTGCGCGTTGCTCGACTTCCGGCTGCCCGACGTGCAGGGGCTGGAGTTACTCGACCGGCTCGTTGCCCGACACCTGCCAGTCATCATGCTGACCCGCCAGGGGAATGAAGCGATCGCGGTCGAGGCGATGAAACGCGGGGCCAAAGACTATCTAATCAAGAGCCAGATGGACGCCGACGGCCTGCGATCGAGTATCCAGTTCGCCATCGATCAGCAGCACGCTGAAACTCGGCTGCGCGAAGGTGAAGCCAATGTGCGGGCTATTTTTGAGGCCGCTCTGGACTGCATCATTGCCATCGACGACGAGGCAAACATCGTGGATTTCAATGTCGCGGCCGAACGGACGTTCGGTTATCGGCGGCACGAAGTCATCGGACGCCCGATGTATGACGCATTGTTTACGCCGGATGTCAGCGAGCGTGTCCGGCGCAACATTGCGGCGTACCTGTCGACCAGCGAAGACGGTTCGATGCTGGGCAAGCGACAGGAATTGCAGGCGGTGCGCAAAGACGGATCGACGTTCATCGCCGAGATCGCCATGCAGCCGATCCCGCTGCGGGGCGAGGCGGTCCTGGCCGTGTTCCTGCAGGACATCACCAAACGCAAGCAGGCGGAAACTCAACTGACGCAGATGCAGGATGAATTGCGTCAGCGGGTCGCCGAACGGACTGCCGAGTTGCGGACGGCTTATGAACAGTTGCAGCAGAAAATGTCCGAACGGCAACGCAGCGAGCAGGAAGCCCGCCAACATCGGGAGGAACTTGCGCACGCCACCCGACTCAACACCATGGGCGAAATGGCGTCCGGCATGGCGCACGAACTGAATCAGCCGCTGACCGCGATCGTCGCTCACGTGGAATCCTGCCTGGACACACTCCTGGCGCAAGGGCAGCAGGACGAAGACGTGCTTGACGATCTACGGCGCAGTGTTGAGCAGGCACGCCGCGCCGGGCAGATCATTAAACGACTCCGCGCGATGGTCGGAAAACGGGAATCGGAACGCACCACGTTTGACATTCGGGACGCCATCCAGCAGGTCGTGATGCTGGCCGAGACCGAAACGAAACAGATGGACGTGAACATCGTGTTGGAACACGACGTAGTCGTTCCGCTGATTCGCGCCGACCGGATTCAGATCGAGCAGGTGCTGTTGAACCTGGTCAGGAACGCGCTCGAGTCGATGAGGGATGTGAAGTCCAGCGAGCGAAAGCTGCGGATTTCCACATCGGCGGATGAGCAGGGCGGTCTGGTCGTTGACATCATTGATCGAGGGCGAGGGGCGTCGCCCGAAGAGCTGGCCCGATTGTTCGACCCGTTCTACACGACACGGCAGGACGGCCTTGGTCTGGGTCTGTCGATCAGTCGTACGATTATCAACGTTCACGGCGGCCGGCTGACCGCCACCGGGAATCCGGACCGTGGACTGACGTTCCAATTCACACTGCCGGCGCAGCCGTAACGCTGAGGGTGCAGCGGCCCCGCCGATTTACGACCGGCATCGAAGGCTATCGTACGGATCCGGACCCCTCTATCGCATTGCGTTGATGTATATCAACGCAATGCTACACTCAGACACGACACGCGAAGGAAAGCTGATGCGATTTCTTCAGATCATTTGGGACGAAGAAGACGACCCGCTCGGAAACGTCCGGCACATCGCAGAACACGGTTTGATGGTCGAGGATGTGGAAGCCGTGTTGAATGATGCGGAATCGGAAGGCTTCAGCAAAACAAGTGGCCGTCCCTGCTGCTTTGGCTACACGGATTCCAACGAGTACATCATTGTGATCTACGAGAAAGTTGACGGTGACTCGGTTTACCCCGTGACCGCTTATCACGTCCCCGAACCATAAAGGGAATGAGCATGGCAAAGAAGAAAGCGAAGCGAGTGATCCGCCCGGGCCGTGTGTCCGCTGCGGAAGCCGAGCGGTTGGACAAGATCCGGGCGCAGGCCCAGGAGGACTTTCCGCCCGACCCGGACCGGTCACTGCCCGTTACTACAGGAATCGGCGCGAAGATTCGCCAGGCGCGGGAGCGTCAAGGATTGACGTGGTATGCGGTCGCGAAGGCGGCCGGTATCCCAAATCCGCGTACGGTCCGTGATATTGAATTCGGTCGAGATACCAAAATGTCCAGCGTCGAGGCGATTGCCAACGTGCTGGGGCTTCAGATTGATCTGGTCGAGGCTAGTCGGTAATGAGGAAGGGGGCGTAGAGGTATTTCCCATGTCAGTTCCGACAGTCTTTGTGGTGGATGATGACGACGCCGTGCGGCGAGCCCTTTCACGGATGCTCGGTGTCGCCGGCTATGAGGTCACGACCTTTGCCTCGGCCGAATCGTTTCTCGAAAGTTACGATCCCGATTCCCCAGGCTGCCTGATTCTCGACGTGCGGATGCCCGGCATGGATGGGCTCGAACTACAGCAGAAACTGACCGAGCAATCACTTGCGCCGCCGGTCATTATTCTCACCGCTCATGCCGATGTGCCGATGGCGGTTGATGCGCTGCAGGACGGCGCTGTCGCTTTCATCGAGAAGCCGTTTGAAAAGGAACACCTGCTGGAGCGTATTGAGCGCGCCCTGCAACACGACGCCCGACGGCGGCGGAATCAATCGGAGTGTGCCGTCGTCCAATCCAGACTCAACACGCTAACTCCGCGCGAGCGCGAGGTACTGGACCTGCTGGTTGAAGGACTCGCCGTCAAGCAGATCGCCGTCCGACTCGGCACGCAGCGGCACACGGTGAAACATCAACGAGCCAGCGTACTCCGGAAGATGGAATCCGTGTCCGAGGTGGAACTCGTCAAAGCCATCGCGCTGCTGCGGTCCGAGAGTTGAATCGTCGCTGATTGTGGCCTTTCGCTGCGCGAAAGAGTGTCGGCTGCGGTACCTGTCTGCCGCTCTGCGGAGCTGCGCCGGCGTCCTTTCGCGGAGCAAAAGGCCACAATGGGGCATAGCCCAAAGGGCTATGGAATTGTGAATAACGGTTCTGTAGCGTGTGGCTGCGTCGGTCTGAGTATGTCCGGTTCGCTATTCGCCGGACTGATGCCTCCTGCCAACCTGATGCCAGTCATGACGCGCACGCTCCGACCGCTATTGGACAGGGCATTATTCCTCCAGGCACGATCGCATACCGTTCCCATGGCTCGCATCCTGTTAGTCGAAGCCAGTCAAACCCAGGCTGAGATCTATACCCGGCTTCTCAAGGAAGTCGGGCATTCGGCCGAACAGGCACGGACCACGGGCGATGCGGTCAGGATTTGTTACGCGAGTACGCCCGATCTGGTGATTATCGATCCGTCTCTGGCCGAAGAGTCGGGGATGGACGTATGCCGGCGGATCAAGGGCGACATGGTGCTGGCTTTTCTTCCGGTTCTGGTGCTTGGTGACGACGAAACGTCGCAAGATGAAACGACAGCCCTCGACGCCGGCGCCGACGCCTTCGTGTCGAAAGCACAACCACACGACGAGCTTTTGGCTGTCGTCGAGCATCTGTTGGCGATGGTCGTTTCCTCCCAGAGCGACGAGCCCGCAGGAACGACGCCCCGACCCGAATTACGACGTATCCGCTTGTTGGCCGTAGACGACAGCCCCACAATTCGTGAAGTCTTCGCAATCAACCTTCGCGCGAGCGGCTTTGATGTGACCGGCACGGCGTCGGGTGCCGAAGCACTCGAGTTGCTGCAGCAGCAGGAATTTGATGTTGGCGTGTTCGACATCGTGATGCCGGGAATGGACGGCTACGAACTTTGCCGCCGCGCGCGGGCGTGGTCCACGGAAACCGGTCAACAACTGGGCATCGTCGTCCTGTCCGGTCAGGAGACGAAAGATGTCCACGTGCGGGCGTTAGGCGCTGGTGCCGACGACTATGTGATGAAGTCCCAGGATCCGACGGTGGTGATTGCACACATCCGCTCGGTCGCCCGGCGCGTTGGGATGACCCGCCAGATTCAGTTGATGAGCCACCGCGTGCAGCAACAGCAGATCGAGTTGCTCGAGGCCGACCTGCACCGCGATCAGGCCAGGGAGCAAGGGCAACTTGTCGATCAGTTGAAACTCACCGTCGCCCAACTGGGACGCGAACAATATTTGCTCAATGCATTGGTTGACAACATCCCCGATCCGGTGTTCTTCAAGGATTGCGACGGTCGATTCATCCGCGTCAACCAGGCGATGGCCAACCATGCAGGCTGCGACGACCCGTCTCAATTGATCGGCAAGACCGACGCCGATTTCTGGTCGTCAGAGTTCGCCGCGAAAACACGTGCGGACGAGCAAGTGATTCTCGAAACGGGCCAGCCGCTGATCAACAAAGAGGAACGCACGGTCAACAAAGACGGTGGAGCGAGCACCCTGCTGGTGACCAAATTGCCGCTCCGCGACGAACAAGGGGACATTGTCGGAACATTCGGAGTCTCGCGTGATATCAGCGAGCGGAAACGCATTGAGGAGGAATTGGAACGCAGCAACAAAGAACTGGACGAATTTGCCTATGTCGCGTCGCACGACTTAAGGTCGCCGCTGGAAGGCATCAAGAACCTGGCCAAGTGGATCGCCGAAGACAACGACGACATCCTGCCTGACGCATCCAAACGGCATCTGGAGCAAATGCAGCAGCGGATGGACCGGTTGGATCTGTTGTTGAGCGACCTGCTGGAATACTCGCGGGCCGGGCGAGTACACGGCGTCATTATGGAAGTGGATACCGCGAACCTGGTCGCCGACATGGCCGCCGTGTTAAGTCCAGCCGCTGGATTCCAGATCTCGTCCCATGGCGACATGCCGAAGCTGCGAACGGCCCGAACACCGTTGGAGCAGGTCCTGCGCAACCTGATCGACAACGCTGTCAAACACCACGACGGCGAGGGCGGCACTGTGAAAGTGAGCTGCCGCGACGCCGACGAGTTTTACGAGTTCGCCGTGACGGACGACGGGCCGGGCATCGCCCCGGAATTTCACGATCAGATTTTCAAGCTGTTCGAAACACTCAAGCCGCGCGACGAAGTGGAAGGCAGTGGCATGGGACTGTCCGTGATCAGGAAGATAGTGGAAAGCTACGGCGGCAAGGTCACCGTCGAATCTCCCGGCGACCGTGGCACAACATTCCGTTTCACGTGGCCGAAAGAGATGGATGCATAGTCGCCCAATGTCGCCTTTCGCTCCGCGAAAGGACGCACGCACTTTCGCGGAGCGAAAGGCGACAATGAGCGACACTCACAAAACATCGAGATCAAACATGGCTGAAAACACTGTCAACATTCTGCTCGTCGAAGACGACGACGTGGCCGCCGAGGGCATTGAGCGGGCGTTCCGGAAAGCAAAAATCGGCAATCCGATCCACCGCGCCACGGACGGTATTGACGCCCTCGAATTGCTGCGTGGCGAGGGCGGTCGTGAACGACTACCGCGCCCTTACATGATCCTGCTGGACCTGAAGATGCCACGCATGGACGGACAGAAGTTCCTGGAGGAAATTCGCGGCGATGCCGAACTGGACGACAGCGTGATCTTCGTGCTGACGACTTCGTCTGACGAGCAGGATCGAGTGGCGGCCTACAAGAAGTACGTCGCGGGATACATCGTCAAATCGAAAGCCGGCGAAGATTTCGTGGAACTGCTGGGCATGCTCGACCACTTCTGGCGCGTCGTCGAGCTGCCGGAGAAATAGAGGCATGTCGCCTTTCGCGGAGAGGTTGTGAATTTATTGGCCGTAGGGTGTGAGAAGCGGGCCGATCGCCATTCGTGGTGTGCCGGCGCGGAGATCTCAAAACTATGTGGATGGGAACTGACTCCAAAAACCGCCCGCGCCGGCACACCGAATTGGTATTCGCTCCGCTTGTCACACCCTACTGAACAATTCACAGCCTCTCCGCGAAAGTGCGCGTCCTTACGCGGAGTGAAAGGTGACACTAAGTCACATGGAATAAATTGATTCCCGAAGTTCGATCAGCCGGAACGCGTTAGCGTCCGGTTCGCCAGGAACCGTGGGCTAACGCCCAATGGCACTTGGTTTAGATTCAGTCATTCGGGTTTTGGTTTTCGTTTTGGTTTTCGTTTTGGTTTTCGTTTTTTGAATTGATTCGACTTGGGGCGGCGGGGGTAGACCTCGCGGTCGAAACTGCGGCCCGGACGGTTCGGGAGTTTGTCCAGCATCGCGTAGCTCAACGCGACCCCGTACTG
>CAUZFZ010000043.1:0-63771 GCA_963579025.1 Planctomycetota bacterium | reverse complement strand
ATATCTACCTGCGCGGCGAAAACGGCTCAGTGGCGCTGTTTGAAGCCTCACAGCGCGGCTATTCCGAGAAAGGCCAGTTCCGTCAGCCGCAGCGCAGCGGACGCCCGGCATGGGCCCATCCCGTTGTCGCCGCCGGCAAGCTGTTCCTGCGCGACATGGATACGCTGCAGGCCTATGACATCAAAGTGAATTGAGAGTCAGGCTCTGCTTGAAATCCCCGTAGGATGGGCACTCCTGCCCGTCCCTGCAGTGCAATTCTCTGAGAAATGGACGGGCAAGAGTGCCCGTCCTACGACCTCAACCGAGTATTCAAACAGAGCCTGGTTGTGCCCAGGTCTGCTCGGCCTAATCACTCGAACGCCTGTGGTGGAGCGGTGCGATCCTCGGCGTCGAGGAATGCCTGCAGGATGACTTGGGCGGCCAGTTGATCGCGGCGGCTGGCGCGGCGTTTCTTCGTCGTCTCGGACTGATTCAGCCGCACGTCGGCGGTGGCTGAAGAGAACCGTTCGTCCCACCAGGTAACGGGCAACGATGTCACTTCCGCGGCCCAGCGACCGAATTCGCGTGCCTCGCGTGCTTTGCCGCCTTCATCGCCGCTCATGTGGACGGGAAGCCCGACGACCAGTCCGTGTGCTCCGTAACCACTTGCGAGCTGTCGCAGCCATTCCGCGTCGAGAGCCGGTGTCCGCAGTGTGTAGTTCTCCAGTGGCAGAGCCATTGTCTGCTCTTCGTTGCTCATCGCGACGCCGACTCGTTTCGTCCCGTAGTCTATGCCTAGTAGAACTCCGAAGTCGGGAATCGACTCGCCGCTGTCTTCACCGAGTCGCTCGTCCGCATCAGCAGCGTCCACGGTCAGACTCCCGCTTCTGCGCCCGCAGTGACTGGTTTAACCAGCAACTGCTCGGCCGCAGTGTGTTCCAGTTGAGTGCGCTGAGTCCCGACTTGAACCTCAACTCGGCCGGCGACAGCGTCGTTACCGTGAATGCGCGCAATGACACCGGGACGCAGACCCGCGTCGCCAAGGAAGCGAAGAAACTCGGGATCCTGATTCATGACGCGCGTGCATTCGACAACGGTGCCGACGTCACAGCGGGCCAGCGGCATGGTGTCCTCGGTGATTCCACGCAATTCTCCGGATGGGGACGGAATCGGATCTCCGTGCGGATCGTAATCCGGTCGACCGAGGAACTCGTCGATTCGGTCAACCAGAAAATCACTGACCGCGTGCTCCATGTTCTCTGCTTCGTCATGTACCTGGTCCCAGCTCAGGTTTAGCGTCTGAACAAGAAACTGCTCGATCAATCGGTGACGGCGAAGCATGCGCATGCCGACCTGCCGACCAGACTCTGTCAGCGCGACGCCTTCGTACGGGCGGTAATTCGCCAGCTCCATTTCCGCCAGCGTCTTCAGCATGCTGGTGACTGTGCCAGGAGAAACGTCGAGGGCTATCGCGAGCGAACCAGTCGATACGCTGACATTGCCGGTGCGCAGTTCATTCTGCAGGATCGCTTTGACGTAATTCTCAACCGTAAGACTTGGCATTCTGCAGACACTCCGTCAGACGAGCAGCGATTTCGCATTCCGTGGCTGGATTCTAAACTCGTCGGTTACCCGCCGCCTTCCTGCAGATCTTCGAGACGCTGCAGAGTGTCACGGTATTCGTAATCAACCGCCAGTACTTCGCTGTAGTGCTGCTCCGAAGCTTCCTGATCTCCTGACGCTTCGCACAATCGACCCAGCCAGTAACGCACGGATTTGAAGAGGTCCGCGTCATCATGCATGTTGATTTTCTGGACAGCCTTTTCATACTGCCGCCTGGCGAGCGAATACTTCTTCTCTTTGCGAAAGCAGTAGCCGAGATTTGCCAGGGCTTTGACCTCCAAGCGCGTATCTTGACTCGATTGCTGCAGCAGCGGGATTGCCTGGGCGTGCTTGCCGTCCTGCATGAAGCATTCGCCGAGACGAAACTTGAGCCTCAGATCCGTCGGATACCGTTCCACGCGATTGCGCAGGACTTCGGTCTCGCGTAACAACTTCTCTCGCGCGATCGCACCGACTGCCTTCTTCGCATCAGCGTCGTCGGAATTCTCCCTCGCCACTTCTTTGGCCGTGTCGAGGTTGGCCTTCATCATGTCCAGCTCGATGTCCTCAACGAGTTCCTGAATGTCGATGTTTCCGCCGGAGAGCTCGACTGCCTTCTCGAACATTGCCCGCGCGTCTTCCAGCTTTTTCTTGCGCCGCAGGAATTCACCAAGCTTCACGTAGTTGTCGACATTGTCGGGCTCCTTACGGATGGCGCGTTGCAGATCCGCTTCTTCCGACTGCCCGGGTCCATCGGCCTGACCATCACCCTGATCCAGGCCAATCTTCTTCGCGATGCGTGCTGCGCGAGCCACATCACGTGTATTGTCGGCACCTTCCAGATCGGACTTCTTGATGGTCTCGCGCGTCGCGGCCTGCTGGGAACGCTTTCGCGCATCCCCGTCCATCGGGTCAATCTGGCAGATCTTCTCCCAACAGCCAGTCGCCTGGCGGAACTCACCCTTTTCTTCGTTCAGTTCGGCCAGCGCCCGCCAGTAACCCTTACTGCTGGGGTCCGCTTCGACCGCCAGTTCGTAGGCGAACAGGGCAATGTTCAGGAACGTGAGACTTCGACACGCCTCGCCGAGGTCCGCATTGAGTTGCGCGTCCCACGGGTTGACCGCCAGGCCATCCTCGGCCGCCTTGTCGACTCCCTCCCAGTCTTTCTGCATTCGGCATTTTTTAATGCGTCCACGCGGCCCCATGAGCTTCATGTTGGACATCTTCGCGCCGGACTTGTTTCCGCCGTACTTTCTCTTCTGGCAACCGCGCAGCGTCTGTCGAAACAGCAGATTGCCGGGTTCAAAGCGGACGGACTGGGAGAGCATCTGAATGGCGTAATCCCAGTTTTCCTTTGCCATCGCTTCGTTGCCGCGTTTGAAGCAATCAGACGCCAGTTTCTTTGTGTCGGTCATGCTTCGTGTCTCGGTGCCAGTAGGTCTCTGTGCATGCGATCGCCGCCCCGGTGCCTTGTGCACATGGCAGATACGTTTCACTGCCGAAGAACTCAATCTATCAGAAGAATCAGGGAGCCGCCACGAGCGGGTCATGGTCTGCCCGAGGCGCTTCTCGACACGTTGTCGACATGTGACGGCCACATCACTCGGACACATGATTGTCAATTTCGCTCACGAGTTTCCGTCTGGTGAGTTGACTTCCGAGGCGTGTCCCATCCGGTCAAACAAAGGCCGTCGTTTTGATTTGACAGACAGACCTTCGGGAGTAGTATCGCCGCCACTGAGTGAGTGACGCGGTTTCGTGATCGCATCGATCGGAAGGCGAGATTTCTCTCCTTCACATGTCCTGTCAGGGTGGTGCCTGCGGACGTGTCAGACCAAGCGATGACGTCTGCCGTATTCCCTGGTTTTACGCATTATCCGTTCCAGGATTCATGCGCCGGCAAACGGAGTGCGTGTTCGGTTCGAGTCAACAGGCCGACATCCTCAAAGTCATTTGAGCGAACCGAGCACACCGGCCGCGGCGGCGCAATGGATTGTGGATTGCTTCTGATGGCAGTGCCAATCAGAGCAGTCCTGACTATGGATGGGATGCGCGCAGAGGGGTTGCAAGATGCCGCCCGAATCTCTGGCGTTGATGACATTGCCATTGGCAGAAGCGTCTTCCTCGCAGCGGTCCGACGTTGAGTCGGTGCCGGCTGAAGAGGCAGATGGTTTCGGCAATGATGATGTCCAGGATGTGCTCCGCGAGTCGATTGGGGATCGCAACTGGCATCACTGGTTTGCAGGCCGGACTGCTATCTCGCTGCAGGACGGTGTCCTGCGAATTGCCGTGGCCAGCCGCTTCCTGCAGTCGTGGATGCAACGCCGCTTTGGCCGTCTCGTTTCCGAGACTGTTCGACAGGCAGTGACCGTCGAACAGGTCGTCTGGGATGTCGACACGACGCTCAGCGCGGGATCGTCCGAACAGCCGCCCGCGGACAACGAGGATGAGTCTCCCCTCGCCAGCAGTTCCGAATCAGCGGCCGGTCATACTGCCGGACTTCGCACACCCGATCAGGAACGATCAAGCAAGCCAGCGCCGGTCAATCGCAACAACGAACGCGGCTCAACATCACGCGCTCCCAGCCCTGAAGGCAAGACATCTCGCAGCCGACGGTTTGCACGGTTGGAGGAGTTCGTGTCCGGGGACTGCAATGAACTGGCTCTAACCGCTTCACGACACGTGTGCGATCATCCCGGCGAACGATTTAATCCGTTGTATCTGCACGGCCCGGTGGGCACCGGTAAGACGCATCTGGCCGAGGGCATCTACTGCGACATCCGTCGGCAGCATGGCGAATTGCAGTCGCTCTTCATGACGTGTGAGAGCTTTGCCAATCAGTTCACACATGCACTGCGTACCCACGCATTGCCGGGCTTCCGACAGCGGTTTCGCGGCGTCGATGTGCTGATCATCGACGACGTCAGCTTTCTGGACGGGAAGCCGGGGATTCAGGAAGAGTTTCTGCACACGTTCGAGCAACTGACCAGCCACGGCCGGCAACTCATCGTAACGGCGGACGTGCATCCGCGTTTGCATTCGCGAGTCAGTGAAGAACTGGTGACGCGATTTCTGTGCGGGATGGTCTGCCGCCTGGAAGTTCCGGACGCCGAAACACGGCTCGCGATCGTGCGGCACAAGGCGGCACAGCTATCTGCAAAGATCAACCAATCGGCCCTTGAGTATGTGGCCAGACGGTTCGTGCAGAACGTGCGGGAGATTGAAGGTGCCTTGAATACGCTGGAGACATGGCACGTCATGACCGGCAAGCCTGTGTCGCTTCAGACGGCTCGCCAGGTGCTGTCGGATCTGGAACGCGACTGCATCCGTGTGATTCGATTGAACGACATCGAAGCGGCCGTGTGCGGACTGTTCGGTGTCGAGTCGGACGAATTGAAATCAAACCGCCGAACGCGGAGTGTCAGTCAGCCGCGGATGCTGGCCATGTTTCTAGCCCGCCGGCATACGCAGGCGGCCTACAAGGAGATCGGCACATTCTTCGGCGGACGCAATCACAGCACGGTGGTGGCCGCCGAAAAGAAAGTCGAAGGCTGGCTGCACCTGGATACGTCGCTGAGCATCGGTGGTCGTCAGTGGCACATGACCGATGTGATTGACTCGCTGGAGCAACAGTTACTGGCCGGCTGACGACAGCTCATCTTGAGCCCAGGTTGATCATGTTGGGCTGCCCGTCGTCGCGTGGGGGCGGTGTGAAATACCGAGGTTGAGCGAACTGCGAGCTGTCCGTCGCCGTCTGCATATGTCTCGTTGCCGATGAGAGTGATCCTGTCTGCCATTGCTCACCGAGAAGTGCCGCCTGTGACCACTGCCCCTGCCGAGGTGGGGGCTGTTGATTGTTCATGTTCCATGTCGGCGATGGGACCTGATTGATCTGGCTGGGTGGTATCTGGTTCCAGTTGATATGCGACGGGGCAGCCGGAGCAGCACCGCCAGGCACGACGCCCTGATTGAAGTCCTGCTGGCCCGGATTCTGTGACCCGGAATTCTGCTGGCCAGGCCGCCACACATCCTGCTGGCTGGTGGGACCTGCAGGGGCTGATGCCGGACCGTAGTTACTGTGTGATGGTCCAATCTGTGGCGCCACGTTTTGCTGCGTGGGGCGCCCTGATTGTGATTCGACAGGGAACAGTCCACCGGGCCCGGCAGACATGCCCATCCGAGCGGCGGCGTTCGCAGCCTGATTTCGTTGTCCCGCGGCATTCCAGTTCGCCGTCTGTTCAATGGTCCGCACCGGCTGATTCTGTGGCCAGTTACCGGACGTCCGATAATCCTGAGGAGGCTGTTGCACTCCACCAGATGTGACGCCCTGTTGGCCAGGTCGCCCCTGCGGCCACTGTACATTGCCGGATGGGATCATCTGCTGTCCCCCCTGCCCGACCGGTTGAAACTGTTGTCCGGTGGCTCCGCCGCGAAAGTTTGGGTTGGGTCCCGCACTCGGCGGAAACTGTTGCCCCTGCCCGTTCGTTCCGAACGCCGAGTTGGACGGTGGAGATCGATGCGGCCACTGCTCCGGCATGGTGTTATTGCCCGGCCCTGTTGCTGGACCCCCATTGCCATCGTAATACGGCTGAGCTGCGGGCGGCTGTGATTGATGATTCTGGGGCCATTGCGGAACTGACTGGCCGGAGGCGGGAACAAACCCGTTCGGACCAATTTCGATTGGCATGGGTGGCGAGCCTGCACCTGTGGACCCTCCCGACCGCATTCCGGGTGGAATCGCGTGCCGAATCGCTGGCTCCTGTCGTCGACGCTCGGGTTCGAACTGACTGGGTTGAATGCTCTGATTGAGCATTGAGTCAATGCGCTGGCGTGCCTGCTGTTCTTCGCCCAGTTCCTTCTGGCGGCGTTTGGCTTGCCCCTGCCGGCGAAGTTCCGCCATTTGTTGTTTCATTGTTTCAAAGTCGACCTGCTTCGGATCCTCCGGTGGTCGCTGTTCAGCAATCTGAGTCCCTCTACCCACGCCGGGTGGTCGAGTTCTCAGAATGTCATTCAGTGATGCAACGGCCTGCTCCTGGGTTCCGACCTGTCGCAACCAGGCCAACGCCCCTTCCTGATCGCCAGACCATGCGTAGACAGCTCCCAGATTGATGATCGCCATGCGATGATCTGGCTGATCTTCGAGGGCTTGCAGCAGAGTCTCACGGGCTCGGTCCAACTTGCCCTGCTGCATATACGAGTACCCCAGGTCACTCAGCAGGTTGGCATTCCGACCGGAAGCCAGCGCTCGCAGGTAGTGATACTCGGCATCTTCGAATCGCCCTTCCTGGTCTCCGATGCGACCCAGCATGTGAAGTGCGTGTGCATTCTGCGGATCGATCTGCAGTGCCGTCTCGAACTGAATTCGAGCATCGGCAAGAGCGTTGTTCTTCAGCGAAAGATTGCCTCGCTGCAGGAACGTATTCAGACTCGACACTCTGGCGGGATCGAGTCTCTGCCGTGGGCCAGGTGTCCGCAGGTTTGCATCACGATTCTGGCGTTCTGCGACACTGCGTGCGGGCGTATCGACATCACGTCCGCGATCACCGCGCAGAGAGAAGTCTCCGAAGCCGTTGTCGAACAGCGGCATCTGGCAGCCGGACAACGTCAGGAACAGGCCAAACGCATGGCAGAGGGGGAGTGCGCGCATCTCGGCAACCATCCATGGTTGAAGTGAGGGAATCGCGTGGAGATGTGATCAGAGGAGATCGGAAGATGCCGACCGGGTGGGAAGGGATCGTGGAAATATAGGTCTGCTCGTGCGCGTGTGTCGAGATAAGTCTGAAAACGGATCGACGGGACAATCGCCTCATCCTGATACAGGCGATAGCGCACAATCACTCACTAAGTCTTAATCGTTTTCTGACCGTTCGGATCGACCGCGTATCTTCCTGTGTCCGCGTCTCAGAATGAAACAGCGGCAGAATCGTTCTTACGTGTACTTCCGACATTATCGGCATTGTCGGGGCAGAACTCGCGATTTCACAAACCGACACAGAGATTGCTGCCGGCTTTCTGGAGTTTATCCGAAATACTGTTTGCGGGCTGCTGGAACCGATCGCAACGGTTCGGGTGATTCGAATGGATGATCCCGGCCAGACTGCGACGGTTGTAGCGATGTTTTGCATGAGGCACTGACCTCCGCCAAGAAGGTGGTCCGGTCTTTAAGGGGCAGTTTGTCCTGCAAGCCGGGTTCTGACTCTCATAAGGGCTTAATCGTTCTAAAGTCCTGGTGGGGTTCGCGTCGAAATACAGGTCAGACCGTCAGCGACTCACAGTCCTGTCCCGCAGTCTGGAGGGAGGTGGGACGAACTGAGAGTTCTGCTGCTGGTTCACGAAAGACAGGGACAGCGAGGATCGCTGTCAGTCAGGACTTCACCAAGGCGATTGGCAGAAGTTCTGGATGCGTCCGGCTGCCGTACCCGGTCTGCGTTACTCGCAGGCACAGGTGCGTCACGACGACGACCCGCCTTTTGAATTGAGGAGCGAGGATCCCCTGGGAAATGAGTTTCCTCGAGGAAGCGAACGGAGTGACGACAGTCCTCAGTTGTATTTTGCCGATGTAGGCAGGTGGCGGTCCGACGGGAGCTGTTGGAACGTTGCTCGGTAACTGGAGACAGCCCCGACCCGATACCTCGGTGGCTCTCGGTATGGACCCGGCGGCTTGAGAGCCAGCCATCGTAGGGGGGTGCAGGTGTGGTGATCCACACGTGCATAGAAAGTGAAAGTGGAGCCCGCGATGAAGACGATCTTCACTACTGGACAAGTAGCAAAGATCTGCAAAGTTGCACCTCGGACCGTGTCAAAATGGTTCGACTCCGGTCGCCTTCGTGGCTACCGGATTCCAGGTTCACAGGACCGACGGATCCCGCGAGAGCATTTGATCCGTTTCCTGAAAGAACATGGGATGCCGCTTGGCGAACTTGAAGACGAGGCGATGGGCAAGATCTTGCTCGTCGGTGCCGAACCGGCAATTCAGGCGAGTTTGGGCGAAATGGTCAGCCCTGAGGACTTCAAAACGGAGTACGCTCAGAGCGGATTTGAAGCCGGAATTCAGGCTGAATCCCTGCATCCCGACTGCGTGGTCGTTGACTTCGCAATGGGACGTAACGACGCTCTTCTGATTGCTCAGAATCTGCGTCGCAATCCGGAGTACCTTGAGACGGTCCTGATCGGCCTTCTCAGCGATGAAGATAATGCGGCCGGTTTCGACCGTACGATCTTCAACGAGACCTTCCGCAAGCCGTTCGACTCAGCTCTGCTCGCAGAGCGGATTCGCACTCTTGTCGGTCGTAAGAAGCAGCTTGCTTAGGCTGGCTTGATTACGGAGCCGCCTGAATCCCACAAAGAAACAGGCAGGGTCGGGAGTCCATTTGCCAGGGGAACTCCAACGTTGCTGACAAGGATGTCCAACGTAAAATCTCGACTCAGATTGAGTTCATCAGAAGCATCAGCTTAATCAGCAAAGACCCGGTCAGGATTTCCTGTCCGGGTCTTCTTTTTTGCGCGGAGCGCAGAGGAGAGTTGAGGGCGTGACTGTCGTTGTAGATTTGAAATTTGCATTTTGAAATTTGCACTTTGCAATCCCAACCCCCCAACAGCCTTCCTGCACGCGGCCATGCTGGGTGATTCGACCTCTTGCGATCAAGGGCCTGCGGCAGGCGTCCGCCGGCGTGGTGGGTTGCAGTGACGGTGAAATGCTACTGTTCAATGACCACCGCAAGTCGCCGACAAACATTCTGGAGACACCGTGTCTGAACCACTCGAACACAACGCCGAGGGCCTTCCCATTCGCCCGCTGGGTCGCAGTGGGATCAAAGTCTCGCTTCTCGGTTTCGGCGGCGGACATTTCTGCAGGAAGCACCTGACCGAACAGGACAGCATTGGACTGGTTCACCAGGCCGTCGATGGGGGTATCTCGTTCTACGACAATGCCTGGGAATACCATGGTGGCGAGTCAGAACGTCGAATGGGAATCGCTCTTGCAGAGGGCGGACGTCGAGACAAGGTTACACTGATGACCAAGGTGTGCGGGCGCGATCGCAAGACGGCCGAGGAGCAGCTCGAGGAGAGTCTGCGACGGCTCAGGACGGATGTCATTGACGTGTGGCAGTTTCACGAGGTCATCTACGACAACGACCCCGACTGGCTGTTCGCATCCGGCGGCGCGATCGAAGCAGCACGGGCCGCGAAGCAGGCCGGAAAGGTTCGCCTGATCGGGTTCACCGGACACAAGCACCCCGACATCTTCCGGAAAATGCTGGATACCGGCTTCGAGTGGGACACGGTCCAGATGCCAGTCAACGCGGCTGATGCACACTACCGCAGCTTTCAGAACGAAATCCTGCCGGTCCTCAACGAACGCGGAATCGGCTGCATCGGCATGAAGAGCCTGGGCGGTGATGCTCAGTTAATTACAGGCGCCGGACTGACTGCTCAGGAATGTCGGCGGTATGCAATGAGTCTACCGATCAGCACGCTCGTGGCTGGAATGGAATCGGTTGCCAACCTCGAGCAGGACCTCGAAATCGCGCGAGGCTTTACGCCAATGAGCGAATCGGAACTGAGCGAGATACAGGATTGCGTCAAAGACCAGTCCGCAGACGGTCGGCACGAGTGGTTCAAAAGCACGCAACACTACGACTCTCCGTACCACCGCGATCAGCATTCGTTCCCGCCGATCGGTCACGTCAGCGGTAGCGTGCAGGAAATACGGTGAGGCGGGAGGTGCAGATTTCAAATTGCAAATTTCAAAATGCAAATTGCGAATCTAGTGACACGCTCCGCCCTCATCCCTCAGCCGTTACGCATGGAACCAGTTCGTCGAGCCAGGTCAGCGTTTCATCCAGCGTGTCACGCCAGTCGGGTTCGTTGAAGACCTCGTGATAGGCGCCGGTGATCATGCGAAACACCGGATCACGAGTGGCTGTCGTTTGTATCCACGGTTCGACCGCGGCTGGGTCGACAATGAGATCGTCTCCGGCCTGCAGCGCCAGGATTGGGATTTCCAGTCTGGCCGCATCCTTCCAGGCATCGTGGAGCGCCCGCTTCATCTGGAAAAACCATGCTGCGGTGATGCTACGGTGCATCAACGGATCGGCCATGCGACGACTCAGGACTTCTGGATCGTGGCAGGTGTGCTCTGGCGGAACAGTGCTCCGAAATCTCGTCTCCGGCCTGAGGATTGATGCCAATCGACCGAGAGCAAGTTTGAGCGAGCCAATCTTCACAAGTAGACCCAGCAGCGGCGACGAGAGCACCAGAGCCTGAAGCCGTGTCGGGCGGGTCTGAGCAAAACGAATGGACACCAGACCGCCGAAACTGTGACCGACCAGGACGGTTCGGTCCGGGTTCAGTTTGAAGTGGGTCCAGATGGCGTCGAGGTCCGTGAGGTAGCGTTCGAACCGATCTGTGTGGACTGGTGCACCACCTGAGTGCCCGTGTCCACGCAGGTCTGGAGCGATCACGTTCCAGCCCTGCTCAACCGCGACCCTGGCCACGTGATCGTAACGTCCGCCGTACTCACTCGTTCCGTGCAGGATGACCATCCATCGGTCGCAGCTCTCGTCTGGAGAGTACGATCGAACGAACAGATTTGTACCGTCTCTCGCGTCAATCACTGTTTCTGCAAACCGCACGCGACACCTCCTCTCAATAGGACTGAGGAGGAAAGCAGACTCACACGGGCCAAAGAGATGTGATGCTCATAACCACTGCAATAGAAGTGAGTTGTGATGCAGTGACCGGAAGTCGGTGACTTCGACTGTGGCCGTGCAGGTCTGGTTCCGTCGGAAGAAGGCCCGACCTGCAGAGATCTACGTCATCACAGCGGCTGTTGCTCCAGTAGAAGTGACTGCGCCGAGCGACTGAAGTCGAGATCGATGCGACTGGATAAGCCGTGAAGAGTCAGGAGTCCACGGTCGCGGTCGACGACGCAATGCACGATGCGGTCCGGAATCAGGCGGTCGGCATGTCCCAGGGTTTGCCCGGTCTGGCGGTCAATCAACTCAACTTCCAGTGCTCGCTGAGTGTTATTGCCCCGCGGGCTGACGCGTGAGAGCCCGATCAGGAACGGCAGCGAGCACTGAGTGATATTCAGGACACTCCGCGGCTGAACCGAACGTTTCCACAGAATCTTCCCCGTTGCCTTTTCGACAGCCATCAGAGAGCCCTTGAAGACGCTGTTGAGCGGAATGCTGGAATCTCCCGCCAGGTAATAGTTATTGCGGCCACTACTCAGCCCGGTCGTCCGTTCCTGCAGGTTCAGATAGACGTTCTGGGGATCAGAGAACATACGGAGCGTCGTGAATCGCGTCAGGTCGGCCTGTGCGAATTCGATACTGGCAATCGGATCCATCTCGGGCATGCGAAACACCTGAAGCGTCTGTCCGATCAGCAGCGCCATTTCTCCGTTGGACGATGAGGCAAAATTCAGTCGACCGACGATCTCCTCATCGAAATCGAATTCCGGGCGTGCCGGATCCCAGACGCGAATACGTCGAGACGGACTGTTCTGCCCGTCCGTGATTTCGTTCGTAACGTGAAAGAGTTTGCGACCGAAGACACGCTTGGGATACCGAAAGTCCACGTTGGCCGTATTCGTGCGAATGGTCTCTCCTGTTTGCGAGGACAGGATCGAATACGTCTCCGCGTCTTTATGGAACAGCGTGAGCGTTTCGTCATCTCCGAACAGGCCGGCCTCGCGGTCGACTCGAACGCCGCTTTCAAGGTCCAGATCCGAACGTCTCCAAAGCACTCGTCCGCTGCGCGGCTCGATACCGATCAGATGCTTCACGGTCTGGAAAACGAAGACTGATGGAGTGGCCACGCTTGGTTCAATCGCGTCGTTGCTGGCCTTTTCGCCGCTAACGGATTCTACGGGGCGGAAATGGTGCCGCCAGAACGGCCTGCCGTCCCGCGATTCCAGCAGCGACACGGCATGCATTTGTGTTTTGCCGCCGACCGGCATGAGATGCCCCACATAGCGATACCGTGGCATGGGAAGCTGACTGCGCTGCGGCATGAGGACCTCGGCACGCGTTGCTCCGCTGAGCCGGTCGAGCAGCACCCAGCGGCTCATCTCGCGTCCGCCATCCGTACCGCCATCGGTACCAACCACATCGAAGCCGGTATTCGGAGAGTTGTCGACACGTCGAGTCACTTTTCGCCAGACGCCAGGAGCATTCGGATTTGCTCCAGCCAGCCCCTGTCCGCTCACCTGGACGCGTCGTACGCGCCAGCCCAACGGCTGCAAATCCTGAAACACACGCCATGACAGCGACGACTTATCGAATGCCGCCAGAAAGCCGCGCCCCGTCGCTTCGTCCAGCGGACTGGACAGCGACGCCGACACGCTGGCCATGCGATCGCGCGTGACAGGCTGCAGACTTACGTCGCGGAATTCGCTCGCCACACGCTGCAGCGCCTGTCCGGCTTCAATGTTGATGCCCAGGCGGTCCCACAGACAGATGAGCAATACCTCGGCGACCGCCCGCACTTCGTCATCCGGAGACGTGCGGTTCTGGATCAACAGTAATTCCGCCGACTGGAATCGGCCCTGCTGAATCAACCGATCTGCCAGTTGATTACGAACGGAACCGGCTTCAGGCAGCGACGCATAGATTGAGACAAACTGTTCGAGGCTGGCGATCGTATCGGTCTTCAGCGCCTGCTTCCGGTGCTGCTCAACCTTGTGAACGACGGCCTGCCACTCGTCGGGACTGGCCTGCTGCCGGGCGGACAGAATCAGACTGCGACCCCAGGCATCTGACGTGACGACCTGTTCGGCGTACGGATCGACTGAAATGAAAGAATTGAGACCCAGCGACGCAATGGATGCCACCTGAGGCAGCGCACGCACCGCGGAGCCGTGCTGCTGCTCCCAGCGCGCGACCTGAATCAGCGCCTGTTCTTTTTCACGCGGAGACTTCGCCAGCGCCGTCAGTCGAGTCACCATGTCGCGTTGCTCGGCAACCGTGAGTTTGGCTCCGGGGCCGGGACTTGCCAGTTGCATCCGCAACAACTCCTGCAACAGCCAGCGTGCGCGTTCGGCCTGCTCGCCAGCATTCAGAGCATTCAGCACAAGAACAGACAACCTCGCTTCGGCTGCCCGCAGATCGCCAGCAGCCACTTCAACCTGCGCAAGTGCTAACGGATCGACTGCTTCGCCTCGCTGCGCAGCCGTGCGAAGCCGCGCCAAATGGGCGTCCACCTGAGCGAACGCCGTGAGATGGCGCGGACCGACCGAAATGGCGAGCCCGTCGTGAAGCAACAGGTTGCCCGGCCGGGCTTCATCCGAAGTGTGCTCGGTGCCAAGGCCAAACAACTGCATGTCGAGTTCGCGAACCGGTCGAGGGCCCGGGTCGTCGCTGCTGAGATGACGTGCGAGGCGACTCTCCAGAACCGACGGCACGAGTGTCGATGTCTGAACTCGTCCGGTCTCCAGATTGACAGCCGCGATGCCACCGCGTTTGAGAGGCACAAGATAGGCGTCACCCGATTCCGACTCTGCGCCGTTGTCCGCATCCAACCGGGTGCGCACGCCGCGTCCGGAGGGGAGACCCAGTCGTGTGGACCACAGCTCCTCACCAGTGCGCAGAGAAAGTCCGCGCATGCCGCCCTTGCCGACCGTCGCAACCACAGTTTCGGTGACGGCGGCGACGTACAGATCATCGTTCCGTTTCGTACGCCAGACCCGCTTACCGGTGCGCTGATCCACACAGTGGACGTAGTCAGACCGCCGTGGCAGCAGCAGCACGGAAGTGCCCTGAATGTGCGGCGGGTCCGGCAGCCCACGAAACCCTTTTTCCTGACCGCGGTTCGAATTCCGAAAGGTCGATAACCGGTCCGAGTAGTCGTACATCCACAACAGTTCGCCAGATATCGCGTCCACAGCGACAACATAGCGAGCCTCTGTGGGGCAAATAATGATGTTGTCCGAGCAGGCCGGCACACTGACCGGGTTGAAACGGTGTCGCTGTCCCAGGTCAAACAGATTCCGTTCGACCAGTCCCAGCTTTTGAATCCAGATGAGCCGTCCAGTGGCCGCTTCCAGCTTGACCAGATTCAGCTCCTGAGTCGGCAGAGACTCGGACATGACAAAGACTGCACCGGCCATTGGCAGTGGTGGGGCGACGAAAAACTGCCCGGCCAGTGGATCGATCAGGTCATTGCTGGACGAGCCGCCTGCGGACCAGACCGGCTTGATGACGCGCGGTGTGGCATCCGCCGTCCCTGGAGCCGGCGCGGACTGGGCGTCCGGAATCCTTAGACAGACGATGCGGTTTGCAGCCGTGAAGCGACTTCGCCCACGGATGCTGTCCACGTTGTGATCAGCGTCCATGCTGACCCAGTCGATGGCAAAGACGCGATCGCCATCAGATGTGATGCAACCCGTACCGGACGCATGCGTCCATGCGTACTCAACAGATGCGGCTGTCGCGCGTGCAATGCCAGCGAACCCCGTTGTCCGCAGACGAGCGGCCAACTCACGGGATGAAAGCGTTCCGTCGAAGCGCCACAACTGACGCCCGGTCAGTGGGTCGCAGCTTCGAATTCCGTCCAGATCACGCACGATGAGCTGATCGCGGGCGATGATTGGCCACACCGCAGAGCCCATGACTCTCAGTTCGCTACGGACCAGAGACCGCTCCCAGTTGGTCAAAGCGTCGAAGTCCCTGGGTCCGGTCAGCGTCTGGGTCCAGAGCGGACTCAAGTATGGGACTGAGCCCTGAGCAATCGGATTGTTCTGAATATTCCCAAATGGCAGTGGCCAGCCAGCACGCCGGTCATCGTTCTGAACCAGCGCGAGCGACTCAACCGCCTCTCTCAAATCGGCCAGCTCGACCGAAAAACCGTGTCGACTCGCTTCCGCGGCAACCTGACCGGCTCGTTCAGCGTCGTGACTGAGAAGCCATGCGATCGCGGTCTTATGGAACAGTCCGAGATACAGTCGCGAGCTGTGCAGCGGCGAGTCGATCAGTTGTTGCCAGCAGGCCGCTGCGGCCGCCGGTTGACCCTGGTCCAGCAACTTCGTGGCGGCCATGTCTAGCGCCCGTGCTCCGGCAGCCGTCGCGAAACAACGGCGTGAGACTTCCATCAGGTCCGGCAAACTCCCGCTGCGAATCGCGGCCTTCAGTGCTTTGTCCGCAACCGGAGCCCACAATTTCTCGTATTCACGCTGGCCCCGCGCCGGCATGGACTCCAGCAGGCGAACCGCTTCTCGCCGCACGCTGCGCAGCTCACGCCCGTCCCAGTAAAAGCTGTCGGTCACCACATCGACGGGGTGACTCTGCAGGTCCATTAAGCTCTGCGGATTGCCAAAGATTCCCTTCTGAAGTGCCTCAAACGCAGCGGCATAATTGCCGGCATTGATCAGGTCGCGTGCGCGGGCCAGTTGCAATTGAGACTGGCGGTGCGTGAACACGTCGTGACGCAATTGCTCCCACTGCAAATTCAGAGGAGGCTCGATATTGCCTTTGGGAGGCTGCGCGACGGCAACCGGCGGGATGGCCAGCAGCAGGATGATTACAGCGCGAGTTGTCAGCCGTCTCCGCAGCTCTATCGCGTTCATGTCTCACCTCGATCGCCCGCGTGTCCGGCAAACGGGTCGCGTTCGTGCCGGTGAACCCCACAGGTACTCGCCAACAGATACGATCCGACGCAGAGCGTTGGACCGCTAGACGGTACACTGTCAGTGATTTGAATGGGGCCGTCCAGATCGACCAGTTGATACGATATCCGGCAATGCGGGAACTTGACTGTCTCGATCGCGATTCAGGATACGAACATGACGCTATCTCTCCGCCAGTCTCGACGTGGTTTTCTGAACTCAAACCTCGGACTCGGAGCTGTCGCATTCAATGCGATGCTGCAGCGTGACGCGCTCGGCAGCGAATCCGCATCAGATCGCCCGAGGTTCAGCGCAAAGGCAAAAAACGTAATCTGGCTCTTCATGCGCGGTGGCGTTTCGCACATGGAGAGCTTCGATCCAAAACCGGCGCTGACGAAGTTCGCCGGCCAGTCGATCGGCGGAACGCAATTCAAGTTCGTGCAGGATCCGGAAAAACTGAAGCGAGTCCGCGTCGTCGTCGTGAACGATGCGAACGGTCAGCAGCGCAACACGCTGTATCCGCTGCAGATTGGCTTCCGGAAACGCGGCCAGAGCGGGATTGAGGTCAGCGACTGGTTTCCGCACATCGGGAGCTGCATCGACGACATTTCGGTCGTCCGGTCAATGTGGACCACCGATGACAATCATGGGGCTCAAGTGCAGTTTCATTCCGGGCGGCACATGCTCGACGGTCGCTTTCCAACGATTGGAGCCTGGGTCACCTGGGGCCTGGGAACGCTCAACGAAAGTCTGCCACAGTTCATCTCGATGGGACCGCGGTATTTCGACGTACGCGACGGACACTACCTCGGCCCGGCGCACGATTCCGTGCCTCTGAAGGTGGATCCGAACAATCCGCTGCCTTACGCGAAGCCGGAACTCGATCTGACCAGTGAGGAACAGCGGCTCGAATTTGATCTGATCGGACGTCTGAATCGCATCACGGCTGGCCAGTACCCGGACGACGACGTGCTGCGTGCGCGGCTGAAGTCGTACGAGCTGGCATTCCGAATGCAGAGGTCCGTGCCGGAGGCAATTCGCTTTGACGGTGAGACTCAGCAGACACAAAAGCTGTACGGTCTGGATCAAGGCGCGACAAAGCCGTTTGGTATGCAGTTGCTGGCGGCACGGCGGCTGGTTGAACGCGGCGTGCGTTTCATTCAGATCATGCACGGCACCGGAGCGGCCGGAGCATGGGACGCCCATTCCAATCTAAAGAGCAATCACACCAACCTGACAGGCCAGGTGGACCGACCGATTGCCGGTTTGCTCAAGGACCTCAAGGCACGCGGACTGCTGGACGAAACGATTGTCGTTTTCGCGACCGAATTTGGACGCACACCCGGTTCGCAAAGCGGCAATGGACGGGATCACCACCCGTACGGTTTCTCGGTCTGGATGGCCGGTGGCGGTCTAAAGGGCGGAATCGCTCACGGAACGACAGACGAAATCGGTTTTCATGCGGACGAAGATCCGCATTACGTCACCGACATCCATGCCACGCTGCTGCACCAGCTCGGACTGGATCACCGAGCCATGGAAGTGCCCGGCCACAAACGTCTGGACATCGACTTCGGCACGCCCATCCATCAGATCATTACGTAGCCCCCTGGTAGCGTGAAGTGGCTACGTTCGCTGTATTCCCCTGGTTCCTTGCCGATGAAACCAGGCAGCGTTACTTTCTCCCATCTTGATCAAACCAAACTGGATTCGCCTGTGCGCAATCTGGTTTGAGATGAAGACTGGGGACTCCGGCCTCCGCCCATCGTTCGTCGAGCGCTCAAGACAGCGATGCCCGCAACTGATTGATGACGAACAGCACTGTGGGTCTATACAGAGCGCGACGGCCGGACTGCTTGAATCTGAATTGGACGCACTGGCGATGGCTCGAAGTGCGTTGAGGCGTTGTGTCCATTCTGCTTCGACATGGCGCTCCGCACTCGGATTCGGGCAGTAGTCGCGTCCCACCGCCTCCTCACATTGTCGTTACCGTTCTTCAAGGAGAATCGGGCTATGTCCCTCAACCTGTCACGCTGGCTGCTGCCAGTTCTGTTGCTTCTAACCGTTACCGGACTGGTAATTTCGCCAGCGATGGCTCAGGACGAGGTCGCGGACGATCCCCCGGCAGCGGCTGATGCGGAACCAGCAGACGAACCCGATGCGGCACCCGTCGGGGAAGACCCGGTGGCGGATCCAGATGTGGCGCCGGATGCGGAAGAACCAGCCGCCGAGGAAGAACCGGCAGCAGTTAATCCGATGGACCTGATCCCAATCGGGCAGGCCAATCAGTTCACTGTCAACAATCTGTGGATCATGATCGCCGGCATGCTGGTGTTCATCATGCACCTCGGATTCGCCACCCTGGAGAGTGGTCTGACCCGGTCCAAGAACACGGTCAACATTCTCTTCAAGAACACCATGATCATCTGCATTGGACTTCTGACCTACGGAGTCATCGGCTTCAACCTGATGTATCCAACCTTCGGTGAAGGTGACAGCGGGTACTTCAAGTTCGCCGGCTTCGATTTTCTGAGCAACGGAACTGAGAAACTCGACGATGGATCGTTCACCGGTCCGGCCTACAGCCCCGGCTACACGGCGCACACCGACTTCTTCTTCCAGGCGATGTTCGCGGCGACGTGCGCGACGATCGTCTCCGGTGCCGTGGCAGGACGTATTAAACTGTCGAGCTTTCTCATCTTCTCGACGCTGTTTGTCTCGCTGAATTACCCCATCACCGGTTCCTGGAAATGGGGGGGCGGCTGGCTGGACCAGGCTGGATTCTACGACTTCGCGGGATCGACGCTGGTGCACTCGGTGGGCGGTTGGGGAGCACTTGTCATGGCGATTCTGCTTGGCCCACGGAAAGGCAAGTACGTCGATGGACGAGTGCAGGCCATTCCCGCCAGTAATCTGCCACTGGCCGCCATGGGCGTGTTCCTGTTGTGGTTCGGCTGGTTCGGCTTCAACGGTGGATCCGTGCTGAGTGCTGATCCCGGACTAGTCTCGCTGGTTCTGGTCACAACATCGATGGCTGCAGCGGCGGGTGGATTTACTGCCGCAATTATCTCGTGGACTTTCGCTGGCAAACCGGACTTGACGATGGCACTCAACGGGATTCTCGCTGGACTCGTTGGTATTACCGCCGGTGCGGATCAGATGAGCGGACTGGACGCGATCATCATCGGTATTATCGCCGGTGTGCTGGTCTACTTCGCCGTGATCTTCATCGACTCGAAATTGAAGATCGACGATCCTGTCGGTGCGGTCAGCGTGCATCTCGTATGTGGCATCTGGGGCACATTGGCTGTCGGGCTGTTTGGTGCCAGTGCGGGTGGCGAACAACTAATGGCTCAGATCAAGGGCATCGTTGCGATCGGAATCTTTACCGTTGTCTTCGTGGGAGTCGTCGGCGTGATATTGAAGTCGACCATCGGCCTCCGCGTCGATCCAGAAGAAGAAGACAAAGGATTGGACATCGCCGAGCATGGTATGGAAGCGTACCACGTCGTCTAAGTCTTCTTTTGGTAGAAGGGCACGGAGTCCTTTCTACAGTGAGATAGAACGAATTGACGCCGCGGAGTTTCGACTCCGCGGCGTCAATCTTTGCGCTTCTCACCGTTTGTAGGCTGTCTCAGTCGTGTTTTGAGCCGTAGCCGAAGTCGCCAGACTTTGGACGGGCTCGAGGAAACCAAACTCTGGCGAGTTCGGCTACATCCATCACTTCACGGCTAACGTGAACGGTATTGCTGACCATTCGAGCCAACAGTGGAATACGTTGGCTGTACCGGGCTGTAGCCAGGTGAAAGCGTTACTGGAGTTGGCTGAGGAATCGGCGTGGGCTGCCGGGCTCCTGGAACTGGCGTTGGTGTCGAATTGAGATACCCGGTCTGCGGCTGCGGATATCCTTGTGGCTGAGGTGTTCCATACTGTGGCGGAGCCGGATACTGCTGCGGTCGCGGCTGGTACTGCGGCTGCGGGTATTGCTGCGGCGGGTAGTAACCCATGGAAGGCTGTTGACGCTGGCAGTTGCAGGGTGGCTGACCGTATGTGGGCTGCGAGTAGCCGTACGGACTCCAGTTGGTTTGCGGCATGAAGTGCGGATCGTAGCTGGTCGGGCCATAGCTCGGCAGCGGATACTGACCAACCACGACGCCGTCGTAGAAGCCGCCACTACCCGAGAAACATGGGTCACAGCAAATGGGATCACAGGGAGACGGACAGGGGCTGCACGCCGAGTACGACTTACAGGTCAGCTTGCTAATCCCGTTGGAGAGCCTGCGTCGCAGCTTCGAGAGCAGACTTTCTTTCGTGCAGCACGACGTCACACAGGTTGAGCATGAGCTGCCGAACATCTTGTGACAGACCGGTTGAATCACACCTTTGTCACCGGATTCCGAAACTTCATGGCTGATGCGACGCAGGCGACTGATCGGACGCTGATGATTGATCGGGCGCAACGGAGACAGACCCGCCGACGGGACGGCGTCTTCATTGAACGACGGCACTGCGGGTGGCAGCGTTGTTCTGGGAAGTCGGCCCGGGACATTTCCTGTTGTTGGCCCGGGAGAGGGCAACACGAGACGGTGTTCATCAGGACCGGGCTCGTAGGGGACGGCCTGGGGCTGGATCGGCTGGAACGAATTGTGATCGTCGTGCCGATCGCTGCGAGACAGGAAGCGTGGAAGTCCCAGACGCGGGAGACGCAGGCGGGACATTCCGCTGCCGACCCGCATGGGGACGTAGCCGCGACACAGGGAACACGACTGGCAACCAGTCGTCCCGACTGCCAGCAGCAGTCCGGTGGTGAACAGGGCGAATGCGCGCAGAGTGACTCTCATGGTGTGGATGCCTCCTGAGTATCAAAAGCGGGTATCTCAAATGGTGTGCCTGGCCAGGGTCGTGCGTGGTCTTCCGGTCGGTGCCAAACTCCTGTCGGCTCCCGAATTCCGAATGCGTATTCACACACAGACTCTGGCGGCTCAACGCGGCATCCTGCCCGACGGTAAGCCTTGTTGAGATCGGCTTCCGAGGCACCGAGAGTCGAGCAGACACGAGCAATTACCGCCGTGTTTGCTGACGGCGGTCTGTCTGGCGCTGAGTTCCGGCGAGCATGAGCTGTCGCCTCTACAACCAATCTGAAGCCTGCGCCGATCGTGCCGACAATTGGACGCGCATCCTGCCGGTCACGCTGATTCGCGCGGGAGTGCCTGCTGCAATCTGAGCAGTCTTGTTGCAATCTTCTTGACTATGCGTGAATCGCGAGACGCCGATTGCGCCGGTCATACGTCTTCCGGAACCGGTGGTGGCTCCGGACGTCCGCCAGGATGATCACCTTCGAGCGCGTGGACCTTCTCACGCACCCAGATGTTTCGAAATCGGGTCGCGTTCCCATGGAATTGAAGGTTGATCGATTCCCTGTCTGAGTGCTTCTGATAACTCGGCGGTGCCGTGTATGAAGTGCTGCCCTGCAGCTCATAGTGATTCTGAATAACAACGCCATTGTGCAGCACGGTCACATAGGCCGGACTCTGCACGGACCCGTCTTCCTTAAAACGAGGAGCTGTAAAGATGATGTCGTACGTCTGCCATTCGCCCGGACCGCGACAGGCATTCACAATTGGCGGCGTCTGCTTGTAGATCGCTCCACACTGACCGTCGTAGTACGTCGTGTTATCGAACGAGTCGAGCACCTGCACCTCGTAGCGTCCCATGAGATAGACGCCACTGTTGCCACGTCCCTGTCCGCTGCCTTTCACTTCCGATGGAGTCGCGAATTCAAGATGCAGTTGGCAGTCTCCGAACTTGCGCTTCGAGGAAATGCCGCTCTTGTGCGTGGTCACCGCACCGTCGGCGACGATCCAGTTCTCACCATTGTTCCATTCAGACATATCTGTCCCGTCAAACAACACAATCGCATCGGATGGAGCCGCCCCGGGTTGGCCCGGATCAATGATCGCTGGCTCGGGCCATTGAATCCCGCTCTTCCATTCCTGGAAGAAGTACGCAGCTCCCAGCGTACCGGTACCGGAGATAAGAGCCGTCACGCCGAACAGCACAATCAGTTTTCCGGGCAGTCTTCGGGACAGATTCACGTTGAGGTCTCCTGAGTTGATAAGGAAAGCCTATGTGGCAGCCGAACTCGTGCGTGAGCCGCAGGATTCACGAGCACAGTCGCGGAATGGCGACAGCCACTTCTCGTCATAGACTGTGAGGTTGCTTCGGCGGCTGAAGCCTATCTGGGCGGGTCCGTGCCCGTCCAGAACCGGCTCTCCGAACTTCATTTGTGGAGGTTCCCAGCTTGATGTCATCCGGGTTGCAGGCACAGCCATTCAGGCAGCACCGCACGGCAATCGGCCTGGTCGCTTGCAGAGCGTCAGCAACTGCTCTTGAATTGCCGGTTCCATACGCGGGCAGCGTGAAGCGTCTGCGGATCCACCAACCCACTCGGAGATTCAACCAATGCGAATGACCATCGCACTCTCGACACTGCTCGCGCTGACGCTCTCGCTGCAGGCTTCGGCCGATAAGAAAGCCAAAGTCCGAACCGAAGAGGGCTTTACGCGGCTTGACGACGGCAAGTCCTTCGACGGCTGGAAGATCAACGAGGCAAAGGACTCCTGGGCGATCGAAGATGGCGCGTTTCGAGCTCGAGGTAACCGCAGCCACCTCTTCTATGTCGGCGACGAAAAGCCATTTGTGAATTTTGAACTGAAGGTCGACGTCCTGACAAAGAAGAACTCAAACGGTGGTATCTACTTCCACACAAAGTTCCAGGAAAACGGCTGGCCGAAGTACGGCTTCGAAGCGCAGGTCAACAATTCCTATGACCGCGACCGACGCAAGACCGGCAGCCTGTACTCCGTCAAGGACGTCCTGGACAAAGCCCCCGCGAAGGATGACGAGTGGTTCACGGAACACATTATCGTCAAAGGTCGCAATGTCGTGATCAAAGTGAACGACAAGGTCGTCGTTGACTACACCGAACCTGAAGACGCGACGGCCGGTAAGGACTTCACACGCAAGCTCGACAAGGGCACCTTCGCTCTGCAGGCCCACGATCCAGGCAGCACGGTGTACTTCCGGAACATTCGAGTGAAGCGACTGGACTGAACTGCAGCGTCATAGCATGCCCGGTCCGCTGGACCGTATCTCACGACTCGATTTATTCGGCATCGGCCTGCAAGAGGAACCGACATGTTTCGACGAGACATTCTGATACTCGTGTCCATTCAGCTCGCGACGCCACTTTTCATTGCGCAGTGCGACGTCCTGGCTCAGGACGCCGCCGAGATAAAGAAGAAAGCCGCGGTAAACATCCGGACTCCAACACGAGAGTTTCAGGAAGTTACAGTGGATGGCCGGGCGTTTATTGTGGAGAAGCAGTTGCTCGTCGAGACTCCGGTCGTAGCTGATCGCGTACTAAAGCGGCTGAGCCAGAACATTGAGGTTGCGCTTCGGATTGTCCCGTCGCATTCACACGCGCAGGTTGCAAAGCAGCGATTCTACCTCATGTATGGGCCAGGAGCCCGGGGAGGCGGGTGGCCAAGCGGTGTCGCATACTATCGACCCGGGTCTCCCAGGTTTGACGAAAAACGCCATGAAGACTGGAACAGCGTGATCGTTATCTTCAACGCCGACAACTACATGAAACTGAACGATCTCTGGGCGTTGAAAGCGGTTTTGCATGAAATGGCGCACGCGTATCAACTCGAACAGTGGCCGGAGAAAGAGCCTGCAATTCTGTCGGCATGGGAAAATACCATGCAGGACCAGCTGTATCACAACGTGAAAGACGACAAGGGCCGAGTCCTGAAGGCCGCCTACGCGACACGAAACCAACTCGAATACTTTGCCGAGTTGTCATGCATGTTCTTTGCCCGTTGCAATTACCCTCCATTCGATCGAGTGGAGCTGAAGGCCTACGACCCGACCGGGTATGAGATGATCCGCAGGCAGTGGAAGATCGGTGATGAGTACGGCGTTCGCGAGGCACGCGTCTGGGCCAATAGCAAAGGCCAGACATTGACGGCGACACTTGTTGAAGTCAGCGGGAGTCGAGTGACGCTGAAAGACGAGAGTGGAAGGAATCGCACACTGAGGCTGAACTTGCTCAGTTCTGTTGACCAGGATCATGTCCGCCTGTGGTTCGGCGATCGGTCGAGCCACGATTCCAACAAAAGACCATAGCCGCGATGGTCAACGTCACACGGAACGTACAGGCCGCCATGCTGTCCAGACGAGTGGGGCTGACATCAGCGGTATGGCAAGAAACCCCAGCAGCGCCGGAGTCCACGAACCGGTCTGGTCGAACGATACCGCGAGAGGTAGCGGCCCCAGCGCTGACGCGAGGATCATCACACAGAAGGCCACGCCGCGAATGCCGCCCTGATTGGCTCGCCCGTAATAGTTGATCCACACGACCATGCCCGTGCTGCGCAGCACGCTGCCGTGCAGGCCCAGCAGTACGGCGTAGACAACAGCCAGACGCGGATCCGGCAGCACCAGCAGCAATGCGATCGCAGCCGCCAGGCAGACCATCGCGGCTGACATCAGGTAGCGGGCCTCGACTCGGTCCGTCAGCCAGCCGGTGACGAACGACATGCCCGTGCCAACGCCGGCTTGAACAGCGATCAGACCCAGTGCCCAGCCTTCTGCAACGCCACGACTGCCAAGTAACGAAACCTGATGAAACACCAGCCCTGTTCCCACCATGCCACTCGTTGCCGGGACGGCCAGCAGTTTCCAGAACGTTACGTTGCGAAGGACTTCGGCGACCGTCCACGAATCTTCCAGCGGCGTGATCAACGGATTGGCCGGCTCATCGTCTGGCTCGGCATCGGCATCGACGCCATCCGGTTGCAGCCCCAGGTCCTCGGGACGATTGCGAACCAGTAGCAGTGACGGCACCAGAATTACAAACCAGCAAGCGATGCCCAGGACGGCCCATGCCGTCTGCCAGTCGTATGTGTTGATCAGATACCGGTTAATCAGCGGAAACGTCATGATTGAAAACGTACCGCCCAGACCGGACATCGCGGTTGCCAGTCCGCGACGTCGTTCGAACCATTCGCCCACGAGCCACATGGCTGTCAGCGTGAGAGCCCCCTGTCCCAGTCCACGCACCATGGTGAACGTGAGATACAAATCACCCAGAGACTGCGTCTGAGACATACCGATGCAGGCGCCGCCCAGCAGGAGGCCGATGACAGGCAACAGAAGCCGCGCCCCGAATCGGTCCAGCAGACGCCCGACGAATGGCATGCTCAGGCCGCTCAGCACGGTGGCGAAACCGTAGGCGAGCGAAAAGTCGGTTTCGGTAATGCTCAGCCCGTCGCGCATTGGCCGGTTAAAAGCGGCGACAGAATACGACTGACCGGGAGCCGACATGAACTGTGCGGCCGCGGCGATGACCAGCATGATCCAGCCGGGGAAAAACAGATACTTTCGCGGGACCCGCCGTCCGCGCATGTCAGAAGCCCGGCTCTCGTCGGATGACCGGGCTTCATCAATCGTTGCCTGAGCAGAGTGTGACTCGGAATCCTCAGAGTTCATTCAGAACTGATCCTTCAGTCCGAAGCGATGATAGCGCAGATTGCGCGGCGGCATTGTGTGTCCCCAGATGACTTCGTCGATCTTCACGCCCAGCGCAGTTGCGATGCGTTCCCGATCCGTAGGACTCGGCGTCCAACGTCCAACCATAATCGATTCAACTCGCTTACGTGTGAGCCCCGTGCGTTTCGCTATTTCATCGACGCTCACGCCGAGTTCTTCACAGATTCGATCAAGTGTTTTCATCGCAACGTCTGATCCCAGGTGCCCATTTCAAGCGACCGTCTGCATCTCCGTCTCAAAATCTTAATCCTACTCATAATCTTACTCACCCATCGCTGCCCGGGACCGATTCACGCGGTACAACGGGGATTAAGATTAGGAGTAGGATTAAGAGTAAGACTCAATTGGATTTTGCCGCCTTAGGATAACCGAACCGTACAGGCAGAGGATGGTCCAGCGTGTCACCGTTCGCTTTGAAGCCGCCGCCATCAATATCGACGAATACGGGATTGTGCAGAGCCGCGGGTTTGTGTTCGCCCCAGACTGGTCCGTGGACGCGGCCCAGCTTCGAGTTCTCTGCACCGGCCACAACGATCACATGCGCGTCTTCCTTGAGTGTCAGTTCCAGTCGCTCCTCAAATCGAACGACTCCCGAGCGAAACACGTTCGGATGCGTCGCCTTCCGATAATGGTGCTGCGGGTGAATCCGTCCGTTGACAAGCACAAAAACGCGATCCAGATCGATCCAGTTGGGACATTGAACGCGGGCGCTGATCACGATTTTTCCTGACGGTGCTTCCAGGTCCTGCCCCGCAATCACGCGACCCGTCTGGCCGGCTTCCGTCATGCTGACTTCGAGAAACGGCCCGTTGGACATCACCACCGCCCCAGCCTCGGAGGCCCGAACGACATCCAGCGGTTTGATCCCGGCCGGGTCGTCTGTCGGCGACTTGATCCAGTTCCGCAGCCAACCGGATTCGTGATAGTTGTAATGAGCATCCGTGTTAACGACGCCCCGCAACAGGTACCCCTGATTCAGGAACTGCAGCCAGTTGTATATCCGGTTGTTGCCCTTGTACTTCGACGCCGTGATCGACGGGTCGAGTGTCAGGATGTCCGGCACTGGATGGATCTCGACGACGTCCATCAGCGGCAGAATGCCGGCGTGCCCATCGTCTGGCGTACCGTCCCCGTTGGAGTCACGAAACATCCAGCCCATGTCCGGATGATTGATCTGCACGAGTTTCTCACTGCGATCATCCCACAGCGCCAGTCGTTCGACCTGCTTCTCGACGCTGACATCCGTGACCGGCCCACCGCCGTCCTGCAGATGCGGCCGATACTTCATGGGAAACGCGTTCTGGTGATTCAGCAGCAACGGTCTGCCAGTCAGCTCCATGCCCGAACACGAACTGATGAACTGTCCGATATCCAATCGGTCAATGTGCGGCTGATAGCTGTCGATCCGGTTGTGTTCGGTGCAGGGAGCGAACTCGATGTGATCGCATACGAGATTCAGCACGCGACCGAGCTGGCTACCTGTGTTGTCGCCCGATGGCGAACTGTGGCTGTGAAAATCACTGCTGATCCAGCCGGTCGTGTCGACGACATGCTTCAGCTCGGCCTTCACTTCGATGGTCTTGCCGGGCGGCACCGTGACGTCACGAAAGACGGCGTCGTATTCCGGTCCGTGGCTGATGACCACTTCGTATTCGCCGGGCGGCACCGACTGTGACACCTCACCATGGCTCGCGTATCGCAGACCCATCGTGCCGAAGTCCGCGGACTCGGGACCAAACCACGGTTGCTGAGTGCCTTCCTTTGCCAGGAAGTCGACCTTGCAGGGGATTGCATCTCCGTTCCCGTCGGTGACAGCGACGTTAACGGTCCCGGGTTTCCATTCGCGGCACGTCGCCGTAATTTCCAGACTGGCGCCGGGCCCTTTCAGACCAATCGGCCCCGTGCCGCGAACCTCCGGGGTGATATCCACGCCGAGCGACTCGACGCGGTACTGATATTGACCGTCCGGAAGATGCCGGGTCATGACGCCCTGTGCGTCGGCGACGGCCATGCCGAATTCCTGACCATCACGTTCCAGCGTGACACGAGCATGGGGAATCGGACGGTTGTGGCCATCGACGACTCGGATCGTCAGTTTTGCATTGCGTCCCTCGGGGCCGGCAGCGATTGATCGCACCTCGGGCAAGTCGCGACCGGGCACAATAGTGCGGACGAGTTCGAATGACTCGCCGGGCTGCAGAGTGATCTTCCGGCCGGATTCCGAGTCGTAACGCAGCGTCGATGTGCGCGTGTTGCTGTTCGAAATCACCGTGCCGCCGCCGAGCGTCGAGATTCCATAGGCCTGACCCCAGAAGCGGTCGTGAACCCAGAACAGCTCCGACTCACCGTTGGGAGCCTTGACGATGTCCTCCTTGCGCGTGTCGATTCGGACTTCGTCCTCCAGCTGGACAGTCATCGGCTTGTCTGAGTCATTTCGGAAGTTAGTCGTGACGACCAGGAACCGGATGTCTGGAAGCAGCGTGTAGCCGACTGAGACTGCCGGACGATCGGCGGTGCCTTCCGCGCCGACCAGGACGTATTGCTGCTTTTCCGGGTTCGCTTCGTCACCGATGAAACTGACGCGATAGGGGTACTTGCGGGCTCCCGGATAGAACGCGCTGAGCTGGTCCGACTGGTGATCACGCGTCGTCAGATCGATCAGACAGCCACCGACATCGCGGACCGTCATGTTGGCATGCCGCGACGCAATCGGTTGAGCGATGACGGCGACGAGGTGCTTGTTGCGCAGGACGATGTCGCCGTAGATCGCGTCGACTTCTTTGCCCCGCGGCGCGAATTCGTCCCAGTTCGAAGCGTCCAGAGTGACAATCTCGACTTTGCCGGGATCGCCGTCTTTCAGGGCAGCGTTAATGCCGAGAGCCGTCACAAGCAGGAGGACAGTCAGGCCGAGCGTGCGTCGTCTCATGATGATCTCCTGCAACCGGACAGAGTGGAGCAACTCTCACAGCCAGGTTCGGTCCGGCCTCGTCAGGCCTGCTGCAGCATCTCGCGAAACTGGCCGAACAGGTAATGGCTGTCGTGAGGCCCCGCCGATGCTTCCGGATGGTACTGCACCGCAAACGCCGGAAAGTCGCGATGCCGAATTCCCTCAACCGTCTGATCATTCAGATTCAGATGCGTCACTTCGACATTGGACGGCATGGAATCGGCTGACAGAGCAAAGCCGTGATTCTGGGATGTAATTTCTACGCGGCCAGTCTCTTTATTGAGGACTGGTTGATTGGCGCCGCGATGACCGAACCGCAGTTTGAAGATCTCCGCACCGCAGGCCAGGCCAAGCAACTGGTTACCCAGGCAGATACCGAAGACCGGCACCTTTCCCAGCAGCCCCTGAATCGTGGTGATGGCATAATCGAGCGGCCGCGGGTCGCCCGGACCATTCGACAGAAACACACCCGCCGGTTGCAGGTCAAGAATCTGATCAGCGGACCAGGTTCCCGGAACGATCTGAACTCGACAACCAAGCTGCTTCAAGTGCCGCGGGATATTCAGTTTCATGCCGTAGTCGATGGCGACAACAAGCGGCCCGTCTGCAGTTTCGAGGTCGTGCAACCCGCCGTAACCGTGCGTCACCGGATCTCGGACGATCGCGTTCAGTCCTTCGCTCCACGCCGAGGAACCTCGCGGGATCACTTCGCGGGCCAGATCAAGTCCAGCCAGCTCAGGACTCTGTCGGGCTTTCTCAACCAGAGACGCGTCGTCTCCTCCTTCGGTCGAGATCACTCCGGTCATGGCACCGTGAATGCGAATGCGACGGACGAGCGATCGGGTATCGATGCCTTCGAGACCAATAATGTTGTTCGCTGCCAGATAGTCGCCTAGCGACTGATTCGAGCGGAAATTGCTTTCGTGTCGACAGACCTCGCGAACGATGAATCCCCGCAGCGACAGGTCATCGCTTTCGACGTCCTCGGGGTTGATTCCGTAATTCCCGATCAGCGGATACGTCATTGTGACGATCTGGCCGCAGTACGAGGGGTCAGTGAGAATTTCCTGGTAACCGGTCATGCTCGTGTTGAACACGACCTCTCCGGAAACCTCGCCCGTGGCACCGAACGACTGTCCGTGAAAGACTGTGCCGTCAACCAGAGCGAGTCGGGCAGGGCGACTCATGATGGCAGAACCTCAGCGCTGGAATCGATGTGAGAAACGCGGCCATTGGCCACTGAAAGAGGGCGTCGCGGGGTGAATCAGGTGGGACTGGCTTTTACCAGACACGACCCCGGCTGAGAAGCATCAATGCCGAGTTGGGCGTCGCGACGAACGAGACAGCCAGCGGCTGGGCGGGCGACTCAGCGCTGCAACGGCAAATCGGCAGCCCTTGTTCAGAACTGGCCCAGAGACTCGGCACCGTTGCGCGTCGAGGCGGCCTTATACAGTCTCGTGTCCATGCTGTAGCTCAGGAAGCGGACCGACCCGTCGCCCAGCGCGAACTGGGCGCCGCCGGTGTGCCAGCTCCAGAATCGCTCGGCGATAGCGGCGGTCGACCAGGAAGCATTCTGGCCTTTCGAAAATCCAAGGTCCGTGCTGAGGTAGTGTTCGCACTCCTGCCCGCCGCACAGTGGCCAGCCCCAGACTCGATCCTGTGGGATCCCTCGCTCGCCCACAAACAGCGTGTTCGACAGGCCATCTGAGCAGCTTGCCGGCCTCGTACTGCTGCGCGTAAACAGCATGCCGTTGCCGTTCCTTTGACTGCCGCAGGCCGATGATACCCGGGCCGGTTGATCCCCCGAGACACCCAGATAGCTGCTCGGGTAGAGATTGCCGCACGGATAAGCGCCCGGTGACCCAGCCGTAAGTGCGATTTTCCCGTTCGGATCGGTCGGACAGACAAGGTATTCGAAAATGAATGAGGCGGGATCGGGCTGAGGCGGGTTCGCGTTCTGCAGGGCTAGAATCTCCAGGCAGCAATCGGGATTGTCGAAATCAACCGTGTAGTATGCGGTGGAGTTGTCCAGGAATGGCATCAGATGCATCGAGTATCCCCATGCGACGCCACCGTCCCGGGCACTACCCATCGGGTACACCTTGTGTGTTTCCTGATAGTTGTGCAGTGCCAGCCCCATCTGCTTCAAGTGGTTGCGGCACTGAGTCCGCCGGGCCGCTTCGCGCGCCTGCTGCACGGCCGGCAACAGCAATGCAATCAGGATTGCGATGATTGCAATAACCACCAGCAGTTCAATCAGAGTGAACGCGTGCCGGGCTCGTAAACGTCTCATGGCTCGTCTCCAGCGGGAGCATCATCGGACGGGACGTCCGTCACGGTGGGCTCGCTCAGGGTAAAATCGTGCTCGAAAGATGACTCCTCGGGGATCGTCATCGGGAACTCCCACGACGTCTGTATGTCTTTTCCGCTGGCACGCATTTCGATCAGTTCATGCTTTGTGGGCATGATCGTGACGATGAATCGATGCGGACCGGCGACTGGTCCGTCGGCGCTTGAGAAAGAAAACCGTCCAGCGTCGATCGACCCATTCGCCGCCGGGCCGGTGTGTCCTGCGTCTGGGACGATGCTGATTGACCCGCCGGCCAGATTCTCGCCAGCCATTTTCACGGTCCCGCTGACCGCCACACGCGCGAGCCCGTCATCCGAACCGCAACCGATGGCAATCGCAACAGCCGAGGCCACAATCAGCATGAAATAACGCGGCATTGAGGGCGTCCGATGGCAGCGAGTGAAAGATTCAGCCGGGGGAACTGTAGCACATGAGTGAACCGCTCCCGACGAATTTCGCAGCCTGACTTCTTCTTGAATTGCAGGATGGCCGCGTGATTGCCTCCCCGTCAATGGGATACGGGGGAGTCTCCACTTGATTTAGCCGTCGAATTCGACCCATCGAAAAGCCGTTATGCTGCACGTTTGTAGTCGCTGGAGTACCACCCTCAGAGGAGCTGCGCGCCCTTCTACAGGAACCCTGGACTCCCACACGCCCTTGATTCCCGGAACATCTGACTGGACACTGACTTCGGTTTCGCACACAGCCTGAGCCCGACGGACCGAATGACCGGCCTGTTGCGAGCGTGATTCGGTACAGGAGCATGGAAATGGCGTTTCAGTATGTACTTCCCGCAGCCGTGTCCGCTCCCCTGGAGACACTGCGACGGCGGGTTCGTCACGTGGCTCTGATTCGCGGAGTCGGGGTCTTTTTGCTGATTGGCACGGCGTTGTTTGGTGCCGTACTGGCCGCCGATCTCCTGTTCGACCTGAAACCGTCCGCGCGTGTGATCGCTCTGGCTGTGCTTCTGGTCGGCGAAGCCGCATTGGCCGGCTGGCTGATTGGTCGGCCTGTGTTCCGCAAGTTGCCGGATTCCGAACTCGCTTCGCTGGCCGAACAGCGCTTCCCCGAGCTGCGCGAGCGAGTCAGCTCCCTGGTCGAATTCTCTGACCCCAACATTGCCGAAGGCGAGAAGGGTTCGCGGCTGATGCGCGAGCTGCTGGAAGAGCAGACGGTTCAGGAACTGCACGGCTGCCGCTTTGACGAGGCTGTGTCGACCGCTCCAGCCGTCCGCCGTCTGAGCATTGGTCTGGGCGTCGTCTGCTTTTTCCTGATCACGCTGATGGTCTTTTCGTCACCGTCAAAACTGTTGCTGGCGCGGCTGTTTTCTCCGCTGGGCAACTATGCCAGCGTCAGCCGCATTCTGTTTGCGATTCCGGATGGCGAACGAGTGGTCGCCCGTGGGTCAAACGTCACCATCACGGCGGACGTCCGTTGGCGCAGCGCTTCAGAAGACCCGATTCCCGAACCGGTCGAGCTGCACTGGCTCACTGAGGCTGGGGACACAGACACGCGCGATCTGCAGTTCGATCCCGAAACCGGCGCCTTCACCGCGATGATGCCGTCGGTGCAGGATCCGTTTGAGTTTTTCATCACGGCCGACGGTAGCCGTTCCGAACGGATTCACATCAACGTTGTCGATCCGCCGGAAGTTGTTGCAGCAAAACTGGAAGTCGCTCCGCCCGGATACCTCGGACGCCCCGTGCAGGCGATCGATGGAGCAACCGGAGAAATCACCGTGTTCGAACGCAGCCGGCTGCAGTTTGAGCTGACGTTCAACAAGCCGGTGCATGCGGCACACATCGACTGGACAGCTCCGAGTGTCCTGCCAGACAGCAAGTTCGCAATCGATGCCGGTAAACAGCCTGACAAGCCGAACGATGTTGAAAGACAGACTGGTCCCTACACCAACGAACTGGTTCGTCTGGAGGAAGTCGAATCAACCGAGCTGCAACTGGCCGAGGATGGCCTGTCCGCCTCTCTGGAAATGCCGGCACAGGTCCAGGGCGTTTTTGCGTTCCGGCTGACCGACGAGTTCGGCCTGTCAAACACGGACGAGCCACATCGGCAGTTCGTGGTTACGCGCGATCAGCCGCCGCTGCTGGATGTGTCCGGCGAATCCCGAGAACAGGCTCGTCCCGACGACGTCTACGTGGTCAACGTCGCCGCTGTGGATGACATCGGACTGGAAGCACTCGAATTGCACGTTTCGTCGCGGCAGGGACTGGATCGAAAGTTCACACTCGATCCGAAGCAGTTAGGGCGGCAGGCGATCGAGCATCCGTTCCGTATCGACCTCGCCGATCTGGCACTTCGAGTGGGCGATGTTTTGCAGCTTCAGGTGCGGGCGGCTGACAGTCGACCGAAACCCGAACCGAACGAGATCTGGAGCGAACCGCGACTGCTAAGCATCAGCGAGAACGCCTCCGCACAGGGAGCCAACGGCGTACTGGCCCGGCAGAACGAATTACGAAAAGAACTGCAGGCCATTCGCAACGAGCTGCGCGAGTCTGAAGAGGACAGCGAACAACTCCAGGCCAACACGGTCAGCGACATTGGCACTGGTCAGGAACCGGACAGGAAAGCGGTGCAGACTTTGGTCGGACAGGAGACTGAAATCGCAGACCGCATTGGATCACTGGCCGATGCATTTGCGGAACATCCGCTGTTTGCGAATCTGACCGACGAAACTCGCAAGTTAAGTACGGATCAGTTGCAACCCGCGATCGTTGGCCTCTCCGATGCGGTCGAACAGAACGCACGGCAGCAACTCGATGCCCTTGACGAAAACACCGATGTGGTTGATGCCGTGGAGCTTGCTCTGGGTCAGCTCGAAGGTAAGTTCGAAGAGCTGGCCGAACTGGAGAAGGACCTGACGGAACTCAGCCGAATCGCGCAGCGGTCGGCACAACTGGCGGAAGACGCGGTTGCTCTGCGTGAGCGTGAACAGCAACTCGAACAGCAGGCTGACGGCAACCTCCCTGAAGGCCAGATCCCGCAGGACCTGCAGGCCGAACAGCAGGAGCTGTTCGAAGATGGGCAGGTCCTCGCCGAGGAACACAACGAGTTGCTGCAGACGCTTCAGGATCTGATGGAGCAGCGACCGGAAATCCTGCAGGCCGCGCGGGATGATCAGCTCGACAAACTGGCCGCATTGGCAGAGCAGGCTCGGGAACTGGCCGAGCCGCAGGACTTGCTGGCTGACGCACTGCAGAAAGATGCCGACCGGATCGCCCAGGACGTGGCTCCCATCGCCGAGCAGCAGGAGCAAATCGCCGAGCGGGTTGAGCAGCTTGCTGCCCGCGCGAACGCGAATCAGGTCCGCCAGCCGGTCGAGCCGATTGACCCTGAACTTGCCCGACAGATCGTCGATGAATTGCGGAAAGGCAATCTGGAAGAAGCACAGGAACTACAGCAACAGGCGAAAGAAGACCTGCAGGAGTTATTCCGCGAGCTGGCAAACAACGACGAGTTACCCGAAGACCCGCGTGAGGCTGCGCGGGAACTCGCCCGCATGCAGCGGGAACTCACCGAAGAAATCGAAGCGGCAGCCGCTGCGGCACAGAACAGTGAACCGGCAGCGGATGAAGAAGCCGCCGACATCCGCAAACTGGCCGCGCGAGAAGCGGCTTTGCAGATGGCCACGGCACAACTGGAACCGCAGCGCGCCACACGCGATCAGCAGCAGCAAGCGGTCAACCAGGCCGCCGAGTCTTTGCAGAATCTGATTCGCGCGGCCAAAGCGGATCAGCAGACAGAAGGGGCCCAACAGGCCAATGCACAGCAGTCAGCCCGCAAGGCGGACGCTCTCCAGCAGGCGGCGAAAAATGCTCAGGCCGCGGCGGAAGCACTCGACCAGTTGGCCGAGTCGACTCAATCGCCGGAAACGCTCCGTGAGGAAGCGATCGCGGCACTCGAACAGCTTCGCGAACAGCAGGACGAGCTGCAGAACGAGGCCCTCACGCAGGCAAAGCCGGAAGTCGCCGATCTGCTCAACGACAAGGACCCAGAGGCCGTCGAGGCACTGCAGCAGCTCGCCGACGAACAGCAGAAACTGGCCGAGCAGCTCGCGAACCTGGACGTTCCCGCCGCAGCGGCCGAACAGCGACAGGCGGTCGACGCCGCTGTTCAGGCGATCGAGGACCTTGCGAATGAACGCCTTGCCGACGTGCCGCTCTCGCAGCGGGAACTCGATCAGGCACTGCGGAACCTGGATGACCGACTCGAAGGTGAGCTGACTCCGCTGGAGCAGGTCGAGCAACTGCGTCGCGAGCATCAGCAACTGGCGCGCGAAGCGACTGGAATTCTGAATGCGCCCGATGCCGGCGGACTCGCTGCACTCGCTGACCGCGAGCAGGATTTTGCCGGCCGCGTTGGCGAGATCGCCGCTCCGGCTGCTGAACGACCCCAGGAAGCTGCATTAGTCGCACTGCTCGATGCTTCCGGATTACTCAACGAAGATACAAACCCGGACGAGGCCAACGCGGCGCTGAAAGCAGCCGACGTGGCACTGAGTGACTTTGCTGACGCACTGCGTCCCGGTGGAACGCCGCAACCAGATGATCCAGGCGAGTTGCTGGAACAGCTTGCGCAGCAGCAGCAACAGGCGGCCGAGCAGGCGACCGAACAGGCCGAGGCGGGTGAAGCCGCGGCTGCTCCGAATCAGGCCGCGGCCGAACAACTGGCCGACGCGGTTGATCAGCTCGAACGGTTGCGTCCCGGTGACGCGGCCCAGGAAGAGAAGCTCGAAACGTTGCAGCAGCTCAAGGCCGCGCAGCAGAAGCAGGAAGACCTCGGCGAGAAACTGGCGCAGGCCGAGGCTGGCGATGTCGACCTTGGTGATCAGTTGCGCGACATGCTTGCGCAGAATGCACAGGCGCAGCAGGATGCTGCCGAGGCGCTGCAAAATCTGGAACGCGACCTTAAGATCGAGCCTCCCCAGCAAGCCGCCGTCGCAGCCAACGAGGAGGCCGATCCTGAGAATGGTGATCTGGCGCAGCAACTGGCCGAGCTGCTCGGTGAACCCGAGCCGGAACCACAGCAGGTCGCCGAGATGGCCCGTGATCTTGCCCGACAGCAAGAAAACCTGGGTGACGAAGTTGCTCAGCTCGACGAGGAATTCAACCCGCAGAACCAGGACGCCGCGCCGCCCGGTCAGGCGCAGCCAGCGGATCAACCGGCTCCGGACGGAGCACAGCCAGACGCGCCGATCGGTGCTCAGGAAGCGGCGCAGGAACTGGCCGAGCAACAGGCCGAATTGAACGAACAGGCCGCGGAACTCCCCCTGGACATTGGAGCTTTGCAGCGAGCCGAAGCGCTGCAGCAACTGGCCCAGGCGGAAGAGGCGTTGGAAAACGGTGATCTTGGTGAGGCTCTGGCAGCACAGCGTGAAGCCGAGCAGGCGTTGCAGAATCTGGCCCGCGAAGCCGAAGCCCTGGCCGAGACTCAGCAGCCTGGTCAGCCGCCCGGCGAACAGATTGCTCAGGCCGAACCTGGCCAGCAGCTCGGTGGTGAGCCAGCCGGAGCCGGACCTGGCACACCCACCGCTCCCGAACCTGCGGCCCCCGCTGGCGCGGAACCAGGCACGCCCCCCGGCGGTGGAGAACCCGGACAACCTGGAGCCGAACCGGCAGGACAACAACCGGGAGCGGAGCCGGGACAACCTGGTGAACAGCCAACGGGACAGCCGAATCAGGAATCCGCCCAACTGGCCGCCGAAGCCGCCGAGCTGGCCGAATTCCAACAACAGCTCGAACAAGCCTTAATCGGACTGTCGCAGGCTCCTGGAGATGCCGGAACTGCTCCGGCTGAACAGGGACAACCGGCCAATGAGCCCGGCGGAGATGAGCCGTCCGGACCAGCCGGGCAAGAGCAACCGGCCGGCCAGCCTGGGGCCGAACCAGGTTCTCCACCGGCAGGTGCCGAAGCCGGCTCACCGCCGGTCGGCGGTGAAGCGGGACCTCAACCCGCAGGTGGGGAAGTCGGAGCACAGCCCGGGGAATCAGGCCAACCGGGAAGTCCACCCGGCGGCAGTCCTGAGGGTGAGCAGCCGGGTGGTCAGCAACCCGCCGGCGAGCAACCCGGAGAACAGCAACCGGGCGGACAACCCGCAGGCCAGCAGCCGGGAGAACAACCCGGTCAACAGCCGGGGCTCGAACAACTACTCGCTCAGCAGCAGGAACTCGCGGCGGAAACCGCACAGATGGCGCTCGACGCGGCCGAACAGCTCGGCGCTGACTCGCCTGCGGCGCAGGCAGCAGCCGAAGCTGCGCAGGGTGGCCAGCAGGCTGCCGCGAGTGCCCAGGGTGCTCAAGCGGAACAGGCAGCTCAGCAGGCTGGCCAGGCGGCTCAGGCAGCGGAAGCGGCGGCTGGAGCGTTAGCCGAAGAGGCCCCCGGGATGGCCCGGCAAGCCCAGGAGCTGGCCGCTCAACAGCAGCAACTGGCCGAGGGATTTGAAGCCGTCGCCAACGACGCCGAACAACTTGCGGCCGCCCGGCAACAGCGGCAGCAGCAATTCGCGGACGAGGCCGCTCAACTGGCTGAGGCATTTGAAGAACTGGGACAGGTCCTCGGACAGGAGCCGCTGGGTCTGCAGTCGCAGGGAGAAAACGCCGCAGCAGCGCAGCAGGCGGCGCAACAGGGACAGGCGGCCGCACAGCAGTCGGCTCAAAGTATGCAGGCCGGCGCTGGCAATCAGGGAGACGCCGCTCAGGCAGCTCAGCAGGCGGCCGAGGCCTTTCAGCAGGCCGCACAACAGGCGGGCCAGGCAGGTCCGGCCGGCCAATCGGATCAGCCATCTCCCGTGCCGGGAGAACTGGCGTCACAGGTCGCTGAAGCGATGCGTCAGTTGCAGGCGGCTCAACAGCAGTTCGGCCAGGTCGCCCCATCGCAGAATGGCGAGTCCGGTGCTCCAGTCGACAGCGGTCAGCCGCTCGCGCAGGAACCCGGTGGCACGTCGTCATCCGGTACTCCATCGCAGGGCAGTCTCGCCGGGAATGGCACGCAGTCGAGCGGTGGAACCCCCAGTGGCGGTGGTTCAAATCAGCCTCCCGCAGGACCGCAATCTCCCAGCGACGGAAGTCAGAGTCCGCCGTCTGGAAGCGAATCCTCAGGCAGTCAGCCGGGTGGAGAGCAGCCCGGCGCTCCGACCGGTTCACAACCGGCCGGCGGCGAAAGCACCGGCGGGGAGGGCGGATCGAATGGTCAGAGCCAAAGCAGTGCCCTCGCGCAGGCAGCCCAGTCATTGCAGCAGGCTGCCCAGGCTCTGCAGCAGGCCGCACAGGAGATGACCGGCAACGGACAACAGCCGAATCGCAGTACCCCGGGCAACGCCAATTCCACCAGTCCCGGTGGCGGCGAGGGCAACTCTTCAGAAGGCGGCGACCTGAGCCCCCTGCAGCAACAGTTGCAGGCACAAGCCATGCGAAACTGGGGCAAACTACCCGGCAAGTTGAAAACAGAAATCCTGCAATCCGCCCAGCGCAAAGCCAACGGCGACTACGCAAAACTAATCAAGCTGTACTTCGAAGAGATTGCCAAAGCCGGTCAGCGGACGAGCAAGTAGCCATCTGCGACGCCGTCGAAGTGCCGCAAGGTCGTGTGCAGGCGAGCGGTCAGCGTGGTGGTGGCTGGAGCTTCCAGCCGCAGCATAACAACGGTCGGCTGCGCCAACGCTCGACCTCGATCGTCTGCGTGCCGCGATCCTGGAATCGCTGCGGGACATCGAACCGGAACTGGAAGACTGGCCGGTCCCGGCTCTGCGCCCGACTGAAGACGAAGGAACACGCTGCCCGATCTGCGGAGGCAGACTGGTCTTCCAGAGTTTCCACCGAATCCGCCCGCCGCCGCTGACACACCACTGAATCCCAGCCCCGTAAATCAGCCCACTCGTTTCTGAAACCCACCAACAGCGAGCCCGCCTGCGGTCCGCGCCGAGCCCACCCAATACCATCCGCAACACGTCGACACGACACACAGCGTTGCAGCGCTCATTTCACCAACAATCCTCACACCTCGCATGAAAAAGCCCGAGCACAGAGCCCGGGCTTCTCGAACAAAAGATTAGAACTCGGCTCGGCTGCGCCTCACGAGTTTCTAATCCACTGGAGTTAGGCTGCCTTCACTTTGTGTTTCAATCTTTGTGCTGCCTGCCGCGTCGTCTCGCTCACAGGGTGACATTCAAGAAAGTCAGGATCGACAAAGCTGAGACTTTTTGTGATGAAGTCCGTTCCGGTCTTGAAAACCTCTGGAACCTCTTGAGCGTAGTCGTGCACTGCGTCTTCCGCGCGACGTATTACTGATTCTATGTCGGTCAGCGTCCGATATCGCGTACGATTTATGTCGCGAATCAACTGGCTTTGCCAGAGTTCAGAAATCGGAAGATCAGGGTATCGTCGCCGCGTGTAGGCAGTAAGTGTGTCGAAGTCGATGGACTGTGCCAAGAATTCTTCTGGAACACTTTCTTTGTCATGAATGTCGGCGACGTATTCTTTCCGTTGGTCTTGGACTGTGTCGAATACGCTTTGGGCAACTTCGAGAAGAGAGGCGACGTTATTGAGGCTTCGCCGCATCAAGACCGGAATGGCGGATTCATGCTTGTAGACAAGTTTATGGCTGATGAGTGCCCATGCGTCTTGGAGAACTGTTCGAACTTGAATCTCGCAGAGCAGTTCTTGCAATTGGTCATAACGTGGCCCGGCAAAGTCCGTGCCGAGAGAAACCACAAAGTGCGTCCCTTGGTATCCCATCCGATCAGCACCAAGGCCTTCCAACTTGTCGACACGCTCAATCACGTCGAAGACGTTTTCAACGATTCTCCCGACATGACTGACGTCAGCTTCAAAGAGGCATACAACGCGGACGCCAGCGAAGTCGGGAATCTCAATGAACGGGTCGGTGTATGACTTGCGAGACAGCTTTTCCGCAACACTGTCAACCGTCTTGGCACGCCCCGATAGTGCAGCGGGCTCTATTCCCGTATCTGAAAGCCGAGACGACAGCGAGTATATAACTTCGTCGACCAGCCGCTGATAATTCGACCTGTCGCGAGCAAATTTCGCAACGATCTCCGCATGCTGGTCTGAGGTGAGCAGTGTTTTCCTCACTATGTGTCCCCTGCAGCCTTACGAATTGCGATCTATCCGTTGACATGGATGTCGACGGATAGATCGTGCGTTGAACTTTTCCGCTTCGCGGGCGGTTGGCCCTTGCGGTTTCAATGCAGGTTTCTGATCCGCATCTCAGCAGACTACTGTCTCAGGTAGACCGTGTCATGTGTTCATTTCACTGAGCTCGCGGAACGCTTGCCGGAGTGGTGCCGATTTTGTCGGCCCGCTGGGTCGGGAACGGTTTTCGCGGGTGGGGTTGCCGGGCGTCTTGCGGGGTTGTGGTGCGGCGTGGGCGCAGCAGCAGTCGATCGCTCAGCGGTCGGGCGGGACGCGAGTAGCGGTGGACCTTGAACTGCGGGCGGGTCGATGGTCATGGTCGGGAACTCATCGCCCGTCCGGGCGGGACGTTTTTGGGGACTGCCGCGGGTGTACCACGGAGGACGGTGCGGGCCGTTCAGGACGTCACGCCAGCTCGGGGGAATGCTGCGACGACACCAGACGCAATGGTCCTTCACAGTGCGGACAGCACAGGCCCACGCCGGTGTTGTCTGTGTCCGGCTCCGCACTGAGGTCGAGGTCGGAGTTAGGCAGGGCCGCGGAGTGTGTGTCGCCCTCAGGCAGCAGCTAGCGGCAGCGGGCTAGGTAGTCCCGCATGCGTGTGTTGCTCCAGCCACCGTAACAGCGCGTATTTGTGTATCTGACCGATCATCTTCGCCTTGTCGTGAATCAGGAGAAGATCCGTGTGGTCGACGCGGATGGGGTCGAGTTCCTCGGCTTCGTGTTCGTGGGCCGCAGGGCGACTATCAACGTGTCGTCGAAGAACGTGTCGAAGTTCGAGCGTCGCATCAGAGAACTCACCGGCCGTAGCTGGGGAGTCTCGATGGAGCGTCGACTGAGCGAGCTGCGGAGTTATTTCCGTGGCTGGGCAGGTTACTTTGGTCTGGGCGCGCAACTGAAACTGTTCGACAAGCTCGATCAGTGGATTCGGCGTCGAATTCGCATGTGCTACTGGAAACGCTGGCGCTACCCGCGCACGCGGAGCCGGGAGTTAATGCGTTAGGCGTATCGCGTCGTCAGGCGATCCGTCACGGGAAGAGCCGCAAGGGCTACTGGCGTATGGCAAAGACCATTGCCAGTGGTGTTGGAATGACGAACAAGTGGCTGCAGGAGCAGGGACTGCTGAGCCTGAAGAGTCTCTGGGCGTTACTTGCTCCCGTTTGGCAAATTCAAAGCCGGGTTGAACCGCCTGGTGCGGACCCGCATGCCAGGTGGTGTGGGGAGGGCGGCCAGAGATGGTCGCCCTTACCCGATTTATGTGGCGCTCTTTTCAACTTTGTATCTGTTCCATGCGTCAGCGAATGATGTCGAGCGATCGGAGCATCCCTCAAACGAATGACTAATTGTAGCAGTAGAAGCCAGTTGTTGGACGCCCCAAAGAAAGTCGAACAAAGCGTCCAGTTGTGTCGGCCCCCACTCGGGTCCCATTCTGTAGTCAAATTCGATTGAGTTGGGCCAGACGACAATTGTGAGAGACGGAACAACAACGCCACCTGAAGATACTTCGCTTAAGCCATGCCGAAACGACTCGGCGCGACCATTCACGACCAAACTTGCAGGGTCATCGACCGAAGTGACTGGTACGTCTTGTTCATCGACGCGATCCCAGAACGTGGGATTCCACTCATCGGAGTAGACGCCACACTTCGACCGAACCCACCTGTAGATTTCAGAAACCTGATCACCGGTTAGGTTCTCGATGAAAATATCTGGCAATGAACCGTCGTCGGTGTCGAAAAGGTCATGTAACGTGGCCCATAAGTTACGCATTGCAGTGCCACATAACGACCCGCATCACCGGGCGGCGGGAGTTGGCTTTGATTTCAGAATCCGCTGGCCACCGCCGCTCCGGTGCATGCGATGGTTCAAGGAAGCCGCTTCGCGACGGGAGGATCGTAGTGTGCGTGTGTGGTGGTATCACGGGTTGATCAGCGCGAGTGTGTAGCAAAGTACTTCCGGAATCTCTTTTCTCTTTCCGGAAGGACAACGCAATGAGTGATCAAGGCACATGGCACGAGAGCATGCTGGGGGATCTTGTGGTGGCGGGGCTGGCTGAGCGGACTCAGGAAGCGTATCTGCGGGCGGTCCGGCAGCTCAGCAGGTTCTACAACGGGACGAGCCCCGGTTCGCTGAGCGAACAACAGGTCAGGGAGTATCTGCTGTGGCTGCGCACGGAGAAACGCGCGGCTGCGGGAACGCTGAAGATCGCCATTGGCGGGCTGCGGTTCTTCTATCGGCAGACGTGTCCCCGGTCATGGACCGTCCTGGACAAGTTCCGTATCTCCCAAGAGACCCGACTGCCGAGTGTCCTGACCCGCGACGAAGTGCGGCGGATCATGGGGACCATTCGCAAGGAACGGTTCCGGGCGTACTTCTGGACGGTGTATTCGTGCGGTCTGTGGCTGAATGAAGCTCTGTCGCTGCAGGTGGGCGATGTCGACTCGCAGCGGATGCGACTGCATATTCACCGCGGCAAGGGTGCGAAGGACCGGTTTGTGCCGTTGCCGGCGACGACACTCGACGTGCTGCGCGACTACTGGAAGACACATCAACACCCGACTCTGCTGTTCCCAAAGACAACTCAGCGGGGCGACGTGATCGTCGGCACGCGGCAGACGATGCACGAATCGACCGTGCAGGGGGAACTGCGGCGTGTGTTGGTCGAACTGCGGTTCATCTCGCAACCCTGGTTGAGCAACTGAGAGAAACGGACATCGACTGCAAGTCGATCTGCGATGGAGCCATTGACGCAACCACTGCATCCGGCGAACTGACCCGGAATTACGAGCCGTGGCATGATCAGAGCGTCAGCCAGGGATTGGTGAACTCCTCACATCTTCGCGACTGAATTGCGGGACTCGTTTGCTCGTCACTTTCCAGGTTGGCGAACGACAGGCACTCGTGCCAGCTGGGTGACGTCAATATGGGGCAGGATCGCACGTCCTGTAACTACAAACCAAACACGATCGCTATTCACCAATCGCCCCAACCAATGGCGGTAACTTCTGTTCCTGGATCCACAGCCAGAGATGGCCACGTGGGGGATACGGTTTGATGCGCGGGTGGTTGTAGCGCAGGAAACTGGTTGCCGCGATCGTGACCTTGCCGCCTTTGAACTCACCGAGGAAGTCCTTGTAGATGTGAGCCCCACGCGGCTGGCCGCCCTGTCGTACTGCAACGCCGCGAGTGGATTCTGCCAACAGCTTCCCGTTGACATAGATCGCATAGCCTTCGCCAGAATTCACATGGCCGGCGCCGCCAAGCATGATGCGATAGCGGTGGCCAACTTTGAGTGGCGGTATCTCGATGGTGCCACGCATCAGCAGAACTTCCTTCTCCCACAAAGTTCGCGGCATCTCTCCGCAGGCGCAGAATGGTGAGACGCAGGCTTCATTGATCGCTGCCTGCCTGCCATCCATCTGCCCGAATGGTTGCGGTCCTTTCTTCCAACCAGCCTTTGCGGCGTCAAAGTCGGGCGAGGCCCAGTTCGCCATTCCTTTCGGGTACGTCACCTTCCGGTAGCGGTTGCCTTTGTCGGACGGCAGAGTCTCTGGCGGATCGAAACTGAAGTAGTCCCACTTGACAAGTTCGAGATTCGGTCCGAATTGACGCCAGTCATACTCGTCGTACCAGACGGCGCGGTAACAATTGACGAGTCCATACATCGCTCCACGCAGAAACTGATTCGCTCGCTGTGGTCGCTCGCCGGCGGCCTCTTGTCGCAGCGCCTCGCTGTACCGCGGATTCTGGATGTAAGACGCCGCAATGCCATCAAGGACAATCGGAATCAGCGCCTCCCTTGCGTCGACCTGGGCCTCTGCTGTCTGTGTCTTAGTCTGCTGCTGGTCGGCACGCTTTGGCCGAGGAGCCTGCGGGAGGGGTTCTGCTTTGCCACCCAGCAGTCCGACCATCGCTCGACCGAGGGCATCGCCGATCAGCATGTAGGTCTCGGCGTTGCGGTGGTAATGGTAGTCCTGGTTGGCCGGCGATTCGTCCACCTCTCGCCAGAAATCGCGCGTGTCGACCGACGCCACTGTTCCGGCATACTCGGGATGCTGCTTCGCATTGCTGACTGCCATTTGCGCATTCAGGATTCTCAGGAACTTGTCCTGCATGTTGTGTCCGCCGAAACCGACGGTGGCGACCACGACGGGCAGCTTCGGGTTTTCGAATTCCTTGCGAACATCGTTGATCAGATTGACGAGATGATTCTCGTACTCCGAGATGGACTGCTCGGTGCCGCTGTCTTTGTGACCCTGAAACCAGGTGAAGCCGGCGATCTCGTAGCCTTGACCTTTGTAGCCCGGAACGACTTTATCGATGTTGTCGAGTGTCTTGCGCACACCCTCGACCATCAGTTTGTATTCGATCGATTCGAACTCGTTGTCCGGGTCAGTTCGACCACTCGAAGGTGGACGAAAATCAAATCCGAGCGAGCGATTTCCCTGAGCCGTCTTGATCAGCAGAACCTGCTCATCGTGGTATGTACCCAGCACGTGGCCGAATCCGAGTTCCGGTCCGATGGACTTGCCATTTGAGGTGGCACTCAGTGGCGAGCCGTTGCCGCCCTTCGCAAGCCGGGCTTCCTGGAAGTAAACGTCATTGCGAACGGTCCAGTTGCCATCAGCATCCACAAGCCACGGGAATTTTCCTTCTCGTTTGGCAACCGCGTCGAGATCGCCATTGCCAGGCAGGTTAGTCTGCTCCATCCAGAACCGCGGCGGAATGTCCTCGACGCCGAATATTTCGAACGAATAGCGAACGCCTGGTTTGAGAGTGACATCCTGCTTGACCGGATCGCCGCCAGGCGCGCGCCGGTAGACTTCTTTGCCGTCGACGTGCATGACCCCGAAAGATTTCTCGCGGAATCCGCAATGCAGTCGATAGACACCGTGGTGCGGTACCTCGAATTGCCCTTTGGTGACACGTCTGTTGGTCGGTGTGCCGTCCGGAAGGTAGACCTTGAGCGGCGAAGTTCTGTAATGGCCGACGCGGTAGATTGAAAGCGGCTCATCAGGGATGGCGGGATTCGAGCTGAGATAGATGCCTGCGTAAACGTTCTTCGCCCCGCTGAGGTTTCCCATACCGACCATGTTGGATTGGCCGGCTAGGATGTAGACCTTGACCGGTTTTGTCGCGACGCCCGACTTGCCGTCTGGATCAGGGAGTTCGGCCGGGACGTCGGCCGCGAAAGCGGGAAGGGCTGGAAACAGCAGCGTGAATACGATTAATCGGGTTATTGGATTCATTATTAACTCCAGGTGGAATCTGTGCGGCGAACCTCGCCAGGAGTTTCGATCGTTTGCGTGATGGGTCGACAGTCCTGGCGATTTTCGCTGCAGCAAGTATGGCAACATCTCCGAGCGTGTCTCTACTTCTTCATCACTAGCCATGGCGACTGCCAGCCGGGCTTGTGTTTGTTGCTGAATCCGCCGGCTTCAACGAACAGATACTCGACGCCGCTTACCATCTTCAGCTGCATTCGCAGCGACTGGTAGCGCGTCAGGTCCATCAGCCGGTCTCCGGACCAGATCCACGTCGCATCGCCGGTCTTGCCGTTCTCTTCGAATGTCAGCGCCGAAAAGAGCGGTCGGCGGGGTCTTGTGATTTTCAACGGATCGAAATCTGCGATCTCCGTGACCTCGGCGATAACCCTCCAATTGCCTGGGATGTTTGCATTGCCGGCGAACTTGCCGTCCCAGCGGAACTTGCCAGCTTCCGGCTCCAATTCCCGGTTTTCCGGATCCTGCAATGCCTGCCACTCGGATGACAGCATCGGCACTATGGCCGCTGACTTGAACACGAGGTCGTCACCCATCGGCGGCAGCTTCATCTCCTCGACGTGCAGGCTGATCTTGCCTTGAGGAATCCGTTCGGTCGGTTTGACTTTGTACTTGTCGTTGAACCGAAGGAATGTTTTCACGGCGATGGTCACTTCGCCGCCCTGAAAGTCTTCGAGGAAGTCTCTGGTGATGAACGCGCCCTTCGGCTGACCGCCGCCGCCGCGACCGGTGCAGGTTGTGGTTTCGGCCAGGGGTCGTCCGTTGATGTAGACAATGTGGCCGCCGCCGGAGCCGACGTGGTTGCCATCGTGCACGCGAATCCGGTAGCGGTGACCGGTTTTCAGCGTTGGGATGTTAAACGTGCCGCGTATCAGCAGGACTTCCTTTTCCCACAACGTGTTGGCTTTCGTGCCGCCGTAGCAGCCCGGCCCCGTACAGTTGCCCGAACACTTGTGAATGGGGTGCTGCGGAAGCTGACCCTTATAGTGGGCAAAGGGACTCTTTCCTGTCTTCCAGCCAGCACTGGCGGGATCGAATGCAGGAGCGAACCATGTCTCCATGCCTCCGGGCAGAGTCACCTCGCGGTAGCGCGTGATGAGTTGGTCAAAAGGCACCTGCTCGGCGGCGATCGGGTCAAACGAATGATACGACCACTCAGCCTGCCGCAGGTCGGCGAACATGCGCCAGCCGAACTCGTCCTGGCCTGCCCTTTCGTAGAGCGCGGTGAGCTGCGAGATGTGATCACGATGACCGCCGGCGTACGCCGACTGCGCTTGGACTGTTGCCAGTTTCCGCAATGCGTCTCGGTTCCTGCCGACGTACTCGGGGATCAGTTCTTCCGTGATGATCGGAACGATTGCCTGCTTGAGTATCGGGCCAAACTGGTTCGGGTCCGCATTCAGGAAGAATTGCTTGTACGGCAGGATCTGCTGAGGAAATCGCTCACGGGCGATCTCGTAGAGCACGTCCAATCCGCCCGGCACGTCGGCCAGTGACGCGGCAATGAATTCCAGATGCGAATCGTACGTTGAGGAGATATCCTGGCCGCCCGGAGCAGTTTTCACGCCGGCATAGCCGGTGTAGGTCTCCTTCAGAGTCTCCGTAGCCAACTGGTGCACTGCGGGACCACCCTCCTTGAGCCTGGCTCGAATGCTTCCCAGCAAGCCCAGAGTGAGGGCCGATCGCTGGTTTGTCCTGACCAGTTCGCCGATCGCCGGCAGCACCTTCCGGTAACAGCGTTCATCCGCCACGACCGGCGTCAGCGCGGTCAGTGTGGCATTCTGCAGCCACCAGTCCTCATGGTTGAGGAACGGCAGCAGCAGATCAACCTGCGGCACAACCCAATCCGCTGGAGCGGTACCGATGACATGCAGCGCAGCGTCCTTGACCCACCACGATTCCTCTGGAGCTTTCACCGACTGAACCGCCAGCTCGAAGACGTCACGGGTGAGCACCGAGCTTCGCTTTTCCCGTCTCAGGATTTCGTAAACGGCCGAGAACATGGCACGCCGAACACGCGGGTCGTTCGCCTGAAGAAACTCCTTCATCAGCGATGTCCGGACGTTCCCACCGGGCGTCCGCCAGCCAATGTACCCGCTGTTGATGCCGACAACTTTGTTGGCCGCGATGAAGCGGATGTTGTGATCCTGGTGATGGATGTACTGTCGCAGCAGGTCGTCGCTCACATCGCCCGAAATGTGGAGCCGGACCAGAACGGGCATGCTGGAGTCCCTGGCCAGAGTTTCGCCGGAGAGGTCCTGCTGCCTGCCATCGGAATCGGGCACGGCTTCCAGCGAAACGAAGGTGTTATCCGCTTCGGTTCCCCATGGCAGCTTCGGAAGCTGGTACTTATTCGAATACCTGCTGGGTGGTGCGCCGGTGATACGCAGAGTCTTGCGTGGCATGGTGTAAGCGAGGCCATAGCCGCCACCCCACTCAACGTTGTCATAGCCCGCTCCGCCGAGGATGGCGAATGAGCCATCGAAGCGGCGGGAAAGCTCGTAGTGCCACTGGCGATTATCCATGAACTCGCGGTATTGCTTTGGCTTCTTTTCGTGGAGCAGCCCCATCGCAGCGCTGCGCCAGATCTCGCCGATCCCTCCTCCAGTGTGGCCGTGGAGCATGAAACTGGTGGTATAGAAACTCGGCATCGCGCAGACGTCGCGCGCTGCGGCATAAACAGATTGCTCGCCCTCGGGCGTCAGCGAAGCCGCAGCTGCCATGGCGAAAGCAAGATTCCCCGTCTTGCCGTTGTCGACAAAGCCGACCTCCGGGCGATTGTCGCCATAAGGATTGCCACCACGTCCCGCGTAACGATAGAAGTGAACCAGCGCGCCCAGCAAAGCGTGATCGGGAACATCGGCGCCGCATTCTTTCGCGAGGAGCAGGAAGGTGACCACAGCAGTGCCGCCTGCGTTGAGGTGCCCGTTGCCATACGTGACGCTCGGCACACCACCGCGCCCGGCCCAGCCGTCCAGGTACTGCCCTTTTACTGCGTTGTCGACCCACTTCTGAATGCCAGGGAGTACCTCTTTGTCGCCAGTGCGAAGGTAGTATTCACACAGCGGAATGCCGCCATAACCGAGGTGCCACGCGTAGGTATGCGGACGATTGGCGACGCTCCTCGCCCATTTGCGCACTGGCTCGAGATCGCGATCCTCGCCCGTCGAGAGCAAGAACAACATTCCAATGCCGGCAAACCCCTTATGTGAATCGGCTCTGGCGAGGTAGTCGGCAAAACCACACACGATTCTCTCCGACTTCGGACAATCGAGTGGCCAGGTTTCGCTGTAAGTACCGAGAACGGGAAGCTTCACGACGACGTTGTCGGCCTGGCCCCTGATAGTGAATCGGACAACACCGTCGGTCGCCTCAGCGACTCCCAGAATCTGAGCGAGCTGCATCCGCGGATCGATGTCTTTCAGCTTCTGACCATTAATCGATTCAATGATCTGGTCTTTCTGAAGTCTGTCAGTCGCTGCGGCGGGCGATCCTTCCTCGATGTTGCTTATCCGCATCGTGAACGCGGGCTGAATCAGATCGATGCCCATCCCGACCGGACCGAATCGCTTAATGTTGGTGAGCGATTTCGTCTCGCTCGGACGGGTGGAGAACAGTCCGCGAGGATTCTTATAAAACGACTGCGCATTGGCTGTGCTCAACCCGCAGACGAAACAGATGGCTATCGTGAGAAGTTGGGTGGTTTTCATGGGTATCCAGCAAAGGACGGTCTGTGAAAGCGGCCAAACCACTTCGTTCGTTGAACGGCTTCACCTCGAGGGTCACTCGTGTTGACCCACTGCGAGTGTTCCGAGCTGCGTGGCAATTCCCTTAAGGCTCTTCGGCCACTTGTTGAATTCGATACTTGACGCATCCTTGGGCTTCGGCATGGCAATACCTTCCACCAGCGAAGCAGTCGGCTGGGCGAAAATGAACGTGACCCTCTCCTGGCCATAAGTTTCCGCAAGACTGCTCGCATAGACCTCAAGTGACGGCGAGTACTTCGACACGTCGTCGCTGATGTTGTCTTTGCCGGGAATCCAGGTCACTCCACGGACCGCGAACGGTGTCAGCGGACTGATGCAGAAGTTCCAGGTGTGTATGGCCGTCTCGGTGCGGCTGGCCCATTGGTTGTAATAAGGCTCTGGAAAGGCCGACACGGCGTCGGCGAGTTGTGGCGGAACGTCGTCGCCTGCTTCCAGAAAAGTCGCCACCTTGCGGTTGTAGCGTTTGACCGTCTCGATGTACTCGATGACGGCCCGCTTGCTGACGTCGGTGTTGGGATAGCCGAGGTTCAGATTGTCTCGCTCCTGTTCGAAACCGGCGGCTGTCTGCATGGCTTGGGGGGAAACCCACGTGATCGGCGGGTTCTCTGCACCGAGTGTGACGATTCCAACTGGGATACCTGGCTGCTGGACTTGTGCGGCGAAGTGGTAAGCGACGACGGACGGCGGATCACCAACCTCGTCGAAGTCGGCGGGCTGCCAGGATGCCAGATATCTGCCTCCGCCGATTTCCATTCTCAGTTTGCGCGGTGAGCGGAACCGGCGAGCTTTCGTTTTGATGCGGAACTCTCGCACCAACGGCAACGCTTTCAGTTCAACAGCCTTCCCTTTGTCAGGTCGAATCAACTGGCCATCCAATTGTCGAGAGCCGGTCATGATCCAGACGTCACCAACAAGCACATCGTGAATCGTGCGCTCCTCATCGACGCTGCTGCGAATCACCAGGTCGCGGCCTGTTGAAGATGATGACATCGGATCGAGAGTGACCCGCCAGCGTTCGAATTCATCGACCGTGGTCTTCTTCGTTTGACCGCCAAAGGAAACCGTGATCTCGGTAGCGGGAACTCCGTGGCCCCAGACCGGCACTGGAAGATCCCGCTGCAGAACGCATCGATCGCGGAACAGCGTCGAAGGCAACAGGTAACTCTTCTTGCTCCATCGACGTTCTGCTTCGGCTTTCGCGGCGGCGACGATTTCCGGGTCGTCTTCGTTGAACATCTGCCGGCCGTCGAAGTAAGCGAACGGGAGCGCCGGCAAGCCAGCTCGGTTGTAAAGATTCGCGCCGATCGGACTGTTGTTGTACGCATACTGAACGCCGACAGGTTCGGGGACGGCCTTCGATCGGACGACGACTTCATTGCCTTCTATCACAGCAACGGCGTCGTGCCAGACTTTGTCCTTTCCGGCTACACGAAAATGTTTGAGTCGCTCGCCGGGCGCTTCTCTCGCCGGTTCGACGAAGGCATCGGGACTTTCTTTAGCGTTGGCTTCAAGTCCCTTGCTGCCCACCATCAAACCGCCGCCAGGGCCGCGCTGTTCGAACTGAACACGGACCGTGTCGCCTTTGACCGTGTGAGATTCGTAGATCGGCCCGACAAAGGCGATATCGCGGCCGTACTCATTCGCCAGTGCCCAGCGTGCCAGCCGTTTGCCGGGATCAAGTTTGTTAAACGGATGGATCCCCGTGGGCCGCGCTGGGTTCAGGTCGTGCTGCGCGACCATCCCGACGTGATTCGAATTCAGAAAAAACAGCGTCTGGGCTTCCCGCAGATCAGCGAAACCCACGTTGTTTGGATCAGGTTCTCCGTAGCACTGCAGCTGAGTGAAGTAGAACGGCAGGTCAGCGCGTTGCCACCGTTTTCGCCAACCGTTGACGAGTGCTTCCATCTTTGCAGCGTAAATCTTTCCGTCACTCGAGTTGCTTTCGCCCTGACACCAGATCGCGCCGCGAATCGCATACGGAATCAGCGGAGCAATCTTCTGATTGAACATCCGCGTGGCGCCTTTCCAGTCGTCCGCTATTCCCGGCAAGTTCGGGCGTGGTAACGCCGAACCGCCGCGGTTGAGCAGGTTTTCACTTTCACTCTGCCACTTTCTGAGATTGTCGAAGTACGCCGCGAAGGCGTCCTGGGCATCACGGGTCAACGGATTGCTCTGGCGAACGCGCAGAGCGATGTCCCGCAGCTTCGAGTGACCCGCAAAGCCGTAGTAAGCCGTCCACGTCTCAATCGGTGTTGCACCATGTGTGCTGCGGACGATTCCGATCGGCACGTTCAATTCGTTGTAAAGCTCCGACGCAAACGCCAGCGACAATGCTGAGAATCCGCCTGCTGCCCTGGATCGCTTCCAGCCTTCCTTCGAAGTTGTGCGACTCTGTGGATACAGCGACGAGCCGATATCGACGTTGAACTCGCGGATAGGAAGCTCGTCTTTCGACTGCGCGAGCGTGTTCGCTAGGTCGCGACAATTCGACTTGCCAGCAAGCCAGTCCATGTTCGACTGACCCGAAGAAAACCAGACTTCGCCGACGAGTACTCCGGTGAGTGTGATTGCTTCGGTGCCCCTGTTGACTTTCAACTCTCGTTCTTCGCTGGATGCCTTCAGGGGATCGAGTGTCACGATCCACTTGCCTTTGCTGTCGGCCTCGACAGTCTTCAACTGGGCAGCAAATTTGACGGTGACCTGCGAACCCGGTTTGCTCCAGCCCCAGATTGGCACGGGCATCTCGCGCTGCAGAACGGCGCCATCGACAAACGGCGTCCCCAGTTCGAAGCTCGGCCAGCCAAGGGCTCTCGCGATCATGAAGTCGGTCAGCCGTTGCGACTCAAACCAGCCGCGCCACATGTTGTGGCCCTGGCCTTTAATGAGTTCGACTTCGATTGGTCCGCCGAATTCTTTGTACCTCGCGGCCAGCAGGCCGGTGTTCCTTTCGTGCGGGACGACGCCATCGGAATCGCCCTGGAGATGAAAGATCGGAACGCGCCAGGCGGCCAGGTTTTCCAGCTGGTCGACCGGGTTGAACTCAGCGAGCCTCGCTTCGAGTTCCGGTGGCGTCATGCCGTAAGCCGGTGCGGCCCTGGCGATCCCCGGATAGCTTGCGATGTTGCAGACCGGATAAATGCCCGCGACACCGGCAACCAGAGACGGGTGCTCGTTGGCCCAACTGTAAAGCATTAAGCCGCCACGACTACGAGCCAGCAACACCGGTTTCTCGCTGTAGCCACGGTTCGTTGTCAGCTCTTCGTAAAGTGCGTGATAAATCGCACGGCCTGTGGGACTGCCGTAGCTCTCGCCGACATCTACGCCGGCGATGGCAATACCCGCCGCGTGAAGTCGCTTGAACATCCACTGCTCAGCGCTGCCTGGAAGACCGTTACCCAACGTCGGGGCGTACCACACCCACGGCATCGGACCGTCGACCCGAGCTGACTCAGGTGGTTCAAGAACGAACGCAGGGCGATCAGCGACGGTGAAGTTCTCGCGGTCAGCGGCACTCGTTGGCGTCACGTCGAAGAGCATTGCCAATAGAAGGCCCATGGCTGCCAGGCAGAGAGACTGTTTGCATTTCATGGAGTGACTTTGTCCTTATCCTCGTCGGATGCTGAATCAACAACCGGTTTGACTTGCTTCCGTTTCGGGCGGAGGCGCAGCGTGACTTTCGTTCCAACTTTGGGCAGCGACTCTGGCTTGATGTGCCACATCAGCGCGCCGTCTTCGTGAGTCTGAGGAAACGGAAGGCAGAGAACTTCGTCTCCGAAGGTTGCAATCGAAATCACATTGCCGCTGACGTCAGCCAGATACTGACGGGGTCCGGTTCCTTTGTCCTGAAGGTGTGAGCCGGCAAACAGAAACGTGTGAGGCAGACGAGCGTCCCTTCCGTTGTCGCCCGTGAGTTTCTCTGCCTCACCGGGCGCGACAAGAACTGCGCCGTCGACCTCGTCAACTCGCTCCCGGGACCGGACAATGAACTCGCTGATCGGTCGCTCGACCGGCTTTCCGTCTTTGCCCGTCGTGACCAGAAACACATCGATCGGATCACCTCGCGGCGGAACATGGGCCCAGCGTGTCTTCTCTTTATTCGCCGGTACCTGCATGGCCGGATGCCCGTTGTTGGCACCGAGCAGCAGTAGTGCCGTATGGATATGCATCGCGCGGGCCGACACAGCAACGATCGACTCGTGCTCCTTGCTGCCCTTCGTACACGCGATCAATTCCAGAAAACCACGTTCAAGACAGATCACTCCGTCAAGGTCCACACATGTCCGGTGAAAGTCGATCACCAGGCCAGGCAGTTCAACAGTCCTGCGAGTGGACCTGGATGACTTCCGACCTGATTCGGTGAACCCGGGTGCCGCGGGAGTGGACGGCGGTGCATCGGCCTGGCACCGACCGAGAGCCAACGACAGTAGGAAAGTCGCAGTCAGAAGAACTGCCAGAGAATGAGCTGACTGTCTCGGTTGTCGAATCGTCATCTGCATCCTCTGGCCAGCTTGTACCGTGCGGCTGTCTGCGGTGAAGCAGGACAGCGGAAATCGGCCACAACCCGGGAGGGGGGAAATCCCAGGCTTTGGTCTCGCTGAAAAGTGCAGTTCATTGACCAGCAACTGTTTCAGCCTGCCGAAACAGTCTGGGGACCGAGAGTCGGGCAGCAGACATTGCAGCCAGGCTTTTCAGTCAAAGGCAGGTCACTGATCTCACTGCGAAGACCCATGGTAAACTGACGCGATAATGTACTCGACGGCGTGCTGCCACGCTTCCTTTGCATCCTGGCGTTGTCGAAACTCTGATCGCGTGAGCACATTGCCAACGGTGAGGCGCTTACGTCCAACTTCTGGACACACGTCTTCGTTTTCGTCCGGTCTGGGTAGTCCCTTACGATACGACTTTCTCATTCCGGAAAACGAAACGTCGCAACCTTGACAGGCAAGCGGACACGACGGCATTCCCGCACATCGGCTGGAGCAAGTTCGAACACGGGACAGATGATGGAACCGCAGAAGATTTGGATTGAACAGTGCGATGCCACGGCCAACATCGAAAACAACTTCGGTGTCCAGCCGGCTCTGCACTATCTCGTGGGTGAGAAGTTTCTGGACTTCCTCGAAACTGCAGGATCCGACGACACTTTTGAGGCTGAGATTCCCGCGTTCGCTGCCAGAGTCAAAGAGCTTTTCGGACAGAATCAGCTCGGCGACTACCTGGTTCCATCAGGCCATGCGAAGCGGGACGAGATGTTGGTCGAACGAGCACGAAACTGGTTGCTGCATGCCTGACTTTGCTGAAACCATTCAGGCCATCTATTAGCATGGCGACTATCAAGCTCAGGGACTTGCTGCCATTCAGTCACTCGTCGAGGCCGGGGAAGCTGGCTTCGATGCGTTTCTGACCGCACGAGAGCATCCACCAGAGACGGACCTTCATGGCCGTGATTTGATGGACACACTTTCGACGGTGGTTTCACTCTTCGCCCAGGCGACTCCAGATGTCGTAATCGACCGGTTTCAAGCCGGTGACCTGAATGAATTCGAGACGTACTGGCCTCTCGGTTCGGCCACCGGAGACAGATCACTCGACATCCCGCAGGTGATCACACGCCCGTTGGGTCTTTCCTCAAGATGAGCCCAAGGAAAAGAACAGGCTGAAAGGCTTGCCGGCCCGTGTTGGCGCACGCAGCATTTTTGTCTGTACCCGAGGACTTTCCGGTTCAAGAAAACTCGTCCTAAGTCGTTGTCCTCAAAGGAATGCCCCCAGTAGGATTTGAACCTACGACCTGCGGATTAAGAATCCGATGCTCTGCCAACTGAGCTATAGGGGCTTACGTCAGCGGCGGGAAGGTATCAGAGAGCAAAAGCCAAAGAAACCGTGTCGAGACTTTCATTCGCTCACAATACGTGCTGCCGGTCCACTCCAGGCATGGCGTCCTAAAAATCAAGCGAGATTGTCGTCGCCTTGCTGGCCGGCTGTGCCCGTACTGTGAACGTCTGCTCGACGATGTCGGACTGGATGAGTCCACATAGACGCAATCTGAAATTCCTGTCCAACGGTACGCCGACGAATTCGACACTACCGGTCTTCGCGTCGCGTGAGTTGCCATTCAGAGTGGCTGTGAGCTTGACCACTCTCGATAGCTTGCGCTTGTTATGGGTGAACTGAATACGGACGATTCCGACTGTTGGAGCCACGACTGTTGGAGCCACGACTGGTGCCGGAGCGGGCACCACTGGTCGAACAGGTTCGACTGGAACCGGTGCCGGTCGAGCTGGTGGGATTGGGACGGTCTTTTTCTTCACGGCGACAGCGGGAATGAGACGAACGCTGGCCTGTGCAGTGACGGACGCTTGCCCCACGGTGTCTGTGGCACGCACCAGAATCGTGTAACTGCCGGGGTTCATATTCTGCGTCGAAACTGTGTATTTCAGTTGACCGGGCGATTCGACCCGACGTTCGAACGATTCGCTCGGGTCGAGCTTTCCGTTGCCATTGGTGTCAATTCCAAATTCCACAAACTTAAGTGGCGCATCGTTCTTCTCGAGAGTCGCCGTGACCGTTGCTATGACTGGTGCTCCAACGGTAACGCTGGGCTCTCCAATCTCAATCTCGATTCTGGGTGGCGTGTCATCTAATAACACGATCATGGTGTCACGTGTCTGGCCTTCCGATGTGAGGTTGGACTGGACAATGGCTTCGAGTGCAATTTCACCATTCGAACGATTGGGTCGGAACGAAATCACGTGATCTGACACCTTCGCGTGCATCGCGAGCACGCCTTGGGGCGAAGCGTTCTCCAGCGTGATTCGCGTGCCGCGTTCACGATGGAAAGTGGAAGCCGTCTCTCCATCAATGGAGACGATGATGGCATCCCGCGTCTGGCCTCGACCCGCAAACGTATCTGGAACATCGACAGACAGCACGGTGCTGAGTCTCGGCGTCGAATCGTCAGCGGCGCGTCCCTTAAAGACCGGTCGTTTCATCAGAGGCGACGGCACGTGATCCGGTGATAGTTCTCTTTCAACGATTCGGAAACCGTCAGCAGGTTGGCTTACCCGAGAGAACACCTGGCCTCCGTCGGCAGCCCGAACAGACTGAAATTGCACATGAGTTCGATTCGCCAACATGGTTGCCTGACGGTTGACGGACTCGGGGCATTCGAGGCTCAACACAAACGCGCGTGGGTATCCGTCGATATCGAGCAGAATTCGACGGGGCATTGTGGTGGGCGGCAGGTTCTCGAAGCGAAACGCCGGAGCCAGACCGTACTCTCGAGAGATGGCCAGTGGGGCTGTGTTGTCCTCTGTGACCAGCGTGCAACGCATCGCTGGCGGTTTCTGTTCGGCTCCCGGAGGCAGATGCAGTTTCGGGGTCAACTGCACGGTTACAACACCGCGCACCGCAGACCACTCGGCCGTGCAGTTGAAGATTTGGCGTGGATGGATGGGGTCAAGTTCGACCCAGTGCAACCATTCCTGGTCAGTCTCAACAAACGTGTCGCCTTCACGCCGCAGATTGGTGACGAGAGCGATCAGGCCGTCGGTCACATTGGCTACTGGTATGACGATCGGTGTGGATGGCACGTCGGCGTCAGGTGAGACGTCTTTGAACGCAATGGGCACCGGTTGACCGTTGCTGGGAAGTTCAAGCTCCGACGACTCAGCAAGTGCCTGTTGAACCTGACGACTGCGTTCCAGGCCAGCGAGCAAACCGTCGAAGAGTTCAGGATTTGGATTCAGGAAGGGATCATCGGAGTAGAGAAGTCCCGGTGCCCAATCGGCCGTCTGGGGACGAGTGGCCTTGAACAGACGCACGCGCACGTAGCGCTTCTGCAACGTTTGATTGACCAGTGACAACCTGTAATGCGTCGTCCGATTCGGGAATAGTCGCAGCGTATGAGTGCCCGACTGGACTCCCGGTGGCAGCGCGTCGACCGTGTTAACACTCAACGCCACCATATCACTTGCCGGCAGCCGGCCATCGCATATGGCAAACGAGCGTTCTGTCGAGTTTTCGACCTCTGCGCGAATGCGAACGGTCTGCCGTGTTGAATCTGACGGACTGGCAAACTCAGTCGCCGTCAGCAGCAGCGTGATCGTTGCCTGGTCATTGTTATCAAACGTGACATCGACCGATTCGCTGCTTTTCAACAAGTGCGGCTCGCCCGACGTGGCATCCAGACGCACCTCGACGTCCTGAGCGGAATTCGAAAACTGAAACAACACACGCGTCGCGGACTGCGGTTCCTCATCCCCGGTGCGTGTCAGGACAAACCTGACGGGAACTGATTGATTCAGAACGAGTGGAACAGCGGCGGGCTGAGCCGCAATCTGGATCCTCGTTGGGATGCGAAAGTGCGGCAGTCGGAGAGGCGAATGAAGTGGCGCCAGTGCGGGATCAGTCGAAGTTCGCTGGTCGATGCTGGACGCCAGCGTCAGTGCGGCTAGTGCAAATCGATCGGTCTGGCCCGCGGGAGTGTCGCACAGGGCCCTTAGTGCTGCCCGCTGTGACTCGGCCTCCTCGCGATCACTGGCCAGGTCCTCCCGAACACTTGCAAGGGTCTTTTCGATGCTCGCAAACTGATCGGCAAGTTTCGCTCGCCAGATCTCCGGGAGCTGATTCTGTTGCTGCTCAGCTTTGTCGAGAGCCGCCGCCGCCGGATCGATCAAACCTGCCCCGCGCCACACGTCGGCCGCATCCAGGTACAGCCGCCGCGCGCGCAGGTGATTACCTTCCTTTTCCACCAGATCGGCTTCGGCTTCGAGATCTTTGGCTCGGTTGCGTTGTGCTTCGACCTCGGATCCGACCGGAGGCTCCGCGGGATTTAGTAACGCGATTGATTCGGTGCGTGCCAGTTGATCCGGCACAGCGTGATAAGCATCCCGCACGATCCTGCCCATGTCACGCAACTGCCGATAAGCGTCGGCAGCGGCTTCGGACAATGGCTGTGTCAGCAACGCCTGCAGTTGATCCGAGTCAATTACCGGTTTCAACGGTCCACTCTCATTGCCGACAAGACTCAGTAGCAGTGCATGCAGCTTGAGTCGTTCGAGTGCGCGATTTCGCTGCCAGGCGGACCCGTCCAGTAGCGTTTCGGAAAGTCGCTGCTCCACATCGGAGTCTGGTGACGACACAGCGCCTGACAACTTTGCCAGGCGAGCGACCGCCGCGGCACGCTCGCGGATCTCAGGGATGGAAGTAGCCAGCGCCGCCTCAACTTCGGGTGATTCTGCCGAGCGAAGCGACTCCGATACCTGAACTTCGACAATGTACCGAGCCTTCAGTACGCGATGGCTCGCGACAGTCATGTCTTGCAGGTCCGTGTCCCGCATGTCGCTGGGGTCCAGCCTGAGCAGTTCGGTCTTCAGTACCAGAATGTTGCGAATGAGCGTTTCGATCATGTCGAAGCCCGGATGTTTTTCCCGGGAGTTCACACTCGCTCGATCGTGCCACGCAACGCAGGTCGGTAACCGGTACAACGTCGTGAGGAACACGTCCCAGCCCCGAATCGCCTGTCGCAGCGTTTGCTGCTTCGCCTCAATTCCCTGTGTCCGCCGCCATGCTTCGCGAACGTGTGCGATGTAGTCGGTCATCGCGTCGGACGTGGTGCCGGGCTGATCGGCCTGGGCAAACTCTTCAAGCGAATCGGCGAGTTCTCGTAGACCACTGGAACCAGTGCCGGACGATCCTCCGACTCGACGACGCACGTCAAACGCCACCAGACGCTCCTCAAGCAGTCGCAGGCGCTGGGGTATGAGTGCAATTGGCGACAGACGGCTTTCGTCCCCGGACGCACTTAGTGCCTCGCTGTGAAACAATTGTCGCTGGGCCAGCCACGCTCGATCCAGGAGCAGGTCTCCGGTTGAGATGTCCGCTGCGGCGACGTCGGCCACGTGATCGGAATCATCCGGTACTTCGGGATTCGACCGGACCGGTTGCCGGGAAGGAGACACTTGCGACACCAGAACGTCGCCAGGTGAAATGCTGTCTGGAGTGATCAGCTCGTTGTGTCCGCCACGCAATAGAATTGGTACATGCCGTTCGCTTCCGCCGTTGTTCAACACATAGCTGTAGAACTCACGCAGTTCGAGCTGACGATTGCCGTTGCCTCCATTCGATTTTCGGTCAGCCTCGCCAGATAACGCCTGCGATACACTCTGTGCAAACGGTGTACGCTGCCTGCTCACGTCTGACGTCGAGACCTGCAGAGTGCCTCCGGCCAGCAGGACCCACAGTTGCTGATCCTGCAGGTCCGCGAGCAGTTCACCGGTCAGACGCGGAAACTCGTTTGCCGCCATGCCCAGGCGAACGTCGGACGCGATGTGATTGCAATCCAGAATCACCAGCTTGAGTGGCGAGCGGATCGCACTCACGGCCGACAGAACTTCGCTGATGTCCACCCGGCCGGAGCGAAGATCGGGATGGTACGATTCTCCGCACAACAATCGTGCACGGATCTGACCGGTCTCATCGAGTTCGGAAACGCCGTGTGCTTTGACGTAGACAATGAGACGGTCGTTGTCTCTCTGGACCACGCTGGCAAGGCTGGATCGAATCTGGTCGAGCTGGTCGAGCTGGTCGTCGCGCTCAAGTTCGGCCGGCGGTGCCACCGTGAACAGCCCGTTTGGCATTGCTTTAAGATTCTGGCGCAACGATTCCAGATCGGGTCGCAGAAACGGCACAGGAGAAATGGTCAGCGGGCGGTAGTCAGCCACGCGAATTGTTGCGAACCGTGTCGCCGGCAACGGAACAGGGTTCAGGTACTGAAACAAGGCGGGACAAAGAGCTCCCAGAAGCAGAACAGCGAAGATGCGTCGAACCCTGCGCGAAGCTGGCGAGTTCGGCGCAGCCGAATCCGTCTCATCATTCCACTTCTGCCGGACCTGACTTTGCGGCATACCTGCTTCACCTCCACCACCGCGTGCTTCGCAAGTACCGACCGACGCTGGCCGAACAGCACGCACGTTGTGCCGACGACGCCCACCGCTCGCCTGATGTGGCAGAACGGGAACCTGTCTTGAACGCATTACTTAGCGGGGAATCCGGCCAATAGCGGTCGTTGAGATTGTGGCACAGATGGCGTATGTTCGCACGTCTATTGCATCTGAATACACTCGCAACCCGGAATGCACATCAGGGGACATCTGTCGCATGACTCCTCACTTTGCCGCGGCGATCGATCCAGTGTTCGAGTACGTGCTGGGCCTTCTGGCGCAAATCGAGGAAGGCGACGAGCCAGACGCGAAGCAGGAACAGGATCGGCTCTTAACTGCTCTGGAACGGGCTGAGGGCGCGCTGGGCGATACACCGGACGGCCGACTGGCCAGATACGCACTCGTGGCCTGGATCGATGAGGTCATGCTGGACGCTCCATGGCATGGCCGTGAGTGGTGGAAGGACAACTGCCTTGAGACGCGTGTGTCTGGCCAACGAAACGCGAGCCGACAGTTCTTCGATCTCGCCGGAAAAGCAGCCGACCGCGGCAGTCGGGACGCGCTGGAAGTCTACTACCTCGCAGTAGTGCTTGGATTCCAGGGGTTCTATTCGGACAATCCGACAAAAGAAGTTTGCCGCTCCATGAAACTGCCCCCGTCAACCGGTGAATGGGCGCGGCGTACTGCAAAGTCCATACAGCCTGGGCAGGGCCGGCCCGCGCTGGCCAAAGAACCATTCGAAGGCCTGGGTGCTCCGCCGTTACGTGGCCGATGCGAGCTGCTGGGCGCGCTGCTGTGGTTTGTCGTGCTGGCGTCAACAACAGCCATCATCGGCTGGCGATTGTTGCCCGGCATACTGAAAGGGGCCGGTGTCGTATGAACTGGCTGCGCGCGCCCCTGTCCTGGCTGGCCTTTCCCATTCGTGCGATCTTCTGGTCGCCGTTGGCATTGCTGTCGTCTCCCCAGCGCAGGCTGCGAATGTCGCTGCCGATGCGTGTCGCCGCGTTTACGTTTCTGTTTCTACTGACAATTACAACAACGCTGTGCTACTTCACGATGTCGGACGAGCAGGCAGCTCATTGGAAAAGCTGGGTGGAGCCGAAGTCCGACGCGATCGGGCTTGCCACGCTGCTACTGGTGATTCCGCTTGTCTGCTACTGGATCGTCCGACTGTGGATGGAAGGCGACTCCTCACGTTTTCCAGACGTGGATGATGCCTGGCACGCCGGTGTCAAAGCCTTGCGGCAACACGGTTATGAACTGACCAGCATGCCGCTGTTCCTGGTCATTGGACCGCAGGATGAGAAACAGGCCAGGACTTTGATGCAGGCGTCACACCAGGAGTTTTTTATTAACGGCATTCCCGAAGGTCCGGCAGCGCTGCACTGGTATGCGAGCCGCGATACCGACGGGACTGTGGCGGCGTTTGTTGTGTGCCCCGGAACGAGTCGTGTGGCAACTTTGTCGAGGTGCGGGGCTCATCCGGTCAACACATCGGCCGAATCTGGGCAGGACATCTTCGCGCAGTCGCTCGACGCCAGTCAGGGAACGTCACTTGGTGCGCTGGCCCGCGGCGCGTTTGCTGGATCAGATGGAATCGTGCAGGCCGCCGCCGGGCTGGATGATTCGGTGGACGAGGCTCCTTTGGCGACTCCGAATTACGGAGGCACGATGGACGCGCTGGGCGCCGTTACGCCGTCCGGAACACCCGGTTCCCTCACTCGGCCGCGAACCTCTGTCGTACGGCTGAGCAGCACACAGGAGAATGAAGCCACCGAGAGACTGGCCTGTCTCTGCCGTCTGCTTCGCGAGGGGCGGCAGCCGTACTGTCCGCTTAACGGGATCCTGTCATCCTTACCATTCGAACTGATCGTCCACAGCGAGGACCAGGCCGAGCAGCTCCAGAAATCGCTCCGTGCTGACACCGAAACGCTGGCGCGGCATCTACCAATTCGCTGCCCGGTGCTGTGCGTCGTGAGCGGCATGGAGGTTTACACGGGATTCCGCGAACTGGTTCGGCGAGTCGGACGGGAACGCGCGACAGAGAATCGGTTCGGGCGTGGATTCGACGTCTGGAGCCGGCCAGTGCCCGACCAGCTCGCTGCACTGGCCCAGCATGCCTGTGGCCAGTTCGAGGACTGGGTTTACACGCTGTTCCGGGAGGATCGTGAGTTGAAACATCACGGAAATCCCAAGCTGTACTCACTGCTGTGTCTGATCCGCAGCCACGTGACGGAACGGCTACAGCGCGTCCTGGTGAATGGATACGCTCGTGAGAATCTGTCTGAACGCGCGCTGCTGTTCGGTGGCTGCTACTTCGTGGCCACGGGAGAGCGTGATGATCAACAGGTCTTCGTCCCCAGCGTGTTTGCCCGCCAGATGGAGTTACTCAACGAACTCGACTGGCAATCCGAAGTCCGCCAGCGGGACAATCGCTTTCAGTCGTTGCGCGACGTGTTACTTCTGATGAACGCCATGCTGCTGATCGCCATCGGAGCGATCGTGTGGTTTCATATTTCCGTTTAACTGCTCCTCCTGTTGAGACGTGATTCAGCATGAGTGCGACAGGATTCAATCCGAGAAACGCGCAACACCCTGCTGACCCACGTTCTTGAAGGGCTCAGTGAACGCGACACGTGGATTCTGTAGCTCGTAGCCGACGACCTCCCGAGAACGCAGATCGCCGAACGAGTCGGCTGCACGCGCCGCACCGTGCAGCGCGTCGTCGAACACGTCGCCGGCCGCGAAGCGGATAGCGGTGTTTGGCCTGTTCTGTCCGAAGCTGTCGAAGCGCTCGAAGAAGCCTGGCGGCAATATCCTCGACCGGATCTGGCCATGATGCGGACCAGTGGCGAGCCGCTGCTGCTGGATTTTGGTCTGGCCGCCTTCGAATAAGACGCGCAGCTCACGCGGACCGGATCGCTGCTGGGCACACCGGCCGACATGGCTCCAGAGGTGGCGGAAGGTGGAGCCGCGGCTGCCGATGCCCGCAGCGATGTCTACAGTCTGGGAGTCGTGCTGTACCAACTACTGACCGGCAAGCTGCCCTTCACCGGACCCGTCACGCGCATCTTCGCCGAGATCGTCGACCGCGACGTCGAAAGTCCTTCCACGTTGCGCGCGGACCTCGATCCGGAACTGGAAGCCGTCTGCCTGCAGGCGATGGCGAAGAAACCTGAAGATCGGTATCAGTCGGCGATCCAACTGATCGACCGCCTGGATGACCGCGAATCCGCAGACATCGAGCCCGGGAGTGGCCGCTGCTGCCGAGGCCACTCCCGGCCATTCCTGAGCCCTCGGAGGGCACAGCACCTCCGCATGAGTCGCAACCAGTGATCGCGGCCCGCGGCCGACATCCGAGCGGGTGTGTTGATTGACGTCGGCCTCAATCAGGTCGAGGATTTGCACCCGGAGTCCCGGCTGCGAATAGACATGCTGCAGTGCGGCGAGAAGGGGGACGATTTCGTCCCGGCACTCGAAGTTCAGCGGGATGTCCCTGATGGCTGGCGCGTCGAAC
>CAUZFZ010000042.1:0-64181 GCA_963579025.1 Planctomycetota bacterium | reverse complement strand
GCTTCGGCCCGCACAAACCTGCTGCTCCGGCCGAAGCGACGGTGAGGCGGAAGGGGCGGCCCACTTCTGCTGATCCTGAGCCGAGGTCGGAATGCGTGAATCTACCCATTCATTCCGTGGGAGAGCCTAAAGTTTGATCTCTTGTCGATTCGCGTTCAGCGGGTGTAGTAGTACGGCTGAGCGTTCGTGGGCTGTGCCGGACCGTTGTCGTACGGTTGTGGGAAAAATACCTGCTGTGGCACTCCGTTCGGGTACCCGTTTTGAGGAGCGGAATTCCAACCACGACCAGACTGCATCGGCGGAGACTGCTGCCATCCGGCATGTTCGCCGGGCATGGGTTGATTCATCGGCATCATCGGCTGAGCAGGCCACGCCTGCCCTCCTGGCACCTGCATGACCGGACCGGGCTGGGCAGGTCCGTAGTTCATACCGGCGGGAGGCTGGCCATACTGTGGTTGTCCATACCGGGGTTGTTGTGGCATCGTGGGATAGGGCTGGCCGGGATATTGTGGACCAGAATACTGCGCGCTCGGTCCATAAGGCATTGGCTGAGCGGCGGGCTGCTGCATTCGCGGAGCGGAACCCTGCCAGGCATTTGCCGGTACACCCGCTTGAGGATAAGGCGGGTAGGCTGTGGGACCCGGCAGTTCCTGCACAGCGCCGGCTTGTGTTCCCGTTGGTTGTCCGGAATTGGCGAACTGACGCCAGGCAGGTTGATCCCATGCCGGCCGTTGAGCGGGTTCGCGTTGTTGCTGCTGATGTTCTTGTAACTGCTGCTGCAGTATCTGCATCTGGAATGACTGGTCTGCGAGCTGCTGTTGAAGCTGGTCGAATCGTTCTCCGTATTTCGCCACGGCTGCGAGTGAGGATCCATTTCGGGGGATCTCAGACCGCTGATAGTAGGGTGTGCGGATGCCTGGGATCTCGGTTCCAGGGTACCCGCGTTCGAACGCGGCTGCCTGTTGCGCTGCGCCGGCATTGTTGGATCGCGATGCGGCAGCGACCGGATACGGAACTGCTGCTCCAGGCGCCGCCTGAGCGACATTTCCGAAGCCAGGCTGGCTGACACCGGCCTGTGCCGATCCGAATCCCGGGTGCATTCCGGAACGGTTCCGGTAGCGGTGATACCACTGATGGGCATAAGCCATCGTCGGGTTGATTCCCCAACCACCGGCAAGCTGTGTCTGCGCCAGCACGTGCTTGTAGTTGTGTGGTCGAAATGAGGCGTGTCCGCCGTATGCGGGCATTTCCTGAAAGTACCCATGCTGCCACGGCTCGGGAGAATCGAACGGGTACAACTGATCGCCGCCACCTCCGCCTCCCGACGAAACAGAGTCGTATGACGGGTACATCCCACCCGCTCCGGCCGACCATGAACCCCCTCCAGCGCCCATTCCCGGACCGAAGTCCGTGGGGCCGCAGGTGCTGCACTGTCCAGGGGCTGCAAGGCTCAATGCCACCAGTAAACTGCTTAACATGACTTCTCTCCGTTGAGCCCGTGTTGTCGAACAGTGCAGCCACTGCCTGCTTGTCGATGCTTGCCTCGAGTCCGGGATTGAGCCCAAACACAAGTCCGAATATCCCCGAACGTGTCCCGCAGCCGTTTCTGTCTACCAACAGCACCCGACTGTGAGGATCTGCGCATTCGGAGCGACACGTTCAGTCCTTCTCTTCGTCAAAGTCGAGGGTTGGAATCCTGCAAACTTCGCGGTCCAGCCGAGGCTTGCTCAAGCCGCTGTGTGACCCGGATATACTTTCACTGTTTTGTGTGCCTTAACTGTCTTGCGTATTCGCCCATTCGGTTGTGTCCGCGGCGATTTGCGAGGCAGGCTGATCATCCCCGATCAGTGACCCCCAGGATGTGGTCTCGACACTCATCCCTATGCTGATCCACCCGAGGGGAACTCTCATGCACTGCAAGCTGGTCCTGTCGCTGACCATGGCGACCCTGTTCGTGAATGCCGCCACCGTATCCGCCCAGTATCCTGCCGGCCCAGTGCCGAATGTCGCTGTGCAGACACAGGCCCCAACGGCGGTGCCGCCACTGGCAATCAGAAATGGGGTCGCCGTGCCGGCGCCTCCGGTTGTTCTTGACGCTGTCGGTCCCGGCGGATCGCCGATGGTGCTGTATCCGACACCGGCTCCCCCAACTAACGGTGGCGCACTGTCAGCCATGACTCCGCAGCCGACCGTCGCATGGCAGCACACAACAGTCCCGCCGGCTCCGATGCCAGTCACTCAGACGCACGTGTACGCACAGCAGCCGCAGACCTACACGCCGACGTACTACTGGTACTACTACCAGCCACCGTACCAGACACAGTGGTACGCACCGGTTCCAGTATCCGCGTCTCAGTGGGCTCCCGGCCCGGCAGCAGCAGGCGGTGGTGGATCATCGGCCGGCTACTTCGGACCGATGTCCAACGCTCGTGGCGAAATGGGACACGTTCGCTATCCGTATTACAGCTATCGTCGCCCGTGGTACTACCCGGGACAGCCGAGCTTCAATGTGACGATCGACGGTCCGGTCTGGTAAGAATTCACTCGCTCGTCGATCCCCAGCACAGCGCTGTCAGCCGCCCGGAGTGATACGATTCGCTCCGGGCGGCTGTTTCGTTGATGCCGCTGTGCTGTTCCATCACGGATGAATCAATGACACCGGACGCTCCGCTGAATCCGGACGCGGCAACGGTTGAATCCCTGCTCAAGGACCTCAACCCACAGCAGCAGCTCGCTGCCTCTCATGGTCTGGATCCGTTGTTGATCGTCGCCGGTGCGGGCACCGGCAAAACGACCACGCTGACGCACCGTGTCGCCTGGTTAATCCACTCGGGCATCGACGCGCGACGAATTCTGCTGCTGACGTTCACGCGGCGGGCCGCAACAGAAATGCTGAGCCGTGTTGCCGCATGCATCCGTCGCCTGCGCCTCACATCCGGTGACCAGCCAAAAACCAGGCAGACCGTCCAGAACTCGCTGTGGGGTGGGACGTTTCACGCCATTGCTGTGCGACTGCTCAGACAGCATGGACGGATCATTGGCCTCGATCCCGGCTTCACCATTCTGGACCGTAGTGATGCTGCAGATCTGCTTGACCTGATTCGTGTCGAACTGAAGCTGGCCAAAGAGAAACGCCGCTTCCCACTGAAGCAGACCTGTCTGAGCATCTACAGCCGATGCGTCAACGCGCAGGTCAAACTCCAGCCTGTGCTGGAAGACGCGTTCCCATGGTGTCTGGAATACGAAGACGATCTGAAGCAAATCTTCCGAGGCTATGTCGATCGCAAGGAACGGCTGCACTGTCTGGATTACGACGATCTGCTGCTGTTCTGGAAGTCACTGGTCGCAGACGGTTCCGGAGCACGTGCGGTTCGCAAGCAGTTCGACTGCGTGCTGGTCGACGAGTACCAGGACACCAATCTGTTACAGGCCGAGATTCTTCGGAATCTGTGTCCGGATGGCCACGGAATGACCGTTGTCGGCGACGACGCCCAGTCCATCTACTCGTTCCGGGCAGCGACGGTGCGCAACATTCTGGACTTTCCCCAGCAGTTTCCAGGCACGACAACGATCGTCCTGGAAGAGAATTACCGCAGCACTCAGCCGGTGCTGGATGCGGCGAACTGCGTCATCGCCGAAGCCACCGAACGTCATCACAAAGAACTGTGGACCAGCCGTCGCGGCGATCAGCGGCCTCAGGTCGTGAGCTGCCAGGACGAGGACGAGCAGTCGGCGTTCGTCATTGGTGAGATCCTCGCACACCGGGAAAAAGGGATCGCGCTCCGCAATCAGGCGGTGCTGTTCCGAGCCTCACACCACAGCCTGAATCTGGAACTCGTGCTGGCCGAGCAGAACATCCCGTTTCACAAATACGGCGGACTGAAGTTCGCCGACGCGGCCCACATCAAAGACCTGCTTGCGTTCTTGCGTCTGGCCGAAAACCCGCTCGACATGGTTTCCGCTCTTCGCATCCTGATGCTGCTGCCCGGCATCGGCCGCAAGCGCGCCATGGAGCTGACCGATCACCTGCATGCGGCTGGCGGGCAGTTCGAACAATGGAACGACTGGTCACCGCCAAAGGCCACCCGCAGAATCTGGCCGGACTTCGTGGGCCTGCTGACTCACCTGTCATCAATTAAGGCAGGACGCAGAAGTGGCGTGGATGTGCCGGTCGAACTCGACACCATCCGCAAGTTCTACGGCCCGTTACTCGAAGACCAGTACAACAACGCACGCGAACGCCAGAACGATCTGGAGCAATTGGTTCATGTCTCGGCTCGATACCCGAATCGAGCTGACTTTCTGACGGCCATCACACTCGACCCGCCAGTCTCGACACAGGACCTCGCTGGAGACCCGCTGCTCGACGAGGATTTCCTGATTCTGAGCACAATCCATTCGGCGAAGGGCCTTGAGTGGGACGCGGTCTACGTCCTGCACGCGGCCGACGGAAGTATCCCGTCGGACATGTCGACGAAGAATGAGGAGCAGATCGAGGAAGAGCGGCGACTGTTCTACGTGGCGCTGTCCCGGGCGAAGGACCATCTCTACGTCTGTCATCCACAGCGCTATTACCACGCGGGACGACCGAAGTTCAGCGACAACCACAGTTTCTCTCAGCTCACCCGCTTTCTGACGCCACGAGCCCGAGCCTGCTTTGATTGGCGACTGCCAGACAGCGACGAGGCCATTACGCCCAGGAGTGACGCCCTTTCCAAACTCAATCAGCAGTCCAATCGCACCGCGCGCGAGGATGCCCGCTCGATGTGGGACTGATCACTCGGAAGCTTCGGGCGGAGCATCGCCAACATCACCTTCAGACGACGTCGAATCGGCGGGTTCACCTGCGGCAAGTTCGTCTGCCGCGGGTTGATCGCTCTGACGCCAGTCGGCAACTTCCGTCAATGCTGTGCCGTCGTCGCTTTCCCTCAGCAGGAAATAGACGACCGTCGTGGCACACCAGAAGAACGACGGTCCGAATCCCGCCAGCAGCACGGCGGGAATGTAAGTCCAGACGATGACGAATGCGGTTGGCAGCGTATCCAGTGACGAATTCGATGCGGATGACTCATTCAGCCAGCCATGCCACCACAGGTCCTCGAGCATTGGTGTATTTGCAACTGCATCGAACAGTGGCGGTCCGGATGAACCGGCGCCGGCCGACACACCCCACGCTGCCAGATAGAGCGTCGTGCCGATAAGAAAACTGACCAGCGCCCAGGCCAGGACAAACACGGGAACCGACAGCATGATCAACCCGCAGGCATACCACGGACGGTCGAACCAGAATCCGATCGCCCGACTCAGACCGTCAAAGCCGTCGCTGTCTTCCGTGCTGATCGCCGAAACCATCAAGGGCCATCCAACCGCAAAGCCGGTCAGCATCATGGCCATCAGGAATCCAAAGAAGATGGCAACGATCCAGAACACGCCGATGATGTAATCGCCAGCGACGGGAATCAGAGACGCCAGCCACGAGTCCAACGCCATGAAACCCAACAGGCACAGAATCCCGGCCAGTGGCAGAAACGGCGCGGTCAGGTAGCCGAGAAACTGTCGCCCCGCGAAGCGCAAGGCCTGGCCGATACCAATGCGCCGGTGCTGTGCGAACTGCAGTGCCGCCATCCGGGCAATCGCACCTCCCGCCAGCGACCAGACGATTAGTGCCCACAACAGTCGCGTCCATGCCCACGCCAGATCCTGCCACGAACTGCCGCTTCGCATGATCAGCAGGCCAGGTTCAATCACAGATCGGACCGGACTGATCAGCAGCGTGATCCCTTTGTGGAAGCAGCGAACCGACCATTGCGATGTATCGCCGACTTCTCTGAGCCAACCAGGGGCGCGCAGATAGTCGGACTGCAACATGCTCACCGGAACTTCGGATTCGGGAGCAAACGGCAGACGTGCGATGAGACCGTCGCCCAGAAGCAACAAACACAGGCCCAATCCGCCAATCAGCATCTTTTTCGGATCAACAGCCAGTCCCGACGCCCGCAGGAGCTGCAGGTATGGGAGGCGCGATGGCAGATCAGTGCGGTTTTCCGTCGGCATGGAACGTCAACAGATGAAGTCGATGGGCCAAAGCAGAAACTGGCCGCATTAAAAACAGTCGCATTCTCGGTCGCCAGTGTCGCGATGCCGATAAGACACAGGATCTAACAATCGGGTGGCAAGTGTGGGCATCGATTGACAATCCGAGGAAAACTATTTGAGATAGAACGCATGCCAGTTCTGCAATGCATTGGCCTCCAGACTCTCTCCAAAGCCGAACGTCATGTGCAATTCAACTCTTGAATGTCTCGTCCAGGACGGTGTGACTGTCGTAGTGCTCAACGAGAGCTACGACAATCTGGACGACGCGGCACTAAAGGCCGACAGTGATTTCCTGCTTGAGGCAGCAAGCACTGTCGATCCGCCGCTGCTTGTGCTCGACATGTCCAACACGAAGTTCTTCGCGTCGGAGTTTCTCGGACGCCTGTTCCGTGTCTGGCAGCGCTTGCAGAAACGCAAAGGTAAACTGGCCGTGTGTGCGGCTTCGGAACTGTGCGGTGAGATTCTCAGCGTCACCCGCGTGGACTCGATCTGGACAGTCACAAAAACTCGTGACGAAGCGATCGAACAGATCAAATCCTGACGAGGCCGACACGCGACGCTCGTTTCAGGAATCGGATTCGGCCGGACGGGCAAAGATCATCCGACCGGCGCTGCTTTGCAGGACACTAGTCACTGCAGCCTCGATGTCTTGACCGATCAGGTGGCCGGCCTGCTCGCAGACGACCATCGTCCCGTCATCCAGATAGCCGACGCCCTGGCCCTGAGATTCACCTTCCCGCTGAATCTTGAGGTGCAACGCGTCACCCGGCAGGTATCTGGGTCGCAGCGCCGAGGCGACGTCGTTCAGGTTGATCACATCGACCCCCTGCACGCTGGCGACTTTGTTCAGGTTGAAGTCGTTCGTGATGATCCGTCCGCCAAGGCTCTGGGCGGCGCGTACCAGTTTTTGATCGACCGACTTGCCCTTTCCGTCAGTCGATCCGCCTCGCTCCTCGATTTCCTGAACCTCGATGTCCGCATGGGCGATGGCCTGCAGTTTGCTGAGGACATCGAGTCCTCGCCGGCCGCGCGTGCGGCGACTCTTGTCACTGCTGTCGGCGATGTCCTGCACCTCGCGCAGCACAAAGCCGGGTACAAGCATCGCAGCGTCGATGATTTTCGTTTCCACGACGTCCACAATGCGTCCGTCAATCAGTGCGCTACTGTCAAGGATGAGTGGTCGGCCACCTTTGAGTTCCCTTGCGAATTCCACGTAAGGAATCACAAACCGAAAGTCACCCTTGGTTTGCAGCAGAAACGAGATACTGAGATACGTCAGAATGACAATCGCAAGGACATTAATGATGGTAGCCCAGGCGCCAGCGCCGAGGGCGACCAGCACAGGGCCGAGTCCCAGCATCAACAACCAGCCGAGCAGAATTCCGATCAGCAGTCCAAAGTAGATAGCCGAAATGTTCTCAATGCGCTTACGCCGAAACAGGATGTCGAGCACTGTGACGGTCTGAGTCGCACACAGGAGCAGAAAGAACGTGGAGAGCGTGTTGCGCACAACGAATGAGGGCAGGAAATCCGACGGGCTACGGACGTAGGCGGCAATCGCCCCCGCACAAATCGTGGCGTACAGAATGCGAATAATGGCCAGCAGCATAAGAAACCCTGGTTAATTTCTGACGAACGAGTCGCGGGAGTTACCAGTGAGCTGAGGCACTCGGGAGGGAACGTTGAGCGGAAATCCCGGTCGTTCTGGAGTGGGGTAGGACGTTTGAGGACGGCAGCAAGAGGTCGGTGTGTGGCCCGTTCTGAACGGTGCGGCATTTTGTGACCGACCCCGCCTCACCTGCAACGCTCGGCGTTCAAACTTACTGAGAATTAGCGGAATTTGCATTGAACTACGGAGCTCACCCCGCACGACTCTGTGAGCTTCTGACCGGATTACCCTCCTGTTCCGTCGGATCTTCGTCGCGAAATCTGCTGTTCCGGGAGAGAGCCTGAGACTGGAGAATCAACAGGGTCACATCACGGCAATTGGACATGGAGGAGAGTCTTGGGGCACGATCATCACGGGCACAGCCATGAGGGAGGCTGTTCGCATTCGCATGGCGCGAGTAGTCGACGGCGATTGATGATCACCCTTGTCCTTGCCGCCGTGTATATGGTCGCCGAATTTGTCGGCGGTCTTATCAGCCATTCACTGGCATTGCTGGCGGATGCCGGGCACATGCTGTCGGACGTCGCCTCACTGGCGCTCAGTTGCTTTGCCATGTGGCTGTCGGACCGCCCGGCCGGGACGCAGCGAACATTCGGGTACTATCGAGCCGAGATTCTGGCGGCACTGTTCAATGGTGCCGCTCTGATTGCCGTTGCCATTTTCATTCTGGTCGAGGCCTGTGAGCGACTGCAGGATCCTCCTCAGGTCCAGGGCGGCCTCATGATGGCCATCGCGGTTGGTGGCCTGGTTGTCAATCTGGCCGGGCTCCTCATTCTGCATGGCGGACGGAACGAAAATCTGAATATCCGCGGAGCCTGGTTGCACGTGATGTCCGACACACTGGGCAGCGTCGCTGTCATTGTTTCCGGACTTCTGATCACTTTCGGTGGCTGGCACTGGGTTGATCCGGCCATCTCGATACTGATCAGCGTGTTGATCGTCTTCTCCTCGTGGCGCCTGTTGGCGGATGCGGTGTGGGTTCTGATGGAGGGAGCCCCCGGGCGTATCGATGTCAATCGCGTGCGACTCACATTGAATGAATCGCCGGGAGTTCTGGACGTACACGATCTGCACGTCTGGACGATCGCCAGCGGGCTGGATTCGCTGTCATGTCACGTTGTTTCCGATGAGAGTCGGACGCACGTCGACCTGCTGGAGTCTCTGCGTTCGATGGTGCATCAGGAGTTTGGTATCGATCACGTCACGATTCAGATCGAGCCGGCTGGATTTAAGGAGCGCGAGACGCCGGTGTAACACCGACCGAAGAACAAGACCGTGAAGCTGTAGGCGGATTTCTCCGAAATCCGCACGCGGCAGATCCCGATTTCGGAGAAATCGGGCTACGGCTCAGGCACCGTCTAATTCACGGTTTGTTGCTGGACAGGCGAAACACGGCGGTGCCATTGAATCACCATCCAGAGCGCTGCCAGTGTGGCTGCGACAAAGCCCGCACCGCTGCCGGCGAGACACGTCCACCACACAAGGCCCAGCAGCAGCCACGCGGCTTCTGGGTGTCGCGCCAGAATGTCAAACGACTTCAGGCGGAAGAGCAACGCCAGCACTGGAAGCGCGACCAGAACCAGGACGGCGCATGTCAGAAGCCGCTTCGCCCAGTCGGTAATCAACCACAATTCCAGGCTCGCAGGTGCCGGTGGTGCGATCAACAACCGGGCATTCCCATCTGTAAGGATGTCGGTCGTCAGTGGCGACATGATCGACGTTGGCGCTGCTGCCGGCATCGCGGATAGAAACGAGTCCAATTCACTGCCAGGCGACAGATTCAATGATTGCCCGGTAGCCCACAGCGCGAGGGTTGCGCGAGCTCCTGCCTGAGCATCAAGCGGTGTCGATTGTCCGAGAAATTGCAGCCAGTCCAGCACAGCTTGTGAGTACTGCGCAGTCGTCTCTGTCTGGTCCGCGACTTTTGAGTCGGCTGTACTGATGCCCGCCCGAGGTGCCGCAAGGACAAACGTACGATCATCAAATGACGGCGTGACTCGTGGCAATTGGCATGTGTGTCGCTGAACTTCCAATGGATGGTCAGGGGACGCCGGTTTCCACAGCACTTCAATCAGCGACGGCGAGCCTTCTGCTGGTACTGCGATTCGAGTTGCCTTTGTGGCCGGTACGTCCCCGGTTAATTCCGTTTGAGCGATCGCCGTCGCTGGTGTTTCCGACTGGCTTTCGACGCGCTGTCCGTTGCGAAAAATCGCTACCAGTCGAGCTCCCGCCGGCCAGCGAATGACGACATGAGTGTCGTCGATTGCCTGCATGAGAATCTGTGTGGCTGCAACACCTGAATCCTGCAATCCCGGTCGAATGAAATGCATCACGATTGGTGCCGGCGGTTCCAGCGGGACAGTTTCCCGAGTCGAACGGAGACGGTCTCCGGATTTCCAGACGAGATACGCATCGGCGGTTTCTGGATCAAGCAGACCTCGTGCCTGGGCTTCGATCAATGCTTCTGCGTCGGGAGTCTCACCGGAATCGAGACGAAAATGGCTCTCGGACGTCGACAGCAATGCGGTATTGCGTCCGAAACCCGCGACGGTCGGTGGAGCCACCACCAGGGCCTCGTCGTCGGGTCGAGGCTCGAGCCATGCGGACATGGTCAGTTCAAGATCAGCAGGCAGTGAACCGCTCTGGCTGACCCGCAGAACCGACGCCTCGGAATCAAACCCCACTGTGGAACCGGAATCGCCGTCAGCGACTGCGAATTCGGGAACGCCGTCGAACGGCCAATCGGCGAGACTGATAATCGCTTCCCGAAGCTGCATCGCCTCAAGACGCAACGTCGCATGAATGACCATCCGGCCGTCCGTTTCCCGCAATCTGGCGACTGTCCAGATGGATGGCGGCGTATCCAGCGGTTCAACGCTCATCATGGCTTTCGCCGCGTCGTCGTCGTTCAGCCGATACCGGCGGAAGAAGAACAGTCCCGCCGCCGAGAGTTCATCACCCGTCGCGGATTCGATCACTTCCGCGTTCGTCACCGACGGGATCACGTCCGGGCTGCGGTACACCAGCAGCGTGGATTCGACCATGTCCCCATCGATGATTCTGACTTCGGGAACGGGAAAGGACTGACCGGGAGGAAATTCCTGTCGTCCCTGAATGACAATGTTCTGAATCCCCGTGGTCTGGTCGCGCAGATGAAGGAACAGTGTGTTGCCCTGCTGATCCCAGTGACTCAGGCGTTCCACACTTTCTTCCTGGACGGAAACGAATTCCACTTCCAGTTCTGGTGGCACGTGGAACCGATGCCGAAACGCACGCCCCTGAGTCGTGTCGATTTCCGCGGCGATCGTCCAGTCGATTGTCTTCTGAGAAATCCGCGCAGCCTGACGCTGACGCACCTGCCTCTTAGTATCGATGGGAACGGCGATCGGAGGAAAACTGATGTCGTCGGCGACACGAATCGCCAGGCGAGGCGTGCGCGGGCGATCCGGGCCAGGCCAGAGTTCGAGATAGTCGTCGACGTCCGCCGCAGACGACTCGGCGGCGGCCTTCAGTGAGGCACCGGGTTCAAGTCCGGGTCCAGTCGTCACGCCGGCGAGATGTCTGTTGATGGGAACCGCCATTTCCGGTCGTCCCGGCACGACCGGCACCGGCCATGCCAGCGAACTCTGCTGAGGATTCGACGCCAGCATCTGTTGCCATTCCATCAGCAGCGTGAAGTCACTCGTGGCCGGTGGCTCCAGTTCCACGGTGACGACAACGCCGGTCCCGGATTCGCGAATGTCCACTTCAGCCAGTTGCGGCGTGCGAATCTGCTGCCGAGTGATTCGGGCACCGAGTGGTAGACGCCACGCGATTGATCGGACAGAGGATTCGCCGATCTCATAACTGGCGAGTGTACGCCGTTGCAGCCAGTTGGTGTGCAGCTCAACGGCAGACCGGATCTCAATACCCGGATGCGGGCCGTCAGCATCGTCGAGTACGCGATCTGCCCAGTGGATCGACAGGTCCGATTCCGGCCCGGTCGGCACATTGAGCGTTCGGGCCGCATCCAGAGCCCACTCGATTGATCGGCCGCGACTTGCGAGCACGGCCGGACGAGTGAGGAACTGCAGCGACACTCGATTCTGCGCGACGGGGACATCGGGCAGGACCAGTTGATGGCCCTCGAAGACACTCGACGTCGGTGGTTGGAGATCGAGCTGGACAACGTGCTGTCTCCAGTTGCCGTCGAATCGAGCCACCGATTTGGTGGGGGCGGAATCGATTTGCGGTTCGGGCGCGGGGAGATCGATCCGAATCTTCGTGCCGTCCGTCAGTAGGATTGGGGCCGGTGTGCCGTCGATGCGAGCCGCTCGGCCGGCGGGCAACAGACTGGCGGAAATCGGCAGCTCCAGCGAGCTGGTTGTGTCCGGAGGAGCAGCGACGGTCATGGTGAGTGTGAGACTGACACGGCCGTCGTCGTCAACAGAGCCCGCCCATTGGGCGTCATTGATCAACGGGCCTGGTCGGCGTTGGGCGCGTGCTTCGGCCGTAGCGGTCAAAGCCATCAACGTCCGGCTGCGGACAAAGGCTGTGTCGGATATGCCATCCGGTCGAAAACCGTCGCCGTCGTAGGGGATCAGAACCGAGACGGTTTTCGACAGCTTGAACGTGTCGCCAATCTGTCCATTGCCGGCTTGCCCACTGCCCGTCTCGACTCCACCGGACTGCGCGTCCGCGGGATGGGAACTGACCATCAGGCAGAGCAGGATGCCAATCGGAATGCGTTGCAGAGTGACCGTTGAGGGCATCCCGCTGTGCGAAATTGCTTCGCGTCGAATCTGCCGGCGTGGAACGAACGATGCGATGCAGATGCCCAGGACACATGCGCCGGCGATTTCGGCGATCGGCAACGGGAGCAAAGACCCGCTGGCACCACACGTGATGACAACGATCAACCCGATTCGATTCCGGTACGGAAGCTCGATCGCACGCAGCAAAACGCCAATCAGTAGAGACGCCGCCAGCGTGAACCACGCGAGCGCCCGGAGACGCACCACGTGACCGACGCGGACTCGCAACTCCTCGGGAACGGCGCCCGCTGATGCGGTGATCGTTCGCCAGTCGGACATTTCCGTGGCCGATTCGTCTGCGCCGCCTGTCGCAGACGCGATGGACGTTCCCGCAAATTGCTGCCAGTCATCCGCGGCGAATGGGTTGAATGGTCGACCCGAACCGCGGCGGGCCAACGGACCAAACAGCCACTGCAGTCCCGTTCCTGACTGCGAGTGTTGAAAATGACCGCCATCGACCGAAAGCACTTCAAACTCTTTAGGAGTACTCACCGACCATTCAAAGCCAACCGGAATCGCCTCTGCACGTGGTATCGTAATTCTCAACGGGCCCACGACGACGACCTGACGAGAAGGAAGGGTGAATTCCACAGACAGCGTATCTCCCGGCTGGGCGGCGGGAATGGCAACGGACTGGTCAACGTCCGACCCGATTTCGAGCGGTTGGTCATTCCAGTTGATGGAAAGAATATGACTGTCTGACGGAATCTCGAAGTTGAACGTTTCTCTTGCCGACGCATACAGGAATCGCCACGAAATCAGATGGCGCTCACGCCCAGTGCTCCCAGGGTTAGTCCGTGTCACCATTGTGATCATGACAACAGGCGGGCCTGCGGCACCGGACGCTGGTGTCTCTGTCGCCGGGCGTGCAAATGGAATCGCTTCCGGTGCATCGCCTCCATCGTCCGCGACGGGCGACTTCCGATTCTTCGTCGGGTCGTCCACATTGGAGTCGGCGGCGGCGGTTGAAACAGCGAGTCGTGTCCTCAAGAGGCTTACCGGTTGACCACGGTAACTTGCCTGCCACAGATCCCACTCACTCGCAACGTCTGCCTGGAACAGGCTCGACCATGCCGCGCGATCAAATGATGTAGACGCTGTTACGGCGGACAACACTGACAGGTCAGGCACATCCAGGTGTCGGTCATCGCTCTTTGTGACCCCGACAACAATGTCCGCGGAACGAACAGCGACCGGAAGAATGGCAGGCAGCACAAGACTCGACAGTTCACCATCCGGATAATGACCCGCGATTCGAAACCGCATCCCTTCTTCCGGCAGGCCATCGGGGATTGTGATAACAAGTCGCTCGTGTGAGGCTGACGCGGGCAGCACTGACCAATTCAGCCGTTCTGTGTTGCCGTTACCGACGTGCTCGACAGTCGTGATCTCACAACCTCGCGGCACATAACTCTCCACGGAAAAGACGCCCTGATACTGAGGAGTCAGTTCCAGTTCGGCGTTCAGTGTGGGCGGAACGCTGGTTAAGTCGAGCAATGAAAATTCACGTGCGTTTACGTTTTGCGTTCGCTGGCCTCCGAACGGACTGACTCGCAGGTCGAGCGTCGCAGGTTGCTGAAACTGCTGGAAGGAAAGCTGATGGCGATCATCATTAAGCGAAACCGAGGTCTGGCGGAGTCCCACCGGCGTATAACTCTGGATGCGGTCTGGACCATCCACCGCGACTGTCAGTCGGCCATCCAGTAGCACAGCATCCTCGGCGCGTGGCGCACGTATATTGGCCACTCCAGTCGGGGGCAGATCTGCCGCGAATCGGATCATGAAATCACGGTCGCCACGGGAGCCTTCCATCAACGGGATCAGGAGTCGCTGCATCGGATCGGAAGCCGACGGGCCAACGCTCCACTCGACGATGCCTCCCGACACTTGCTCGACCGACTCGATTTGCAGCTCGCCCGATAAGTCAAGAGCCAGCTCAGTCGTACCGGGCGCAATAGCGGAAAAGCCGGCTTCACACACGCCACTGACATGGCCTGTTCGGAATGAGTACCGAGATGACAGGCGGCATGCCATGTGCCCTGCGCTGGACTGTCCAGGTTCGCGACCGGGCTCAAGCAGTCGTAATCGGAAGTCGTTCCGGATGCCGGGTTCAACAGTAAAGAGGCCGCGATCGCCGACGAGTTCCTGCGACACGACTCCGGTGTCGGACGTCACAACCCAGCCGGACGGCACACTCAGCGCAACAGTAGACACAACGGCTGGTGGCAGACGAACCAGGAACTCGATCCCATTCAGACGTTGTCGTCCCATCAGTGACCAGTCAAACTCCAGCGTCGTGGCACCTTCTGGCACAAACAGTCGCTGTTTCGCCTGTCGATCCGTGCCCAGTAATGCCGGGCGTTCCGGATTGCCCGCCCAACGGACGCGCGACACTGCCAGATTGAGCGGGCCCATGTCCGCAAGCCCGTTGATTGCGGAGCGTTGCAGACTCTTTCCGGTCAGTCGAGCAGTTCCCTTGACCAGCCGCACGATCGCGGGATCAAAGCGGGCCGTGTATTGAGCGCGATCAAATGGGATCGTGGGCGCGTCCGAAGTGTGCCGGTTGACAATCCCGAGTAACGTGTCGAGCCGGCCGCGCTCAATCGGAACCCAGTCGTCCTCACGCCCTCCAGGCCAAAGCTTCGTGAGACCAGCGGGGACAAAAGTCCGCTCAATGGTGACTGGTGGCGGATCAGCCGCAACGGCTTGAGTTTCAGTAATCGACTGCCCGAACTGCGCAGCCGTCAGCCAGACCACAGCCAGGACTGCAGCCCGCACGAGCCAGTGGAGCGAAGCGGAATGTCGTGTCATATGACTAATGACCTGGCGGCACGAATGTCGAATTTCGAACAAGGAATGTCGAAGCCCGAAGTGAAGCACTTCATCATTCGAAATTCCTTGTTCGACATTCGGTATTCATTGCGAAACGCCAACGACAACATGTTGGCCACCCCAGGATCGAAGAGCCTAAACAACCGCGGGTTCTGACGGCTCTGACTCTGCTGCCCGCAACTCAACGTGCGACGACCCTGGACCGACTGGTAGAAAGTCACTTGGCGCCGCATGTGTCACGCCTTCCACGACCGGCTCGCGTTTTCGCCAGCCGTCGATAGCCGATGCGATTCCCGCGAGGCCCAGGCCGAGCAGTGCTGGCTGAATCAGTAATTGAACCGCCTCCATATGCCAGAGTCCGGCCAGTGCCGTGCCAAATGCCAGAACAACGAACGACAGCAGATGTCGGGTCGCCGGAATTCGCAGCAGGACAAGTCCGATGATGAGCGAGAGGCCCGTTCCCAGAAGCGCGATTGCCGGGTGATTCAAGGTTCGTACCGTCAGGATGTTTTGATGCCCGAACGCGCTGAATCGATAGGAATTAAAGCCGGCGACCTCGTCAATTGGATCGAACGGCAATTCATTCAGTGTGTCGTGCAGAATCGCCAGTTGTTCCGCGTCGGTATGTGTGGCGTCGTTTTGATGGTCCGCAAACAACCAGTCTGCGGTCGACGTGACGGCGTTCGAAGTCTGGCGGCTCCAGATGACACCGCTTCTCACCCACTGAAACCGCGGCGCATAGTCGTCCGGATACACGAAGATATGGTGAGCCGGAGGTACAGTAACGGTCCAGAGAGTCTCAGCCAGCCAGACGTCGGACGCGAATTCCGGGGCGAAGAGCGTAAAGTTATTCACCGCTTCGAATCCATCCGGCAGGGGAATTTGAAATCGTAGCGCCAACACGTGTGCGTGTGCCGTGGTCGATTCGTTGAGATTCACTCGGATTGAATTCTCGGGACGCGCGACGTTCTCGAAAGCGCTCAGGCTGCCGTCCCACCAGACGTCCAGCGAATTGAGGTCTGTGTCGGCGGGCAGACGGATATCGAGGCTGCCAGGTTGACCGGCAACGTGATAGACCGCCTCCATTAGAACACCACTCGGGCGGATCATAGACCGCAACACGGCACGCTGTATTGCAAACCGCTCAACAGCCTGTTCGGCACTGACCAGGACGTTCAGTGGAACGTAACGCGGTGCGTCGGCGTCTGGCTCGGCAGTCGCGATCCATGCAGCCGCACCTCCTGGCAACAGTTCGTTCTTCCACACGGGGTCACCAATCCGAACATCAATGCTCGATGGACGGTCGATGTAAAGGCGAGTGATCTCGGGGACTGCGTCTGATGATTGAATAAGAGGCACGACGACTGGAAGGTCGTCGCCTGCGTCACCGATTAACGGTAGCGAGCAGGTCGTAACGATCTCAAATTCGCCCCACATATCCGTGGGCAAAGTCAGCCGAAACTGCCTTGCGGATTCGTCGTCGAGCCCCGTCGATTCAGGCGAAAGCTCCCTGCTCTGTTCTTCCATCTCGCCTGGCAGCCGCAGTGTAAATACGGCATCCTGAGCCGTGATGACACGCAGGGGCACCATGACCCGCACGGCCGACAATGGGGCATACGAAACGGAATAGGCCAGAGTCTGCTCGACGTGAATGCGGTCACTCGTGAATGACAGCCGTGCAACCGAGCCGCAAGCAACCATCTGTTCGTGAGCAGTCGTCGTTGCCGTGAATTCCAGATTTGTCGAATTCAGCTCCCAGGTTTGTTCACGCTGATTCCTCGGTATTCGCGACGTGGCCTCTCGATTCGAATTCCTCGTAACGAGGCGGGCACTCGTGTTGTTGCCCGCTTCCAGAATACTCTCGATGCTCTCCGCGTTTGTGACTGTCAACTTGCCGATCGGAATGGGCAGCACGTCGACGCCCGGTATGCTCAGCGCAAACGGCTTCTCGTCGGATTCGATCGGACGGCTGCTGTGCAGTTCAATCTGTAGCAGTCCCTGAGTACCTGTCTGACCACCCTGAAGTACCAGTTCGACTGTGCCGTTCTCCTGGCTGGCTGCCTGAACGAGAATGTTAACCGGCTCGGGATTCTCCGATTCGGCGCGTCGCCACCCGAAGACCTCGATCTGTTGCCAACTCTCCGATTGAAAGCCCGGCCACTGCAGCGGGATTCGTTCGAGTGATCCGTTGAAGATCTGGACGTCAAGGTACATCGCCAGTTCCGCGCGACTCTCGCGAAAAGTCAGATCGTACGACGGCGTGACGCGGAAGTTTGCGGTGATACGTCCGACCGAATACGCGATGCGGGCGTCATCCGACAAAAGTCGCCAAGCCTGGTCGATCGGCAGGTTCTGGCGCAGGCGGGAATTCGCAAGCGTGCGGAAAGACCTCGCCGGGGTCTGTTGCACGCTCCGTGTCTGTGCCTCGATGCGTTGCAGGCGATACCCGTCCGCGACCGCAACACTCAGCCAGTTCTCCTGCCGCACCGCGTCTTTCAGTCGCAGGCCTCCGAGCAGAATCGGATCGTCGTCTGAAGTCGCGGCTGATGACAACTCCCAGTGAAGCTCAACCGGACCCGTCGTGCTGCCGGCAAACAGAACCCGCAGCGGATTCGACTGTGCGTTCTCGATTTGCACGCCCTTATGGGTGGGGCTGCTGACTGACAGAAAGGAATAACCTGATGGCAATTCGACATCGAGGGCTTCGATGGTACCGGTCGCAGTGATCGATTGAGCGGCTTCGATGACCGCACCGTCCAAACTCAGTTCGGCCGACATGACGGTGCGAGACTGCAGTTCGGCCTTGACCGTGCGCGGGGCGAGTACTGCCTGCCAGGTCAGGTCGAGCGAGGAGCCCAGTCCGTCAACCTGTATCGCCGTCCTGGCATCCGGGAGTTGCCGTGTCCGGGCATTGAGTGATTCATTGGGAACAGTGATGCCCATCCCCGGCACGACCAGTTGTAGCGAGCTTTGGAAGCTGCCCGGCAGGCTGAGCTGAACACGTTGTGTCCCTCCGGTTTCACGCACTGGCACGGACACCGTGAGATCAAGCTGGTGCTGCCCGGTGCCGCTCAGCACGCACGCCAGTCCGTTCCCGGGTTCTGTCGGCAGGAAAGACGGGACTCCGCTTCCAGTATGGTCATGCCCCCGCAGTGTGGCCTCATTGAGCCGCAATGGAACGCGCACACTGCCGTCCGTCCGCAGCACCTGGATGTTGATCCGCACGTCGATTCTTGCAGAAGAGCGCCCGTTGTTGTTTGTGTCTCCAGTCACGACCTCACCATCCAGAGACACAGACGACACGTAATACTCCGGCTGTCCGTTGTTCTGATTCTGCGGCCCCCGCCGCACCCATTCGCGAAACGCTTCCACCGTGGCGCCGGCCGGAACCAGGTAAGCCTGCCCCGACTTCTCATCGATCAGCACGACCGAGTCATTCGGGCCGACTTCAACTCGCAGCTTTTCCGCCGGGCCGTCGGCCGGACTGGTCGCACGCGGGCTGGCATCATCCGGATCCTGACCGTGCACAATGAGCGAGGACATTCCAACCAGTATGCCCGCGACCATCAGGCGCACGGCGAGCCGGTTGATCGCGGAAGCGCAGTGAAATTGAAGTCTTGCCATGAGACGGGCTGTCGCGCGACGTGCGGAGTGAAATCAGAACTGAGTCGAGGCCGGAGAAGACGTGATGCATGGACTCACAGAACGTGATTCCGGATGGTCTCTTCATGGTATTCCCAGGACAGACGATTCGAAAGCAGCAACCTGGCAGCGACGTCCATCCGAGTCGAATCGTTCGTACCGGGTTGTCAGTAGTGTCAGGTCAGGTCGGATTGCCACGCACCAGCAGCCGGTTGTTTCAGGACTCTCCGCTGGCCGGGGAGTCCGGGGAAACAATTCTGAAACCTGTCGTCGAACCGGAAAGGATGGCACGCCGCTCCGCGAAAGGACGCACTTTCGCAGCGAAAGGCGACACTGAACGTTAAGAGATTAATCCGTTATTCTGTATTTCCCCAGTTACGGCAAACTCGACTCTGGCTTACGCCATTCCAACCGCAGGGACCCGCCCATGTTCGTCTTCCACCTTCGACCGCTCGGCTTCGCGACGCTGCTTGTTCTGATGGCGTGTTGCACAACGACCACCGCCCAGAATTCCAAGCCCGGATTTGATGCGATCCTCTCGGAAGCAACACGAGCGACATTTGAGAAAGTCTCAGGGTACATCGCGGAGAATCCCGACGCCCCCGACCTGGAACGTGCTTACCGCTGGCTGCTGCTGACGTCCGTTGAGCACAACATGGAAGTCAAGGGGCTGCCCATAGCAACCGCGTACGCCGCGCGGCCCGACGCCGACCCGGTGACGAAAGGAATTGCCGATCAGGTCATTACGTTTGGATTGGCTCGGACCGGCAAAGCGGAAGAGGCCGTGCAGCGGTTCACCGGGCTGCTGCAATTCGCTCGTTTTCAGAGCGGTGGCTCACTGGTCGAATATGGACGCCGCCTGGCCACGCAGCTGCAGATGGTGCGCGACTTCGCCGCCGCCCGTGCAGTTTATCGAGCAATCGCGGACAAGTTTTTCCTGAACGCCGACGTCCGCAACATCTGCGAGAGCAAGATTGCCAAGCTCGATCTGATCGACCAGTCGGCCCCTGAATTCGGAGTTCCGGACTCCGCTGGCAACAACGTCGGGCTGACAACTCTGCAGGGCAAGGTCGTCCTGATCGATTTCTGGGCCACGAATTGCGGGCCGTGCGTTGAAGAGATGCCCAACCTGAAGCAGCTCTACAGCGAATACCACGACACCGGATTCGAAATCATTGGCGTCAGCCTCGACGCGGACGCCGGTATCGTCGAGCAGTTCACAGAGCGACGCGGCATCCCGTGGCGAATGGTCATCGACAAAGCTGATGTCGATCGGTTACGGCAGCAGTACCTCGTCCCCACGATCCCGGCGCTCTACGTCGTGGGCAAGACCGGGAAGATCCGCCAGTTTGATGTCCGCGGAAATGACCTGCGGAAATCAATCGAGTCGTTGCTGGCTCCATCAGACAAATGAAGGGTCGGCAAATCACGTCACCTTGACGACACTGGCTGAGTGATTTCAGCAGTTCCAAGTCTGGGGTAGCCGAAGCCAGACTTTGGCCACGTCGCGAGTCACGGCGAAAAACCAAACTCTGGCGAGTTCGGCTACGACGTCAGCCGACCTGACGTGGAACTACTGGATTTACTTAGCTGGAGTCTCGGACCTGGCGACCTGCTGTGGTGCAAGCAGCTCCATCTCGGCTTTCATGCCTGGCAGGATGGTGAAATCCGGATTGACAAATTCGGCCCACACCAGCACGTCTTCCTTGATCGGATTGACGCGCGGTTCGACGTAGGTCAGCCGACCGGTCAGTTGTTTCGTCTTGTCCTTTGAGAGCTTCACGGTGATTCGCACGGGGCGTCCTTCCATGCCCTGCCGGACCTGCGACGACGCCATGTGACCTTCACACCGCAGCGTATCCAGCCGCAGGATGTGAAAGACGGTGGTTCCGGGTTCCACCCACTCGCCACGGTTTCTGGCGACCTGCACAACGACACCATCGAGCGACGATCGAATTTCGTGTTTCTCAACCTGGTGTTGAGCGACATTCAGTTTTGACGTCCGCAGTTCCTGTTCCAGAACCGCGGCGCTCTGGGTCAGTTGAGCCTGTTCAATGGCCAGTTCCGCACCTTCTGCAGTGAGCCGCAGCCGATCGAGTTCGGTATTCGAAATGACGTTGGAAATCTTCTCGACAGCTTCCAGAGCACGCTTCAGTTCGGCCAGCGAAACCTGATGTGACTTTCGAGCCGCTCGAACCTGCACGTCGTTTGTGGCTGCGTCACGAGCGATCTTCAGCTCTGTCGCAGCCTGATCGGCCGTCAGTCGAGCGTCCACGTCATCAAGCTGCGCGAGCAGTTCTCCGGTGCTGACTCGTTGTCCCGGACGGACAGCGATCTCACGCAGCACGCCCATCTCGCGAGCGGGAATCTTCACCTCTTCCACCAGCGTGATCTGAGCGCCGCGGATCGAAACAGCCGGAGCAGCATCGCGCTCGGCGTCGGCTTGTGGCTCAACAGCCGTCACTCGCAATGCAAGAGTCGCCAGCAGCAGCGCAGTGGGAATAGCAGTGCGGCTCATGTCGATATCTCCAGAGTGGCTGGTAGCCGGGCAGTCGTACTTAGAAAAACACTTTGGTTCGCAATGTGAAGATCAGCTCGTGAAACCAGACGAACCCAATGGGCCGTTCTCCGCAATGGATATGAGGAATTACGGTCGCCCCGGGATGCAGTTGATTGTCAGGGATTGTCTCTCGATCGATTTCAACAGTCACCAGAACAGTCGGCCCTTCTTCGCCATGCGTCCGCGCGTCCTGAGCGACCTTTGTCACCTTACCGTGAAATGTCTGTTTCGGATCCGTTGCCAGAACAAATGAGACGTCCAGTTCGGGCTGCAGTTCCCGCCGGGCATCCTTGACGTACCCGATGTTCTGACCCTTGACGAACACTTCCACAACCCACGGCCCATCGACGTCGGCCACCCGCAGCAGCAGATCGCCCCGCCGGACTGGTCGGCTTTCGAGTATCCGAGTCGGCTCCCACGTCAGCACCAGTCCGTCAATGGGCGAAGTTCGTTTCAAGTCAGCTCGTTGTCTGTCCAGAACGTCTCGTTCCGCTTCCAGTCCGGTAATTCGAGTTTCCAGCTCCTTTTCCCGAGCTGCCAGTCGCTCAAGCTGCGACTGCCAGTCGGAATCATTCTGATCAACATTGTTTCGTTCGATCCTGGTCGTTTCCAGGCTCTGACGCGCGGTTCTCAGATCCCCCGTCACGCGAGTCAGTTCGAACTCCAGATCCGAGTTCGACAACTGGATCAGTTCCTCGCCCGCCGAAACCGCGATCGCTTCGCCGCCGGAGAGTTTTTTTGAGAGGGATGCAACGGTTCCATCGGTCGCAGCAAATACACCGCGCCGAATTGCAGGCTGCAGCTCGCCGCGACCGTCGATCGTGAAGTCGCCTGGCACAAGCACCAGAGCCACAATCGCCGCCGCGATCGTCCCGAGGACGAGCGTCGTGCGCGGCAACTGCCGCAGTCGTAAATGCCAGCCGACGGCTCCGATTAACTGCAGAATCGGCAGAAACGGTAGATTCGAAAACTGCTGCGAATTACTCAGCGCCAAGGCACCCTGTCGTGCGACAACTTCCGATCGATGCCGCATCAGTCCTGTGTCAGATGTGCCCTCGAAGCGTTCAATAATCAGTGCTCCGACCGGTTGCCTATTCTCGCGTTTGTCGGACGACGGCGAAGCCCCTGCCGAACCTGGTATCAGCGGGAAGACCGCCAGCAGACGCGCCGGTGAATCGTCCAGATAGCGATTGACCGGTTCGGCCAGTTGAGGTGGCAGGTCGGGCATTGCTGAGCCACCGGTCGCTGACGCTTCCTGAGTGTCCTGATACCAGAATGGCTCCCGCGTTCGATTCACGCGCCGAATCAGATCCTCTCCCGCACGGACGACATTGGATCGCCGATCCACTGAATCGATTCCGCTGACAGCGACGATTCGACATCGCGACCCTTTTGGCACGGCAACGGACAGTCGATCGCAGCCGATCAACTGCCGACCGTCATTCGCGATGGCCGTCGCGATCTGCTCAACATCAAGCCCCTGATGAACGCGATCGGTGAATGATTCAAACTGGCCCCAGAGCGTCGCGCGGTCCTTGAGCTCCCGCAGTTCCGAGTTGCGCAGAAAGTCGGCTGTCAGTTCAGCCAGCGCGCCCAGAAATCGCAGGAACCCCTGGCATGCGGCTGGTGAGACATCGGCTCTCTGAAAGATCTCGATCACACCCAACACGTGATCATCGACCGCCACGGGACACAGTAGCAGCAGGCAATCCGTCGGGTTCTCCGGCAGGCCGCTGTTCCCCGGCGACGTGTGACCGCTGCCGGACCGAGGGGAAACAGCTCGGTTGGTCGTTTCACTGGCCACGCGATTAAGCAGTCTTAGATGTTGCTGGCTGCGTTCTTCCAGGTCGGGACCGACTTCCGCATCCGGAGCACTGACCAGTCCGGTGTGAGCCAGGTTGACCTGAAACTCCAGCCGCAGCCCTTCAACGCGACGCATCCACACGGCACCACCAATTGCGGCGAGAGTTCGCACGGCCCCCTGCAGCAGTTCGGCCAGAAACCGCTCAGAGGACACCGACGTTCGCGAGAGCCGTGTGACTTCCTGCACGGCATCTTCAATCTCACGCAGCGTGTCCTCATACGCAGCTTCAGTCGCGGGAGAATCCTGATTCATCGCTGCATCCATTCGTTCGTTTGTAGTAACCGGATTCATCCGGTTCTTCTCCCGCATGCTGACGCCAGCCTGTCAAACTCTCGCTATCCAACGAGTGAGACGGTCAGCCACCGGCGTTACGAGCCTGAATCGCCGCGCGACGCTTCACCGCGACTCGCTTCACAACTTCATCCACAACCACACCAACAAGAATGACAACGCCAATGATCGCGAACTCAAGCGTCGTGTCCATCCCCAACAGGTTGATGGAGTTTCTGATCAAAGGCAGGATAGCTGCACCGATCAGCACGCCGAAGATCGATCCCTGCCCGCCCCGCAGACTGCAGCCGCCCAAAACCGCTGCCGCGATCGCATACAGCTCGTAAAAACTGCCGAAGTTGTCCGGCTGAACGGACCCGGTGTACGCCGCAAACAACACTCCGCCGAAACCTGCAACCATCGAGCAGATCACGTAAGCGACGACGATCATCTTGCGCGTATCGATTCCGCTGTAGCGGGCGCCTTGTTCGTTGTTTCCGAGCGCCAGCAGATATCGTCCGTAAATCGTCTTATTGAGGAACACCGCCGCGATGATCGCCAGAGTAATCAGGATCAAAAACGGCACCGGCAGGTCGAAGTCTCCTACCAGGTGGATCTTTCCGTTCGCCAACCAGGTCAGGGCCTTGTATTGACCCTTGAAGCCCTGTGTCGCATCACCGGTTAGCCAGCGTGCCGCACCTCGATAGATCAACAGTCCACACAAAGTGATCACAAACGGCTGGAGATTCAGCCGCGTTACTAACATCCCATGCGACAGGCCGATTGCCGCGGACAGAAGCGCCACCGCTGGTAGAGCCAGAAAGATTGAGACTTCCTGCTCAATCAACAGGAACGGCAGCATGGTCCCGATCAAGCCGATCACCGAGCCGATCGACAGATCAATTCCACCGGTGACGATCACGAAGGCAACACCAATGCCGATGATGCCGTACAGAGAAGCCCGCGTAATCAGGTTCTCCAAATTGTAAGCGTTGATGAACGTCGGATTCGCGATCGCGGTCGCAACGAACACGAACATGAACAGGCTGAGTATTCCGAGATTTTTTTTCATAGATCAGACAGACGGCAATTCGCTCGCCGCTCAACCAGTAAATTATGCGGCTGACTCGCCGCTGACATTGCCCGTTGCGAGTTGCATGATCGCTTCCTCGCTGAGTTCATCACGTTGCAGTTCGCCGCTGATTCGTCCTTCGTGCATCACCAGCGCCCGGTCCGACATACCGAGGATTTCTTCCATCTCGCTGCTGACGAACAGAATGGCCACTCCTTCTTCGGCCAGTTGTTCCATCAGCGTATAGATCTCCTGCTTCGCTCCGATATCGATTCCGCGCGTTGGTTCATCGAGCAGTAGCACATCGGGCTTCATTGCCAGCCACTTGCCCAGCACGACCTTCTGCTGATTGCCGCCTGACAGGAATTGCACAATCTGCTTTTCATCTGGCGTCTTGATTCGCAGTTTCTGGATCATTGATGCGGATTCAGCGGCCTCAATGGCGTTGTTCAGGAATCCGCCAGGTTTGCGATTGCGCTTGAGTCCGGCCAGACCGAGGTTCGTCCGCACGGCCATATCCAGAATCAGCCCCTGCTGTTTGCGATCTTCGGGGACCAGGGCCAGCCCGGAATTAATCGCGTCAATCGGACTGCGGAGCTGCACAACTTTTCCGCCGATTCGAATCGTTCCGGTCACGGCGGAATCGACACCGAACAGCACCTGCAGCATTTCAGTGCGACCGGCTCCGACCAGTCCGGCGACACCGACCAGCTCGCCTTTGCGAATCGAGAAACTCAGTGCATGCCCCGGATTGGCAGGCGTTATCAGTTTTTCGACTTCCAGCACAACGTCACCCGGTTCGTGTGATTTGCGTGCATAGAACTCGGAAATGTCGCGTCCGACCATCAGCTCGACCATGCGGTCATGCGTGATCTCGCCACATTCCAGATTGCCGGCGTTCTCACCATCCCGCAGTACTGTGACACGATTGGCCAGCTCCCGAACTTCGCCCAGTCGGTGCGAGATGTAGACAATACTGACGCCGCGGTTTCGGAGTTCTTTCACGACCTCGAACAATCGATCGACTTCGTGCTGAGACAGACTCGATGTGGGCTCGTCCATGATCAGGACTCGTGCGTCGATCGATAGGGCTCGCGCGATCTCGACCAGTTGTTGCTGACCGATGGGCAGTCGACTGACGGTCGTGTCAGGCGAGACCTTCAGCCCGACTCGCTTAAGCAGCTCGGTCGACTCTTCGCGAATCTTCCTGCGGTCAATGAGGCCATACTTCATCGGTTCACGGCCGAGAAAGATGTTGGCTCCGACGTCGAGGTTGTCGGACAGGTTGAGCTCCTGGTGGATCAATGCCACGCCCAGCGACTGTGCCCGCTGCACGCTATCGATGGTGACGTCGGCACCATCAATGACGACCTGCCCGGAATCTGGCTCCTGCACGCCGGCCAGGATCTTCATCAGAGTGCTTTTGCCAGCTCCATTCTCACCGATGACTGCCAGCACCTCGCCGCGTCCGAGAGTCAGGCTGACATTCCGCAGAGCGGTAACGCCAGGAAAACGTTTTGTGACCTGTCGGACTTCAAGCAGAGCTGATTCAGACACTTCCGTCATGAGGGCTCAGTCATCTGATGTGGACTCCAACGTCGTTTAACCGCGACCCAGAGGAGCCTGCCGCGTGTGTCCTGGCAACTTCAATCGGAAAGCATCGGCAGGCTCCGTCGGGGAGCGCGTCCGTACGCGACGCGTTTCCCGACGGAAGCTCCCGTTGTTGCTTAATGTCCTGGCAGCATCGCTCGGGACAGCTTCCTCTGGGGCGCGGTTAAACGACGTGAATTCAGTCCGTGTTGTGTGAGGCGTATCCTGGGTTGCCGACTCGCGTTTACGCTGCAGCAGATCCCGATCCCCAGAACGCCGCGAGACCCGGCTCGACCGCTGGCCGGGCCTCGTGCGACTTCCAGCGAGGCCACGCATTGACCGGGTCCTCATTCCTGCGACAAGGGTTTCGCTGCGGTGTCGGCCGGCTTATCTGGAGCCGTCGTGCCGTCGGGAACCGGCTCGAACTTAGTGGGCTCACCCCGAATGGGCTCAACCCGAATGAAATCGTCCGGCTCGGGCGTATCGGGTTTGACTTCGCCCTTCGTGGCAGTACTGCCTTCAGCCAGAAGGCCCTTCAGGTTGCTCCAGAATTCATCAACGTTGTCTTTGCGAATGTTGCGAGCTTCGATGTTGATAACGCCGCCTGCGGGGATCACTGACTGATCTCCACGTTTGAGTGCGGCCAGAATCTGGACCGACTGACGCCCATACTCGTAAGGATTCTGGACGGTGGTGCCGTAGATTTCGCCGTCCTTGATTCCCTGCAGCGAGGCGTCTTCTTCGTCGAACGACACGATCTTGATCTTGCCGATTTTTCCCGCCTCTCGCACGGCATCCAGAATCAGTGGAGGGTTGTAAGCGAACAGTCCCACCATGCAGCCGAGATCGGGATAACGGGCGATAGCGTCCTGAGCCTGCTCTTTGGCCTTGGCGAAATCGAATCCATCGGTGCGCGTATCAAGGATCGTGTACTTGTCGCCCTTCTGCTCGCCGTCATTTGGATCGTCGTATCGTTTCGGATCGACAGGGCGTTCGAGCAGTTCATCGATCACGCCCTGACGGCGTTGCCGAGCATTCGCCTGTCCGAGACGACCGACAAAGATCATCACGCTGCCGCCATCCGGCATAGCCTCTTTGACGAGCTGTCCGCACATCCGACCCGCCGCGTAATTGTCCATCCCGACGTAACACAACCGGTCGCTGTTCGGTGCGTCGGAATCGTGCGTGATCATGTTGGTGTTCTGCGCGATCTCACTGAGCAGGTCTCCCTGGTTATCCGGATCGATGGGACTGATCGCGATGCCGTCGATCCCTTGTGCCAGCAGGTCCTGACACATCCGTTTCTGATCGCCGACACCATCGGATCCTGGCATCATCACTCGCACTTCAGCGCCAAACTCCCTGGCACCGTCCTGTGCTCCCTTTTCAGCAATGACCCAGAAAGAGGCGATTCCATTGGTTACGTAGGCAACCTTAGGCGTCCCTTGAAGATTCGCTCCTGCAGAGCCGCCCGTGCCCGTGGTGACCGTTTCGGATTTCGTGCAGCCGTATGCGCCGGCGAGCACGAGACAGGTGAGTAGAGCGAACAGCTTTTTCATCGCGAAGCTTCTCCACAGGAATCCGAACAGCGGGCGAGGGACGCCATTTACCGAGCCCGCCACGATAATTCCGCCACAAAACGAAGTCAACGAGCCGCAAAACGCTTCCTTTTCGACTTCACGGCAGCAAAGCCGTTGACCGGTATCCCGCCGGAAGAGCTGATACGGTTATGAGGACGAGAGAACTTGAGTTCCTTCCCGTCATCAACCCCATTGAAGCCTGCTCGATAACGGAGTCACCGGCCATGAAACTGCATGCTCTCACCCTTGCTGCATCCTTACTGACACTTTCGCAAAGCGGCGTGAAGGCCGACGACAAGAAAGACGCGGAGCCGATCCTTTGTCGCGGGCACTACCAGACTGAGGCGGATGCGGTCAAACAGCTCGCGCGCATGGCCGCGACCTATTCGAGTCTGGACGACTGGAAAGCTCGCGCCAAAAACATTCGTAAGCAGATCCTCGTTGGCGCGAAGCTCGACCCGTTGCCGGAACGGACACCGCTCAAACCCGTCATCCATAAGAAACGAATTCACGACGGTTACACGGTTGAGTCGGCTGCCTTCGAAGCCCGACCTGGCTTCTACGTCTACGGAAGCCTGTATCGACCGGCTAAAGGTGACGGGCCGTTTCCTGGCGTGCTTTGTCCGCATGGTCACGCGCGGGGACCGGAAGGCGGGCGATATCGAGCCGATCAGCAGCACCGATGTGTCACGCTCGCCCGGATGGGGGCGGTCGTGTTTTCGTACGACATGATCGGATTCGGGGACTCACTGTTTCTTGGTTGGGAGCATGGACACAAGCAGGCACTCACACTGCAGACCTGGAGCAGCATCCGGGCTCTGGATTTCATTCAGTCGCTGGACGACGTCGATGACAAGCGGATCGGAGTGACCGGTTGCTCGGGCGGAGGCACGCAGACGTTTCTGCTGACCGCGGTTGATGACCGAGTGGCCGTGTCGGTTCCGGTTGTCATGCCATCCGCGCACTTCTTCGGCGGCTGTCACTGTGAGAGTGGGATGCCAATCCACAAGACCGCCAGTCTCGAAACCAACAACGCAGAAATCTCCGCACTGGCGGCTCCACGTCCGTTGCTGCTGGTCTCCGTCGGAGGTGACTGGACGAAGAACACTCCCAGGGTCGAGTACCCGTACATCCGCAACATCTACGGACTGTTTGGTGACGCGGGCGGCGTCGAGAATGCTCACTTCGCAGACGGGGGGCACGGATATCAGCTTTCCAAGCGTCAGGCGATGTACCCGTTCATGGCCCGGCATTTGAAACTGGACGTGAATGACGTGTTGGACGCAGAGACCGGTGTGTTTGACGAGACCGAAACCGTTCTGGAGACGCCGGCTCAAATGCGTGTCTTCGACAAAAAGCACCCGCTGCCGAAGCATGCACTGAAGCCAGGCTCGGCTGTTCAATTCTGAGTCAGTCTGGTCCGCTTAGTTGCACGGCGACATTTTCTGGAGTGCGACGATGCATCGTCGCTTTCAAATTCTCATATTTTCCTCTGTTGGCGGCGCGGACGCGTGCGCCTCTGTGTTTTCTCTCTTACCCGCGAGGGAGAAATGGCACGCAATCGAAGTCCCTCGGAATCGGAAAGCGGCTGCGCCAAACTGGAAAAGGGGAAAGCGGTGATGCATCACCGCTCTCCAAAGTCGCGCTGTCCACTTAGTCCGCTGGCGTTTCAGTTTGCCGGCCATTGCCGCTCGTTGCGAATGTATTTCTGTCCGTCGAAACCGGCGAAGAAATGCTCGACCAGAGGATGCTGGATTGGCGCGACCTCGATTTCCGGCAACAGATTGTCACCGGCCGCGTAAGTCACTGTAGATGTCTCATGCACGAGCACGTGATGCCACGGCTGATCGCGGTCCGGCCGAGTCTGGTTCTTCTGATACCACGCTTCGTCGGCCTGGCAAATGTCGTCGACAGAAACGACGACGCCCCGGTAACCGTAGCGGCGGTGGCGCACCAGATCGCCAGGTTCATACCGCCCGTTTGACAGTGGTTCGTTCAAGGCAATCATGGTTTATTCCCGGTACAGACAACGTGACCAATGACCATCATAATACGCGTTGCCTTTGACATCCTGAATTGAGAGGCACCAAATGGCAGGTAACGGAAGACCCGCTGGATTGTGCTTTGGCATCGCTGCCTACGTGCTGAGCCTGCTGCTGACAAGAGCGTTTGCCGACGACTCCGTGCCGCAACTGGTGCCTCAGGTCGGACATGTCAGCCAGGTGTCGGACATCGCCTGTTCGGCCGATGGCCGATGGCTTCTCAGTGCAAGCCGGGACGGAACCATTCAGGTTCGTGATCGCGTGACCTTGGAATTGCACCGTGTGTTTACAGCTTCCGAATCGAGATTGCTGACGTCCGTAGAGATCTCTCGCGACGGAACTCGGGTGACCACCAGTGGGACTTCGCCATTGATCCCTGTCTGGGATCTCCGTCCGGCAGGTTGTTAGTGAAACTGCGTGAGCCTCTGCCGACGAAAGCGTCGTCGGTTTCAGCACGCGTCGCGATTTCACCGGACGGGACAATGCTGGCGAGTGTCCGCGCCGGCCGGCCGGTCCATCTCTGGCGTCTCGAAGATGGGAAGCTCATTCGCACACTGGGAGACGGTCAGGAGATCTTTCAGGATGTGGGCTTCTCGCCCGACGGTCGATTGCTCGCTGCCAGTGGAAAGAACGGGACACGTCTTTGGCAGGTGAATAATGGCGAATTGCGGCGCACGTTCCTCAGCAGGCCGGGGAGCGACTCGGTCAGACCCACGAAACATGCGTGGTCTCCGGATGGAGCCCAACTTGCTCAAATCGCGAATCGGATGGTGTGGGATGCGGGCCATGATTGGCGGAGCGAGGGCGTCGTAGAGATCACGCTCTGGGAAACCGAAACCGGACGCCGGTTGAACACGATTTCCTGGCCGTCTGAAGTTAACGACGTGGCGTGGTCACCTGATGGAAAATACCTCGCCATCGCAGGAACGCAGACCGCCGTCTGGCGCACGAGTGACTGGCGGATTGTTGAAATGCCAACGTTCAGACGTCGGTTTCAGATCGAGAAGATCGAGGCAACCGCCGTCACCTTCGCACCAGCGATTGAACCGACTGAGCCGATCGCTTCTGTCTCCGAAGATGAATCGGGCCCATCTGTCCGAAGTGGGAACGGCATTGATCTCGTATTCGCATGCCAGGACTTCACGCTGCGGCTCAAGTCCGTGGATACGGGCGAACCGTTTCAATGGATTGACTCGCGTGACGGCACGATGCTGTTACCGCGTTTACTCACCGGGAACCGCATCGCCGTGCACGGACATTTTGGTCGCTTCACGGTCTGGGATCTTGAGTCCGGGACTTTGTCCGAGGCCCGGCAATATGGGCAGTCCGAAATGCGAGACTTACTGGCCGTGTCTCCGGACGGTCGACGTGTCATTCGCCGTCATGGACCGGCCCTGAGTGACCGTACCATTGAACTGCACGACCGGGGAATCGAACTGCATAGCGTGCCGATTCGGCACGAGCTTCTGCAAAAATCCCGATACGGAAACTCGGGCGCAGCGTTCTCGGCGGACGGTCAGCGGTTTCTTGTATGCGACGGCATCAACGTGAGTCACTGGCGACAGGACGATGAAGGTCTGCATCGCGTCGCGATGGAGTACGCGGCCGGCGGACGCGGTCCGCTGGACCTTTCGGCAGACGGCGGCCTGCTCGCCGTGTGTCAGAATGAATGGGAGCGGCTGGGCCAACGATCACTTGGCTATCCAGGAAAAAACGTCGCGCTCATTGACACTCGGACGGGTGAGGCCGTTATCAGGCTTGCTCATTCGGACGTCGCCGAGGCCGTGCTGCTGTCGCCTGACGCGGAACTTGTGGCGACGGGCGAACAGAACGGCCGAACGCAAATCTGGGAAACCGTCACGGGCAAGCGGCTGCGGAGCCTCTCGCATGAGGACAACGACGAGAACACACCACTCGCCTGGTCGCGCGACGGCAAACGGATTCTCACGGGTCGCCGCAATTCCATTGTGGGGGCCACACATGGTTTGACATTGTGGGACGTTGCGACTGCACGACCCGTCTGGACGAATCGCGAGTTCCTCTCGCGTAACGCCGTGTTCAGCCAGAACGGAAATACGATCGCCATCGAGGACGCGGACTGGGGCACTCTGAATTTCATCAGCGCCATCAACGGGCAGCACCTCGCGTCCATGCGGATGTTCGAGGAGAACGGAAACTCAAACCCTGTCTGGATCACGTACACCCCCGAAGGTCATTTCGTGACTGGTCATCACGGCGAGCGAATCATCCGCTTGAGAATCGGCAACCGTCTCGTCAGCGACGAAGGGCTCAACAAGCGATTCAATCAGCCCGACGTAATCCGCAGGCGGCTCGAATCCGGCATGCCGTAGTCGGATGTTTGCTGGACGAACTTTTCGTTCGTCGACTCGACTCCCGCGGAACAACATCAGTGGAGAAATGACAATGTTTGACATTATTCTGAGGCACTTGAACCTGCAGATACACAACTTTGTTGTCCGATGACTAAGCATCCGTGTGGAGGGCAGACCGAATGGCCAAAAAGTTCGCGAAGGTCGCATCCCGGTTTCGTTTGAGCGGCGTGGGACTGTTCAACGGGGCAACAGTTCTGGTTTCGAAGGACGCCATTTATCTGGTTGTCAATCAGTTCGAATCCGAGGCCACTGCCGGGGCTCTGGGAGTGGCCGGCGCCTTTATGGCACTTCGTGGCGAGAAGAAGCGTCGCGCGAACCCCTTGTATCATGACTTGAAGGAGTTGCGCGTCACGCGCGAGAAGTCGTGGCCAGCCCACAAGTCTGGTCCGGTGTTTGTCATTTTGAAACGGAAAGTCACAGCCTGGTCGTTGTCGAAGATGCAGGGACTGGTCGTCGAAGTGGGGGAACACAAAGCAAAGATTGACGTTGGCCTGACCGGCCAGGGTCGTGCCAGCGAAGCATTGAAGCAGCACGGATGGAATGCCGTTAAAGACGGTGCTCCTGACGCCGGACTCGATGACGAAGACGAGTGGGACGAGTCCGCAGACGAGGGCGGTGAATGGGACGAATACGCAGACGAGTCCGGCGAGTCGGAGGACGAGTACGAAGAGGAGTGGGACGAACCTGAAGAACAACCGCGTCGTCGTCCGGCAGCCAGCGGGGGACGTAAGCGTCCAGCTCGTCGTGGCGGACGCGGTAGGAACGACCGCCGGAACGCCGATCGCGACGCCGCGTTCCGCAAGAAAATGCTGTTGAATTACTTGTTGCCTGGTGGCGTCGGCCTGACGGTGGCCGTCATCGTGATTTTCTTCAAAGTCATTGGCGGCGGGGATGCACCCGCCCCGCCGAACCCGCGACCCAATCCGATCGCCCGTGAACTTCCCGCCCGCCCGGCGATTCCCGCGCCAGACAGGAATCCGATTGCCCAGGCGAATCCCATTCCTGCAGTTCCGCCAGAGGATGCTCAGCCCGCGCCTGTTGAGCCACCGAAAAAGCCGGACCCGATTGTCAGCACGAGCAAAAGCCTGAAGCGGCTTCAGAGCTGGGGGCCGCAACTCCAGATTCGAAATATTGCACTCTCCGCGGATGGCATGTCTCTGGCAGGTACGCGCGACAACAACGTCGGTCTGTGGACTGATCCATCCGGCGAACCGTCGGCGGCCTGGCCATTGCGGTCAGTGAGATTCATCCGCGTGTCACCCGACGGACAGCATGTTGCCGTGGGAAACACGACTGCATTCGCAGTGCATCGAGTGGAAGACGGCGGGCAGGTGTGGGAAGGCCCGAGTCGTAATCCTCGGCCGGGAGCCCTGTGGTCGCACGATGGCAGCCGCATTGCGGCGTTCAAATCCAGTGACGGCATTGACGTGCGAACAGCCGGCGGCGAAGCGGTCTGGAACATTCGCCTGCCCAGCATGACTTCCATCGACGGATGGGACTTTACACGCGACGGGAAAGCACTGGTCGTCGTCAGTCAGCAGAAGCTGCAGGCGCTCAACGCGGATACGGGGCAAGTGCTCGATGTCAGAGAGCTCGATCGTTCACTCGGTTCGAACTGCCAGGTCTCTGCCATCGGCCAGAGGATCCTGTTTCCGAATTACGAAGGGACGAAAGTGCTCGATTACTCGGAGAAGCCCGGCGGACTTCTTCCGGGAATTGGTCCGCCTGCTCAACTGGCGGAGCACCTGCAGGTCAGCGCATCGGGAATGATCGCGGCAAACGTGAAGGGCAAGACCGTCACCGTCTGGAACACAACGACCGGAGCGGTCATCGACGAACTCACGGTACAGCAATGGAGTGTGTCGGAATTCGCACTCTCGGCCGACGGTCGCCGCGTCGCAATCACGACGTCACGACGTCGGACGGCATCATCGAAATATGGGAAATCCCGGCAGCGACGTCGTAGGCGATTAACGATTTCGATACGGCAAGGATTACTCTGATGGCTGGGCGACCGGGGTGGCGAACACAATGTGCTTCTTCGCCCGGTTGATGCCGACCAGTCCATTGGTCGCCGGATCCACGGCGATTCCCTGACCGGTGAATGGTGCCGGCCGCTGACCAATGAACTCGAGCACGTCACCGTCCTTCGGGACCCGCAGCTGGTACAGCATTCCGTGATCATGGTCTGTGACGAGTAATGCGTCTTTGCGCCAGAGTCCTCCGGACAGGCTGTAGCTTCCGATCTGTCGGATGACCTCGGGCGGGTATTTCCAACGGGCCGTCTCCTGCCACTCATCGTCGAATCTTGCCAGAAACGTGTCAGCGTTCTTTTCGCCGTACTTTGCGAAGTTGCACCACCAGGACCGGTCATGCCGCAGCACCCATGTCAGGCTGCCGCCGTAGTCTTCGAAATCATGAAACGTTGTCACCTTCATCGTTCGCGGGTCGAGAACCTTCACCTCGCTGCTTTCGGGAATCTGCGGATAGTTTGAGTGAGCGCACAAGAGACGCTTCTCGTGGAAGAACCCGCTATTGAGATGTTTTGCCTCGCCAGTGCTGACGGCAATGCGCTTGCCCGAGTTGCGGTCGTACTTGGCGACGAGCCGATTCGTGATGGCATAGACGAACTTCTCATCAGCGGCCGCAGCCTGATGTGCTTCGAGTGCCGGGATCACACGATCGAGTCGCCAGACGAAATCGCCGTCTGGATCATCACCGCAGGCAGGAGCCGACAAGCTGCTTGCGTAAAGCAGAATACACACGGCGAAACGGTGAGATTTCATGGTTGCCCTGAGCAGAGTCCAGGTTCAATAGTTCCGACAAAACTACGTGTCGGCACCGAATTAATTCAAGTGTCGGAATCCGAGCCGTCTTTTCGAAATGCCCCGAAACATCGTGTCGGCCCCTCGCGTTTAAGCACCATCAGAACATTTGACTCCGCCAGTGGCGGGGCGTCCGGTGGGTTGGGAACCGACCGGGGACACAGACATCTCAGGGAGTCGAATCATGCGGAGACCGCGAAAAGGACATCGTCGTGTTTCACAGGCTCGCGCAGGTGAAATGCTGGAACACAGGACGTTGCTGTCGGCCGTTGTCGCCGATGGAGTCCTGACTGTGACTGGAACAGAGAATGATGACGCAATCAATCTTCGCGCTGACGGGGAAGACCTGATCGTCTCCGTCAATGGCGAAGAAACGACATTCGCTGCGGTGGATGTTGCATCGATCCATGTGGACGCTGGCGATGGCAATGACCGCGTTGCGCTGCGAGGTATCAGTCTGGACGTGGTTATCGATGGCGGTGCCGGGAATGACCGACTGTCCGGCGGGCGGGGTAATGACGTCATCAACGGGGGCGACGGTAACGACCGTCTGTTTGGCCGCGGTGGTAACGATCAGCTCGATGGCGGAGCCGGTCGCGACCGCCTCAAGGGAGGCAACGGCGACGACATCCTGACAGGAGCCGATGGCAATGATCGCCTGATCGGCGGACGTGGAGTCGACGATCTCGACGGTGGTGCCGGGAACGATCGACTGCTGGGCCAGGCGGGGAATGATGTCCTGGCAGGCGGAGAGGGCAACGATCGGATTCAGGGAGGACGTGGTGACGACCTGCTGAACGGTGACGGCGGTAATGACCGGCTGAATGGTCAGAGTGGCGCAGACATCGTCAATGGTGGCGACGGCGATGACGTTCTGACGGGTGATTCGACCGTCGATTCACTTGACGGTGGCTCTGGCGACAATGTGATTCGTGATCGATCCGTGTCTGGCGAAGGCGGTCCAACCGAAGAACAGGTTCTGGAGCGGATCGCGCAGCACATCGACGAGCTGTTCGCACGAATTGACAGCAATGCTGACGGCGCTCTGACCAGTGACGAAGTTACTGAAAACCGGTGGGCTCGTCTGAGTGAAGCCGATGCTGATGAGGATGGTCAGGTGACACGAGATGAGCTGTTGGTTCATCTTCAGGCTCGGTTTGAAGCACGGGCCGAGGGTGATGGACCGCGTCGTGTCGGACGAGGAACGCCGCCTCAGTAGTCGCCCCGCGAATCCTGCATGTCGTTTCGCGGCAGACTGGTCACTAGTGACAGTGGCCAGTTTGCCCAAAGGGCGTCTGTCACAGACTCTGCAGGAACAGGACCAGATCGTCGATCTGCTTCTCTGACAACGACGAGGCGTTGTCGTGATCGTGATCGAGGAAGACGTCGATCAGGCGCGTTGCCCGGTTGTCGTGGAAGTAGGACTCTCGCTGGCTGACTCCCAGCAGGGACGGCGGATTGAAGTAATGCAACCCCCATTCGTCTTTGACGCCGACGTCGTGAGACAACGGCGACGTATAGAACGGGGGCTGATGACAGTCGCTGCAGCCGAACTTGAGGAACACCTGGCGCCCACGTTCGACTCCGGGCTGACCGGCTTCCTGGCGGGCTGTGAGGATGCCCGGAACCGGGGAAAGAGACGATATGTACGAGACGATGGACTTGATCTCGCGATCGGTGATTCGTGGACCACTCTTACCCGGCCCCGCCATCGTGAGCTCGATCGACTTGCTGACCTGATCATGCAGGTCATTCTGGCTGCCGTTCCATCCCCACGGCTCGGTCGGTCCCGTGCCACGCAGCGTGAGGACGCGTTTCGGCGTGTTGAATGTCTCGTCGCCCAGGTTGTCATTCAGACGACCCATCGTGTGTCCGTCCGAGTGGCAACTGTGACAACTGAACCAGCCATCGAGTGACAGCCGCGCGTCGAAGAACAGCTCCTCGCCCTGCTGCGCAAGCGTGCGAACAACCGGCGGCCCGAGCTGGATCACGTGTTGCGGAATCAGTGATTCTCGATCCACCACTGTGACTGACTCGTCAGACGTCGAGAGCACCAGCAGTTCCTGGCCGTCGATCAGAAGACATGTTGGTCGTCGGCAAACGGACTGACGTTTCGCCGAGTGCTCAGATCCTCGCCGCAGGGCGACCTCGCCGACACCCGTCAGGGCGATCCATGTGTCGCCCGCCTCAGTCACGATTGCACCGGGATCGCCCGCGGCACGGCCCTGCTCACCCAGCGGGTACAACCGCCCGTGAATTCGATCCGGTTTTTCCAGATCGACCGATGTCGACTCAAGCAGGTCGGGAATCGCGATCGTGTGCAAAGTGTTTGAGATCACTCCGCCCCACGAAATCATGCTGCGCGTCGTCGATGAGGCTGCGTTCAGAATCTGGTGGGTGATCAGCACGTCATTCGACTGACCTGTCACTGGCGAGTTGAGCGACAGGCCGCGGATGTTGTGCCCGTTGATCGCCAGATACGACTGCATTCGTCTCTGGCGTACGTCGATGACGGCCAGACGTCCGGCAAATGCGTCTGCGACCAGAAGATGGGTTTCATTGAGAAAGCACTGACGGAGCGGTGCGAATGGCAGGTCGATCACAGCCAATGGCTCCAGGCCTTCGACCTGAAACAGACTCAGTCGCCGCGACCACAGCGAAGCGACACACAGTACGGCTCCATCGGACGACGCGATCACGCTGACGGGGTATTGAGCAACGGCTTGCCGCATCACTTGCCGGGCACGGCGGCCATCGAATTCGAACGTCAGTAATTCGTGACGCGTCGAGTCCACTCCAGCGAATACGGTCGATGACACGCGGACGAGATCATCCAGCCGTTCTGACAGTCGGAATTCGTGGACAGACGAACGGGAGGCCGTGCCGTCGCCGTCGGCTGTGAGGACGGAAACCGTCCCGGTGTTCCGGTTGGCGACGAGAACGAGGCCTTGGGTACCACTGACCATGGCAACCGGATGCCGCAACACCGGCCGTTCGATAAGCGGTACGGAGTTGTCGACACCGCCTGCAATATCTGGCAGATGCACGACGAGCAGCGCTGCGATCATCGGTGATAAAACATGCTGCATTAGGCTGCGTGGTTCCCAATCCTGTATCTGAGCCAGACTACTCGATGATCGTCTTGTGCGCCTCGCCCGGTATTTCCTGAACATATCGAGGGACCGCGTAACCGGGCAGCCGCTTTCTCATTTCGCGGATGAACTCACGTCCGCGATCACTGGAAACTTCGAAGTGCGCCGTACCGGCCACGCGGTCGAGTTGATGCAGGTAATACGGCATGACTCCCAGATTAATCAGTGCCTCGGACAGATCACACAGAGCTTCCACCGAATCGTTGACGCCTTTCAGCAGGACTGTCTGATTCAGCACGGGGATGCCGCTCTTCACGAGACTCCGCAGCGACTCAGCGCAATCGTCGACGATTTCGGCGGCATGATTCGCATGTACGACGAAGATCGGTGCCAGCCGGCCATTCGTCAGAACATCGATGAGTCGGGGCGTTACCCGATCGGGCAGCACGATCGGCAGCCGCGTATGCACTCGAAGCCGTCGCAAATGCGGGACAGATGCCAGTTGATCGATCAGGTCAATAAGTCGCTGATCGCTGAGCATCAAGGGGTCCCCGCCACTCAGCAGAACCTCCGTGATACTCGAATCGGAATTCAGAGCATCAATCGCCGGCTGCCAGTCGTCGAGTCGTCGCGGTTCGTCTCCGTACGGGTAATGCCTGCGAAAACAGTAGCGGCAATGCACTGCACAGCTACCGGTTGAGATCAGGAGCGCTCGTCCGGCGTACTTCTGTAACAGACCCGGGGCAATTCGAAATCCGATGTCATCGACAGCATCGGCAGTGAACCCCTCGACAGACCCCATCTCTGCGTCCAGAGGCAGAACCTGTCGCAGCAGTGGATCGTCAGGATCGCCCGACTGCATCCTGTCGAGATAGCTGAGCGGAACCAGCAACGGAAACTCACGCGCGGCTGTTCGAGCAGACTCGGACAACGACGCGTCCAGGCCGAGACGATCGATCAGATCAGTGGGATCGCGAATCGCTTGCGCCAGAGAGCCGTGCCAGTTGGACTCGGCTTGTTCTTCATGGACGGCGGTTGATGGTGTTGGTTGCATTGCTTCGGAATCGCCTGACGGTATCTGACCTTCGGGTTTTCGAGGCTGCGGACGATGTGATAGTGTCCCGGCTCGAAAGCATCCGTCAAATCCGCGTGGAACAGCTATCCTCGCCGGGAATACCCGATACTGAAACGAGAGTTAAATGCCGAACGTCAATGCCGCGGACTTCAAGAGAGGTGTGAAGCTCATCATCGAGGGTGATCCGTACGAAATCATCGAGTGCACCTTCGTCAAGCCAGGCAAGGGCCAAGGACTCTACAAGATGAAGATGCGGAACCTGCTGAAAGGGACCAACATCTCGCCGACGTACCGCAGCGGCGACAGTATTGAACAGGCCGACGTGCGCAAACTTAAGGGCCAGTTTCTGTATCGCGATGGTGACAACTACGTATTTATGGACAACGAGACCTTTGAGCAGTTTCCGATTGAAAAGGGAACGCTGGGAACTGCAGCGAACTTCCTGCTCGATGGAGCCAATTGCGATCTTCTGTTCTGGAACGAAACACTGATCGCCGTCGATCCGCCGTCTCACGTGGTGGTCGAGGTGACGTATACGGAACCGGCGGCGAAGGGAAATACAGCCACGAATGTGACCAAACCGGCAACTGTAGAGACCGGCGCTGAGGTTCAGGTCCCCGCGTTTGTGGACCTGGGAGAAATGATCAAAGTCGACGCGCGAACGGGTGAGTATGTCGAACGTGTCCGCGACTGAAGTTGGAGAGCGGCCGCGGTCGACGAGGGCCAAACCACTGACAAACATCTGCCTGTGATTAAGTAAGTCTGAACCGGAAGTTGATTTCCGGAAACAGTATCGTCGCGACGGATTCGCACACCTGACCTGGGAGGGAACCATGACGGTCTGGCATGTCCTGCTTTATTCAGTGGCAGCAATTCTGGCCCTGCGGTCGTTCATTCAACTGGTCACGAACTACCGGCACGAGTTCGAGCAGACGGCGGGCGCAACCGACTTCGGGCGTGCGAAAGAAGAGCGTGAACGCACGGCAGCCGTGGAAGCCGAGCGTCCCATGGCCGCAGAAGCCGCAACAGCCGCGTGATCTTCACGAAAGCCGGCCCGATGCATGGATGTAGCCCCTGCTCCGGCTGATCGAACGACTGATGCAAACAGCCGAATTCGGTACGGCAGTGTGAAGGTCTCGCCGCTCATTCGACGAGTCGGAGTTTCAGCTCGCTGCGTTTGCCCGCGCGCAAGACCGTGACGGGCAATTCATCGCCGACTTTGTAGTTCAGCTTGATATGCACGTTGAATTGCGATGGCGAAATATCGCGCAGGGGAGTTCCCTCAAGGCCGGCGATCACGTCGCCCTGTCGCAGCCCGGACTCAAATGCTGAACGACCGCCGGACGATCCTCGGTTGATCCACTTCACCTGAAATGCCGCGGTACTCGCCGACAGGCCAAGTTCTTTTCGCTGGTTAAAGCTCAGCGATGGCGCCCAGACACGCAGGCGCGGTGACACTGACCAGATCGAACCTCGCCACGAGATGTCGTACTTCTTCCAGCCGGCCTTCAGCTTGAGTGTCTGACTTCCGCCACGGCTGCTTTCGAGATTCAACTCGGTGTTCGTGTTGGGCAGGTTGTGCAGCACCCACTGCATGTCAGCAATCGACGTGATTCTCTGGCCGTTCATCCGGATGATCTCATCATCGACGTTCATCCCCGCAGCGGCCGCGGCGGAGCCTTTAAACACGTTGCTGATGCGTGTGCCGGTCGTCCGGTCGATTTCCAGTCCGACATTATTCGGCAGGGGAAATCGCCACAGCATGTCGTGCGTAAACGTCTCTGTTTTCTGGGCCTGCGCGTGCTCGGCGTCGTGGATCATGTGACAGTGGATGCAGTTCTTGCGCGTCGTTTCTGCCGCGAGCTTTGCCGGATTCTGCAATCCGGCCATCTTCAGTGCCGAACTGGTTTTGCGCGGCTTGCCGCGTTTGCCTCGCAATTCCTCGATGTTCTTCGGAAAGGCTGCATGCAGCTCCAGGACGCGTTGCATCGTGTTCAGCAGACCATCAATCGAATTGAACGCGTCTGGGCCTTCGGCACTCTGTGTTCCGTACCGTGCGTAAACGACGCCATCGGCATTCACGAACATGGCCGCCCAGTTCAGGTCGTGATCGAATTGGAACAGCGACAGGTCCACTCCCTTCATCTCGACCTGACGCACGGAGATGAACTTCTCCTTCGCCAGCGCCCGAACTCGATCGTTTCCATTGGCGACATCCGCGTCGAATGCCGCGCAGGCTTTGCACGGGACGCAGCGAAACGTGACAAACAATGGTTTGTTTTCGGCGCGGGCCTGCTGCATGGCCTTTCCGATGTCGTTGTAGACCCAGACATCAGTCCGCACACCGTTGGCGTCTTCAAGTCGCTGTCGCAGTCCGTCGTCTTCGGCACGCAGACTGGCAGCGGACATGAACGTGACCGTGAAGAGGCACACGGCTGGCAGGCTATGAAATCGCATGAGTGCGGCTCCCGGTTGATTTGAGGAATGGACTACTCGACAGGTCGCAGTGACCACAATACCGTCCACTCGGATCGGTATCGATCGAAACCGTCTATTGAGATGTACGAGCCGGGATGAGGAGCAACAGATGAGAATCGACCGCATTGAGCTGTTCCACGTGGCCATGCCGCTGATCTACCCATGGCGTACCGCCTATGGAGAGGACGCCGAGATTCATGCGGTGGTGTGCCGGATGTCGAGCGGATCCGTGGACGGCTGGGGCGAGAGTGCTCCATTTGCAGCGCCGTGCTACAGCCCGGAATGGGCCGATGGGATTTTCTCCATCACGCGAGACTGGCTCGCTCCTGCCATCATCGGACAGGACATTGAGTCGGGTGAGGAACTGCAGCAGAAACTGGCGATCTACAAAGGCAATCCGTTCGCCAAAGCGATCCTCGACACGGCATGGTGGAGTCTGCAGTCGCGCATCGAGAACCAGCCGCTGCATCGCCTGCTGGGAGCGACTCGGAATATCGTTCCGGTCGGTGCCGATTTCGGCGTGATGGATTCCCTGGATGATTTGACGAGCGCGGTCGGCCAGGCGATTAATGACGGATTTCCCCGGATCAAACTGAAGTTTCGACCGGGCTGGGACATCCCGATGCTCGCCGCCGTCCGATCGCAGCATCCGGATCATCCCGTACACATCGATTGCAACAGCGGTTATCGATTGAGCGACCTCGACCTGTTCAGGGAAGTGGATCGATTCCGTCTGGCGATGATTGAACAGCCGCTGCAGCACGACGACCTGAACGACCATGCCGTTTTGCAGCGATCGATCGAAACGCCAGTCTGCCTGGACGAAAGCATCACATCCGTGCGACGCGCGGAACAGGCGGCCGAGTTGAAGAGCTGCCAGCTTGTGAACGTCAAACCCGGGCGCGTCGGCGGGCTGACCAACGCGGTCGCGATTCACAACGTCTGCCAGGCGGCCGGAATCCCATGCTGGGTCGGAGGCATGCTGGAAAGTGCGACGGGTGCAGCGTTCTGCGTGTCGCTGGCGATGCTCGATAACTTTACCTATCCGGCCGACATTTTCCCGAGTTCGCGGTTCTACCACGAAGACATGTCGGCGCCGCCACTCGAATTGATTCGCGATGCGGATAATCTGCCGGCGGTTCAGGCTCAGCAGAAGCTACCCGAACCAGTGCCGGAAAGGCTCGAACGGCTGACCGTCGAGAGTGCCGTCATCGGAAGCTGAGACGGCCAGGGCGTTTTCACTGTCGGCTTCCATACAAGCCCGAAGCGCAAGCGAGTGAACATGATGCGTGATGTTCACTCGCTTGCGCTTCGGGCTTGTATCGAGACTCGCTCGCGTTCTCACGAGAGCACGCCTTTGACGACCTCGCCGTGGACGTCGGTCAGTCGATAATGGCGTCCCTGGAACTTGAACGTGTGACGTTCGTGGTCGATGCCCAGCAGGTGCAGGATCGTTGCCTGCAGATCGTGAACGTGGACTTGGTCGCTGATCACGTTGTAACCGTATTCATCAGTTTCGCCGTAACTGACGCCGCGCTTCACGCCGCCGCCGGTCATCCAGATAGAATAACAGTACGGATGATGATCGCGGCCGTGTTTGGTCTTGTTGTTGATGTCTCCCTGACCGAACGGTGTGCGGCCAAACTCGCCGCCCCAGATGACGAGAGTGTCTTCGAGCAGTCCGCGCTGCTTCAGGTCCTTGACCAGCGCTGCTGAAGGCTGATCGGTATCGACACACTGTTCCTTGAGCTGCGTTGGCAGGTTGGAGTGCTGATCCCAGCCGCTGTGCATGAGCTGAATAAACTTCACGCCACGTTCCGCCAGTCGTCTGGCCAGCAGACAGTTGTTCGCGAACGTCCCTCGTTGCTGGACCTGCGGGCCGTACATTTCGAGCGTCGATTTTGATTCGGTCGTCGTATCGACAGCTTCCGGCATCGCCGTCTGCATGCGATAGGCCATCTCGTATTGAGAGATTCGAGTCTGAATCTCCGGGTCGCCTACCTGCTCGAACTTCTCCTGATTCAACTTCGCCAGGCCATCCAGCATCTTGCGTCGGATACTCGCACTCAGTCCGTCCGGATTGCGAATGTAAAGCACGGGGTCGCCGTTCTGGCGAAACTTAACGCCCTGGAACTTCGAAGAGAGGAACCCGGCGCTCCAGTAAAAGTCGTAGAAGAGCTGCCCGCAGGTCCCTTCGCGATCGCGCGACGTCATCACGCAGTAAGTCGGCAGATCGTCGTTGTCGCTGCCAAGTCCGTAGGACGTCCATGCTCCGGCACTGGGACGCCCCGGTTGTTCGGCTCCGGTCAACAGAAACGTCATCGCGGGCGCATGATTCACGGCCTGCGTGTTCATCGAGTTGACCATGCAGATGTCGTCCACGATCGACGCTGTGTGCGGCAGGAAGTCGGACATCCACCGGCCGGATTCGCCATGCTGATGAAACGGAGCCCGCGGTCCGAGACACGGCTTACTCTTGCCCTGCGTCATTGTCGACAGCTTCTGGCCCTTGTGGATCGACTCGGGAATCTCTTCACCGCGACGTTCACCCAGTAACGGCTTGTAATCGAACAGGTCCGTATGCGACGGCGCTCCAGATTGCATGAGCCAGATCACGCGTTTTACCTTCGGCGTGTGATGCGGCAGACCCGGAAGCCCGCGATAGCCACCCTGCGAATCAGAAGCATGGGCATCACGATCAAGCAGAGTCGCGAGACTAATAGCACCCAGGCTGACTCCGGCCGACGATCGGAGAAACGAACGGCGAGGAATTTGACGGATTTCGCTGGTGGCGATGTTCATGGCCTGTCTCTCTTCAATTCTCAGAGCAGTCCAACGAATTCATCAATGGACAACCCGGCATCGTGAATGATCTGACGCAGAGTACCAACCCGCACGGTCGTATGGTCTGGGACAACGACTCTTGTGACAGGTTCATCGCGTCGCAGAACTATGTGACTTCCCCGCTGCCGTCGGAATACGAAACCAGCCTTCTCCAAAGCGCGACGCACCTGCTGCCCGGACAGGTCTCTCGGGACCTTCGCCATCAGTTCGACACCTGAACATCGACGAGTTCATGGCAGGTATTCGGCGGCACGGGTTCCCCCGCATCACGGACATCTTCAATGTAGACTTCAATCGCCTCTTCAATGTTCTCCAAAGCCTCCTGTCGCGAATCACCTTGGCTGATGCACCCGGGAAGCGACGGCACCGTCGCAACGAAACCGTTATCGGCTTCCTGTCGAAGAACGACCGTGTAGTGCATGTTCCTTGTCCTCATTCGTCGCGTGAATCAATTTGGTTCGCTGTCATGCGAACACTGACCGAGGTGTTTCGGGATCGACGTCACAGTATCAGGATCGCGGGAGACTCGGCCGACCGTTGCGGCCGTGCCAGCAGCGGCAATTCAGACAAGGCGTTGAGAACTGGTGTGACTAGCATGGTCAGCTACTCCTTCGTGATGGCCTCGTCGAGATTAAGAAGCAGGTTCATCACGGCGGAGTACGCAGCCAGTTCGGCCGGATCAAGAGATTCGTCGCGCGGAGACTCCCCGACGGAGAGAAGTTTCAGTGCTGCCTCGGGAGCAGCCTGATACTCCGGCTGCATTTTGTTCAGCACTTCGAGCAGGGCCGCCTGTTCGCGTTCGTTTGGATTTCGGGAAGTGGCCATACGAAACGCAAGATCCAGCCGGTCTTGTGGTTTCGCTCCACCCAGCTTGATCACTCGCTCGGCGAACTTGCGGGAGCTCTCAACGAATGTGATGTCGTTCATCAGCACGAGCGCATGTAACGGCGTATTGGTCCGGCGCTGACCGACCTCGCAGGCCTGTCGCGTGGCGACATCGAACAACATGGTCGGGGCGGTCGCTCGGCGCCAGAACGTGTACAGCGTCCGCCGATACAGTTTTTCGCCCGAGTCACGCTGGTACTTGATCTTGCCCAGCGAGTTGTCCGACCAGATGCCGAGAGGCTGATACGGTTTGACCGGAGGACCGCCGATACGTTCGACCAGCAAACCGCTGAGGTACAGAGCCTGATCACGGATGGCATGCGACGTCAGGCGGAAGCGCGGCCCGCGCCACAGCAGTCGGTTGTAGGGATCGATCGAGTTCGGAGTGCGGAGTGCGGAGCGTGGAGTGCCAGCATATCGGCCCCGCTCTCCCGACTTCAGTACTGACGAACTCTGCTGATACGTGGCCGACATGACGATCAGCTTCAGTATGTGTTTGACGTTCCAGTTCTGCTCGACGAACTCCGTCGCCAGCCAGTCCAGCAGTTGCGGATGACTCGGACGATCCCCCTGAGTCCCGAAGTCCTCGGTCGTCTTCACGAGGCCGGTCCCGAAGAATCGCTGCCAGTAGCGGTTCACGATGACTCGAGCTGTTAGAGGGTTTTCATCGGAGACGAGCCAGCGAGCCAGCGCGAGTCGGTCCGTTGGAGCGTCTTTCGGAAGAGAGGGTAACCACGCTGGCGTGCCAGGCATGATCGGCTGTTCTCGATCGGGGTCATCCCAGACACCGCGCTTCAGGACGAACGTCTCACGCGGCTGGACACGGTCTTTCATGATCATCGTGCGGACGTATTGCTTCTCCACATCGCTCAGTTGTTTTCGAGCGGCATCGACCCGCTTCTGCACGGCTGAGGCTTCAGGTGACGTCTTACAGAATGCATCTGCGACGACCTTCTTCTGCGCGTCATTGCGTTTGTCGGGTCCGACCTTCAGCGCATCGACGAGGTTCTGGGGCAACGACGTCATCCCATCGAGTTTGGGATTCGGCTCGGTTGTCAGCGACAGGCGGAAGCGGCCCAGATTGTGATTCGCATGCGGCGACTGATGCTCCAACTTCACATTGATACGGGTCGCTTGACCTCCGCCGATGGGAGCGTCAAAAACAAACGCAGCCTGCCGTGCGAGTTTCATGTTGGTCGGATTGTGCACGGCCCAGCCGGTAGAGCCGTTTCCATCGAACGTGCCCGCGATCTTCCAGCCCGCTTGCTCGAAACTGGCCTGAGCTGATGCGATCTTCGCCCCCTGCGGTTTGTCAGAGTTGACCGGGATTACCTCGATCACCAGTTCCGTCAGCACAAAGTTGCCGCTGTCGCTGCGGGCCAGACCGCCACTTGTGAAGCTGGCGTGCGGCAATGCTTCGAGGCGAATCCCCGTGATGTTCTTCAGGTCCGTGTTCAAGGTGACGTCGTAATTGTCTTTCGCCGGGTTCTTTCCCGTGACGAAGATCACACCGTCATCTTCGATCGTCATTGTCTGCCCCTGCTCGGACTTTGCAGAGGCTGGCGTGATGCGATGCCAGTAGACACGCAGGCGATCGTTCTCGATGTCGTTCAGAGTCTTCTGCTCCCAGGCACGCTGCTTCTCCACGGTCAGCGTGCTCTTAATCTGCTGTTCGAGTGCTGCGACCTGTTCCGTCAGCTGCGCCTTGCGATCCAACTGCTCGACTGTCGGAACTGCCAGGACGGGATTGGCATTGCCGCCGGCATCGACGCGACCGCTTTCGTCGATCGAATTGAAGTACGAAAAGAACTGATAAAACTCACGCTGCGAAAGCTGGTCGTATTTATGGTCATGACAGCGTCCGCAGCCGAGCGTCAGACCAAGCCAGGTGGCTCCCATTGTCTCAACTCGGTTCACGACATACTCAACTCGCGACTCTTCCGCGATGCGGCCGCCTTCACCATTCAGCATGTGATTTCTCTGAAAGCCAGTCGCGACCAGTTGCTCAGTCGTCGGCTTCGGTAACCGGTCACCACCAATCTGCTCGACCGTGAACTGGTCGAACGGCATGTTGGAGTTGAATGCCCGGATGACCCAGTCGCGCCACGGCCACAGCGTGCGTGTGCGGTCCTGCTGGTACCCGTTCGAGTCGGCATATCGCGCGGCATCCAGCCACTCGAGTGCGAAGTGCTCGCCGAGTCGATCTGAAGCCAGCAATCGATCGACGACTTTCTCGAAGGCATTCGCTGATTTGTCCGCCAGGTAAGCATCAACTTCGTCAATCGTGGGCGGCAGGCCGGTCAGGTCGAGACTGACTCGCCGAATCAGTGTTTCCTTGGCCGCCCGTTGCGACGGCTTGAATCCCTCGCGTTCAAGACGACTGAGAATAAACCAGTCAGTCGCGTTCTGCGGCCAGTCCTTCTGTTTGACTTCAGGCAACGCAGATCGCTGTGGCGAATCGAAGGCCCAGTGATTCGAGTACTCGGCGCCCTGTTCGATCCATAGTTTCAGCAAGTCGATCTGTGCCACTGATAGCTGCTGTTTCTGATCGGCCGGCGGCATGTGGACGTCAGGATCGTCGCTCGTGACTCGCAGATACAGTTCACTCATCGCGGGCTGACCAGGTACGACGATGGATGCGTTTTCCAGTTCGGCAAACAGCCCCGCCTTCTGATCAAACCGGACTTCGGTGGCTCGCTTGTTGGAGTCCGGACCATGACACGTGTAGCACGTGTTCGACAGGATCGGCCGGATATCACGATCGAAGTCAACCGGAGCGGCCCCGGATGCAATGGTGAACAGCGCTACAATGGCGATCAGGTTTGAACATCGCCGAATTGCGGGTGAGTGGAGCAAAGTGCTGTTTCCTTCAAGCTCTATCTCAATCGGTATGGCCACATGAGGATCACGCAAAGGCGCTAAGACGCAAAGTCCTGCTCTGTCACTTCCTTTGCGACTTAGCGTCTTTGCGTGAAATCTGCACGAACCGACCGTCGACTGTGACCGAACCCGGATTATGACGGACCGGCACGTGTGACTGAAGCCGGTCCAGTGCTGTTTGGGATTACGCAGCCCGGTCTCGGGCGACCTATAGTTTGCCCACTCGTCGAACACGGGACGATCTCTTCGGTGGAGCAGCCTCAGCAGGATATTCCCGCTTCGCCTCAGTCCAGCTCCAGCCAAAGCCGCGTTTCAATTCGAGTCGGGCGACGAATGCGAATGGAGTTCCTGCGTGTTCGTCGACCACTCGCTGGAGATATTCGCTCGCCTGCGCGGCCAGCTTCTGCAAAGTCGAGACACCGCCGAGGTCATCGGACGCCGACAGGATCCACGTATTATTTCCGGCCTTCTTTAACGGCTGGGGACTGGACTTCATCTGGGCCAACCGGACATTCAACAGCATGGTTCGCGTTCTCATCGCGAGGGCTCGGCCCATCGCCAGATCGAATGACGCCTGCCAGCGAGGATCGTCGAGCGAATCGCGCTGCTTTTCTCCCGCTTTAAGAAGCTGCGTCAATTCATTTGTCCGATAATCAAGCACGGCAACAGCTCTCTGCGCCTTCGGAGCTGCCGTGCGAAAAGCAGCGTCTGTGTCGGCCCGATACTCCAATGGAGGAGGCTGCAGCTGTTTTACGCTGGTTAGGTGTGCGGCCTGCAGCAGAGCGATCCGGGCCACGTCACGTTTTCGGTCCAGAGTCTTAACCATGTCCTGAGCCGATGTCTGCCAGTCCGGCTTGTACTTTTCCATGACATCCGCAGCAAACCGATGTTCGGCCGCATCCTCAACGATGACGAATTTGCCACCCGTTGTTGCGCAGAGGCGACTTAACGCGAAGGGTCCGAATCCGGATGAGATTTGCTCGCGCGAATTCCCCCACTTGGAAAGATCCAAATAGAGCGGCATTGTGGTTTCCGGGCCCCGATCAACAGGAAAGTCCTGGGCGAAACCATCCTCAAACACGAATTGTACGAAACCCTCCACCTGTCCGAATGGAGCGGCATGCCCCAGGCAGAAGACACGGATTCCAGCATCGGAGCACAGCTTGACGGCGGCTTCCAGATGTTCGTCGTCGTCGCCGCGTTCATCTGTCACGATCACCATCACAAGGTTGTGTTTGTCTTTTTCAGAGCGAAAGCGTTTGAACGTCGCTGCTGCTGTTGCGACCGCAGTAAAAACGTTTTCCGTGCCCGACTCGTCAGACTCGATCTCGCGAATCAAAGTATTGAGCTTTGATTGGTGGCCCAGTGGGGCGGGTGTGACGACATGTGTCTGTTGGCCAAAGCTGACGACTACAGACTTCAGCTCGTGTGACCCGTCGGCGTCTGCCTGTTTGCTCGCGTCGGCATGCAGGACGTCGATGTGCTCTGCGAGTTCGTCACGCCCCGCTTTCATGGACAGTGATGCATCGACGACCCAGATCACGATGGTCGGAGCCGTAACCAGTTCGCGCCTGATGGCCTTTGTCAGCACGGCCATCCCGGATTTGAATGTTGGTGCAGCGGGAGTCGTCGCCGGTTTGTTACCGGTTGGCGCTTCGTCCCCTCTTACTCCAGGGCTCAAGCACAGAATCAGAATTCCCGATCCAATAACTCGCTGAACGGCATGGCGGCTCGTACTCATTTGAATTCACCCCTGCATCGGACGATGACATTTGAAGCGTCGTCAGCATTCTGCAACTGCACCAGCAAACGCAACGAGATTCCGTCTACGAGCCTTTCAAATGCCGGTCGGCGAAATCAAGGAAGATCTTCCAGTCGCCAGTCGTCATCGCATGGCTCCCCGGTCGGATGTAGTAACCGAGCCGACTGTTGAGCAGTTTTTCAAGCGGTGGAACGTCTTTGGCGCCAAGTCCCTCAACCCCCAGAAACTCGTAGACCGGACTCGCCGCTTTGAGTACTTCGAACTGTCCGTTCGGGTTGGCCCATTGATCTTCCTGGGCGTTGGAAAACAGCACGGGGCGCGGAGCACACAGGGCGACCAGGCAGTTCTGATCGAAGGGCAGGCGGTCTGTCTGTTTGTTGAATTCGGGGAACGTGTCGTTGAACCAGTGAGGGAAGACTGTGTTGATCCGCTCCACTGACTCGCCCACCGTGCCGCGACTGGGGGCTGTTCCGCCGCAGCCCGCCTGATGCGGGATCGCCAGCGCGATGCGATCGTCCAGAGCTGCCGCGAGCAATGTCGTTTTGCCCAGTCGCGAATGACCGACCAGCGCGATGCGGTCGTTGTCGATGTCCTTGTCTTCGACCAAATAGTCGACAACGCGGTGGACGCCGTATGACCAGGCCGAGATTGCTCCCCAGTCGTGCTTGCCTGGCTTTGTCTGGCCGGGCTTGAAGAAGTGCGGATGCACGCCGTCGGTGAAGTCGTTGTCGCGTTTGTCGGGATCCACGTCTCCGTAATAAAACATTGCGATGCCGTAACCACGGTCGATGATCAACTCGATGTTCCACACGTCGGCCTGACCGCCGCGCCCGGCATCCGTCGCCTTGTTGTCTTCGCATCCGGGACAACCGCCTCGGTACCAGGACTTCGTCAGGGCGACGGACGCATCAGCCAGCGCGGTGTGATTGCCGCAGAAATTCAGGGCCGCGAAAACCGGAACGGGCCCTTTTGCTTTGTTGGGGACGACAACAAGCAGCTCAATTGGCGGCGTTCCTTTCGGCCCGAACTTGATCGTGATCTCTTTCTTCGTTGCTTTGCCGCCGAACAGATCATTCTTTACTCCGTCGCGTTTCCAACTGATCGGAGCGGCTTTGGGCAGATACCCATACATGTAGTGCTGGAAAAGCTGTTGCAGTTCGGGACGCCGTTGCTTGAACCATTGCTCCTTCGATGCGACCTTCGTTCCGTCCAGCATGACGAGTGGGTCAGGAAACCCCGGAATCGATGCCAGCTCAGAGACCGGTGGAAAGTCACCGGCTCTCACGGAGGAGATAAGGGCAATGGTGCAGCCAACAGTGAACAACAAGCGCGAAACCGACATGGCAGGCCCCTCAGTCAGGAGGTTTTGAGTTGCCGGAAATCGTAGCGGATGGTGGGCGCCGCTTCCTGCGGTCCAATCGCAGGGAGGCTGTGTTCGTCGGAGAATCGAAGACTCACACGCGTGGCTACGCGTCGAAGGCGGTGCAGAAGTTGCGGGTAACCGCCCGAATACGGGACTCCAACAGTCGCGATGCAACGGTTACGATGACGAGCTGTCACTTGTGGGCCGCTTTGAAAGGAGACTCAGCGTGTCGGAATTCGCCAGCCTCGAAGGCTCGCGGGCTGTTGTGACCGGTTCGTCCAGCGGGATCGGCAGGGCAATCGCTCTGGAACTCGCCCAGGCCGGTGCGGATGTCGTTGTCCATTGCCATCAGTCACTGACCCAGGCGCAGGAGGTTGCTGGCGACATCCGATCGCTCGGTCGGGAGGCCGCCGTGATTCAAGGCGACATCCGCTCTGACAAACTCGAATCGCTGGTCGAATCCGCGTGGCTGTCATTGGGAGACGTCGACATCTGGGTCAACAACGCTGGCGTCGAACTGCTGACGAGTGACCACGCTCAGCTTTCCTACGACGACAAACTCGGCCAGTTGCTTGACGGAGATGTGCGGGCGACCGTGCTGCTGTCGAAGCTCGTTGGTGAGCGAATGACACAGGCCGGTCGCGGGTGCCTTCTGAATATCGGATGGGATCAGGCCGACCGCGGCATGAAAGGCGACAGTGCCGAGCTGTTTTCTGCTGCAAAAAACGCCATCATGGGATTCACGCGGTCGTTGGCCCTGACGCTGGCTCCCAGTGTCCGAGTCAACTGTATCGCCCCGGGCTGGATCCGAACGGCCTGGGGAGAGCAGGCCAGCAATGTCTGGCAGGAACGCGTGCTGGATGAAACACCCATCGGACGTTGGGGAACGCCGGACGATGTGGCCCGGCTGGCACGCTTTCTGGTCAGTCCGGAAGCGGCCTACATCACCGGCCAGATCATTAACTGCAACGGTGGCGCGGTCCGCTGAATCACGACCCGCGGAGATTCACGTTATGGAATATGCCATCCTCGCTGCCGCGCTCGTCATACCGATCGTGATGTACCTGTTCTCTCTCATCACCTGGCAGGACTCGACGTCGGGGCTGATTCGTCGGGATGTTGATGCCAGCGACAGCCGTTACATCAGCGACGACGAATTCCTTGCAGCCTGCTCACCAGGAGTCCGTCGTGAGGATGCACTCAAAGTCCGCCAGATCATTGCCGAGCAACTTTGCTTTCCCGAACAGGCGATCCATCCCAGTCATCGGCTGGTCGAGGATCTCGGGGCGGACTGAATGCGCCCGCAGACGCTCCATCCAACGAACACCCAGGAAACGCCATCGTGTCACCGCTGACCGCCGAATCGATACTGTCTCTGCATCCCGACGATAACATCGCCATCGTCACCTCAGCACTTCGAGAAGGTGACGCAATCGGCGGTGCCGGAGAGATCCATGCGCTGGACGACGTTCCGTTCGGCCACAAGATCGCGACTCGTGCGATTGCATCCGGTGAACCGATCCGCAAGTTCGGTCAAGTCATTGGATTCGCTACCGAGCTGATCCAGCCCGGCCAGTGGGTGCATACTCAGAATGTCACGCCCGGCGAACTGAGCCTCGACTATGCATTCGCGTCAGAGGTTCCGGCCGATCCGGAACGACTGGCAGACCGCACGTTTATGGGTATTCGTCGTCCGGACGGTCGCGTGGCGACCCGGAATTACATTGGCATTATCAGTACGGTCAATTGCTCAGCAACAAGTTCAAAGTACGTTGCCGCCAATTTCGATCAGTCGATCCTGGAGGCGTATCCGAATATCGACGGTGTAATCGCACTGACTCATAAAGGCGGCTGCGCGTTTGATTATGGGGGTGAAGAGCACGTCCGTCTGGCACGAACACTGGCCGGATTCGCGAAGCATCCGAACATCGCCGCCTATGTCGTTCTGGGCCTTGGCTGCGAGACGGCGCAGGCCAGTTTTCTCACGGAAAAACATGACCTCGTTGAGCTGCGGATGCCCGGCGAAAAATCCGAGTCCGCGCCGCAGCCGCTGGTCATGAACATTCAGGATGTCGGTGGCGTGCGCAAGACGGTCGATCGGGCGACCGGCGTCATTCGCGAGATGCTGCCCGAGGTCAATGCGATCGAGCGTGTCCCGGTCCCGGTGTCCGAAATCATGCTGGGTTGCGAGTGTGGCGGCAGCGACGGCAACAGCGGGATCACGGCGAATCCGGCTGTGGGTATTGCGAGCGATGTTCTGGTCGCGCATGGAGCGACAACGATTCTGGCCGAGACCCCCGAGATTTGCGGTGGCGAGCATCTGTTGACGCGGCGAGCCGTCTCGCGCGAAGTCGGACAGAAACTGCTTGATCACATTGACTGGTGGAAGGAGTACGCCGCGAAGTTTGGCGGCACGATCGACAACAATCCTTCCGTCGGAAACAAGCAGGGCGGCCTGACAACCATCTACGAAAAGTCACTGGGCGCGATTGCCAAAGGCGGCAGTACGGCTTTGAATGGCGTGTACGACTTCGCGGCACCGATCGATCGCAAGGGCTTTGTGATCATGGACTCGCCCGGTTTCGATGCGATCTCGGTGACGGGCATGGTCGCCAGCGGTGCCAACGTCGTCGTCTTCACGACCGGTCGTGGAAGCTGCTTCGGCTGCAAACCCGTACCGACAATCAAGATCGCCTCGAACACGCCCATGTACGATCACATGATCGATGACATGGATATCAACGCGGGAAAGATCCTGGACGGCGCATCCGTCGAAGAGGTCGGGCACGAAATCTTCGAGAAGATTGTGGCCGTCGCCAGCGGTGAGAAAACCAAGAGCGAGGCCCAGGGCATCGGCGACGAGGAATTCTCTCCCTGGGTCGTTGGCCCCATTCTGTGACGTTCACTCGGGGGACACGCCGTCGAATTCTGATTCGCCTGTGAACTCCATGAATTCGTACACGGCACCGTCGATGCTGACGAAGACAACTCGCAAATTGTCCATCGCCTGAAACGGGCCAAGCAATACTTCGTGTCCCACCATTTCCGGTTCCAGTTGCGGTACTTTGAACGCGATGTGTGGCAGATCGCGGACGGGTCCGGTTACGGGCGTGTCAGGTTCGAATCGCAGATACTCGATGCGGTAGGGATGATCGTTGGGGTTGGTCACATGGACCTTCGTCGCTTCGACATAGATCTCGTCAGGCTGAGGATCGTCAGTGATCACGCCCACGTGATGAAACTGTCGCATCGCTGATCTCCCTGCTCCCGGTTGCCATGGCAGACGTCGTATCCGGATACTGCGTTGTCCGCCCACGAAACCCCTCGCAACGAACGGTCAGCGTTTGATCGCCGAAACCCCGCACCTCCGCAACCGACCGTCTCGCGTGCGATGGCTGATCTTCGTGATGGCCTGCCTGGCAAGCGGCATCAACTACCTGCACCGTTACTCATGGGGTGCGGTTCGCCCGTACCTGCAGGAAGAATACGGCCTGACCGACGGGCAGTGTGGCTGGCTCGACTCGGCATTCAATCTGACGTACTTCCTTGGTCAGTTCCCGGGCGGCCTGGCCGGAGATGCACTCGGTCCGCGCGTCGTCATTCCCGTGGTTGCCGTGCTGTGGTCGCTGGTGGTGGCTGCTCCCGGATTTGTCGTCAGTTTCCGGGATCTCTACATCGTTCGATTGTTGTTCGGAGCAACACAGGCGCCGGCGTATCCGAATCTTGGCAAGGTGACCCAGAGCTGGTTTCCACTTTCGGTCCGGACCTCAGTCCAGGGCTCCGTCTCTTCCTTCTCGGGACGCGCCGGTGCCGCGCTGGCGCCGGTCGTGGTTGCTTCTCTGCTGATCGGAAAGATGGGGCTTACCTGGCAGAGTGCTCTGTGGACCGTCGCGATTCTTGGTTTTGTCTTCGCCGCAGTTTTCTGGCTGCTGTTTCGCGATCAACCGGCGGAGCATCCCTGGGCGAATGCGGCTGAGGTCGAACTGATCGACTCCGGAGAAGCCACGGCGACGGACAGCAGTCAGGTTCGCTTTCGATGGACGCGAGCGAATCGAGTGAATCTCGGCGTGTTCTGTTCGGCTTCGTTCTGCAGCACGTTCGCAGACAACCTGTTCGTCTTCTGGATGCCGACGTTCCTGGCCATCGAGAAGGGATTCGACCCCGTCAGCATGGGGATGTACGCCAGCCTGCCGCTGCTGGGCGGTGCGTTCGGCGGGTTGTTCGGTGGGTTTCTGAATGACGCACTGATCCGTTTCACCGGAAATCGGCGACTCGCACGCAGTCTGGTGGCGTGTACGGGCAAGATCATCGCGGCGATTCTGATCGGAGTCAGTCTGATGCCTGACGACGGCCGACTGGTGATGGTCGTGCTCTTCTTCTGCAAGTTCTTCAGCGACTGGAGTCAGCCAACGTGGTGGGGCACAGTGACCGACATCGGAGGCCCGGCTGCCGGGCGAGTCTTCGGAATGGTCAACACGGTGGGCTCCATGGGCGCCTTCGCGGCCGGACCGGCGATGGGCTATGTGAAGCAGTACTTCGGCTGGTCCGCTCTGTTCACGTTTGTTGGAGCTGTCTACATCCTGACCGCCATCTTCTGGGGATGCGTCAACTGCACGCAAAAACTGGTCGTTGTGGAATCAGACGAGTCATGAATCCACACCGGTTGAGATGACCGATATTCGCGGAGCCCCGGTGCTTTTCTGAACGGTGCCAATTCTGAACGCGCTGTGTCCCGACGCAGTCAGGCGGTCCGCCACGTTCCGCTCCGGTGGTGCTGCGATCAACAGCCCACCTGATGTCTGAGGATCGAACATGGCTGCAAATAGTGCGTCGCCGCGCAATTCCTGAGCAATGGACATGCGGGATTCGACATGCCGGTTGGCCGGAGCCAGAGTGCTTTCAACCCCCTGACTGATCAGGTCCGTCGCTCCATCCAGAAGCGGCAATGTCGCGAGCGGGATGTGCGCGTCGACTTCGCTGGCGTCGAGCATTTCGAGTAGATGCCCTGCCAGTCCGAACCCGGTGACATCGGTCATCGCCGTGGCCCCGGCTGCAATCGCCGCTGTCGCAACTTCGCCGTTACTGGTCAGCATGGACGCCAGCATGGCGTCGATCCACGTCGCTCGCGTCAACGCGCGGGGCATTGCCGCCAGCAGAACGCCGGTCCCCAGTGGCTTCGTCAGGATCAGCTCGTCGCCAGATTGCAGCCCGCTCTTGCGAAACGGCTCGCCATTGCCGAGTGAACCCAGCACGGTAAAACCAACCGTCAGCTCCTGTCCCTCGGTCGTATGTCCGCCGAGCAGTTGGACACCCGCCCGTTCAAATTCCGCCAGTGCTCCGGAGAGCACCTGATACAGCATTTCTGTCTGTTGCCGCGGATGGCCTTCGGTCAATTGAATCTGTGCCAGCGTGCCGAACGGCTGACCGCCCGTCGCCTGGATGTCGCTCAGGGCATTCAGTGCCGCGACACGGCCGACGATCCAAGGGTCGTCAAAGAACGCCTGAAAGAAGTCGACGGTGACCAGTTCGGCAACGTGTTTGGACGGGTCAATCCGGGCTGCGTCTTCCGGCCCGTCGAACGCCGGATGTCCGAATTCGGCATGTTCCGCGGCGAGTCGTTCGAATGCCGCGGACAGAATGTTTCCGCCGGCTTTCCCTCCGCACCCTCGGCAGCGCATCACGGTATTTGCCGGCGCGTCGTCGACGGACGCGGCTGGCATGCTGCTCATCGGTTGGTAGTCCTGATACATCCGCATGAACTTTCGGTCGATGCGATCCTTCAGTCGCCACACCCATTTGCCATGAGCGGCGACACCCTTGTAATCGACGAATGCCCCGCCCTCGCCGTCGGCCAGCATCGAGTTGAAACCCTTTTGCGGGTCGTAGCTGACCAGCGGCCGATTGCTGAGAAAACGCTGCAGGTTGTCCCACAGAATCGGACCTTCACGCACGGCATAGACGCCCGACTTCCGCACTGGATTGTCGATCAGTGAGGCGGAATCGCCGACGGCGAACACGGGCGCATCAGCGGTGGTCTGGAGCGTCGAACCCACGGCGAGGAAACCGTCATCGGCCCTGGGCAGCGGAATCGCCCCGATCAGCGGCGGAGCAGCCGCGCCCGTGACCCAGATGATGATGTCGGCGGACAGCGTGTCTCCGGTTGAGAGGTGCAGACTGTCAGCCCGGACATCTTCGACACGAGCGCCAAAGCGAAGATCAATATTACGTCGCTGCATTTCTGCAGTGACGCCTTTGATCGTTCCGGGCAGATTTCCCTTCAGAACGGTCGCGCCGGAATCCACCACCGTGAACGCAGCACTGACGCTCTGCTCACGGAGATACGCCTCAAGGCACATGGTGACTTCCACACCGGCAGCGCCCGCTCCCACGACAACGATTCGAATCGGCTCCGAGGAGTCGGACTTTGCAGACAACTGCTCCAGCCGCTGGTTGAACCGCGTCCGAAACGTGGCCATCGGTTTGATTGGCAGAAAGGCATCGCAGTCGGGCCAGCGATCACTCTGTAACGGCATCGATCCAACGCCGACCGACGCGACGTCAAACCGGAGTGGCGGGCGATCCTGGAACAGAACGCGGCGTTTATCCGGATCGAGTCCGATGGCCTCGCCAATGACGACTCGCACGCCACTGGGAGTTGCGAATCGATAGAGATCGATCTCCATCTCTTCGGGCGTATAGAGTCCGGCGAGTGTTCCCGGCAGCATGCCACTGTATGTCGCTCGACTGAACGGGCTGATGAGCGTCAGACGCGCATCCGGAATGGGCTGCATGCGCCACATGCGGACCACGTGCATGTTCGTGTGCCCTGCTCCGATGAGCACCACATCACGGCTCGGCAGTCGGTCGTTCATGAGGCTCCGCGTGTCACTCGTCCCAACGCTCGGCGCCGGAAAATCGCCAGTTCGCTCCACTGACTGATCGGGAACATCGTCTACCCGAACAGCTCGTGCGATTGCTTGTAGCCCAGCCGTTTGGCACGGATCAGACCGTTGCTCAGTTTCTCGCCATCCGGGTCAACGTAGACGCGACCGGTTGGCAAAGCACTGCCTGGACGCACTCCCAGCACGTGAATGTTGAAGATGAATGCGGTCTCACTGGTTGCCTTGAACCAGTGAATGTTGTCCTTGTAATCCGAGACGCTGGACGCGTCGCCCGGCTTGAACTGCCGGTCGATCGTGGGGCGAATGAGCAGATGCTTGGCCTCGTCCTCCAGTCGGTCGTAATGCCGACCGTGCAACTCGCCGCCAAGTACCAGAAACGCAGTCGCCATGTTGTTATGCCCGTGCGGAACAACCGAGCGGTCTTTCTTCAACGCGAAGATCTGCTTCCCGAAGACCAGCTTCTTCGGCAGGCCCTCGACATTGGGAAACGACGGTTTCAGGCTGCGGGCTCCCTTGTCGACGAACTTGAGGTTGCGAGTCAGCTCGTCGAAGCGAACGAACTTCAGCAGCTCCGGAAGTTCGATCTGCGAGAACAGCTCTTCAACCTTCTTCTGCCAGTCGACCTGGCTGACACGCTGTTCTTTGACATCGGCCCCCAGCTCGTTGACCTCGGCCAGCCAGCGTGCGGCGATTGGAGCGGCTTCGGAGCCAATGGCATTGCTGGAGATCAACGTGTCGAGCAGTGAATACGTCAGCAGCCCCTGCAGGCTGGATACGGCGAAATCGCGACGCGTCAGACGGGTTGCATCAGACATTGGTGGTTTTCCCGGAGAACAGGATGCAATTGCAGGAGTCGTATGACCGATCAGGTTCGCACGAGTCTATCGGATTGTCAGCTTAGTCCAGAAGCCACTTGCCCGAGTGCCGCGACAAGAGTGCTGTTGGGCGGATTCTCACGGCAGCCCCGATTGTCCGTCCTAAGTTGTCTGCATGACTGGTCGATTCAATAAACGCGCCATCCTGAAACGCACGCTATCGGCAACCGGCGGACTGCGGCTGCTGGAGTCTCTTCCCACGTGGAACGGGCTTCTGGTCCTCAATTACCACCGCATCGGTACGCCAGACGGTTCGCTGTTCGATCATGCCCTGTGGAGTGCCACGCAGGAGGACTTCGACCAGCAGGTGCGAATGCTCGCGTCCGGTTTCGATGTCATCGGACTCAACGATCTGCGATCTGCTCTGGACGACCTGCGAGCCGGAACGGGGCGGGCATGGCAGTCCAGACGATTTGCCATGATCACATTTGACGATGGCTACCTCGACAACTTCGAGCAGGCGTTTCCCGTACTCGAATCGCACAACGTTCCGGGCGTCTTCTTCATCACGAGTGGATTTCTTGACGACGGGCGTCTGGCCTGGTGGGACGAAATCGCGTGGATGGTACGGACCAGCACACGGAGTCAGCTCGAATTGTCTCGACGCTGGATCGCGGCACCGTTGAGTCTTGCCGCAGACAATCGCGAAGCTGTCATTAGCCGACTGCTACGCCGCTACTACCGCATCACGGGGCACGAAACGTCAGCGTTTCTCGACGAACTTGCCGACGCCACGGGTTCCGGCCGTGCCCCCGAGGGGACTGCCGACGGCCTATGGATGAACTGGAATATGATCCGCACCATGCACGCGTCGGGGATGAGTGTCGGTGCCCACACGGTGACGCATCCGATTCTTTCGCGACTTTCGGCCGACGAGCAGAATCTGGAAATCTGTGAATCCCGACTCCGAATCGAGCACGAACTGGGCGACACGGTGTCCGCGCTGAGTTACCCGGTGGGCAGCCGTGACGCGTTCAATGACGTGACACGATCAGCGTTAAGCCAGAACGGCTTTGACTGGGCCTTCAGTTATTACGGTGGCCATCTTCGCGCCCGCAGCGATCTGGACCGCTTCGACATTCCACGCGTCGCCATCGAAAGCGACGTCACGCTCGAAGACTTCCGATCGTGCTGCGCTCTGCCGCACGTCTTCGCGCGACACTGATTCACGCCGCTTTTCGCAAGGCGCATAAAAGAACCCCTTCGCAATGTCCAACGGTCCAATGCCGTGAAGCACCGGACCATTGCCTGCGAAGGGGTCGTCCCCCCCGGCACCGAACCGATCAGCCGAGGCTGTTCAGCCGGTGCACGAAATATCGTCTCAGGTGGAGTTCTTTGCCGCCGCTGGCGGCGCAGGGAGAGAGGGGATCGACAGTGTTTTGTGATTCAATGTGTTGCGGTCCGGACTCGCCTGGTCACGGGCCGTCATAGCCACTCAGTCCGGGGCCTGGAGGAGCACCAGCACCACCGCCGGGTCCACCACCCACTCCGCCGGTGTCACCTTGACCAAAGTCACCCTGGAAGCCCTCGCGATCGAGGTTGTACTGCTCAATCGCCTGGACCTTGTTGGTTAGCAGGAACTCGGGGCCAGCCGGGAAGAACTGGACGTCATCACGTAGATAGTACGCCGACGGCAGGGTTTGGCCGCCCACCGATGTCTGACAGCCGGTGAGGACTGTGGCGACACATCCAGCGATGGCAGACACCACCATCGTTCTCATCAGGGCCGAGACTTTCATGGCCGATTCCATCCTGCTGGTCGCTGGTTCGATCTGTGACCCACACGTGCGGAGTACCGCCTGTTGCCAGGTGCAGAAGCGACATCCACTCTTTTCGATCGGCTTTTCGTAACCGGAAACTTCTGCAGAATCGGAATAAGCGTTCGAGTTTCTCAATGTTCCCACGACGACGATTAGAATCAGACGTAGGGACGGGGCCGTCCAGAGTGCTATAAACCCATCTGCTTCAAGCTCGGACCGATTGCGTGAGAACAGCAATCAAGGGACATGCACATGCCACGTGACGAGCAACGGAAACAGATTCAAAGGCGGGCGTTCCTGCAGGCAGGCAGCCTTGCGGGCTTTGGCCTCGGTTTGCCGGACTTGCTGCAGGCGCGTGCCAGTGGATCACAAACGTCGGACGGATCGCGGTCGAAGAGTTGTATCCTGTTATTTGGGACCGGCGGACCGGCGCAGCAGGAAACGTTCGATGTAAAACCCGACGCCGACGTCGCAGTGCGTGGTGAATACGATCCGATCTCCACCAGCGTGCCCGGTATACAAATCTGCGAACTGCTGCCTCAAATGGCCCGGAACGCTCATCGCTACGCCATTATTCGTTCGACGTATCACCGCAGCGGCACGCACGGTGTTGGCGTGCACTACAACATGACCGGCTTGAAACACGCGCCTCGCATGTCCGGCGAACCGCAAGTGTCACGTCGCGACCCGCCGTGCATTGGTGGGGCAGTCCGCCAGTTGCGTGGTGATCGAAACGGACTTCCCGGATCCGTCCACCTGCCCGTCCGCATCGGCGACCAGAACAATTTCCGATGGGGAGGCCAGCACGCGGGCTTCCTGGGCCCGAAGTACGACCCGCTAACGCTCATCGACGACAAGTGGATGCCCGGGACTTTGCCGCCATCGTTCCTGCCCCCCAAAGACATCAGCATGGAACGCTTCGGGCATCGAGCGGACCTCCTGCGGCAATTGGAAGCAATCCCGTCGAAAGTACCGTCTGAAGCCATGTCGATTTACGAGATGGCCCAGCAGCGTGCGATGACGGTGCTCGATTCACACACGGCCTGGGAAGCGTTCTTCATCGAAAAAGAGAAGCCCGAGACGATCGAACGCTACGGCGACAACAAATTCGGACGCAGTTGTCTGGTTGCGCGCCGGTTGGTCGAAGCGGGCGTCGGGCTGGTCACCGTGCCATGGATGTATCTGGTGTCCACGAAGAATTTTGATACTCACAGCAATCACTTCAAGCTGATGAAGAACCTGTTGCTGCCACCAGTCGATCAGGCTTTCTCCGCATTACTTGAGGATTTGGACGAGCGAGGTCTGCTGGAAGACACCGTCGTTGCCTGGACTGGAGAATTCGGCCGAACACCAAAGATCAACGGCGGCGCCGGCCGCGATCACTGGGGCAATGTCTATAGCACAGTGTTGGCCGGTGGCGGAATTCGCGGCGGGCAGGTCTACGGATCGAGCGACAAGAGCGCAGCCGAACCGGCAGACAATCCTGTACACACCAGAGATTTCGTCGCGTCGATTTACCACGCGCTCGGGTACGGTCCGGAAACCGTCGTCTACGACATGCGCGGCCGACCTCGACCCATTACCGACGGCGAAGCGATCCGAGCTTTGTTTTAGTCAGTGCCGTCGGTCGATAAGCTCGACCTCCTTATTGACCAGCAACTCGACCATCGGCTCACCCAGAGACCTGACATGTTTGAGACAACTTCTGGCACTTGGCGTTCCAGCAATTGGCGAAGCACGTTTTTGTCTCATTACAGTCTGATCGTGGTGGTTGCCACCGCAATTGGTTGCTCGACCAGGACTGCGCCGCCAACCAACGCGTCCACGAAAACATCTACTTCCCCGGTTATGAAGCGGAGCTTCACGAAAGACCAGAGCGGAAAACAAATCGGAGCAACGCTATTCGGCAGTCACCTAACGGAAGCGTCGATCTCTTCATTGAAGGAACACGAGACGATAGTGCATGTCACGATCATGGAATGCGATGAATTCGATGCCGCTGCGTTCAAGGCCCTCAACGACTTGCCTGCGTTGACCAGGCTGACAATACAGAACTGTTCCATCGATGATCCGGCACTTGTTCATCTCGATAATGTAACGCGACTCAAAAGCCTCTCCCTGCTAAACACAAAAGTGGAGGGTAGCGGACTCGGAGTCTTGACAAGACTCGAGCAACTGGTGGTCGCGGGACCGGCAATTCGTGTCGACCAACTGAAAACACTTGGTGCCCTGACAGAACTTCGTTCTCTGGAAATCGGCTGTCGGGATCTCAAAGTCACTCAGATCGAATCGCTGCCGAAGCTCTCGAAGCTGAGTTCTCTTCGATTCAGCCGCGCCATTCTCGATGACGAAGCGTTTCTCGCGCTTCCCGCTATTCCAAACCTGAAGGAATTAGAGTTCCAGGCGGATGAATTGACCGACCGGGGCATTGCCCGAATCACAGCGTTCCCAAGACTGCAGTCTCTAGCGTTGGCGCGATCGCAAGTCACGAGCGCCGGTTTGTCGCATGTCGCGTCGCTGAAGCATCTGGAATCGCTGAGTCTGGAAGATTGCACAAGCGTCACGTCCGATGGGATGCAGCACATCGCACTGCTTTCGGAGTTGCACCACCTGACGCTAAGGGGAACAGGTGTCCGATTCGCCGGATTAACGCAGTTGGCCGCAAACCAGAAGCTCAGGGAATTGAACATTCTGACGACGCAAGCGTCGGCCGCCAATTTGGAGAAACTGAGGAAGTTACTACCGAATTGCGAAATCGTGTCGATCCCACCTAATCCATCTGGCTGACGAAGATACAAACACGCCCGGAGTCCTGGCGCGGCCTTTGGCCGCAACCGGAATGGTAACACGACGCGCGACTTTTGAAGTTGCACACTTTTTGCCCCCTCTCCCCCGAAACATTGGCGCGGTCGACTGTTTTTTGCAGCAGAGCCCTGGATCGCCAATGTTTTGGGGGAGAGGGCTGGGGTGAGGGGGCTTTCACTCAGCGTCCCGGGGGGGGGGCCCCCCCCCCCCCCCCCACCCCCCCCACAAAGGA
>CAUZFZ010000041.1:0-64216 GCA_963579025.1 Planctomycetota bacterium | reverse complement strand
TGGACCTGCGCAACTTTCGTGCCAATGGTGTGGAATAAATGTAATTGTCTATGGCTTTTGAGGTTACATTGATCGTGCCGTCCTGCCAGGCGCTGCCAACCTGGCACTTCTATGGGTAATACTGAGGGCACCTGCCGGGGTCGCAACACTGTCTATGAAGCTGATATGCGCGGCCTCAGGGGATATCTTGGATTTTCGCCGATTAGTGCTATTCGCGCGAAAACATGTCGCCACGCAGGCGAAGCGAGCAGAACAGGATGTGCTTGAAGTCGCAAGATCAATGACGGCCGACGAACTTCGGTCAGGACCGCCTCTCCGGGTGACTGCGCCGGGCCCCGAAACGACCGGGCAAGCTCGCACCTTCACAACTCCGTCAACCCTCGATGAGATTTCGGCTTTGCCATCAAAGTTGGATTTGATGAAGCTGCCGATTCGGGCAATGGTCGCCCTGTCCGCGCGTGGCGCGCGCCGTGCGCAGACGCGATTCGACGATCCGGCGGGGCTCGATATTGATACGATTCTGGCTCATCGAAGAACGATCGATCAAGCTATCGAGTTTGTCGAAGCAGCTACAGGAGAAGAGGTGTCTAACAACCTTGCGGATGCGGCGATGGCTCATCGAAAAGCTCTCGCTGGACCAATCAAGGACGACAAGCGTGAACAAAATCAAGCTGTGATCGCAAACTACGCAATCGTCGCCGTCTTTCGCCTAGCTGAGGTTTCTTCCGCAGACACGTACGACGCAGCATCAACGCTCGGTAGCATGTGTGCGAACGCAGTTAGCGCTACTTTGGTCGCGTTGGCAGGCGACAACCAAGCGGCGATCAAAGCGATACATTCAGACTATGCGTGTCTCGTTAAGCTAACGGAGGCGACCGGTGACGCGTTTCCAGAAATCGGCGAACTCGTGGACACGAGCGAAGATGGTCCCATTGGACCACTCTGGCTGGCGGACTAGTCACGGGTAGCTGAAGGAACGCCACGCGCGATCTCTTGATTTCCGCGGATTTTCAAGCTGCTGAAAGATTTTCAAGCTGCTGAAAGAGGAAATCATCCGGCTCAGTGATGAAGGCTTCACGCTGCTGCGGATGAGCGAACTGAAGCAGCAGCTCGAAATGAGGCTGCCCGACGACCCGTTCACCTACGAGGAACTCCAGGCCGTCGTGGGGTTGTTGGCCGGGCCGGGGCATGTCTGGCAGCTTGAGTTCGGATTGTTCGTGCTGCTGCAACTCGGGGATCAAGCTCCTGTGCCGCGGCCGTCGGTTGGGCGGTTCGCTCGCACTTGCAGTAGCTCGGGGTGTTTCATGAGTCTGCCATGCTCGCCGGGCAGTTGAATTTCGGGGACATCCAGCGGCTGCCGCCTCGCGAAGAAGCGATCGTGCTGCGGGCCATGCATCAGACGCTGGCTGACGGAAAAGAGCCGGGACCGCAGGGCACCGATCCGACAGATCGTGTTCGATGGTGTGCCGTTTACGGCGCTGAGTCTGCAACGGAAACGCGACCAGTTGTTTCAGCAGGCAGATGCACAGAAAGTGACGCCCAGTGACGGATAAGGAACTCGGGAAAGTGGAATTCGAACTGTGGATTTTTGAGTTCCTGCCTTCCTCATGGTGTGCCTGATGTCACCGACTGCAGAGCTGGCCGATCCCGCGACTTCAGGAACTCCAGCAGGTCGGCCATCTGTTGCACGGTGACGTCTTTCTCGACGCCTTCAGGCATCAGCGAGCGGCCGGACGCTTTCAGGATTTCGATGTCATTCCGGGGAATAACCTGCTGCTTGCCCTCGGCCTGACGCAGCACGACCGCCTCCGCTGTTTCCGAGATCATCAACCCGTTGAATGTGCGGCCGTCAGTCGTCACGACCGAATAGTCCATGAACCGCGGCTCGACTTTCCGGTTCGGATCGAGGATGTCATACAGCAATGCCTCGCGCGAGCGATTGCGGACATCACTGATGTCCGGCCCAACGTCGGCGCCTTTGCCGTCATGTTTGTGACACTTGATACACGTCTTCTGGAATACCGTCGCCCCGGCCTCGGCCGACGCGAGTTTGACGAATGCCGGAGAAACGGCATTTTCATACGTTTTCGCGACTTCCTGCCGATTCGCCGAGATCGCACCTCCAAACAGTTTTTCCGCAAGTTTTCGAATCGACTTATCGCCCGAGCGGAGCAGCCGCACGCGACGGTCGACGTCAACGATCGATGCTGGAATTGTGCCCTCCGCCATCGCGACCAGCACCTGCTTCGTCGTCGATGTGCGGGCCATCAGAAGCTGAAGCCCCGAACCTCTCAGTTCCGGCCCGAGCACGGGCCATTGGTCAAGCACAATCTGAGCCGATTCCTCGCTGCCGATCTGCCGGAGCACCTCGATTGCCGCCCGCTGAACCTCGATCGGCTGATCTGACTTGAGCAAGATGCTGTAGGCGTCGCGCACTTCGTTAAATGGTAAATGCGCCAGCATGCCGATTGCCCCCGTGCGATCGGGGACGCTTCTGCCTGCATCCAGCGCGATCAGCTTTGCCTGCCCGAGCACATTCCTTAGGGCTTCCGTGTCCACTTGGAATACGAGTCCGACTCTTGGGCTCGACAACAGCAGATTACCGGGAAGTTTTCCGCCCCGATGACGGGACAATCCCGTCGCCAGTCCTGATAGCGAGGCGGACGGCCACCAGGTCCTGACGTCCTTTTCGGTAAACGCACGCACGATATGATGCACGAGACTCCTCACTTCGTCGATGTCGCCGCGTGCTCCTGTCACTTCAGCCAGTTGTCGAACCAAGTCAGCGTATTCGGCAGACTGTCCTTTCAGTGCCTGGGCGATGACTGTGCTGCGACTCCGGCTGGACGTCACGATTGCCCGAGCCATCCATGGGTCGGCACCGTCCTGCACAGCTAGTTCCGTCAGAAGTCTCCTTGAGTGAGACGTGTGAATCTCGCCAAGTGACAGGGCAGCACGCAACCGGACACGCGCAGATTTCGAGTGCGCGAGGCGGTCGTGATTAAACGTCCAGTTCACATCCCCGACCGTGAAATACGTCAAGAATGGGGCGGCATTCCATTGCAGTTGTTCGCTGTTCAGATCGAGAACGTTTCGAAGTTCCGTAGTCGTGAGTGCCCCCAACCCGTGGAGCGTCCACAGTGCCCGCGTGGATGTCTCCACGCGCGGTGCGAAACTGCGCTGCCGGTCATTCGGATCCACGTAGAAACCTTTAGTCATGTTGCGGAGTTTCGGCACAGCGGAAACGTCGTGACGCTCAACGAATAGTCTCTGCCCCAGCATCCGGCGCCAGCCGTTCGAGTCGGTCAGCAGAGTTAGCAGGTCTTTCGTTGTCTGAGCGGGCCGGAAGGCAGGACGGTCCGCAGGACGGTCGGTTTCACCCGCTGGCGCAATGCGCCAGATGCGTCCGCGGTCCTCGCCCTCTCGCCAGTTGATGCGTGCTGCAATCTCCGGGGGCAGGAATTTAGGATGCTCAACCCACAGCCGGTACATGTCGGCCAGGTAGAGGGCTCCGTCTGGTCCTGTCGCAAGACTCACGGGGCGGAACCACGTGTCTGTTGAGGCGAGGAAGTCCGCCTTCTCGCGGGCTCGCTTCGCGATGAGCCCGACACTGTTCGGGTCGGGCGTCACAATCGTCCGCGTCACCAGGTGGCCGATTGGTTCGCACACGAACACGCTGTCGCGGTAGTCGCCCTCGAACAGATCGCCGAGGTAGGCCGTGACTCCGCAGGCCGATGTGTGTGTGCCGGCGTGCGACAGGTAATTGCTTTTCATGTCGATCAGTGGATAGACGCGTGTGTCTCCACCGGATGGACCGACGTCCGCGTGAGCCCGCGTGATGATCGCGAACGGGTTTCGTTTGACGGCTTCGGGCGGCAGCATCTCGACCATGATCGGGTTGCGATTTGTTGTGAAGAATCGGTAGCCGCGGTGATCGATCGTGTTGCCGAACTGGCCGAGTCCGCTGCACGCGCCGAACTCCATCGTGAGTGGGTCGAACCAGAAATCCCTGCGGGGCATCTGGACAGGTTCAGTCGGTTTGAATCCGGGTCGCGTCATACGGACCTTGCCGGGGCCATAGTTCAGATAGATGCGGTTATCGAATCCCCAGCGTGGATTGCCAATCTGCATCTGAGAATGAGCTGGCTCGAACCCATCGAACCAGACCTCGCGGACGTCCGCCTTGTTGTCTCCGTCGGTGTCTTTCAGAAACAGGATTTGCGTCTGAGCACCCACGAGGATGCCATCCATCAGCGGCATCAGGCTGTGGCAGAATTTCAGGTTGTCCGCAAACACGTGCCGCTTCGGCAGCATGCCGAATTCGATCGCGTTCTCAATCATGACGACGCGCGACAGCGGGGGATCGTCCGGATTGTCGGGGCCGCTCGGATAGTCGCCGTACTCGACAACGAACATCTGCCCCTTGTGATCGAAGGCAATCGCCACCGGGTCCATGACGAGCGGCTCGTTGACCACGAGTTCGATCTTCGCGCCGGGCTCAATCTGAAAGCACTTCAGCGAGTCTTCCGCGGACTTCGGCGGCAGCGTTTTCTGATCGATCCAGTGCCGACCACCACGGGTGCTGTCGACAGAATCAAGCGTGCTGCGTTCGCCGTCGACCTGAGCGACCAGCAGGCTCAGCCAGACAAGAGATGATGACGTCATAAGAATTGTCCTTCGAATGCAGCGGGACCACTCAACGCGCTGGCCACTATAGCCGCTCCGCTGTAGCAGACGTCCCGTAACAGGTGCGACCATGATTGCCGGCACAGTCGCAACCTGTGCCGAAGGGAATTTGATCGTCGCCTGGCCGATGTCCTCGGATGTCGGGTAAACTTACTGACCCCCTTTACTCCCACCACCGAACAGCACCTGCCGTACCTGCAACCTCCGCTCTGTGTGAAGAAGACACTTTGATTCGTACGTCTTCGCGGCCTTCGCGATCTTCTGTTTAGATTGACAGAAGGCCGCAAAGGTCGCGAAGAGACATGAAATCAGCTCGACTTATGCAAAGCGGCCATGGCTTCTGAGCTTGTACCAGAGGCCGCGTAGAGTCTTACAAAGCACTCGTGCGAAATGTTTTTTCGCGGCCGCTGCTGTCACTGGCTCGCTCGATGTCCCACCCGTTGCTTTCCATCCGCTGTCCGCACTGCAGCTTTCGATTCAAAGTCGATCGGAAGTTCGCCGGGAAAGCCGCGCGCTGTCCGCAGCCCGATTGTGCGGGTCGGTTTCGTGTTCCGTCCGCACAACGGATCGAAGCGGTAGAAGACGCAACATCCGCAGAACTGGTCGTTTCCGCGGCATCGATCGAACGCCACACTTCCAGCGATCGCGACGTCTCGACCCGCGAACGCACTCGCCGGGAGACGCAGCAAAAACCCGACACAACACAGGCGAGCGGTGGGCATCAGCCCACCGGTACAAGATCCGCGACAAAAAACCGGCGGGCTGACGCCCACCGCTCGTCGGGTCAGGGCGGGGCATCATCTGGCATTCGATTCACTCGGCAGCGACTGCTGTCCGCATTGGGAGTTTCCGGATTGTTGCTGGGAGTGCTGGGAGTCCTGATGGCTCCCAACGGAACGCCCAACGGAACTCCGGGAGCCGTAACGCAGGCGTCCGCCGCAGCAGTCGAACCCGAGCAGGACATCTTTCACGACACTCTGCAGCCCTTCGTGAAGAAGTACTGTCACGAATGCCACAGCAGTGACGACCCTCAGGCGGGCATCGATTTCACGCAGTACGACAACGAAGACGAGCTGATCAAAGGCAAGCCCCGCCAGACCTGGGAAAAAGTGCTGGCCATGCTGGAAACCGGAGCCATGCCGCCTCCGGACATGGACCAGCCCTCGGACGCCGACCGGCTGGAGCTGGTCGCCTGGCTGGAAGACAAGCTGTTCAATCTCGACTGCGACATGATCAACGATCCCGGTCGCGTGACCGTGCGGCGTCTGAATCGCGCCGAGTACAACAACACAATCCGTGACCTGCTGGGCGTCGACTTCAATCCCGCCGACGATTTTCCATCCGATGACGTTGGGTATGGATTCGACAACATCGGCGACGTGTTGTCGTTGTCTCCGTTGCTCATGGAAAAGTACCTCGACGCGGCCGAGCAGATTACTGCCGAGGCCATTCCGATCGTCGACCCGCGCGACGCGCAGTATCGGTTTGGTGTCGAACGTCTGCGATCAAGCGGCAGGAATGGTCGCACCAGCGATGGTTTTCATGTGCTGGCCAGTGCGGGTGCCGTGTCACTCGACTACGACGCTCCGGTAAGTGGTGAGTACGAACTGACTTTCCAAGCCAAGGCCCAGCAGCATGGGCGAGACCCGGCGCGCATGCAGATCGCGATCGACCGCAAGGCTGTCCGAACATTCGATGTCACGGGACAGATGCGGGACGCCGACTACATCCACAAGATGACTCTGAAGGCCGGTCGGCATCGCATCTCGGCGGCGTTCATCAACGACTTCTATGAACCGAAGAAGGGCGACCGAAACCTGTACGTCGGGCGTTTTCATATTCAGCCGCCGATTTCGCGCGAGCGGCTCGAACAGGTCATCACGGCATTCCCCGGAGACGGCCTGAGCGAAGATGAAGCCGTCGCCCGCGTCGTGCGCCCCTTCATCGGCAAGGCCTTCCGCCGCCCTGCAACGGACGATGAAGTGCAGACGTATGCGGGAGTCGCCCGCATGGCGCTGGATGAAGACGAGTCCTACGAGCACAGCATTCAGTACGCGATCCAGGCCGTTCTGATATCGCCGTCGTTTCTGTTCCGTATTGAAACGGACGAAAAGCCGGACGATCCGATGGCCGAACGCCCGGTCACGGACTACGAAGTTGCATCGCGACTGTCGTACTTCCTGTGGAGCAGCATGCCGGACGACACGCTGTTTGACCTCGCGTCACGCGGCGAACTGCGACAGCCCGATGTCCTGAACGAACAGGTCCGTCGAATGCTGGACGATCCAAAGTCACAGACACTGGTCGACAACTTCGCCGAGCAGTGGCTCAACCTGCGTCTGCTCGACGAGATGTCCCCGGACCCGAATGCGTTTCCCGACTTCGATCCGCCCCTGCGAGACGCGATGAAACGCGAAACGCTCATGCTGTTTGAAGCGGTCATGCGTGAGGACCGCAGTCTGCTCGACTTCCTGGACGCCGACTTTACGTTCGTCAACGAGCAACTGGCTCGGCATTACGGCATGGACGGAATCAAGGGCAATGAGTTTCAGAAGGTCTCGCTCGACCCGCAACAACGAGCCGGTGTGCTGACACATGCGAGCATCCTGACACTGACATCCAACCCGGAACGCACGTCGCCCGTCAAACGCGGTAAGTGGATCCTGGTCAACATCCTGGGCAAAGAACCGCCACCGCCACCGCCGGGAGTCCCCGAACTGGAAGAGACGCAGAAGATGTCACCGGACGCATCACTGCGCGAGCAACTGGAAAAACACCGCGCCGATCCCGGCTGCAATTCCTGTCACCGCACAATGGATGCATTGGGATTTGGATTCGAGAACTTCGACGCCACAGGACGATGGAGAGATCGGGACGGTGATCATGACATCGATTCCAGCGGCGAGCTGCCTGGCGGAGAGACCTTCAGTGGGCCGGTGGCTCTGGTGAAAATCCTGAAAGGCCGACGACGCGAGTTCAGTCGGTCGTTTACCGAAAAGATGCTGACGTATGCGCTCGGCCGCGGGCTTGAGTACTATGACCGCTGTGCCGTCGACGAGATTCTGAAGCGGCTGGAGTCCAGTGAGTATCGATTCTCAGAGCTGATACTGGGTATCGCGAGCAGCAAACCTTTTTTGACACGACGCGGCGACGGAGAACGTGAATAAAGCGATTGATCAGTTTGTGACATGAGGCAAGCCCCCTCTCCCTAACCCTCTCCCCCCAAAAGGGGAGAGGGGACTTGATTCGTGGTACATTGCAAACGTGTAACGTGCTGTTTGTTAAATCAGGATCGACACTCTCCCTTCTCCCCCGTGGGGGAGAAGGTGGCCGAAGGCCGGATGAGGGGGCTTTGGCGAATGAGGTCGAAAAGGCACTGGAGAACCCGACATGACATTTCACATCCGCAACATCACCCGCGACACTCTGCCGCGCCGCTCGGTCCTTAAGGGAGCCGGTGCGTTGCTGGGGCTGCCGCTGCTGAATGGCATGCTGCCCGAAAACGGACTGGCTGCCGGCTCATCGAGTGAAGCGCCGCTGCGCATGGCGTTCGTGTTCTTTCCCAACGGCGCGATCATGCCGTCATGGACGCCAAAGGACGACGGCGACAAATACGAGCTTTCCAAAACGCTCAAGCCGCTGGCTCCGTTCCAGTCCGACATTAATGTGCTGACCCGACTGGCTCAGGACAACGGTCGCGCGAAGGGTGACGGACCCGGCGACCACGCGCGATCGGCGGCGTCATTCCTGACCGGTGCTCATCCCCGCAAGACGGCCGGCGCTGACATTCATGTCGGTATCTCAGTCGATCAGGCCGCCGCGCAGAATATTGGCGACGCGACCCGTCTGCCGTCGCTCGAACTGGGTATCGAACCCGGACGGACGGCCGGTAGTTGCGATTCGGGATACAGTTGTGCGTACTCGTCGGCGGTTTCGTGGAAGACCGCACAAACGCCGATGGCCAAAGAGGTCAACCCGCGACTGGCATTTGAGCGTCTGTTTGGAGGCAAAGACGGATCGCCGGAAGACCGCGCCAAACGGGCGAAGTTCCGCCGCAGCATTCTGGATGTGGTGGCAAACGATGCGCAGAAACTCAAGGCGCGACTGGGCGAGACGGATCGGCAGAAGATCGACGAGTACTTCACCAGCGTGCGAGAGATCGAGCAGCGGATTGAGCGAGCACAGAAGCAGGCCGAACTGGAAAAGCCTGACTTCCCGATTCCCAAGGGCATCCCCAGCGACCATACCGAGCACATTCGGTTGATGTACGACCTGATGGTGCTGGCCTTCCGCACGAACACCACTCGCGTTGCCACATTCATGCTGGCCAATGAGGGCAGCAATCGGAGCTATCCGATGGCGAAGGTCAACAGTGGCTGGCATTCACTGTCGCACCATCGCGACGACAAGAACAAGGTCGATCAACTGCAGCGGATCGATCAGTACGAGATCGATCAGTTCGCGTACTTCCTGAAGCGTCTGAAGGAGACGCGTGAAGGCGACGGCAATCTGCTGGACAATTCAATGATCGTTTACGGTTCCGGCCTCGGCGACGGCAACCGACATCGTCACGGCGAGTTGCCGATCGTCCTGGCCGGACACGGAGCCGGTACGATCAAAACCGGCCGACACATCCGCTTCGGCCAGGAAACTCCGTTGAACAACCTGTTCCTCGCGATGCTCCACCGTATGGAAGCCGACATGCCTCGCTTCGGCGACAGCACGGGCGTGCTCAAAGAAATCGACGCGTGATTGCCCCATCTGTACCAGTAGAAAGTGGCGGGAACTCTCATGACTGACTTCGGAACCGGACTGACACTCCGGCAATCCTGCCGCTATCTACAGAACGACGACGAATGCCGTCGACGAATCCTCGACGTCACCGAGAGGAATAGCGTCATTGAGGGCCTGCCGCCGTTTACAGATGAATGTCGTCGTCGTCTGCTGGGCGAGCTTGAGGCAATGGACTCGACGCAGCACGGCCAAGTGCTTCCGCAATAATCGCGATCATCGGTCGGTAATCCTTCCGAGCCAAAGCAACTCGCGCCGCGTCGATGTATCGATTCTGGCCCACTTCCGTCATGTCATAGGCAAGCAGCGGTCGATCTGACTGAGCTGCCAGCAAGTCGCTCAACAACTTGATTGTTCGTGCATTACCTTCGCGGAACGGGTGGATAGCCAGAAACTCACCCTGTATTTCACCGACAGCGCGGCAGAAGTCGTTATCCACCTGCAGTGCGGATGCGGGCCAGCGATTAAGGAATTCCTCCTCGAGCGAGGCCATCGCCTGGTCGAGATAATGTGGCGGCGGCCAGATCGCGTTGCTCTTCGAAATCGTCACAGTCCGCCAACGACCAGCCCACTCAAACAGCTCCCCGAAGATACGTGAGTGGATGTGCCTCAAGAGCTCACATGACATTGGCGTATCACTCCGGACTTCGCGCAGGAGGGAGCTGTATGCTCGCGCAAGGAATTCCTCTTCTTTCCAATGAAGAGACGCCAGGTCTCTCAATCCGAGCTTGTTGGCCAGGACCAGTTGATCGTCATCCGCAAACTGAGCCTCGACGTTGCCGGAAACGTCGTACTTGTCCCTGCGGTTTCCAGAGGTATGTGCCATGTCCGCAGCTTACATCGATCCCCTCGCCGGAACACAACTGTTCTCGGGCGTGAGGCTTCTCTAAACCATGACCGTGTCCCAGAATGTCGATCGTCGATCATTCTGGCTCCGGCAAACAGGCAGGCCCATTCACGAGTTCGCTCATGCGGCGTGTAACATTCACTGCGATGGTCACAATACTGTGCCACGTCTCCGCGTCTATCGCTGAAGAACCGATCGACTTCAGCCGCGACATCCGGCCGATTCTGTCGGACCGGTGTTTCTCGTGTCACGGCCCCGACGACAAGGCACGTCAGGCAGAATTGCGTCTCGATCGGCGCGACGACGCACTTGCAGATCGCGATGGCACCAGTGCAGTGGTGCCGGGCAGCCCGCAGAAAAGCGAACTTGTCCGTCGAATTCTGTCGCGTGATCCGGATGAGCGCATGCCGCCCCCGGATTCCAACCGCGTGCTGGCCGAAGACGAACGCCAACTGTTGATTCGCTGGATCAGGCAGGGAGCTGAGTACACCCGGCACTGGGCGTTCGTGCCACCAGTTCGTCCAGCAATTCCCAACGCGGGTCGGGTCGAGTTGGGAGTCAATCCGATCGATCTGTTCGTCTGGCAGCGTCAAGAACGGGAAGGACTCGTGGCCTCGCCGCCAGCGGAACTTTACACGTTGATTCGTCGTGTCTATCTCGACCTGATCGGGCTACCGCCGACTCCGGAAGAAGCAGACGAGTGGTATGCCAGACTCGTCCAGATCACGAGCGGTCCGGTTGAAACCGCCGACAAGGTGTACCTCAACGAAGACGAATGGCAGAAGTTGGTCGACACGTTGCTCAGTTCGAAACACTACGGCGCACGGTGGGCGCGTCGCTGGCTGGATCTGGCACGCTATGCGGACACCAACGGATATGAGAAAGATCGCGACCGCAGTATGTGGCCGTACCGTGACTGGGTTGTGAATACTCTTAACGCTGACATGCCGTTTGATCAGTTCACGATCGAGCAGCTTGCCGGAGACATGCTGCCGGATGCCACAATCAGCCAGCGCATCGCGACGGGATTTCACCGCAATACGATGCTGAATGAAGAAGGCGGCATTGATCCTCTGGAGTTCCGCTTCTACGCGATGACTGACCGCGTCGCGACCACGGGAACCACATGGCTGGGCCTGACGCTTGGCTGTGCCCAGTGCCATAGTCACAAGTACGACCCGGTCTCGCACACCGAGTACTACGGGTTCATGGCATTCCTGAATAACGCCGACGAACCGGACCTTGAGATCCCGAATCCGGATGCCGAAGCGCAACGGGCCGGCAACCTGGCCGAGGCAGACAAGCTGCTGAAACTACTTCCGCGACAGTGGCCGGCTCCGAAAGACTGGAACGAACTGGAGCCCGACGAGTTAGCTTTTCGGCGTGGATTCGCGGTGGGTCTGGCGTTCGCAGACTGGCTCGCGACGGAACGAAAACGATTAGTCAAATGGCAGACGCTGCGTCCTGTCGAAGCGACATCAAACCTGCCACTGTTGACGGTCGAGGATGACAACGCCGTGTTTGCGTCTGGCGATTCAACCAAGCACGACGTTTACTCGCTGACGTTCGATCGCGGTTTCGCCGGTGCGACGGCCATCCGTCTCGAAGCACTCCCTGATCCGCGACTGCCTGCTCGTGGACCCGGCATGACATTTTACGAAGGCCGCAAGGGCGACTTTTATCTGACGGAATTCAAGCTCACCGCCGATGGCCAGCCGGTGCGCATCAGGCATGCCACACACAGCTATGCGAAGAACCAGTTCGGTAGCAACCCGGTGTCGGCTCAGCTTGCGCTGGACGGCGATGTGCAGACGGGCTGGTCCACCAACGGTCGCAACGGCGAGCGACACGTCGCCGTGTTTGTTCTGGCAGAGCCATTGCCGACGGCTGAAAGACTCGAACTGCGAATGGACTTTGGCCGGCACTTCTCCAGTTCGCTGGGCCGGTTTCGTCTGTCAGCGACGACACAGGCAGGCGGCGCCGAGGCGCGCGACCTCCCGGCCGATGTGGACGCACTGCTGACATTGACGGAGGAACAACTGACTGATGCCGACCGGACTAAACTACGGAATGAGTTTCTGTTGCTTGCCCCGGAACTGGCGAAACCGGCCGCGAGAATTCGGGCATTGCAGCGACCGCCGGCGCTCACCACGTCGCTCGTTATGCAGGAGCGGGCTCCGGAGAATCCACGTCTGACCTACCGTCATCATCGAGGTGAGTTTCTGCAAACACGCGAACGGGTTGCACAACTCACTCCTGAAACACTGCACGAATTCGCACAGGACCTGCCGCGCAACCGACTCGGTCTCGCCCGCTGGGTCGTCTCGCCGGAAAACCCGTTGACGGCGCGTGTTGTCGTCAATCGACACTGGGCCGCATTCTTCGGCAAGGGACTGGTCCGCACGCTGGAAGACTTTGGTCTGCAGGGCGAATCGCCGTCGCATCCGCAACTGATCGACTGGCTGGCTGTCGAATTCCGCGACGGCGGAGAGTTCATCAAAGCGAGCTGGTCGCTCAAGCAACTGCACCGTCTGATTGTCACCAGCGCCGTATACCGACAATCATCACGAGTGACGACGGAGCACCTGCAGCGAGACCCCGAAAACCGGCTGCTTTCGCGATCTCCACGCTTCCGGCTCGAAGCAGAGATCATTCGTGATGCATCGCTGCATGCCGCCGGAGTTCTATCCTCCAGAATGGGCGGTCCGCCGGTGAGGCCACTGCAATCCGACGGCATCACTGAAGCCGCATTCGGCAGACCAAAATGGAAGACCAGTACCGGCGAGGACCGCTATCGCCGCAGCCTCTACACCTACCAGAAACGCACAGCACCGTTTGCCATGTTCACGACGTTCGACGGACCCACCGGCGAAGCCTGCATTGCCCGGCGAGATGTGTCGAACACCGCGCTGCAGGCGCTGACGCTGCTCAACGATGTCATGTTCATCGACGCAGCACGTCAGTTTGGTCGTCGACTTGTCGAAGCAAACGGTTCAGACGATGAACTCGTACGAGATTCGTTTCGTCGCATCCTGACGCGACCTCCGTTACCTGATGAACTGAAACTGCTGACTCAGTTTGTGAAAGCGCAGCGTCGGCGCATCGCGACTGGTGAACTTGATGCAAAGGCGATCTCCGGATCTGAAACGGATGACAACAAAGAGCACGCCGTCTGGACGCTCGTGACACGCGCGTTGATGTCCGTTGATGAAGCCATGACTCGAAACTGATTTATCCATGAATGCTCGACAGCTCTCTCCGTTACGCGCGACGCGTCGTCACTTTTTTGGTGACTGCGGCATCGGTCTGGGCAAGATCGCTCTCGGCGGATTGCTGACCTCGAAACTGAATCGATCGGCTCGATCCGCACCTGATCGAGTCACGACCAACGTGCAGCCGGCCCACTTTCCAGGCAAAGCCAAACGCGTCATCCACCTCTTCATGGCCGGAGCTCCCAGCCAGTTGGAGCTGTTCGACGAAAAGCCAACGCTCAGCAAACTGGAAGGCAAACCGCTGCCACCGTCGGTCATCGGTGACCAGCGGTACGCGTTCATTCAGCCAAGTGCCGGAGTCCTCGGGCCACGCTTTGGATTTCAGCGGCAGGGCAACTCGGGTGAGAACATCTCCGACGTATTACCGCATCTCGCGAAGATCGTTGATGAGATCACGCTGATCCGTTCGGTCCACACCGATCAGTTCAATCACGCGCCGGCGCAACTGTTCATCAACACCGGCTTCGGTCAACCGGGACGTCCAAGCCTCGGATCCTGGGCCCTGTACGGCCTGGGTTCCGAGACTCACAACCTGCCCTCATTCGTTGTCCTGCGCGCGGACGGCTTGAGCGGCGGCTCGTCACTCTGGTCCAGCGGCTTCCTGCCGACTCTGTACTCAGGAGTACGGTTCCGCAGCCAGGGTGATCCGATTCTGAATGTCGGCAGCCCGGCCGGCGTCGATACCCAGCTTCAGCAGGACACATTCTCGCTGATCAACGGACTCAACAAGCAGCGACTGGCCAGCGTGGGCGATCCGGAGATCGCGACGCGCATCGCTTCATTCGAGATGGCAGCCCGGCTGCAATCATCGGCGCCCGAGCTGATGGATTTTGGAAGCGAGACGCGCGACACATTCAGTCTCTACGGCTGCGATCCCGCTAAGCCATCATTCGCGCGGTCGTGCCTGCTCGCTCGGCGACTGATCGAACGAGGCGTGCGTTTTGTCAACGTCTACCAGAACGGCTGGGACGCTCACAGCAATGTCGAAGGCAACGTCCGCAACAACTGCAAAGCCACCGACCAGGCCAGCGCGGCGTTGATCCTCGATCTGAAACGCCGCGGGCTCCTGGACGAGACGCTCGTCATCTGGGGTGGAGAATTCGGCCGGACACCCATGGTCGAAACGAATCCGGCCCTCGGCCGATCGCTGGGTCGAGATCATCATCCACAGGCTTACACAATGTGGATGGCCGGCGGCGGCATTCGCGCCGGCATGTCACTCGGTCAGACCGACGAATTCGGCTTCCACATCGTCGAGCGACCCGTACACGTGCATGACATTCAGGCGACAATCCTGCATTGCCTGGGACTCAACCACGAACGCCTCACGTTCCATCAGGCTGGTCGCGACTTTCGTCTGACGGACGTGCATGGCCATGTCATCAAAGAGATCCTGGCTTAACCGTCGACAGTAACGACGAAGGGTGGGACAAGCCGCGCCGGATGCCATCCGGTATCCTTTTACGAGTTACTCATTCGTCTGCAGTGATCCGCGATAAACGTCACGTGGTGTCCAGGACGGGACAGGCACGCCACCACTCGGCAAGCAGTGGTGCATGACTCTCATTTCTCAGAGTTGCTGTCCACAGGACGAGTGCGCACACTGGCGCAACTGTGAACTGATTGAGACACATTTCCTGACGTCATGCGACACGCAGCCTGCCACCCAAGCCTTTGTCTCGGGGCGGTGGGTGGCCAATTGGTCCGTCACAGAATCTGGAGTCGCGCATGCCCTTCGATGTTTTCCTGAGTCATAACTCGGAAGACAAACCGTGGGTCGAAGCGCTCGCCAGGAATTTTCAGACGCACGGTGTGGAACCGTTTCTGGACGTCTGGAATCTGGATCACGGCCGTCCGTTTTCCGCTGGACTGAAGCAGGCGATTGGCGATTGGCGAGTCGCGGCACGGCATCCTCATCTGCACACCCAACACGGCCGAGTCGTACTGGCTAAAGCTGGAGCACGACGAGATGCTGCAGCGTGGGCAACGCGACCCGGACTTCCGCATCATCCCGCTGCTCGTCCGCGGAGACCTGCCGGAACTCTTTGGAGTTCAGGCGAACAACGCCGTGGATTTTCGTGCGGCCACCGAGTCCGGTTACCGCATCGCCTTCCGGCAACTCCTGAACGCTCTGCAGGGAGCACCACCCGGCCCGCCCGCCGAATTCGACGGTGAGCTGGAATTCCCCGCGTTTGCCGCCGTTCCCGACGAAAGCGCAGCACCGGGCGATTCCAGCGCAGCCGTCTCGCGGTGGACGGCCGATGTGATCTCACAACTTCTGGAGCATCGCGTGGTGCTGCTGCTCTCGCAGGCCGACCGCCTGTCCGAGCAGGAACGTCGCCGGCTGTTCGACCAGGCGAACGAGCAGTTCGGCCCGGACGCCGTGTATCGAGTCCGCGCTCCCCGACACGCGAGTGCTCCGGCGGAGTTCTTCCAGGACGTGGGTTTTCAGTGCGGCCTGGAAAGCACGGACTCGGTCCTGACTTTCAAACAGCGGTGGAAAGAACTCACGGCCGGACGGACTGTGCTGCTGATCGTGTTCGGCTTCGAGAGCTGCGAGGCCACGCAGCAGGACCTGTTCGGCAGTTGTCTGCGATCGATTTACGACGAGCGTGACGGTTTCCACGCGCTCGTTGCAGGCGGTGGAACGCTGCACGGGCTGTTTGTGACAGGCGACGAGCAATCGCTGTTCACAGTCGCGGACGTGCGCTTCGGCCCGGACCCGTCCCCCGCCGACGTCCGTGCCGAATGGACCAGCCGCCGCGATGATGAGCCGAACGAGCAGGGTGTCACATCCATCCTGCAGCTCAGCGGAGGCCATCCGCGACTGCTGCACAAGTGCTGGAACTTCGTCTCGCCCGACGGAGTCCTGAACGAACCCGCCGCCCGTTCGGCACTGCGTGACCTGCCGGTGCTGACGCGAGCCTTCTCCGCCGCCCTCCGCACTCCGGAAGATCATCGCCAATGTGCACAGTGGCTGGAGCAGGACATCGTCGGCCGCTGGAGCACAGCTCTGCCCCGCGACTCACTGCTGGCCGCCCTGTTCTGGAACAACCTGCTCCGCCGCGAAGCCCGCGATCTCCGCTGGCGTTGCGACATCATCCGCGAAGTGGGACGCGAGTTCGTAACTGCCACATCGGAGACCGCAGAGTGATCGATTCGCTTCCGACTGTCGGCCACAGAGCCATCGCGTCCCGAAACAGGTTAGTTCGCCTTGTGCTGCTGCTCTTCGTTCTGAACTGGACCCCTGCATTTGCTGTGGCAGCGCCGCCGATCGTTCCGAATGGAGAGACTCTCAAGGACGTGGAACAGAATCTGCGACACGGTGGTGCCTCGGGAACGGTCCATTCGGTGAGCTTCAGCTCTGACGGTCAGTTCGTGGTGAGCGGCTCGGGGGACAACAGCGTTCGAATCTGGAACGCGGCGACGGGTGAGCAGGTCCAGCTCTGTAGCGGACACACTCAGCCGGTTTTTTCGGTGAGCTTCAGCTCAGACGGTCAGTTCGTGGCGAGCGGCTCGGAGGACGACAGCGTTCGAATCTGGAACGCGACGACGGGTGAGCAGGTCCAGCTCTGCAGCGGACACACGGATTGGGTCTTGTCGGTGAGTTTCAGCTCTGACGGTCAGTTTGTGGCGAGCGGCTCGTTCGACAACAACGTACGTATCTGGAACGCGGCGACGGGTGAGCAGGTCCAGCTCTGCAGCGGACACACTGCACCGGTCTTGTCGGTGAGTTTCAGCTCAGACGGTCAGTTTGTGGCGAGCGGCTCGGCGGACAACAGCGTTCGAATCTGGAACGCGACGACGGGTGAGCAGGTCCAGATCTGCAGCGGACACCAGAGTACCGTCGATTCAGTGAGCTTCAGCTCTGACAGTCAATTTGTTGCGAGCGGCTCGAACGACAACAGCGTTCGAATCTGGAACGCGACGACGGGTGAGCAGGTCCAGCTCTGCAGCGGACACACAGGTTTGGTCAATTCCGTGAGCTTCAGCTCAGACGGTCAGATTGTGGCGAGCGGCTCGAACGACAACAGCGTTCGGATCTGGAACGCGGCGACGGGAGAGCAGGTCCAGCTCTGCAGCGGACATACGGGTGGCGTCAATTCGGTGACCTTCAGCTCAGACCGTAAGTTTGTGACGAGCGGCTCGGACGACAACAGTGTTCGGATCTGGAACGCGGCGACGGGTGAGCAGGTCCAGCTCTGCGACGGGCACACAAATTCGGTCAGGTCCGTGAGCTTCAGCTCAGACGGTCAGTTTGTGGCGAGCGGATCGGACGACAACAGCGTTCGGATGTGGAACGCGGCGACCGGTAAGCAGGTGCAGCTCTGCAGCGGACACACGGGTGGCATTAGGTCGGTAAGCTTCAGCCCAGACGGGAACCTGGTTGCCAGCGGATCGTCTGATAGCAGCGTTCGTATTTGGAATGCGGCGAACGGTGAACAGGTCCAGCACTACACCGGACACACGGGTGACGTCAGGTCCGTGAGCTTCAGCTCTGACGGAAAGTTCGTTGTCAGTGGCTGTAACGGACATCTTGTTGTCGCCGACACTGGCGACGTTCTGTTGGCGGACCACAGAGTTCGAATCTGGGAGGTCACAACTGGCGAACAGATTCTGCTCTTCGGTGGATACGGAAGCCAAGTCTATTCGGTGAACTTCAGCTCCGACGGGCAGTCTGTGGCAAGCAGCTGGAGCGATCGCGTTCGTATTTGGAATGCGGTGAGTGGCCAATTGAGCCAGGACTGTAATGGACACGTTGGTACCGTCAGGTCCGTGTGTTTCAGCTCCGACGGAAGATTTGTGGCCAGCGGATCCGACGACCAATCCGTTCGAATCTGGAACGCTTCGACGGGAGGGCAGGTCCAGCTCTGCAGCGGGCACACAAATTCGGTCAGGTCGGTGAGCTTCAGCTCAGACGGCCAGTTTGTGGCGAGCGGCTCGTCCGACCACAGCGTTCGTATCTGGAACGCTGCGACGGGATGGCAGGTCGAGCGCTGCAGCGGACACACAGATACCGTCATGTCGGTGAGCTTCAGCTCAGACGGAAATTTTGTGGCGAGCGGCTCGTCCGACAACAGCGTTCGTATCTGGAACGTAAAGACAAAGGCGACGGAAACGTTGAACTTTCCGAAGCAAAGCGTCCGACCTGTCCGGACGATGGTTGCCGGGCAGCGTGGAACATGGGTTTCTTTCACACCTGACGGTGTCGTCCATCGATATGACGACGGGACTCTGCTGCTACAGCGAGTTGATCGAGATTCGATCCCGGATCACATGGCCACCGGGCGACACGCGGCCTTGGGCTTTTCGTCGTATCTCGCACCGGTCCCACCGCAGGTCGAGAACCCGGTTCCCGGCTCGCTGGAGGTCACGGTGCCGGACTCGCTGGTCGAATGGAGCTACGGGAATCCGCCGCCGGTCGTCGTCACGTTACGCAACAACGGCGACATTCCGGTCTACTGGCCACGCATTCGCTCCGCGACCGCATTCCCTCCGACGACTGACACGTTCGCTTTGTTTTCACAGCCTCCCGTCAAGGCGGTCCTGCAGCCCGGTGAGTCCATTGACGTTCCGTTGACTCTCGTTCCCTGTTCCAGGCCGGGAAACCGGGAGGGCTGGCCGACGGACCTGAAGCTCCAGGTCGACACGGCGTTTGGTCCCATCCCCATCGAGCAGCCGATTCGACTCGAATTTCAGACACCAGAACTGGTGATATTCGCAGCATACTGGCATCCGTCCGGTTACGAGAGAACCCCCTCAACGAGCATTCCGGTGGCATATAAAGACTATACGAAGCCATATCCGGGTGCACTGCGCATCGAATTTCAAAATGTCGGCAAAGTTGCGCTCCCAGCTGGTTCGAAGGTGCAGGCATTCATTCATCTGGATCAGTCGCCCATGGAAGACCTCGGTACTTTCGAATTGCCACGCACGATCGCACCGGGAAGCAGGGAGCTCGTCGCATTTACGCTGCCGGGTTCAGTGTCGGATGACTTTCAAGTTGAAGTCGTCGTAAATTCGCGGGAGCCGGTCTGGCGGACATGGAAGTTCCCACAGCAACAAGTCTCGCGGCTCGGGGCAAGGACATGGTTGATCGTCGGCTGGATTGCTGCCGTCGTGGTGCTGTTGGCAGGGGGGAGTTACCTCGGACTCTTTCTGAATCCGTTGATGCGGGAAGTCGCGGCGGATCGGCAGGCCTTTCTGAGGCTGCCCGTCGAAGACGTTCCGCGTGCGACTCGGCTGCTGGCCTGGACGCGACGGCTGGCCAGTACGCTGTCGACGGTCGATGTTGCCGGCTCTCGACTCGGTCATGTGTCTGACTTTCTGGACGATACCGATTCGGAACACCGAGCCCGTCAGATGATGGAGCGACTTGGCTGGAAGATTGATCAGACCATTCCGCTCAATGGTCACGGGACGGCCTTCCGCGTCCTGGTCGATGAGGGGTTTGTGCTCAAGCTGCAGTGGGCGGTCCTGCTGTTTCCGGAGGCGGACGCGAATGTCGACGCCGCCGAGCGGGAACTCCGCGACGCCATCAAGGACCCGGCTCCGCCTGTCACGTTGGTCGTTACGACGGACCGCGACGCTCAGAGCCGCTGGGCCAGGGTGTCGCAGAGGACGTCGAACTCGCTGGTCACGGTCGACAGTCGGACGCTGACCGGCTGGCTGCTGTCTCCGGAACCAGACCTCGTCGTTGCGCGACTGATCGCGTCGCAGGTTCGCGTGACGCGGTTCTCGCCGTATCAGACATCCGGTGGTCTCACGCGGTCCGCCACGTTCTTCGGTCGCGCCGAACTGATCGGCGACATGCTCAACCGCGAGCTGCAGAATTACCTCATCGTGGGCGCGCGACAGTCCGGCAAGTCCAGTCTGCTCAAAGAGATCGAGCGGCAGGCCCAGCGGCTCGACCTGTGCGAGTGCCACTACTTCTCGCTGGCCCGCACCGAATCACCAGCCGTGTCACTGGCTCTCGCGCTGGGCTTCGAGGGAGACGTTGAGGGCACCGACGACATCGCACTGCTGCAGCAACTGCGGCGGATGAAACGCGAGCGTCCGCTGCTCGTCCTGATCGACGAGGCGGACTACTTCGTGAAGTCACAGCAGGAGAACGATTATCGCACGCTGCATGAGATGCGGTCGCTCAGCGAGGAAGGCACCGCGTACTTCATCCTGGCCGGGTTCTGGACGCTGTATGCGTCCGCCGCGCTGGACTATCAGTCGCCGCTGCGGAACTGGGGCGAGGTGGTTGAGATCGGGCCACTCGACACCGCCGACTGTCACGACATGATCACACAGCCGATGCGCGGACTCGGGCTGACCTTCGAGCATGACGCGGATCACCAGGACGAAGGGGCCGTGTTGCTCGAACGAATCATCGCTGCCACGGGACAGCGGGCGAATCTGATTGCCACGACCTGCAGCGAGATCATTCGCCTCACGGAGCCCGGCGATCAGTACATCCTTGCCGATCATGTCCAGCAGGCCCTGAGTTCCCGGGCGATCCGCGAACGCCTGTCCGGCTGGGAGAGCGTCACGGGAGTCGAGCGGGATGACCAGCTGGATCGCATCGTGATCTACGCCACGATCGATGCGGAAAACTTCACTCAGGAGCAACTGCTGGAAACGCTGCACGGCCGTGACGTCGACGTCCCGATCGAAGACCTGCGACGTTCGCTCCGACGTCTTGAGCTGGCGTACATCGTGCTTCGCGACGGATCTACGTTCCGCTTTTGCGTTCCGTTGCTCGTCGAGCTGCTCCGCGAAGAGGGAACGGTTTTATCCCTCAATGATGAGTGTAACCGCTGGCGTGTGGGGCCTTCTTAAGAACTTTCATGGTGTTGCCGTGGCGATCGCCTTCGACTCCCTGTCCCGCTTGTGTGTTCGGCTCGCCTCAGACCAGGCGTATGCGAGCCCTACCTGACTCTGCAGGCGGCATTGTCTTCAACCTTTTTGGCTGAGTGAGCTCGGGCAGCTGGTCCCGCGCGGAGTCGAACAGACAGCTCCATTCATCACCGGCGTCTCGGCCGATCCAGAGCTGTATTTCCCGCTGCCTGAGGACATGACCGAGGGTAGAATTCTCAGCAGACGAGGATAGAATCACGGGTGTCAAGTACGTCAATTCGTACGCGCGTCTCCGTAGATCAATTGGATAGATCGCTGCCCTCCGGAGGCAGAGGTTGGAGGTTCGAATCCTCCCGGGGATATTTGATTGGTGTACGCGTCAGAAGCCCGGCCTCCGCAGGGGAGAGCCGGGCTTCTTTGCGTTGCGGTTGTGTTTTGCTTCGGACGAACGAGCTATGCAGGTGGGGATACTCCGCCGGCCTCGCCGGTGGCGCCGCTGAAGTCAAACACGTGATCGAAGTTGTCCCCAAACAGACGACTGGTCAGCGTTTTCCTGCGATAGGCCGCTGAAAACTCCACCGTTTGGTTCTCGGTGAATCGCAGCAGCAGCGTGATCTGGTCTCTTTCGCCAGTCGCCAGTTCAGGAAGATTCCGAAATTTGATTTTCGCCAGCCGGCGATTCGAGTACTCCAGCTCAACATCCTCTTCCCCCGTTCGTTTGGGCTTGCTCTTCTGCTTTGAGACCGGGAGTGGATCTTCGACTTCTTTAACAGGTGGGTGCTTCACGAATCGTTCGTAGATAGACAAGTTGATCTTGCCGCCGGAACCAGTCTGAAGCACTGGAATCACGAACCTTGTTGTCTGCCCGTCTGTCACGACCGAGTTGCCTGCAACCATGGGATGGAAAACGTATTTTCGGTCTTTCTTCTTATTGGACGGCAGGAAGCTTCGCATGCCATCCAACCACGAGTCGTCGTCTTCCGCTCCTCGGATTCCGATATCGGCCGGACAGCGTGTGCGGTGAAGTCCCGGAAGCACTTCGCCCCGGCTGAGCATGTCGGCGAAGACCGCCGCGCCCTCCGCAATAACGCGTTGCGGCCGCTCTGCGACCCTTAGTTTTTGCCGGTTCCACTCCCCGCCCAGCGCGGCGATCAGCCGCTCCTGCAGGGGCGGCATCAGACTGCCGCCGCCGACCAGATGCACCTCGTCTATTCTCATCCAGGAGACGCCGGACGACGCCTTGCGACGTGAAGACACTCCGGCCTCGTCGGGATCGATGCCTTCCAGCAGATGTTTGCCGAGTGCGATGATGTAGTCCACCTGGTCGCTGGTCGCCTGCCTGAGCCAGTCGACCGTATAGCTGGCGTCGAAATTCTTCTCCCGGATGGGCTCCAGCCAATTAATCTCAGAGGATGTCGCTTCGGTCGACGCCACCATCTGCCCGCAGAGATCCTGCTTGACGCGCTCCGCCTGCTGCATGAGCGCGGGGGCGATGGGGCCGAATCGAAGCGCCCGGTCCTGATCCCAGTCATACCAGTTCAGCGGACCGCGTCGGACTGCGTCCCGAGCAATCAGTTCGTCGATATCCAGGCCACCGAACCTGCGACTTCCAATCCGCCCCAGCTCGTGGATTCCACCTGCAACGCCCTGACCAACCCGCAACGCCATGAGATCGCACGTCCCACCGCCGACGTCCACGATCAAAACGTTCCTGGCGCCCGGCTCAAGATGCAGACCCAACCCCAGGACTGCTGCCAGCGGCGAATCGATCAGTCTGACTTCGGAGAATCCCGCAGTCGACTGGGCGGACTGCTGAATAAAACTCCGTTCACGAGGCCCGAAACTCGAAGACACGGCCAGCACGGCCCGAGTAATTTCGCCGGAAAACGACACGTCAGGAGGCAACAGCTCCGGTCGTCGATTGAAGTTTTCGACGGCCGAGAGTTTCAGGGCTTTCAGAATCTCGCCGTAGACTCGATCGTGAGTAAACTCGCGTCCTTTAGAGCTGATCGTTTTCGACTTATCCCGCCCGTATCTGGCGTGCAGCTTCAGGTTCTGAATGACATGGCCGGCGAACGCAGGGTCAGCGTCGCGAACCACGGCCGCCCGTCCAGTGGCGATTCGGCCTCCCCCCAGATGCAGACACGCGCACGGGACCAGCCAGTCAGCGTCATCTCCCACCAGGACGTCACCGTCCGGGTCACCTGGCGCAAAGCAGTGGAACTCCTGCGGCTGGCGCATGATGCACGCCACCGCAGTCGTTGTGCCCGCGTCGATGGCAAACCACAGTTTTCGTTTCATGATACCCATTGAGCCATAACGCACCGATTGGTCTGTTCTAAAACTCGCGACCAGAATCGGTTCCGGTCCGCGGAAACGATGGCCTGACGACGTCATTCATTCGCCGGCACTGACTTGATGACCTGCTGTCTGGTCATCACATCACGTCGAATCCGTTCCAGCCAGGTTCGCTGTCCATATTGTACCCGCTCCAGCCACTGGTCCACGCTGCCGGGTGAACGGTCCTGTTCCTTTTCCAACTGGGCGCCAATGCGAACCTGTTCCACTCCCTGGTCGCTGTTGTCGCTGCGATACAACGCCAGTCCCAGAAAGTACCGGTAGATCGGATCGTCCGGATCCTGTCGGACGGCCGCGGAAAACTGTCGAACGGCTGATTCCATCGACCCGCTGCGTCCCGAGAAGAACGCGCTGCTGTACGCTGCCTTAAAGGATCGACGGGCACGTGCAGCATTCTCCGGTTGCGTGACCTGATCCGCCAGGCCAGAGGAACCTGGTACAGACGGACCGTATCCTGACTCCTCCAGATGGCGTCGCACGACGGCCTCGATCGTTCGTTCGAGCGAATCCCTCTGACTGGCAGGAATCGCGTCCGTCGCGGGCTCGACCGGCGGGGCACTGAGCGGCGGCTCTTTCCTGAGACTGGTTTGCAGATCACTCACAACCTGATTCAGTTTTGCAGCCGTCGTTTCGACTGCAAGAATCTGGACGGTCAGCGATTTGCGGGCTTGATCGACGGCGGCCAGTTGTTTCGTTTCTGCTGCCGTCACCTGTTGAGCGAGTGAGTCCTGCGCGCTCGCCAGACGGGCCATGTGATCAGCCAGAACATTCTCCAGACGCCCTGTGCGTTCCCACTGGTCCAGCAGGACTTCGATCTCCTGCGTCTGTCGAACAATCGTGCGCAACTCCGACATTGAGGCGTTCTGAAGTGCGTCTGCGTCGAGGCCGGCAATTAGTGACCGGAGTCGATCGGCGTCCGAGGCAGGCAGGGCATCGTCTGCGGCATCCGATTCTTCCGCATCTTCGGTTCCGGCGGGGGCGGGATCCCCGGGAACGGCAGTGTCCGCAGGATCGTTCGGAGTGGTCACTGGAGCGAAGCCGTCAAGCCGGTTCCGGATCCTGTCCACGCGATTCAGAATCGCTGCAATCAGCGGCTGCCGTTCCGCGGGTTCGTCCGGCACCGCCGGTTTCGCGTCCGGATCGGCTACTGCTGGTGGTGGTGCAGGAACCGTCTTCGCGGCCTTGAGGGCCTCCGCGGTAGCAGTCTTTGCGGCTGTCACGGCCTGAGTGGCCTCAATTGTGACCTGTCGCGCCGCTGCCACGGACAGTGCCTGCGACCGCAAACGAAGCGACTGCAGATTGAAGAGCACGGACCGCAATGCAGTATTCGTTAACGGCTCCGGCTGCTCTGCCCAGTTTTCTCCGGGAACGATATTGCGCCTCACAGCGTCCGCCACAATCTGTTCCCACGGGCCTGCGTCTCCGGCAGCCTTCAGGCGTTCCGCATCAGCAACCCACTCAGCCGGGTCTGTGAACAATTCCTCGATTGCCGTCTTCAGAATGGTCCGCTCTTTGTCACGCTGTAATCCTCGACTCGTTTTCTCCCATTGATTCACCCGTGCCTCAGTCAGACGGATACGTGCGATCTGAGTTTTCAAATCCGGCTCGGCGACATTCTCAATGGCCTGCGGATCGACGATGCCTGTTTCCTCCGACACAAACGCCTGAAGCCACTCCAGGTCGTCCGTTCGCTGTGCCTCTTCGGTCTCGCTCAGCGATTCCGCGTCGAGCGTTCTGAGTCGTGAGTAAACGTCTCGCCCGATCAATGCGTCATGCATCGTCGCTCGCAGATGCGGAGTCAGATCCGCTGGAGCGGCGATGACTGGATCGACTGCGTTCACAACTTCTCTTGTTCTGCTTTGCCGCACCAGCACGGTAATCAGAATACGATTAAGCGTGTCGGCATCCTCGCGGACCGAGTCGAGAACGACGTCGGCATCCGGCGTATCAAGTCGGAGCCGAATCTGACCAAGAGCCGCAGCCACGCCGGTCACGGCATTCCTGTCCGCCTCACTGAGACCTTCCAGTCCCGTTGGGCTGAGCACCGCAAATGCATCTCGATGGGTGTCGAGGAAATCTAAGATGCGCTGACGCAGCGACCGGATCGCCACCACCTGGTCTTGTTGGCGCTGCGCGAGTTGCTTCGCGTTTTCTGTGGAAAGGGACTCTCGGATATCCGCCACTGTCCTGCCGATGCTTTGAAATTCGGCTGCGTGCTGTGCCTGCCACGTCGCGGGGAGTCGTTTCTGATGCCGCTCAGCATTTCGCAGTGCCGCGCTCGCGTGCTCCAGCAGTCCCGCGTCGCGCCAGACTTGAGCGGCTTCCAGATACAGTCGTCGCGCGCGCAGATGATTGCCATCGGCTGCTACAAGCCGCGCTTCGAATTCGAGGTCTTCCGCCTGGTCCTGCTGTTTGTCACCCTCAGCCGCGACCAGGTTCGACGCGGACACAAGAACGAATACCGCATTCGTCGCTGGTGGGACTGCAGGAACACCCGCGCTGAGCTGAACAACGGTGGAAGAAGTCAATTCATCGATCTGCCTTTGGAGACGTTTAAGTCTCTCGGCCAGATTCTCAGGGGGTGCAGGCGAGGTATTCAACCACTTCGTAATTGTTGACTCAGCATGCATCAGATCCGTGGCGTTGAAACCGCCGTCGTTCAGCCGAGCCCAGACAGCTTTCAACCAGTCGGGCTTCTCGGCATCAGACAACCGGGGAGTGTCTTCTGCATTCGGATCGAAGAACGGCTCGCTGGCATCGAATGCAGACGGGGCGGAGTCCTCGATCGCTGGGGGTGGTACTGTGTCAGGAACCACCGCCGGGAACGTTTCAACCGTCAGAACTGAATCCGGGTCAGTATCTTCGGGCACCACGGCGGACACAGTTGTATCGGGCTGCGCGTCCGTGCCTTGCGGTGAAGTGGCAGTGCCCTCTGTGACGGACTCGATGTCCAGAAGTCCAAACTGGATGCCCAGAAAGATCCCACCCGCGATGACTGCGGTTCCCACAAGCGCTTTCAGCCACGTTCGTGACTTCTTTCGCGGGACGCCAACCGTCTCCGAGGCGACCTCATGTGGTTTTCCAACGGCGACCGACGGATCCTGATCGATGTCCATCGACACGTCGCGACTGAAGTCGCTTCCCGTACCGCTGTCGGGGGGCGCGGAGACCGGCGAGCCGGGATCGATTCCGAGTGCGGCCACTCCCTCTTCGCCAATTCCGTCGTCGGTAGAGTCAGCCAATTCCGCTGGCTCGGGCTCTCCCATGGCATACGACACAGCTCGACTCGCGTCTTCCAGCGCTTCCTGGCTGGTATCCCCGGACACATCCCCGAAAAAGCTCTCACCGGGAAGATCGTCTTCGTAGGTCAGTGTTTCATCCGAAGTGGCTGACGATTCTTCGAGCTGCTCAGACTCGTCTACCAGTTCGGCGTCTTCGATCTGGTCGGCGTCTTCCAGCAGCCCTAACTCGGCCACTTCATCATCACCATCGCGTTCCGGGAATTCATCGTCTCCGCCAAACGCGTCGGCGTCACTCACAACGGGAACGGGGACTTCCTCGCTCGCCGCACCGGTCGTCCAAGGATCTGAATTTGTGTGCGCATCCGCCAGATGCTCAACACTCACCTGTCTTGGTTTACCGAGGGCGTGACGGGAATCTCGGGAGATGTCCATCGACTGATCACGACTCTGGTCGCCCACAGATTCGTCGTCGTCCGATCCAGAAGATGTTGCCGCGGGGACAGAAGGTCCCCTGGCGGGCGTTTCTTCGACAGGCGTTTCTGTATCAATCAGTTTCGGCTCTCCGAACACATACGACGCGTCCCCGCTGTAGTCTTCCGACGCGTCGAGGCTGACATCTTCCCCCGACTCGCTGTCGGTCGATTCCGACGATTCATCGTTGTAGCTCTCGACCGACATGTCGTCGTCATACGTCAGAGTCTCCTCCTCGACGAACTCCGACTCTTCGATCATCGCGAGGTCGTCCAGGGACTCAGTGTCCTCCAGCAGGTCCTCGTCTTGCGGCGATTCGACATCTTCCAGCAACGCAGCGTCTTCCTCCGGATCAAGCTGGAGACCGGAGATGTCGGTGTCATGCGAGAATTCATCGATGGCCTGAAGGTCGTCAGCCAGGCTCAAGCCCGAAGCGGCAGCGTCTTCATGCGCCTCGGCTGCGAACCAGTGGTCGGACTGCTTCAGAGAATCAGTTTCCGATTCGCTGACAGACTCCGGCTGAGCCACCTGGTCCGGTTCGTCGGCAACGTCCGACATCACCTCAGCGTCTTCGGCTGAGGGCGTCGAACCGGCCGGTACGGGCTCTCCCATGACGTACGACAGGTCGCGGCTGAAATCTCCCGACGCATCCTCGCTGGAGCCATCATCGGACATGCCTTCGTCAGAGGCGAACATCGGATTCGTTTTGAAAACAGACTCATCGAGAAAAACGTCCTCGTCTACGACCTCGTTGTCCATGTGCGCGAATGCGAGGTTCCGCCGTTCAGACCGTGCCACCGCATCGTCGAGTTCATTCGCGAGGCGATCATCTGCGTCAGTCTCGTCGATCGTCTCCATCGAGCAACCAGGGGTCAGATCGCCATCGACGTCTACTTCCTCGGCCGCACTCTCCTCATCCTGGCAAGAGGGTTCCGCGGTTGGCACGGGCGTCTCGTCCGTGGTGTCATCCGTTGGCACGATGGAACTGACCGGCTGGGGTTCTCCCTTCACGTACACGATGTCCCGGCTGAAGTCTCCGATCGCACTCTCGCCGGGAGCAGCAATGGACGCATCGTCGCCGTACGAGAACGTCTCTTCGTCGACAGGCCCCGACTCATCCGACGCCGACCCCATCATGACGGGTCCTTCAACTGAATCGACGACTCCATTCTGCAACGCGTCACGTCGCGGCTCGGCGGGAACGACAGACTCGCGCGCATCAGCAACACCCTGAGTCTCTTCAGCGGCATCCGGATCCGAAGTCACAGAGTCCTCGTCGGCCGCCGCCGTCATCCATCGAGGCGAATTGCGGCGTGGATCACTGTCCAATTCCAGGTCCACCTGACGGGGCTTGCCGACCGCATCGGACGGGTCCTGAGAAAGATCGGTGGAGTGGTCGTCACTGAAATCCACCGCCGACCCTTCGTCGTCTCTGCCTGAGAGCTCCACACCAGAAGCGGACTCGTCGTCGAACCGGCCATCATCAGCGGGGGACGTCGAACCAACCTGCCGCGGTTCTCCCAACACGTAAGGTGCGTCGCGACTGAAATCTTCGGAGTCGCCGTCTCCAGACCGAGCCGAATCCGGGGTAACCCTCTGACCGTCGCCCGACCCGCGATTCTTGTTGTCTGAATCGTCAGGCTTATCAGCCTTTACTTTCGACGTGTCGGTCATCGTTCATTCTCGGTTGGTGATTCAAAGTCGCCTGAAGAACAACCGATTTTGAGATAACGTCACCCGCTTTTCAATTCTGGCAAGAACAAACACCTTCACGGCTTACCGATCACTCAAAACAGCTCAGCAATCGGTTCGCCATCAGTGAGGACCGGAATCGGCCGGCCAGAGTTGTCCAGAAACGCATGACGCGTATCGATGCCGAAGCGTCGGTAAATCGAAGCCAGCAGATTGTTGCTGTTCATAATGCGTTCGACGGGCTCTTCAGCCTTCCCGTTCGTCGCTCCGATCACCTGCCCCATCCGCAAACCGCCGCCGGATAGAAAGACACTCATCGCGCGCGGCCAGTGGTCTCGCCCCGGCCGACCGCTCGCATCCTGATTTCGAATCAGTGGAGTGCGTCCGAATTCACCGCAGAAGACGAACAGCACGCGTTCGCTCAGGCCCCGCTCGTACAGGTCTTCGACGATCGCGGAAACGGACTGATCGAACGACGGCAGCTTCTCGCGGTACGCCTTGAAGATGTCCGAGTTGACGGAGTGGTCATCCCAGTTACTCGTGCGCCCTGTTTCCGGCTTCAACCGAAACGTCGCCTGGCATTGCACAAACCGGACGCCGGATTCGACCAGTCGACGGCACGTCAACAGACTGCGTCCCCAATGCGTGTCTCCGTATCGGCGTCGAGTGCTGTCGCGTTCGCGAGTCAGATCGAACGCATCTCGCGTCCGGGAACTGGCAAGCATCGAGATCGCCTGCCGCTGAAAACTGTCAATCGCACTGAGTGTTCCGGATCCGTCGATCACCCGCGGAAGAACATCGAGTGCCTCAAGCAAACCGCGACGTCGCTTGAGTGACAACACACCGTCCTGATTGACGGAGAGATTTCCCGACGTCTCCTCGCTGGTGTAGATCGGGACGGGGTCGTACTGATTGTTACCCGTCGATGTCTGCGAACTGGGGCTGGGCATGTAAGGTGCGTAAGCTGGCCCGAGATACGCAGCTCCGCTCCCATAGGCTTTTGTGTTGGCAATGAACGGCGGGATCTCTCGCGGCCCGGACGACTGCATCGCGTGCCAGGCCACGATGGACCCGATGTCCGGAAACTCGGAATCCGGCAGGTTGCGGGCGACCGACGAGTAGCCAGTCAGAAAGCGATTCGTTCCGCCCGAGTGCTCGCCGCGTTCGTGATGCAGGCTGCGAATCAACGTGAAGCGTTCGGCCTGTGTCGCCAGACGCGGAAACAGCTCCGTGATCTCGACTCCCGGTACGCTGGTCTCGATCGGCCGGAACGGACCGCGATACTCGGCGGGTGCGTTCGGCTTCAAATCGAACAGGTCGAGATGACTTGGTCCTCCGTTCGCCCAGAACAGGATCACGGAGAAATCGGGGTCAAGCGGCTCGTCGAGCTTTGCAGTCTGCTCCGCAGCCAGCAATTGGGCGACATTCGGATCGAGTCCCGAGGTCAGCGCGCCGAGACTCAGTCCGCCGACCTGCAGCCATGTGCGGCGGTCAATCGGACCTGAGCAGCGATGTGGCAACGGACTCGGCATGCGCTGGGTGCACCGCTTTCATTTGCCACGAAAAACACAAAAAGACACGAACAGGTGCGGCGAGAGTTTTCGTGCCATTTCGCGTTTTTCGTGGACAACTTCCGTCCGCGATTCAGGAAGCTTTGTCGGTCATCTGATAAACGCGAAGAGACCCGTCAAACTGAGCCACGGCAAAGCGGCGGCAATCTGGTGTCAGGTCCAACCCGCGGCCGCAATGTGTCAGCGTGACAGTGTGGAACGCCTTCTCTTCACCGGGCTTCCAGAACCAGACAGCGCCTTTGTTACCACTCTGAGGTGCTCCGACACCCATCACAAAACCGTCCGGGTGAAACCGCACGCCCCACGCCATGCCCTTGTACGAGTCGACTTTGAACTTGTGCTGCGGCTCAGCCTTGTCCCAGTCGACCAGCAGGATCATGGGCTTGTGGACTCCGGCAAATGCGTTCGTCACCTCAGTCAGTCCGGCCACCGCGAGTGTCTTGCCGTCGTCGCTGAAGCACATATCGCGCGCCCCGCCCATGTCGGCTCGGAACTTCTGGTCGAAACCCCACATGAACTTCGCTTCCAGCGATCGCAACTGTTTGCCCGACTCGAGATCCCACTCGCGGAGGACTCCCATCAGATCAAACGACGCGAGCCGTTTGCCATCGGGATGAAATACGACTGCATACGGATACCGCTCGTGTCCGGCGAATTCTCGCAACAGAGTTCCATCCGGAAGATTCCAGACTTTGATCAGATTGTCGTTTCCACAAGACGCCAGCAATTTGCCATCGGGGCTGACTCGCACCCAACGCACCCAACCCTTGTGGGCTTCGATCATTGCGATGGGTTTCGGTTCGGCGTCGGCCGTGTTCCAGATGCCAATGTGATCGTCGTATCCGGCCGTGAAGAGCAATTCGCCGTTGGGAGAAAAATCCACACACCGGACCCACGAGTTGTGTCCCTTGAAGATCGTCTTCGACTCGGCAGCCCCGTCGATTTCCCAGCGATAGACATTGAAGTCTTCGGCGCCGGCAAATGCGTACCGTCCGGTCGGGTCGATACGACACGTGGTCAGTGCGACCTCATGCTTGAACTCGGCAGCGACATGCGACTTCGTCACATCCAGCGGCATCTCGGGCAATGGGGGAGCTTCCGGACGGCCACCAATGCCGTTGGATTCTTCTGGGTTCGTCATGCGAGCAGCTCCTCGATCGGCGCAGCGGCCGGATCACCAATCGGAATGGACTTGCCTGGAATGTCGTGATCACTCGCCGTGTCGAGTCCCAGGGCACTGAAGTAAGTATGGAACAGGTGGCCGCTGGCAACTTCCCGTTCGGAGACTGCAGTGCCTTCCTTATTAGTGGCGCCCACAATCGCGCCCGGCACAATCCCGCATCCACCCATCGCCATCGAACAGGACGCTCCCCAATGATCGCGGCCGTATCGCTGATTGATCTTTGGCGTGCGTCCAAATTCGGAATGCACAAGGACGAGCGTCGATTCAAGCATGCCCGCGTCAGCCAGATCATCCAGCAGCATGCAGAACGTGTGATCAAACTCACCCAGTTGTTCGAGGTGAAAGTTGAAATTCTCGGCGTGCGTGTCGTAACCGTGGTGCGTTACCTTCACGCAGGTACCGCCGTTCATCAGCAGCTCACGAGCCAGGATGCAGCGAAGACCGAAGGGATGCGAGCCGTACCGTTCAACGTCCTTTGCGGATGGCTCGGCCTCGAATAGCGACTTCTGAGAGATCAGGCGGTCAGCCAGAGTGAACGACGATTCGAATGCTTCCGTGTACGCTTTCTGTCCGGGTCGACTCGCTGAGAATCGTTCGCTGAGTCGTCGCCGAAATTCATCGCGTCGCTTTGCCGCTTCCTCAGAGAGTTTGTCGGATCGCACCAGATTGGACGGAGCCTTCACACCTTCCAGTTTCAACTGGGCGTGCTGAGCTGGCAGGAATGCATTCGTGTTGTCAGTGATGCCTCGCGTCGAAATGTGAATGAACCCCGGCAACCGAGCGTCCGGCGGAGTGAAGTATTTTGCACCAACCGAGCCGACATAGGGGTACTCGCCGGCGATGCGGCCCTTCTCCATGCGGAGCTGGCCAACGCGGTGACTGTTCGTCTTCAGGTTGATGCTGCGGACAATGGACAGCTTGTCCATTCGCTGGGCCGTGTGCGGCAGCAGTTCGCAAATCTCCATCCCGGGCACGGCCGTCGAGATCGACCGAAATGGTCCACCTAACCGAGTTCCCGGTTTTGGATCCCAGCTTTCAAACTGGCTCACCCCGCCTTGCAGGAAAATCTGCAGGATGCGCTTCTGACCGCTCCGAACTTGCTCGGCCTGCGCGGCAGTCAGCAGGCCACCCACAACAGCCGAACCAGCCGCCGAAGCCCCTAGAAAAGAGCGTCGAGAGACCGCGTGATCCATCCGATTGCAGCCAATATCGCGTCGCATTGCTCAGCCTCGTTGATGAAATCTGCAGCCCCGTATTGTGAGCCACGTACTCATTGAATCGAAAACCAGTCAGTGATTGAACCGGAACTCGGCCGACGCCAGGACGGCCCACACGATTTCCTGGATCGCCGGATCCCGCTCGCTGACTGCATCCAGATAAGTGGTCACTTCGGCAATCTCGTCGCCAGTCGGAATCCGGTTCAGCAGACTGACATATAATTCTTCGGCCACAGCCGCATTGTCGTCCAGCTTTCGCAACCGATCCGTCAGGTTGTTGTTGGCCGGTGTCAGCCAGCCCTGCACGAGCGATCCGTTGATCAGAAACAAAGCCTGATTCGCCGTCGACTCGAAACCCGTCTTCTGACCTCCCTGATGTGCGAACTGCAGTGCGAACTGATCGACGTGTGGCTTGAGGGCTTTGTGCAGCACATCATCCTGCCACAGCGGATCGTCCTTCTTCGCTGGCCCGTTCTTCGGATCGGACTTCAACAATGCCGCCTGTTGAGCCGCCAGCGTCTGAGTCGTCACACCACTCGCTTCCATCAATGACCAGGCAAGCTGTTCCGCGGACAGTGATTTCAACAGCGCAGACGCGTAATCCGTCGCAGCAGCATCGGATTTGGTTTGAGTCCGCGAACCGCGTTGATACGCCTCACTGAGTGCGAGTTCCCTCAGCAGCCAGCGCACGTCGTAGTCGTGACTGAGAAACTCGTCGGCCAGAAGATTAAGCACTTTTGGATGCGACGGTGGATTATCCGCATGTCGAAGATCGAGCGGTTCGACCAGACCACGTCCCATCATCATCGCCCACAGCCGGTTCACGATGTTGCGTCGGAAGTCAATGTTGTCGGCGGAGATCATCGCACCGGCCAGTTGCAGCCGACGACTGTATTTCGGCACGCCGCGGTTCTTGCCGTCCGGTTTGACCTCGTACTGCTTCTCGGTGCCCTCGGGATCGACGATCGCAGGCAGATTGAGCAGTCGCGGGGGCGTTGCCCCTTCTTCCTGTGTGAACACAGACGTGAACTTCACGTCGCCTTCGGCCTTCTCGCCGAGCACCTTCTGCTTCGACTTCGGATCAGTAAACAGGTAACTGCGTTTCAGGAACGCCGTGATTCCGTAGTAGTGCCGCTGCAGGTATCCGTCGATGCTCGGGTGATCGTGGCACTGTGCGCACTCCAGATCGACACCCAGAAAGACGCGACCGACATCGCGCGTGATCAGGTCGACGTCGAAATTACGATCCAGATAGAACTTTGCCGCCGGTCGTTTTTCTTTGTCGACTCCGTCAGCCGCGAGCAATTCCTGGACAAGCTGGTTCCATGGCTTGTTGTCGAGGAATGCCTGCCGCAGCCAGTTTTGCCATTCCGCCACCGGAATCGTGGTTCCCGGACGCCGCTCCATCAGCATCTCGTCGAACACATACTGCATCCGTCGAGCGTGCTGTGGACTGGCCAGCAGACGATTAATCAATTGCTGGCGTTTCAGAGCACTCGGAGTGGCGTCGGCCAGGAATGCACGCGTGACCTCCGCAGATGGAATCGTGCCCGCCAGATCCAGATACACACGTCGAATGAATTCCGCATCCGGGCACACGTCTGCAGCGTGATCCGCGAAGCCCGGCGACGCCGTCGAAATCAGTTCATCAATCTGCGGGTGGAGCGGCGGCGACACCTGAGAAACGACAAAGTCTTCTGGCAGAGGCGGGGGCGGCGGACCATCAGCAGCGGCAACCGCGCATGCGAGCAACACAACGAGAGCGGGTAGAGGCAGGCCATGCACGGCGCTTGTCCGTGAAGGAGACATAAAGGAACTCCGGCGGGATGCGTCGAGGAACGACACACGGAAACAGGTGGGAAGTCGAGGCATTGGAGGACGTCAGCCCGACCAGTTCGATGATATCACCGAATGAGGGGCTACGTCAGTCGAGAGCACCGGTGGCATTCGCTGTGCCCTGGGAATGCGGGGAGATTGGGCCGACAGTCAGGGATTCGGACTACTCGACTCGACAGTTGGTCGAAACCCTGACAAAATCACGCGACGCTGGAAGGTCGACTCTGTCATTCTGACAGAGTTGGACGGTGGTCTTGTCGGCACCGGGTGCCCGTGCGGGGCTCCAGTGTCGGCTTCGCGACACATGCGAACTGGAACGAATCGTGGACGAGACAATCTTCGAAGAATCACCGGATCGTTCAGTGAGCCGGTCAATCGGTGACCTGAATCTCGCTGAGTTCCTGCTCAACGAAACGCCGTTGGTCAGCATGGGGGCACTGCGGCCGGTTGTGTCCTCGTTCGAGGAGCGGACACTCATCGATCAGCACGCGGTTACGATTGGTCGCGACAAAAACGCGGATATCCCTTTATCGGCCGATGACAGTGTATCCCGCAACCACGCTCGCATTCGTCCCGACGGAGCCGAGTTCGTCCTTGAAGACCTTGGAAGCAGCAACGGCACCTATGTCGACGGCATTCCCATCATCTCATGTCGATTGCATGGTGGAGATATCATCCAGATTGGTCGGAATCTGTTTCTTTTCGATCGGTTGATGGGCTACTCCGGTGAAACCGACAACAAGGACGATGACGAGTCATGAGTGATCTGAAAGTGACCTTCTGGGGCACACGTGGCTCCGTTCCGACACCCGGCCGTTCCACGAGCAAGTATGGTGGCAATACCACCTGCATCGAGGTCAGGTACGGAGACGACATCCTTGTCTTCGACGCTGGGAGTGGAATCCGCGAAATGGGCGTCGCGTGGCTTAACGAATTCAAAGGGAATCCCGTCCAGGCAACGATGGCCTTCACGCACGTGCATTGGGATCACATTCAGGGATTTCCGTTCTTTCCGCCCGCGTACATGCCGCAGAACAAATTCACTGTTTACGGTGAGGCACGCGAATCCGGCGTCAAGGAACTGCTCTCCGGACAAATGAGCGGCGACTACTTTCCGATTCAGATTTCGGCCATGCAGGCGGGTATGGAGTTTCGGACAGATGTTGAGCAGTTCAAGGCCGGTTCGATCAGCGTTCGCTCGATCCCGCTGCCCCATCCAGGCCGATCTCTTGGATTTCGCGTCGAGGCGGGCAGTGGCGTATTTGTACTGGCGACAGATTGCGAACTGGATTCCATCGCCACAAACCCGGACGACCTGGAGAGCGACTTCACCGCCCCGCGCCAGTGGGATCCGGAACTGTTGGACTTCTTCCGTGGGGCCAACCTGGTCCTGATCGATTGCCAGTATACTGATGAAGTTTGCAAGACTCGGGTCGGCTGGGGACACAATTCGGTAGCGACGATCGTCGATCTGTGCCGACAGGTGCATCCCGACATGGTGGCGATATCTCACCACGATCCGCAGAGCAATGATCAGGCGGTGATTCGCATCGCTGACGATCTGGCGAAGCGCCTGCACCGTGAAGGAGAATTCGGTTTGGCTTTCGCTGCGCGTGAAGGCCTGACCATGAAAGTCGCCCGCCCCAAACCGCCACCAGCGCTTGCGTAAACGATGCTGCGGCTGACTCGGCAGTGGCACACATAAGGGACGGTCACCCGGATCAACGCCCGCGCCTACACGATAAGCATGGCGTCGCCATAGCTGAAGAAGCGGTATCGCTCTTCGATCGCTGTCCGGTACGCGGTATGTGCCAGCTCCGTTCCAGCCAGAGCACACACCAGCACGAACAATGTCGACTTTGGCAAATGGAAGTTCGTCAGCAGGCAGTCGACAGCGCGGAAATCGTACGGCGGGCGAATGAACAGGTCAGTTTCTCCCGACCATGAATCGATCTGGCCCGATCGCGCGGCCGTTTCGAGTGACCGCACCGAAGTGGTTCCCACACCGATGATGCGTCCCTGGGACTGCCTGATGTGCCTCAACTGCGAGGCGACGTCTTCCGACACGACGCAGAATTCCGAGTGCATCCGGTGTGCAGACAGGCAAGCTACCGACACCGGCCGAAACGTCCCGATCCCAACGTGGAGAGTGACTCGGGCCTCCGTTGCTCCGCGATCGCGACACTCGTTGAGTAAACCGGAGGTGAAGTGCAGTCCGGCCGTTGGGGCTGCAACCGATCCAGGTACGGAAGCGTACGTCGTCTGATAACGCTCTCGATCGGCATCGCTGGCCACACTGCGCTGTATGTACGGAGGCAAAGGGACTGTGCCGTAACGTTGCAGCAATTCGAACGCGGAATCATCGGATTGCGGTTGAGCCGTCCAAGTGCCCTCGTCATCGCGCGAGACAAGACGGACGGAGAGCGGCCGTTCGGATTCCGCATGATGAATGGACTCCAGCTCGATCAACTCCCCCGGCTGAAGTCGACCACGCGTCTGACCAATCAACTCCCACTGGCCGCTTTCTATTGTCCGGAGAAACAGCCCTTCCCAGCGCCCACCGGTCGCTGATCGCTTGCCAATGAGTCGAGCTGGCACGACGCGTGTGTCATTCAGGACAAGGCAGTCACCCGGTCTGAGATACTCAGGCAGGTCGCGTATCGTACGGTGCTCAATCGTCTGTCTGTCGCGATGCACCACCAGCATGCGAGCGCCGTCGCGACGCTCTGTCGGCTCTTTCGCGATCAGTTCTTCCGGGAGTTCATACGAGTACGTTTCGAGCTGATCGATGTCATGAAGCGGATCAGTCATGGCTGTTGAACATCACGGGATCTGGCGGCCGAGGGGCTGTAGCAGAACGCCTCGATCTCGGTCCCCGCGGCGCATCCCTCGGATGCCGATGGCACGATGACGAACCCGTGAGCGCGAGTTGTGGAGGACAGAATCGAGGCTCCGCTGAGGGCCACCGGCTCGATTCCATGTTCCGTCATCCGCACGCGGCAGTAATCAACTCGGCCGATCTGGGAAACAATCTTCGAGGTCAGCAAGCCGCACGCCTTCGGGTATGGCCAGTCCGGGTTCAATCCGCCCAGCAGCCGAATCACTCGCCCCGCGAAGAAGTCGTATGCGCACAGACACGAGACAGGATTACCTGGCAGAAGACACACAATTGACACACCGATGCGGCCCATTCCGGCCGGGCTCGACGGCCGCATGGCGATTCCATGAATGGGCAATTCGCCAGCCTCGCGAACGATGTTCGGTGCATGATCTTCACTTCCAACACTCGATCCACCGGATACCAGAACAACGTCGGCACCGGGGGACGTTATCGCCGCGTGAATGGAATCACGGTCGTCCTGACAACGGACTCTCGATTCCAGAACCGCTCCATCACGTTCGATCAGACCACGAACGATGTGCGAGTTGGCTTCGAAGATCTGATACATGCCGCGTTCGCTGCCCGGTTCGGCCAGCTCATTGCCCGTGATGACCATGCGCACGCGCGGGAGGCGAACAACATTCACCTCGGCAATCCCAACCGATGCGATCAGACCGATATCCTGTGGTCTCAGCCGATGGCCAACGTGCAGCAGTCGATCGGCGGCGGAAACGTCTTCTCCGATCCGGCCCACATGCTTGAGCGACGACGCGGCGGACATGATCTCGACGGTCCCGTCACGTTCTGTCGCGAATTCAGCCGGGATCACCGCATCAGCGCCATCGGGCAGTGGGGCGCCGGTCATGATCCGCACAGCCTGCGATGCGCCGACCGTGCCGGCAAATGGCTGTCCTGGCATCGAAACACCAACAACCTGAAACGACAGCGGGTTGTAGTTACCAGCTCCAATCGTCTCATCGGCGCGCAGAGCAAATCCGTCCATCGCCGACCGGTCGAATGCCGGAACATCGATTGGCGAGACGACATCAGCAGCCAGAACTCGGCCGTGAGCCTCGGTCAATCCCACCGATTCCGTGTCAAGCAGTTCGACTTCGCGGTCGATCCATTCGAGTGCTGTTTCGACAGGCGTACGCGAGCGAAATCCTCGCATCCGGACATCGGGATTGGGCGGGGTCGTCATTCGTCTGGTTCAGAAGGTGGCCAGGTGGACGGCGCCTCCAGCCCTGCCAGTCGAAGGGCTGCAGCATAATCGTCCGGAGTATTCGTGTTCTTTAATGAGTCGAGCTGCGGATCAACCGCTCGCAGATCCTCAATCGAGACGCGCAGCGACCGAGTTGATTCCAGCAGAAAAACCGGCCGACGCCGGTCCGCCGCGAGCAGTCGGCGGGCCTCGTCCTCAAGACTCGTGCGGTACACACCCGAGAGCACGTGATCGTACCGGGCTTCGCTGGGGACGGCCACGTCGTGTTCCCCGAGTCGGTCGATCATGGCTCGGACAAACGCCGGCTTGAGCAGCGGGACATCACACGATGTCACGAACGCGGCTTCCGCACGGTCTCGCAGTGCCGCAAGCCCTGTCGCAATTCCGGCCAGAGGACCGAGAGACTCGAACTCGTCGGCAGCGACGAGTACGTCATCCGAAAGCGGCGGAAGAGGTTGGTCGCGCGCGGCGACAACAACAATCGGACACACAACCTCGCCCAGTATTCGACACACGCGCTGCAGCATCAACTCAGTTCCGAACGGTAGTGAGAGCTTTGGACAGCCCATCCGCCGACTGTGTCCTCCACACAGGATGACCCCGCCTGTTGGACCGGTGGCTCGATGGTTCGACATGAGACTCTTGTTCTGGACCGTGTTCACAGTTTCCCGTTCGGCACCAACCGTCGCGTCCAGATGGGACCCCATGAACGCGCCTGTCACGCCGGAGCGGTCACACCAAGTTCTTCAGCCAGAGTAAGCAGTGCCTGCCAGTTGCCGTCGTCGATCGGAATCCCGTCAGCCTGGCGTTTGAGCAGCGTGCGGCGTTCCGGGTCGCCAGGCAGCAAGACCTCGTCGACGCCATCAATCCGCGGAACAGCACGCACATACTCCTCAAGAGCTTCAACCTCCTTGCGGAGATGATCGACGCCCGCAAACCTCGCCGGATCAATCGCCATGAAAAACGCGCAGTTACCGACCGGCGGGGGCGGATTGGGATAAGCACACTGGCCACCGGACAGAGCACCACACAGCATCTCGATCATGAATGACAGGCCAAACCCCTTGTAGGCCTGGTCACCACCCATGGGCAGAATTGTTCCGGGCGGATCGCCGTAAAGTTGATTGGGGTCGTTCGTCGGATTGCCATCCGGGTCGAGCACCCAGCCGTCGGGCACGGGTTGGCCGGCAATCTTCTTGACTCGAACTTTACCCTCAGCGGTCGCACTCGTTCCGAAATCCAGCACGAACGGGCCGTCAGCACCGCCGGGAAATCCAATGCAAAGTGGGTTCGTGCCCAGTCGTGGTCGTTTGCCGCCCACCGGTGCAACTCGCTGAGCAGCTCCGTGAGTATTCGCGCAGATGATTCCGACCATGTCGCGTTCGGTCGCCATCTCTGCGTACTCGCCCAGCCGGCCGATGTGGGCCGACTGTCGCAAACTGCCCGAGGCAATGCCGGCTTCCGACGCCTTGTCCATCAACCGCGTCATCAGATCGCGGGACAGAACCTGTCCAAATCCCCAGCCGCCATCCGCGACAATCGATCCCGGCGTTTCGCTTTCGATGCTCAGCGTCGCGCCCGGGTGAAGCGTCCCGATCTGTACCTGCTTCACGTAAAACGGGATCCGCATCACGCCATGCGAGTCGTGTCCACGGACGTTGGCACCGACCAGGCTGCGACCGACGGTCTCGGCCTCAGTTTCTGAAGCCCCGCCGGCAGCCAGCAAAGCTTTCCCAAATTCCAGAAGCTGTGAATCCTGCAGAACCGGCACGAGCGATCTCCGTGTGTGGGTGAATCAGAGTTGCGGACTTGAGGGCCTGAGCCGGTCTCACGGCAAGTTGCCGGATTTCCGGGTCGAGTGGCTCCGATCAGTCCGGTCGAGCGAGTCAAGGAAGGTAACGAACGACTGCGCGTGGTGACAGTCGCGACGCCTGATCGTCGGAGAGAGCAGCCGTACGCACGAGCCGCCGATAACTCCTGAGCCTCGCACCGATCATACTGACTGCGACATTTACCGGTGCCTGGCAGCCCTCGAACAGAATCGCGATTGAATCAACACGGTCGATTCACATCCGAGGCACTCGTCCCACTCAAGATGCACAACAATTCCGGCACGGATGGCGATTCGTTTACGAAACGGATGCCTCAGAAGGCTCTCGCGCCGGATCGCTCGTACTCCCAAGGTCATTCATGACTTCACCTGAACAGACTCTGACGACGCTCGGCGATTTACGGGACTTCATTCACGCCGAGTTGTGCAGGCGGGAGAATCTCGTCCCGGAACAGTTCGAAATGAACGAAATCGAACTGACGCGATGCGGCCGACCCTGCGGCCTGCAGTTCTCGATTCAAGGCCCCAGACAGGTGCGCCTTTCAGCCGTGTGGGCCGCGGACCGAAACATGGTGTACTTCTACGATGCGGGCGGCGCACGTTACCGCAAGCTGCAACTCAGCCATCACATCAGGTATTGCGAGGCACACGCCGCGTAGAGTGTGCATGGCCCCGTAACGTACAGCGAAGGGTCTGAAACCCGTCTGGACACGTTTCGCGTTGGTGCGCTCTAATCTGCGGCCCCTTTCACCGGGGACTGCGCGGACGTTCCATCCGCAGCCTCGACAAGGACGTGATACAACAACTCTCCGCAGGGACGCTGGAGCTGCTGACGTGAACAACTTCTCTCGGATTGCAGGGTTTGTCTGGCCCTATCGCTGGCGCGTCATTCTGTCCGTTTTCTGCGCCATCACGATCTCGCTGCTATGGGCGGGCAACCTGTCGTCGACGATGCCAATCGTCCGCGTGCTGTTCGACAATCAGAATCTTCACCAGTTCGTTACCGAGGACATGGCGAAGACCGAGGCGAATCTCGAACAGCGCAGCCGCGACATCGAGAAGTTCCGCAACGACGAGACCAAGCGAGAAGAGCTGGCCAAAGCTCAACGCGACCAGAGCGAAGAATCTCAACACCTGGCGGCACTGGATTTCGTCCGCAAGTTCATTCTCCCATGGGTCCCGCAGGATCGCTTCAACACAGTGGCCCTGATTCTGGGCATTCTTGTCGTGGCCACATTCCTGAAGGGCATCTTCATCTATTTGCAGGAGGTCCTCGTCGGCGGTGCTGTGTATCGGACGATTGTCGACATCCGGCAGGAGTGCTTCAACCACGCCATATCGCTCGACTATCAGACGCTTTCCGCAGAAGGCGAAGCGACGCTGATGTCGCGCATGACGAATGACGTGGAAACGATGGCAGCCGGCATCCGGTCTGCGCTCGTGCGGTTCATCCGCGAGCCGCTGAAGGCAGGCGGGTGCATTCTGTTCGCCTTCTATTTCAACTGGCGGCTGACGCTGATGTCGATTCTGGTCGTGCCGCTGATGGCGATCGCGTTTCATAAGTTTGGACGCAGTCTGAAGCGTGCCGCTCACGGCACGCTGCAGAGCATGACAGGCATCTTCAAGTGCCTGTCGGAAACGCTCGATTCCATGAAGGTCGTCATAGCATTCGGCGGTGAGAAGCGTCACGCCCATCAGCTCCGTGTGGCCAATCGGACGTATTACAAACAGTCGATGAAAATGATCCGGCTGAGTGCGCTGGCACGCCCCACCACAGAACTGATGGGCACATTCGCCGTCCTCGCGGCGGTGCTGCCGGGTGCCTACCTCGTGCTCCGCGAGACCGACACGGTCTGGGGAATCCAACTGGCTGGCGGACCAATCGACAGTGCCGAGTTGGCCACGCTGTATGCGCTGCTGGCGGGCACGCTCGATTCGATCCGTAAACTGTCATCCGTCTACAGCGAAATGAAACGCGCCGGCGCTGCATCGGATCGCATCTTCGAGATTCTCGATACGAAAACCAAAGTTCCAGAACCGGAATCACCGCGAATCGCCGCACCATTAGCTAACGAGATTCGGTTCGAGGACGTCTCGTTCTCGTACGCGCAGCGAGAATCGGACGGCACGGCCCGTCCCCCGGCCCTGCGCAACATCGACCTGACAGTGAAAGCTGGCGAAGTCGTCGCCGTGATTGGTGAGAACGGATCAGGTAAGTCCACTCTGCTGAACCTTCTGCCAAGATTCATGGACCCGGACCAGGGCAGCGTGCAGCTTGATGGTGTCGACGTCCGGCAACTCCACACGCGCGATCTGCGCAGCCAGATCGGCCTGGTCACGCAGGAGACGCTGCTGTTTGACGACACGTTGCTGGAGAATATTCGCTACGGAAATCCGGCGGCCACCAATGAACAGATTGAAGCAGCCGCGGAGCAGGCACATGTGAACTCCTTCGCGAGTCAGCTTCCTGACGGATTCAACACAGCCGTCGGCGATAAGGGCCAGAAGCTTTCGGGCGGGCAGCGCCAGCGTGTTTCCCTGGCACGAGCGATCGTACGCGATCCGTCAATTCTGATCCTCGATGAAGCAACATCCGCAATCGACTCGCAAAGCGAGCAACTGATTCACCGTGTCCTGAAGCAGTTTGTGCAGGGTCGGACGGTGTTCATTATTACGCACGTGATTAATGACACGTTCCTGGACCTCGTGACGCGAATCGTTGTGCTTGAGCAGGGCAGGATCGCCGCGATGGGTACACACGAAGAGCTGGTGGAAACGTCGCCCACTTACCAGCGTCTGTATCATTCCAGCGCCAGCACACGCGCTGCATAGGAATAGTCCCGGAGTTGTGAGCCGTCGCCCGATTTCTCCGAAATCGGGACCAGCCGACATCGCAGCCTGCCGACACATCGACCGCCGCTCAGTCTTGCCAGGTCCAGGGCAGCGGATTTCGGAGAAATCCGCCTACGGCTCAGAGGTCTCGCGGATTGCAGATCGGGAACTTATTCGAGGCCCGTTCCATAGTGGCAGATCGGACTTCATTCCTTCTCGCTGTCGTCCCGTGTGGGCGACGCTCGGACACATGCCATGTACCCGAACCAGATGAGAATGATCCCAATGAATTCACCCACATAGAGTGCTTCGACAACGCCGGCCTTGGCCATTCCACCACCAATGCCCGGTAACAGGGCACCGACGGCAATTAGCGCGTTGCCCATCGCCCTGGCACCGTCTCCGGGTTCTCGCGATCCGTGATACCGTCCGGCACTGACAACCGCGCCACCCACAAGAAAGCCGGCGGCATACAGATTGACGATCGGCGTCATCCAGCGAATCCACTGCCACCCAAGAATCGCACCACTGGGCCGGTGTGACTCCATCGCCTCGACAACAACGGGCGACAGGGCGACCAGTACGCTGAGAACGATGACAAGCGGCAGAGTGACCGCCGTAAGAACCCATGCCGCACGACGATTCATCAGTAGAAACACAGAGCCTTGAGCCAGCGGATAGCCGCCGCACAGTGCTCCGGCAATGTACCAGCTCTTGTTGAGCAGGACGGAGTTGCCAGCAAGGGTAATGGTACTTTCCAGCGCCGTTCCCACGCCGAAGGCAAACACACCAATTCCCCACCACAACAGATGGGCACTTGACTGGCGCTGGTAGAATCGCCAGAGCAACTGGGCGCAGAACACGAGACAGACGACTGTCGTGATCAACGGCAGATAATGCACCCATCCAACAGCCGCAGTTGGCGGCATCCCAGTCTCCAGTCAGTGCGTGACACAACGGCGATGGGTTGCGTTACTTCTTCTTTTTCTTTGGCTTCGCTGCAGCTGTGTCGATTGACGGGAGTGGAAAGATCTCCGACGGAACGTGCTGATCTTCCATCATGCGGGCAAGTTGCCCGACAACGTCTGGATGGCTGGCGGCAACATTGTTCTTTTCGCCAATGTCCTGTGCGATGTCGTACAGCTCGATCTTGAGATTGCCCTTCGACATGTTCTGACGAACGGCTTTCCACTTGCCGACGCGAATCGTCTGCTGACCTCCATAGCTTGGAAACTCGCGGTACAGGAAGGCTCGCGGTATCTGCGGATTGCCCAGCAGCGTCGGGGCCAGACTGATTCCGTCGATACCCGACGTGTCGATTTCGGCGCCGGTGAGTTGGAGCAGTGTTGGCATCCAGTCCTCGAATCCGGTGACCCGATCACTGGTCGAGCCAGCCGCCACATGTCCCGGCCAGCGAACGATCGTCGGCACTCGAACGCCGCCTTCATAGAGCGAGCCTTTCAACCCTCGAAGCTCGCCCACGCTGCTGAAGAAGTCGTAGTCGACTTCCTGCTTCAGATGAGTCGTCCCGTTATCGGAACTGAAGACAACAATCGTGTTGTCCGCCAGCTTCAGCTCGTCGAGCAGGTTGAGGATGTTGCCCACGTACTGATCCAGGCGAGAGATCATGGCCGCGTAAGCAGCACGGGGTGTGAAGTGCGGCGTGTAACCGTAGCCCTTCGACCGCGTGAACGGCGGGTCCTTCCAGCCCAACGCCAGATACGGCTTGAGTTCTTCATCGGGGACGTGCAGCGCGACGTGCGGGATGACTGAAGGGTAATACAGAAAGAACGGACGATCCCGATTCGTGCGGATGAACTCCAGAGCCTGAGCGTTGATGCGATCGGGAGCGTAGTCCTGCCCTTTGAATTCGGCATAGCTGGCCGGGTCAGCTGGATCGACACCCTTCTTCAAACTGGCATGACCCGGCACAGCGGGAGTGTTTTTGAGAGCGATCCGCTTGTTGTCGCTCCACAGATACGACGGGTAGTAGCTGTGCGCGTGGGCCTGGCAGTTGTAGCCAAAGAACCGATCCACTCCCTGACGCAGTGGTTCCCCATCCGATTCCGGCCCACCCAGTCCCCACTTTCCGAATGCACCGGTGACATAGCCCTCATCTTTCATCAGCTCGGCCAGTGTCACTTCGTCATCGGGAATCGGCAGCTGCCCTTCCGGCGGCGTGCTCTTGTTGCTGCGGACAAACGCATGGCCTGGATGCTTGCCGGTCATCAAGACACACCGAGACGGAGCACACACCGCGTTCCCGCAGTAGTGCTGCGTGAGTCGCATGCCCTGCTTCGCGAGTCCGTCGATGTTTGGCGTACGAATCAGCTTCTGCCCGAAACATCCCAGCTCCCGATAGCCCAGATCATCAGCCAGGATGAAGACAACGTTCGGTCGAGATTGCTTTTCCGCCGCGAGAACGACTGACGACAAATGGCACAGACAGACAAGAGCTGCGGAAGCCAGAAGTGCCACACGATTCGACAACGGTCGGCGCCGCATGCGAACGATCAAAACTGCAGTGTCCGACATGATGCGATCTCCCGGATTCACGACTGGTCAGTACGTAACGCGGTGATCATGTCAGACAAGGCGGTGTCGCGAAACCAATGCCTGGAACACGCACGGCAGATCGGGCTCGCTCACCTGGAACGAGTCGGCTATCACTCTTCTCATAAACTCTGACTGACATCTCGGAGAGAGAGCCGCTTGCCGTGTCCGTCACGATTCATATTCCAGTGATGCTGCGACACGAGTGCGGGGGACATTCCAAACTGAGTGTTTCGGCGACCTCAATCCGCCACGCACTTGAGGAACTCGCAAAGGGCCACCCGGCGGTCTATCGCAGCGTCTGCAACGAGACCGGGGTCGTCCGCCGTCACGTGCATCTCTTCATCAACTCGTCACTGGTCACGGACGACGGACTCGATACAAAACTGAAACCCAACGACGAACTTTTCATCATGCCCGCAGTTTCAGGAGGCTGACCATGGCCGAACGACTTGTGCTGTGTATCGGAACCAAGAAAGGTCTGTTCATCGCCGAGGCCGCGAAAACGCGGCGCCGATTCGAGCTGCGTGGTCCGTTCGGGCCGGGCGTCCCGGTGTACTCGTCGCTGATCGACACGCGGGGGACACCTCGCATTTTCGCGTCGAGCTGCAATCCATTCTTCGGCATGAAGATCATGGTTTCGACGGATCTGGGCAAGAATTTCAAAGAGACAAAGTCGGCACCCGCGTTCCCGAAATCGGACGGTCGGGCACTTGAGAACATCTGGTCGATCGAACCCGGCAAGGGCAAAAGAGAGCTGTTGTGTGGAGTCGAACCGGCGTCGCTGTTCCGCAGTGGTGACGGCGGAAATTCCTGGGAGATGGTTCCAGGCATCAGCAATCATGAACACGCTCAACACTGGCAGCCGGGCAACGGCGGGCTCTGCATGCACACGATCGTGCGGGACGGGAACCGGGTACATCTTGGCATTTCAACCGGTGGGCACTATCTCAGCGAGGACGGCGGCGCAACGTTCGACGCTGCGAATAACGGCGTCGGTGCCGGCTTCTTCCCCGATCCGAATCCCGAGTTCGGTCAGTGCGTGCACAAGATCGCGACGCATCCCGACGTGCCCGGGCGACTGTACATGCAGAACCACGGTGGCTGGCCGGAGCGTCCGGGAATTGGAGTTCTGCGGAGCGACGATCACGGCCATTCATGGCATTCCATCGCCGATGGTCTGCCTTCGGATTTCGGATTTCCGATCGTCGTCCATCCACACGACCCGGACACGATCTACGTCGTGCCACTCGATCCGTCGACCCGCACGTGTCCCGACAGCAAACCCGCCGTTTGGCGCAGCCAGAACGGCGGTGGCAAATGGAAACGCCTGGCCAACGGTTTTCCGAAGAGGGACAGTTACTTCACCGTCCTGCGAGACGCGATGACGATCGACTCGCTCAAGTCACCGGCCCTGTACTTCGGCACAACGACGGGCCGTCTGTGGATAGGCCGCGACGGGGGCGAGGAATGGACCTGCCTCTTCGACTCACTTCCGCCCATCAACTGCGTCAAAGTCGCAGTGGTGTGAGCGAGTGTTGGTTATCGACGTCCCTCTTCCCGCAGCAACTGATCGGCCCAGTCGGCGTCTCCGGTGCTCAGCCGAGGTGTCGGCTCCTGGCGATAATCTGTCTTGTCGTGCCGACCGCCTCGGTAGCACTGATCGATCAGCGGCTGGAGTTGCACAACGACATCCGCATCCTTCGGTCTTAGTGGCACTGGGATATTCGGAAGCGGGTCTCTTAACGGTGCATGGAACAGCTCAGCGCGACCGGGATACTGAGCCCGTCGTATGCAAAACAGGTAAGGCGGCTGAAGTTCGACCGGCACGTCGTCAGGGGGAACGGCCAGGATGAAGTCCCCCTGTCGGATCAGGTCGATCTCCACCAGATTGACACCGGCTTCCAAATACTCATGACGCTTGCGCAGGTAAGCCTCCCTCCCGGATTGACCGACCTTGTTGGCCGGGCTGAGTACTTCGATCGCAGTAACAAGTCGGCCCCCAGTGGTGTTGTCGACAATTTCGATATGCCGAAACGTCTGCACTTCGTCGACGTAGTCATCTTCAATCTCGACGACGAACGGCTCCGCCACGGCGACGGCACCGCGCTCATCCTGACCCGATTCCGTCGACACTTGCATCGAGTCCTCGACAACACGAACGTCGGCGTAAACCGTGCGAACATGCTGTTCGTCGATAGCCACGTCGAGGCTTTCCTCCACGAGCGCCTGCAGATCGGACGGCAGTTGTTCGTTGAGCTGGTCGCGCGCGTAGATCATCAGACTCGCATGCACGTCCCGCCAGCGCATCTCCAGATAAGGATCCATCCCGGGAAACGGGCTTTTCATAAAGACTCTCCTCGGCAACTCATTCAGGACCGCAAGGCTGTTCTGTCGCGTTCATTGTACATCACCAGGCAATTCGAGAAGCCCTATACTGGCAAACTTGACACCCCACGACGGGGTGGCCGATGTACTCTGCCTCACACGGCAATTCTGTCAGGCACCACTGCGATTCAAAGCTTCGAGAGGGCGTGCGATTCCATGCGAGACCAGGCGACGAGGCAAGGCAGTGCAGACCGAGTGTCGGACTACCGCGCAGCGGCCTGTTGTGCTTCGGCCGGGCCGGGTTGTTGGCGGGTCATCCAAATCATGAAGACGACTCCGGCCAGGGACAGGATGGACGACAACCCGAACAAAACCGGGCCCAGATTGAGGCCGGGAATCTGCAACGATCCGAAGTTCAGCGTGGCTCCGTAAATCCACACGCCGATCACTGGTGCGAGCAGGCCGCGGAGACCGGTCAGGCCAACGTGGATGCTATTGTAGAGTGAGACGTTTTCCCGTTTCGCAAAGTACATGCTGCCCGTCAGCCAGTTGATCGTACCGCCGCCGTTGCCAATGGCGTGGATCATCGAACCGACCAGGAAGGGCCAGACCTGCCGACTGGTGCCACCATAGAAATGCAGTCCATAGGCAACGCATTGAATGCCGTTGAACACAGCACGGCCGGTCATCGGATTGATACGGTCCAGCAACCGGCCCCAGACGGGAGCCGAGCCAGCCATGAGCATCGCGGGCAGAACTGCGACGATCCAGAAGATGCTGGCATCGCTGGCGCCGACGTCTTCCTTAAGCGACTCCGCCACATACGCATGTGACATGTGGTTCGCGAATCCGGCAAACCAGAAGCCAATCTGATACAGGACAAAACGTCGATCCGACAGGAAGATGCGCAGGCCGGCGATGAATGCTCGATGCGGTGAGGGTGCGGTCGAGTCCTCGAATTCGTTCGTCTTCGGAACCGGAATGCGGGCATACGATCCCGCCGATAGAACCAGTGCCAGGCCCACGCCCCAGCAGACAAGATAGAAGTACGTGGGCTGCCACAGAAACCACATCGTGCCCAGCACGGTCGTCGCTAATGCCGAAATCGCGGCGATGGACTTCACCCAGCCCACAGCCGTGCTGCGATGCGTTGGCGGATACAGAACACGAAACATGTTCATTTCGCCAACACGAGGGAAAACCCGAATGACAAAGGCGAAACCGATCATCAGGGCGAAGAACGTAGCGCTGCTGAGTACACCGGTCGCCAGCAGCAGGCCAGCGGTCAGCAGGTTTGGATAGATGATCAACAACCGCATGGGCACTTTTTTGCCGATGTAGCCCACCAGCGGACTCAGCAGGCTGCTGCCGCCGAACATGGCGGCCACGAACATCAGGTGTTCTTTGGTGCCATTCGGGGAAAAGATGTGGTCGCTCTTGAGTGCGGCCAGCGACAGGCCCAGCAACGCGACGAAGGCCCCCGACCCGATGTTGTAGAACGTCTCGAAGAACAATGCCGGCCGGCATCGCGCAGGCATACGATCCAGAGCGGAACGGAACGGCCCCACCGAATGCAGCCCACGCGGGCTGGTTCCGCTGCGATCAGACGATGTCTCGGTCACGGTTTCAGGACGATCTTGCCGCTGAGTGTGCCTGTTCGATTCAGCGTGTTCTCTTCCTGAAGTCGGTGTGCGGCTGCGGCTTCTGACAACGGGAACGTGCGACCGACCTGCGGACTCCAGCCACCCTGTTCGAAAGCGGAGTTGATGGCTGAAGCACTGACGCGTTGTTCGTCAGGCGATGCATTGAACATCGCGAATCCGACCACGCGCAGGTCTTTGACGTAGAACGGACCAACGGGGAATTCGGGACGCGCCGTGCGTCCGGCCATCAGAACGATGCGCCCACGCGGAGACAGCATCGAGACGGAACGTTCCATGTTGGGTTCACGCTGTGTTTCAAACCAGACGTGCAAGCCACCACTTTCCGCAGCGAACTCGCCAATCTGCTCGTCGGCCTCGGCGTCGTGGTAGTCAATCACGCAGTCGGCTCCCAGGCTTTCGCATAGTGCTTTCTTTTCGGCCGTGCCGACCGTGGCAATGACCTTCGCTCCGACAGACTTCACCAGTTGCACGACGGACGATCCGACACCACCCGTTCCGCCATTCACAAACACGGTTTCGTCGGGCTGCAGTCCTGAGTGCAGGAACAAACCGAGATGAGCTGTGATACCAACGAGTGCTCCCGCCGCCGCGACTTCATCCGACATCCCCTCGGGAGTGGGATACAACCACTCTTCGCCAACAGAAGCGTACTCGGCGAATGTTCCCGTGCGGCCGAACAGGCCCTGGTTACTTCCCCAGACACGGTCCCCAACTTTGAATTGCGTGACGTCCGAACCGACCGCCTCGACAGTGCCCGCCAGATCGCAGCCGACGATGTAGGGGAATTTCAGTTGCAACTGAATCGCTGCACTGCGGATGTAGGTGTCGATTGGATTGACCGCAACCGCTCCGACTTTGACCAGCACGTGACCGGAACGCGGTTCCGGGTCCGGCAGGTCGCCGTATTCCAGAACGTCAGGGTCTCCGGTCTGATTGATGTACGCCGCTTTCATGTTATTTCCTTAAGGACGATGGGTCGTCGGAAGCTCAGGCCCTGCGCGCCTGCTTGCGATCACTGTGTTGTCACAGAATAGTGCGATGGTTGAGTTGATTGATGATTGTCGATTGATGAATGTTGATTTTCGAATTGAAAGCCGCTGCCGAGCGTCTGTAAACATTCCAGATGATGGCCAGTCCTGCGCTTCACAGATCACAAGTCAACAATCGACAATCATCAATCAAATCCGACCGCTGCGAATCGGTTCCCGCATTCTGAGCCTGTTTCAGAAGCCGTGCAAAGACTGACTCGGTAACTTCGCCGCGGGGTGCGCGCGTGTTTGTACGTAGCGATTTTTCCGAGTCAGGGCAATTCGAGACCTTTCGGTGGTTCCGACTTCAGCAGGAAGGGATCCAGCCAACAGGCTTGAGCGCCCCAGTGGCTGCCCAGAACCGAGACCCGCAATTCCAGAAAGCGAACACCACGGACATCAACATTGCAGGTCTGCACGACGTGTGTTCGATTGACTCGCCGTGACCACCACAGCAGCTTGTCATCACCGATGACGGAAAACTGAATATCGCCACGTGGGCCGGGGCCGATGACCGCACACGGTGTGACCAGCGTGCGGTACTTGCCGTCCAGAGCGTACTGCACCATGGCTGTGCCGTCTTTTTGAGGATGCGTTCCCAGGCCGCGAGGGAACTTCTGCGAGTTGACGATGATGGCGTCCTGCTTGACTCCAACCTGTCCGATGCCCAGCTTCCAGGTCCTGTGGAGCTTCCCGCCGACCGGTTGCAATTCGGAAAGCCACGTGCGTTCGGAACCCAGAGCCTGTTTGTCGAGCTGGTCGACCTGATCCTTCACCTGCAAAGCCGAGACTCCGGACATAAGTTCCGACGCCTGATTCAACCAGTGGCGGGCTCGCATCTGAAACCGAGCTTGAGTGAGTCCGTCTCTCGCCTCGGCCGCCTTTAACCATGCTTCGGCAACCTTCGTGCGATCGTCTGAACCGAACGGAGCCGACTGATCGCCGACAATGGCCGCCTGCAGGTCTGCGTCATCGGAGCGAGCCAGGTGTGGCAGACCCTGTTCCCACTCCTTCTGGGCGAAACACAGCCACAGACCAAGTTGTTCGTGCGCGGCCGAATCGTCCGGTGTGGATTCGAGCTTCGTGCGAGCCTCTTCAGCAATTTTCCACGCCGCTTCGCGCTGGGCCACCCGCAGCTTCATCTGAGTGATGCCCAGTTTCAGTCCTGGAATCTTTGACCGCGTCGCGTTAGTCCCGGCAATGCGAATCAGCAAAGCGGCAACGTCGTAGCGACTGTCCTCCAGCGAGAACTCACTCAACATCATGCAGGCTTCGGTGAGCTGCGCTGCTTCGGACGGAAGACGAACATTTCCAGATGCTTCCCGAATGACGTCCAGCGCCATGTCGATTCGATCCACTTCGAACCGGCCGCTCAGGTCGCCAATCGTTCGCAGCGCCGACGGGAAGTCGCCCACTTCCACTGCCAGGTCGATTGCTTCCTGTAGGAGCACATAGCAGGCCGCAGGATTGTCGTCGGTTTCGATGCCCTGCTGAAACAGCTCGCGCGCCAGAGCGTGTTTTGCCGCCGGAGTCTTCGCTTCGGAGAACTGATCACGAAACAACTCGCGAACAGTCTTGCGAGCCGACTCGAGTGTTTCCTCGTCCGGGACCGGCTGCTGGGTAAACACGGGCCGAACGGTCAGCGTGGTTTCTGATTCAGGATTCGTGCTATCAGGAATGTCTGCGAGTCCGCCGGCCGGCTGGATTTCGGGCAGGATCGAACCTGATCCACCTTGGGGCTCCGTCTCGAAGAAATCTGCATTCGCGTCGGTCGCTGTTTCGAGAGGCGCCGCCGAAGCGAGAGAGTTTCCTGTGGATGTGGAATCGGCGGTCGCGGGATTACCGGTTCCACCCAGTGACGTCTTAGTCGTCGTCACAGGGGATGAACCGGTTGGCGCAGAGGCCTGGCCGCCCGGTTGATCACGAATAAAAAAGTGCCACGCCGCGCCGGAAATGACGGTCGGCAGTATCGTCGCGATCAGGATCGCTCCCATACCAGCCGATCGTTTTCGACGCGGCCGGGTCGATTGCTGAGTGTCGGGTTGAAAGTCCATGTCGACCTGCCTGAAAAGACTGTGTTGCCATGCGGGAATAGTATGCAGGCCGGTATCACGAGGCCACGATGCCGTGCCTGCAGTTGCTGGGTTTGGACGTGCTGAACTGCAGAATCACAGCGGCGAGCACCGAAGACCAACACCCATCGTACGCCGGACAAAATCAGTCGACTGGATCGCAAGTTCGCTTAATTGCGCGTAATGAACTCGTCGAGGTTCAACATCACACGGCAGGTTGCGACCCACGCGGCGGTCTCGGCCGAGTCCTCTTCGCCGAGCTTCTTGGCGTCCTCGGGATGATCGGCGTACCAGTCGCGAGCTTCATTCAGGAGCGAGGCAAACTGTGTCGCTTCCGTGCCTGTCATGGGCCGCGAAACACACTGGCGGAATGCCAGCCCAAGCCGGAGATCATCGGATTCCGTCGCCAAGGCAAGGAGGTTCTTCGCGAACGATCGAGCCGCTTCCAGGTAAACCTGATTGTTGAGCATGATCAGCGCCTGCAGCGGCGTGTTGGATGTCTGCCGTTTGACTGATGTCGTGTTCGCGTCCGGGCAGTCGAACGTCGTCAGGTTGGGATGCGGAGACGTCCGCTTGAAGAACGTGTACATGCCGCGGCGGTATCGGTCCTCACCTTTGCTGGTGTTCCATTTGAAGTTACCGGCATAACTGAATTCCGCGACGCCCGGCGGCAAAGGCGGAAAGACGCTGGGCCCTGCGACCTTTGTCGACAGCAGCCCGCTGACCGACAGACTCAAATCACGCACGATCTCTGCTTCGACGCGCGTGCGATTCTGACGTGCAAGCAGACGATTATTCGGGTCGACCTCAAACAGTTCCGGTCGATGGACCGAGGTCTGCCGATACGTCGCCGACGTCACGATCAGGCGGATGAGCTGCTTGCGGCTCCAACCGAGTGGACCGCGAAATTCGAGCGCCAGCCAGTCGAGGAGTTCAGGATGTGTTGGCTCTTCACCGCGCACACCGAAGTCGTTGACTGTCCGAACCAGCCCCTCGCCGAACAGGTGCTTCCAGACATGATTCACGGTAACTCGCGGGGTCAGCGGGTTGTCGTCGGAAACCAGCCAGTGGGCGAGATCGAGTCTGTCGGGTGCTTCGGCTTTGCGGGCCTGCAACCTCGGCAGGACGGAAAGACCAGTGGGAATGATCGTCTGATCCTTGATCGGCTCCAGAAACTCGCCACGTCGCAACACGTATGTCGGACGCGGGTTACTGATTCTCTGCGTGACGACTCGAACCGACATCTCGGGCTTCTTCGGCGCGCCCTTCTTCAATGCATCGACCTGAGTCACCAGGTCCTTTGTTGAATCGTGCTTTGTGGCAAACCAGTTCAACAGTGACGCAGTCTGCTGCGGCGTGCGTTTGCCAGGTTCACCAGCCAGTAGATCGAGGATGTTCTGCGGCACGCCATCGCGTGGATTGCTGCCCGTGCGGACCGACGCTCGAAATCGACCGATCGTGTGCTGACCGCCGTACTGCTGGTCCAGCACAATCTGAATCCATGGGTCACCGTCAGTGACCGAAAGAGGTTTTTCCGTTGCGACTTCAATCGCGTGGCCCTCGCCCATCTTCGGTGAAACTGCCCAGCCGGTTTTCACTTTGTCACCGTCAATTGTCGCAGCAGCCGGAAACTTCTCTTGATTGAAGTCTGACCGGGCCGATGCCAGTTTCACAACGTCTTCGGCGTTCAACTCCATCCGACCGGCGAAGTAAACCCGCACGTCACTCAGCACAAAGTTGCTGTTCGGCGCCCGTCCGGCACCCTTGCCAGGCAATCGATCGTCTGGAACCGTCTCGATGCGTATTCCAGTAATGTCCGCCGCCGGAACTTTGGCCCACAGTGTGTATTTATCCTTGTCCGGTGTTCCTCCGGTGACGAGATACGAACCGTCGTCCTGCCTTTCGAACTTCGATTTTGACGTCGCTTCCAGCTTCGCGAATTCAAGCGTGTGATACGTCACCGGCGATTCGGCGGCGGCGGCGACTTGTTTAGCAAAGTCCTCTTCCCATGCAGCGAGTTCAGGTGCCAGTTTGTTCCGAGCGGCGGCCAGCATGTCCTCGGCCCCCTGCAGCTTCTGCTGGTAGGCGGCCAGATCCTGCTCGTACTTCTGCACGGCAGCCGATGATGTGGGGACGGTTGAATTCGTGTCGTCTCCGTTATTGACGAAGGCGAAGATTCGGTAGTACTCGCGCTGCGTGATCTGGTCGTACTTGTGGGAGTGACAGCGAGCGCAGCCGACCGTCAACCCGAGCCACACCGTGCCGGTTGTCTCTGCGCGATCAAAGCAGGCTTCCACGCGAAACTGCTCCTGATCGGTGCCGCCTTCCGTGTTGGTCAGCGTCTGCCGATGAAAGGCGGTGGCCAGTCGTTGCATGGGAGTCGCATTGGGCAGCAGGTCCCCCGCGATCTGCTCGATCGTGAACTGATCAAACGGCATGTCGCGGTTGACGGCGTCGATGACCCAATCGCGCCACCGCCAGGCATTTGGTCGTGACCGATCTTTCTCATAGCCGTCCGAGTCCGCATACCGGGCCAGGTCAAGCCAGTGTCGACCCCAGCGTTCTCCGAAGTGCGGAGACTTCAACAGCCCGTCGACCAGGTTGTCGTACGCTTGGGGTGATTCGTCGCGGACGAACGCGTCGATTTCTTTCAGACTCGGCGGCAGTCCCAGCAGGTCGAGATAAAGACGTCGGATCAGCGTGTAGCGATCGGCCTCGGGGGATGGCTGAAGTTTCAGCCCGACGAGTTTCGCCAGGACAAACGCATCGATCGGATTGCGGAGGCGACCTTCGCTCTTCACATGCGGTGGGACGCGACGAATGATCGGCTGGTATGCCCAGTGTCGGGATTCGATCGGTCCCCCGTCAGCGGCGGCTGGCCAGTCCAGTCCCTGATCAATCCACGCCCTCAGAACGCTGATCTCGGTGGAGCTGAGCGGATCACCCTCGGGCGGCATACGGAGATCGGGGTCGACCCCGGCAACCCGGTGAATCAACGGACTCTTCGCGCTGACGCCTTTGACAATGCTGATACCCTCATCGCCACCGGCCAGAGCCTCCGCGCGCACGTCCAGCCTGAGACCAGCATCCTGCTTCTTTGGTCCGTGGCAGCCGAAACATCGCTTCCGCAGGATCGGCTGCACGTCTTTCACGAAGCCAACTTCGCGATCTGCCGGCGGCGGCAATTTCGGATCGGATGGGCCGTCGGCAGCAACAAGAGCGATCGCTGAAAGCGACGCGCCGATTCCCACAAGTACGGTCAGACAAGACAGGCTGCGGCTGATAGACATCGGGCACTTCCGGCATCACGACTGAGGTTCGGACGAAGAAAGCCTTCGCCTTGACTTGAGGATAGCGGCTCGACGGAAAGTTTGTGACTTTCCGTGCGGCATTCCTCATGCAGCGTGATGGTCAGATCGCGACGGTCTTCTATTCAGAACGACCACGCAACGCCGAAGTCCCAGGTTTCAGCCCGCCATGTTGAACGACGGGTTTCGATCAGCGGGAAGAGATCACGTGACGGGTTTCCCTGCCACAGAATGCTGTCACCGGCTCGCGTCAGCTCCCCGACCCACGTGTACGTGTAGGCGATGCGGAAGTCCGCTTTGGCGAAGAGCTTGCTGCGTCTGAGAATCGGGACGTATTGAAAGACCGGACCTTCGATAAAAAACTGCTGCTCAAAGACTGGCGACACACTGGTGTGTGACGCGGTGTCCGAAAAGCGATTCTGTCGAGAGCCGTTTTCGTCCGCGGGAAGCAGATTCGATTCACGTGTCGTGACGAAGATGTTGTCGCCGTTCAATCGCAGTTTCTGGTAATTGGCCATCAGACCGAACTGCGTGAATCCGCCCAGTCGGAAATCGCCACGACCGGCCAGTTCGTAATTCATTCCAACTTCAGGCCCGGCCAGGTGCGAGCTGACCTGATTGTTCAAGAAGGACGTGACCGGATAGATCTGCGGGTCATTCAGAAAGGTAAACGACCCGCCCTGACCACCTCCGCCGCCACCACCACCACCGCCGCCGCCGCCGCCCTGACCACCTTCACTTTGTGAGCCTGCGTTGTCGACAATTCCATCCATGTCGTCGTCGATCCCGTTGGGAATGGGGTGGAGTTTGACGTCCGGGAGTATCGTGGCCATGCCGCCACCACCGCCACCACCACCACCACCTTGGGAACTCGCGTAGAGGAACCCGCTGTCGCGTCCGAAGAAGTTGAAGTCTTCGCGAACGTTCATGTACCGCACACCGGCTGTCGGCGTGAACCGAACAGCCTTTGTGGAGATGGGAAGCCCCAGGAATCGGATTCCCGTTCCCCATTGTTCGACGTGAGTCTGCATCCGGAAATCGAGGTCATAGACCGCATTGGCACCACCAGTGATGATTCCGCTGCCAAGGTCTTCGAATGTGCCGTCATCCAGCGGAATGCCGCGCAGGTTGAGCAAGTTGGCTTCGAGTGCCTGATTGACGTCGTCAAAGGGGCCGATGGGAGTGGTCAATGCAAGGAAAAGCGGGTCCTGAGCCGCGCGAACGACGAGCCCCGGCTGCTGGCCGCGGGACGGGTGGACATTGTTACGTGCATTAAGCTCGGTATCGTTGTCGATCGTATGCATGCCCCACATCTGCCATCCCGTGCCGCTGGAATTGAGCCTCTCGAGCGAGAGCATGATGCCCTGCGGTTCCGGCTTTTCGATGCTGTCTCCGGAAACCGGATTAAAGAGGTTGAAGTCGACGTTGGGGTCTTGAATGGCAGTCGCGAGACCCTGCTGCTGTCCACCGCCACCGCCGCCGCCACCGCCGCCGCCACCACCCGTCTGGGCGCCCAGAAGCTGAGGCAGAATCTGCTGCTTGTATTCGGGGGCTCGTGGATCGCCGAAGCGATCGCGGTACGTCTCCGTCTTCGCTTTCAGATACGACATCCGAAATCTGTAGTTCGCCGACTGGCCAGGCTGTTGAAGCTGGGAGTACTCCCACAGGCCGGTCGTGTTGGAAAGCTGGGTGCCACCGGTTGATGCGTAGGGTGAACCTGCACCGGGGGCCATGTATGGAGAAACACTTGGCCAAGCCTGAAAAGACGGCGGATAGGACGAGCCGCCGCGACCCGCCTGGAACATTGCACTCGGATCGAAGCTGTAATTCGCCGTCGGACCGGGACCAGATGTTCCACCCATCGCGGGGTTCGCTGCCGGACCGGGGTAGGGAATCACTCCCTGCGAGTGCGCTGGTTGGACGAAAGCGACCAGCGTCACCAGTCCCGCAATGAGTTTGAGCCAGCGATGTCGCCGCATCGGTCCATCCCTGAAATTCCACATGGTCAGCGCCTCCAAACGCAGATCCGTCTGCGCAGGGTTCAGACACTGTCCATTAGATCGACTCGGCGATGCGGCAAACTGTAACGATTATTCCGGTCATGCCAGATTTCCGGGTTGTATGGATTACCCGTCGGCGTCAGCCGGCGCCCGATTTTTGCTGGGTTTAGCAGCCTGTTGAAAACGAGGACTGAGGTAACCCGACGCGTCATCACCGCCCCCAAGTTTACCTCGGGGGTTCTCCCGTTTCTGCACTACGGCGGTGTTTTCGTGGGGTAGTGCAATGACGCGGGAACCCCCGGCGAAGTGCGACGGCCGACACATGATTCTGGGTGTGTCGGCCCTTCGGGCCTGAAGCTCGCAACATCAATGCGCGTCAGCGAGGGCAGTCTCAAAAGAAAATGTCGCGTGACGATCAGCAAAAAAAAGGCCCGGCTTTCTCTCGTTGAGAGAAAGCCGGGCCTTACAAGTCACATCTGAAAGACTGCCAGACATTCGCGGATCGGCCATCACCTGCCGTAACTGCCGCCGAATTTCCCAGACGTCTGCCCCGAAGATGCACCGGGCTTCAGGCGACGGCCCGTGCCGAATTTCTTGGAGACCTGACCAGACGACGACCTGTCTCCGATCGTTTCGCTGGTCGTCACACTGTGTGCCCCACTTCGAAGATTGAATGGCCGATCGACTACGCCCGGGATGTAGATGCGTTGTTGCGGGCGATAGCCAATGTAGGACAGGAAATCGTTCAGATTGATTTCCTCGATGCCCAGCCGGCGAGCTTCGTCCCGCATGGTCTTGAGCTGCGCTGAAATCTTGAGCCGCTTCTCCTTTTCCTCTTCCAGGGCGGCCAGAGCGACATCGGGGATATTCGCCTTGATCACGTACTTCGTGTCAGAATCGAGTTCCGGGCCGCCTTCTTCCCAAGGCTCCCAGGCACCGGGGTACGTGGGGTATCGAATCCGTGATCCGTCATCGAGCACTTCGTGGTTGATCTTGGCACCGGCGTCCTGCACCAGTTCATGAAACTGCTCGCGATCTTCAATGCCGTCCTGGTCCAGATCAATGATTCCGATGATCGCAAACTTCTCAACACGACCCGGACTCCACAGCGGCGTGTAGATCGGATCTCCCTTTGCGATTGGATCGTAAATGTCATCATCTAGAACGCGGGCCTCTGCCGTGTTGGCATCGATGATTCGCGTGATTTCCAACTGACCTTTGATGTCTTCGGCATCCGCACCGTGACCAACTCCGTGGTGGGACTTCTTATAGACGGAAAAGGTCGTGCGAATCCGCAGTCCGTCCTGCGCGCCAATATTGACCCAGACAAGTCCTGCTGAGTTGTCGACCCAGCGAACAAGCCCATCCGGTCGCTCGAAGCTGACTTTCGTCAGGTTCTTCAGCTTGTCCCGCAAAAAGTCGACCTGCCCCTCCCACTGCGCCATTTCGGTCGTCAGTTTTTTTCGTTCACCCGTCCAGGCAGCTTTCGCATCGTCATATTCGACGCGCAGGTCGGTCAGGTCGCCACGCATTTCTTCAATCTGAGCCTGCAGAGCCTTGCGCTGTTCCTCACTGGCCCGCTGCGTGTCATCCCGTTGACGTTCGGCCGCATCGACGGCATCACGATGCTTCTGCAATTCCGTCACCTGATTCGTCTGCATCGTGCTGATCGTCGTTGTGTTCCTCGTAATCTCCGTGTCCTTCGTGCCGATTTCGGTCCCCCGATCACCAAGTTGCTGTAACAGATGTTTGATGACGTCACTCAGGTCTGTTCCTGTGTATCCATGCGCGGTGGCAACACTCTGAATATCCTGCTGAATCGCGTACGCCACCGTGGTGGTCGCGTCCGGTTGATCATGTCCGACGGATGGCTCGTTGTGACCGATTTTAGCTTTCAGAAACTGTATCTGATCGTCCTGTTCACGAGTCAGTGTCTGCTCGGTGCGCAGGTCCTCCCCAGCCTTCACGTATTGCGCCCTATTGTCACCCAGTTCACGGAACTGCATGTAGAAGGCGACCCAGCCAATGACGGCGAGCATCGCAAACAGAGCGAGAGTGATCTGCAGCCCGATGGACTTGTTTGAAGCAGCCATGAACCAGCCTTTTCCAATCGAGGTCGGGGGCGAATCGATCCCTCGCCGCTACCGACATTTCGAGTTCCGCCTTCCAGCGGCAAGTTGCCTTTGGAGTCCCGCATTCGGGTCGTGGTCAACGCTCACAGACCTCGACTTCGATGGCCCGTGAACTTACTGCGGACACAGTTTCGCAAGTGTGAGACTGCCGCCCTTGTGAGTCAAGAAAACTCTCATTTCACAGGTACTTCACGTCAATCCCGGCGTTCAGAACCAGGCAAACCTGTCACACCGGACCCACAACGTATCCTGCATTGATCAATAACGGAACAGCGTGACGCGATCCACAGCCAAACCGGATTATGCCGGTCGCCCGCAGCGAAGTGACTGCACGGGCTGAAGAGTCGCCTCTATGCTTCCCAAAGTAGCTGTCCCGCTTCGCTGGATGGCTGATTTGACCCACGTCCCTGCCGCTCCGAGTACACGATGAGCGAAACGTTATACGTGATCGACACTTTCTCGCTGGTGTTTCAGGTCTTTCACGGAATCCCGACCATGACGAGCCCTTCGGGGCAGCCGACCAATGCGGCCTTCGGGTTCACGCGCGACCTGCTGAACATCCTGAAATCCAGGCAACCCACGTATCTGGTCTGCGCCATGGACCTTCCCGGGCGGGGAGTGCGGGACGACATCTACCCGGAATACAAAGCCAACCGCAGCGAAATGCCCGAGGATCTGCAGCCGCAAATCCCCATCATCACGGAAATCATCGAAGCCTTCGGCATTCCGGTCGTCTCGCAGGAAGGCTGGGAGGCCGACGACGTTCTGGCCACGCTGGCTCGACGTGCGGAGGCCGAGCAGATCGAAACGTGCATCGTGACCGGCGATAAGGACGCCCGACAGCTCGTGAGCCCACTGATCCGTCTCTACAACGTCCGCAAGAACACGTACCTGGACGAGGCTGGTGTGCTGGCGGACTGGGGGGTCCGACCGGATCAGGTCGTCGATTTCCAGGCACTGGTCGGAGACGCCGTCGACAATGTCCCCGGCGTGCCTCTGATCGGGCCGAAAAAAGCCAGCGCATTACTCAACCAGTTCGGCAATCTCGAAGACGTCCTGGCCCACGCCGATGAAGCTCCTGGTAAGAAGCTTCGGGAAAACCTGAAGACCTACGCCGATCAGGCCCGCATGAGCCGCCAGCTTGTCGAGCTGAACACTGAACTCGAACTCGATTTCAACTGGGAATCCGCGAGGACCGGTCAGATGGACGTCCCGCGTCTGGCCGAATTATTCCGGGAATGCGGGTTCCGACGATTCATTGATGAGGTTCGGGAACTCGCTCCCGCCGACGCGACGGTCCCCGAGCCGTTGCTCGGCGAAAACGGCCCGCAAGTGCAGATCGTCACTGATGCCGAGTCACTGCAATCGCTCGCAGATCGGGTCGAAACGGCCAAAGCGGTCGCGATTCGCCTCGAATCGACGGGGCTCAGTCCGGCGACCTCGGAAATCGCGGCCATGACGATCGCGTCGGACGACCAGCACGCGGCGTTCATCCCGCTAACAAAACTGACGTCGAGTGCCACACTGTCCGCGGCAACGGTCTGGGAGAAGCTGCAGCCCCTTCTGGCACCCGGCCAGCGACAGGTCAGTGGTCATGACTTGAAAAACGTGTCGCTGGCACTTCGAGCGGCCGGACTGGATAACGTCGAACTCGGACTCGACACCATGGTCGGTAGCTACCTGCTGGAATCCGGCTCCCGCAGCCACAGCCTGTCGCATCTGGTGGACCGCTACTTCGGCTCTCCCCTGACGCCACTGTCACGGACCGACAACACCGATCCAACAGCTTCCGATTCAAAGTCCAGTTCATCAGCCGCCCGCCAACTCTCGATCGAGGATCTGGCAGGGCACAGTGCCGAAGAGGCCTGTCTCACTGTCCGCGTTACCGACCGAATGCGTGAGGAATTGGAACAGCAGGGATTGTGGAAGCTGTATGACGCTCTGGAACGCCCGCTGATCGAAGTCCTCGTCGACCTGGAGCACACGGGAATTCGCGTCGATGCGGCGGAACTGCAGCGACAGAATGACGACGTCTCGCAGCGCATCGAAGCGCTGATCGCCGACATTCACGCCGAGGCTGGCGAGGAATTCAATATCGACTCGCCGAAGCAGCTCGGCGTGATTCTGTTCGACAAGCTGGAGTTGCCCGTCCTGAAGAAAACAAAGACCGGACCCAGCACCGATCAGTCGGTGCTCGAACAACTCGCCGAGATCCATCCGCTTCCAGCCAAGATCATCGAGCACCGGCACCTGGTCAAACTCAAGGGCACGTACCTGGACGCACTGCCCAGGCTGATCAACCCGGCAACGGGCCGCATTCACGCGTCCTTCAATCAGGTCGTCGCTGCGACGGGGCGTCTCAGTTCCAGCAATCCGAACCTGCAGAACATCCCCATCCGCACTCCTGAAGGCGAACGCATCCGCCGGGCGTTCGTGCCTGGTGAACCAGGCTGGAAGCTGATCTGCGCCGATTATTCGCAGGTCGAACTCCGCATGCTGGCCCATTTCTGCCAGGACCCCGCTCTGCTGCAAGCTTTCTCAGAAGGCATCGACATCCACCGCGCCGTCGCGGCCGACGTGTTCAATGTCTCGCCCGATCAGGTCGATTCCAGTCAGCGACGCATCGCCAAAGCAGTCAACTTCGGCGTCATCTATGGCCAGACGCCCTGGGGTCTGTCAGCAGCTCTGGGCATTACGCGTGAAGAGGCCGCCACGTTCATTGAAGACTACTTTGAACGCTATATCGGCGTGGTCGCTTTCATCGACGCGACTCTGGCCGAATGCCGCGATACGGGTTTCGCGAGAACCATCCTGGGCCGTCGCCGAGCCATCTCCGGAATTCCGTCCAAACGCGGCCCGACCCTGAGTCTGCCCGAACGCACAGCAGTCAACACGGTGATTCAAGGCTCGGCCGCTGACCTGATCAAGCAGGCCATGATCAACATCCACCGTCGCCTGCAGGCGGATCAACACCCCGCCCGTATGCTGCTGCAAATCCACGACGAACTGGTGTTCGAGTGCCCGGCGGCGGACACCAACTCCCTCATCGAACTTGTTCGTTCCGAAATGGAAACGGCACTGCCGCTGAGCGTTCCACTCGAAATCGACATCGCCACCGGCGACAACTGGCTCGACGCCAAAGGGTAAGGATCGTTCGATCATTAAGTATCGGTAATGCGTGCCCAAGGCGCGCATGTCAGACGATGGAAGTATCTAAGTGGCTTCTGAGACAAGTTCAGAAGCCAATGCCTGGCGGCACGAATATCGAATGTCGAACAAGGAATGTCGAAGTCCGAAGTGAAGCACTTCATCATTCGAAATTCCTTGTTCGACATTCGATATTCATTGTGAAAC
>CAUZFZ010000040.1:0-67702 GCA_963579025.1 Planctomycetota bacterium | reverse complement strand
CATGAACTTTTCGTGGCTTCTTTTCGCTCATTCGCGTCTTGTAGCGAAAACGGTCTCCAGCGCCTGGCCCTGAAATGAAAGTATTTCGACTATTTTCTGGCTACAGCACGCAGAAAAGCACGCGGGTTTGAGCCACCGAATACGGACTTTTCAAGGCTGAAACCCTTAAGAGGCCGTTTCAAGTCCGGTTTAGAGGCTTGGTTCAGCGGTTCTCCTGGGTGTGACATGGCGAATACCGGAACGTGGGTGTGGTGATTAGTTGCGGACATCGAGAATCGGCACTGTCTGGAGTTCTTAGCTTGTGTGGCCGGAATGGCACGTTTCTCCGTGTAATTTCGGGATCGTTTGGGAGCAGATGCTGGGACCTGTCGCGCGTCGTCACTTGCTGCGGGACATCGCGGTCTGGCAGTTCTTGCGGATATGACAACAGTCGTAGTTCAGACGCAGCGGGCCAATGTGTGGGTAAGTCGTGGTTCCAGCTCCCTTGAATCGTGAGTGACTGCACGCGCTGGCATCTTGTGAAATGCGTACGAATCGCTGATGATGAACCTAGCCTCGCCTGCGACCGGTTTGCGGATTTGAGAAACCTCTGTGTGGCTCGCAGACTTTCATGTCGCGATCGCCACCAGAGGTTCAAGAATCTCATTTGTGTCTCGTACATGAATTCCGGCTCGTTCGTCTTCGTAACAGCCGGGGTTTCTCATCATGGTGTCAGGCAACGTCATGCTGCAGGACCAGCCAGCCAGTGGTGTCACCACACCCACTCCAATGCTTGTGGCAGTGGATGACGGTCTTGAGATTCCGATTGATCAGCCCGTTCTGCTAATCGGACGATCGAAGCGTCGAGCTCATTATCGGATCAACGATCCGCATGTCTCGTCGGTCCATTGCGAGATTCACGCCAAAGACGGCCAGCTTCATGTGCGGGACTGCAGTCGGCACGGGACACGCATTAACGGACGTAAGGTTGACGAATCTGAGCTGTTTGATGGGGATATTTTACAGATCGTGAAGCACCGGTTCCGGGTCGAGAGGGGCGTGGCCGGCCCGCGCCGGGACAGCTCGCCAGATCCACCGACTGACCTTCCGCTTTCGAAAGCAGATCCTGATCGGGAACGCTTTTCGCCCGAAAAGGAAAACTCGAAACGCCAACATACTGGCCCGGTCGTGCGCGACAGTTGGTTTGTTCGCATGGCTGGCGTCGAACTCGGTCCCATGCCGTGGTCCGACATCGTCGACATGACACGGAATCACGAGGTCACACGCGCCGACGAAGTCCGTCAGGAGTTTGAGTCGGAGTGGAAGTGTGCCGGTAACGTGCGCAGCCTGTTTCCTACTTCCGAAGATTCAGCCGCTCCCAACAGCACACCGGCGGCAACTGAAACGGCGACATGGGAGTCATCTCCTCAACTGGTGGCGGAGCGTCTGGCATCCGAGGCAGAATTCGACTCCCCTGCAACGGGTCCGAATCTGGACGCGGCAGCGGAGCCAACGACGCCCGAGCCGCCGGAGACAATTTCGGCCGCTGTCGGCGCCTCGGCTCCCCAGGCAGACGCCATCACGGAGGAAGATGCCAGTGAGCCCCCACACGTAGCCAGTCCGTCGCCGGAAGACGAACCCGCCGAAGAAGTCATCGACCTCGACGGTGAGTCTGATCTGTCCGATTTCGTCCCGGGAGATGATGAGATTCCCGATCGTCCCGCGTCGGTCCACAGAAAGTCAACGGCGGCACCTCGTCGTCGTGCAGCGCTGGACTACGAACCGGATCCGGACAACCCTCGGTACTTCATGCGCCGCAAAAGTCGCGAATTCGGCCCGCTTGAATTTGAGAAATTGCAGACACTGGCCGCGGAGGGGCGTTTGTCGGAGCTGGATTCGATCCGCACGGATGTGAACCCGGACTGGGTGTCGGCTGCGACCGTCAAGGACCTTTTCGCCGAGGGCGGCAGCCGGGACCTGAGTGACGAGGCCTATTCGGCGAGCCTGCTGGCCGAAATGGACCAGAAGGACAACCTGGCTGGTCCCGACACCCCGCCTGCGCTGATCTCCGAACGAGAGGCAACCGCCCCGTCATCTGAATTCATTCCGGCTTCGGCTGGCGATCCGGGCTGTTCCCCGTCGGCATTGACGTCCCTGCCGCCGCTACCCGTGCCAGCCGCACGCGACGATTCCCGGCGAAAGATGGCCGGTGACGCATTGGCACCGTTGATCTACCTGCAAACTGTGCTGCAGACCCCGCTGGCCATGGCCGTTGGTGTTGTCCTCGTTGCGATGCTGCTGTACTCGCTGATTCCGTCGTTTGAGGGATCCGTCGTGTTGGGCCGCGTCACTTTGGACGGCCAGCCGCTCAAAGACTCGTCGATTACTTTTACTGACACGAGTGCCGGGATCGAGGCCAGCGGGCTGATTAACGAGGATGGCACCTACGTCGTCACCACGATGGAAGGCGGTATGAACCCGGGAAAGTACACCGTGACATTTGCGCCCGTGAAACCGGAGCCTGACGCGGTAATTGAGCAGTTGCAGCGGCAGCGGCAGTATCTCGCAGGACAGGGTCCGGGCGGTGCTCTGGAACAGGACCTGAAGACTGAAGACCCCGCTTCTTCAGCCTCACGTGAAAAACCCATTGGCCGGCTACCGCCAGGGACGATTCCGATGAAATATCGCGCGAGCAATAGCAGCAGGCTGTCGGTCGAGGTGGTCGACGGCAGAAACAAATTCCCGTTCGAGCTGACCTCGAAGTAGTTGCGCTCCCGCATTCGGGGATCGCGGACAGTTGACACTCCAAACGAGCAGGAGTTTAATGTTGGTCTTCCCGTTCGGAGGCAGATCACCCAGATCGCCACGGGTGGTATTCACCTCAACAGGTGAGTCGGCGTAACGGAAAGCTGCGGGCGCTTCATCAATCGGGACGCTGCAGTTCCCCTTCGAACATCTCGACCCCACATTCTGCGTTGGAGGAAAGTATCTATGCGTACGATGATCGCTGTCGCCGTTTCCGGTCTGCTGCTGATTTCGGCCCTGACGGGTGGCGTTGACGCCCGTCCCCAGTACAAGAAGGCCTTCGGTGTGACGTACCCGGATGTTGTCAAGAAGCAGACCGCGAAAAAGACCGGCTGCAATGTCTGTCATCCCGAAAAGAGCAAGAAGAAACGTAACAACTACGGGACCGCCCTGAGCAAAGTCATCAAGAAGAACGAGAAGGACACCAAAAAAATCGCGGAAGCTCTCGGCAAGATCGAAAAAGAAAAGAGCGCCACGAAAGACAAGACGTTTGGCGACCTGCTTGAGGCGGGCGATCTGCCCGGCGACAAGTAAGCACTGCCACTGACGAATGACAATCAAGGCCGTTTCCCCATCAGGAAGCGGCCTTTTTTCGTGCGTTGTGCGGAGGGAACCTTGACGGATGACGCCGCCTCGATTCTCCTCCCGCCCCACGCAACATTCGGGCGGTTTGCGTCCGTGCAGGATGGAAGTGACTCCGTTCTGTTCCGCCCACTGAAATCATTCAGTGAGGCATTTACAGCCTGGGCCCGACGACTCGACACGGAACGAGTCCGTTCTGCACGGAGCAACGACATGGGATTGTTCAGCAAGCTTAAGGGAGCCCTCAAGAAAACAACGGACGTGTTGCGCAAGGACATCCGTGACGTATTCAAGGCCGGTGAACTTCTTGACGATTCGAAGCTTCAGGAATTCGAAAAGCGGCTGCTGCTGACCGACATGGGGTTCGCGGCGACTCAGGCGATCGTCGGAGAAGTCCGCGAGAAACATCATGGCCGGACGGTCGTGCTCGACGAAGTCTGGGCCACGGTGAAGGACAAGCTCAAATCGCTGCTGAAGAGTGAAGGCGACATTCGCTATGACGAGGACGACCTGATCTCGCCGCTGAACGTGCAAACCGACGGTCCCACCGTGATTCTGGTCTCGGGAGTCAACGGTGTCGGCAAGACAACGTCCATTGCAAAGCTGGCCAAGCTACTGCAGAAAGCCGGTAAATCGGTCGTGCTGGCTGCGGGAGACACGTTTCGTGCAGCGGCGGTCGAGCAGTTGACGTTGTGGAGTCAGCGGCTGGGCTGCGACATAGTGACGAAGCCCAGCGGAACCGACCCGGCCAGTGTTGCGTATGCCGGTTGCGATCACGCGGTTAACGAAGGCAAAGACGTCGTCATTGTCGACACGGCCGGCCGGCTGCAGACGCATCAGAATCTGATGGAAGAACTGGGCAAGATTCACCGCGTCATCGGAAAGCGCATCCCGGGAGCACCCCACGAAGTCCTGCTGGTGCTGGATGCCACCACCGGTCAGAACGGACTGAGCCAGGCGGCACATTTTACCGACGCGGTAGAGTGCACGGGCCTGGTGCTCGCCAAACTGGATGGCTCGGCAAAAGGCGGGGTGGTTGTTGCCATCCGGCAGACCATGGGCCTGCCGGTCAAGTACGTTGGACTGGGCGAGCAAATCGACGATCTGGCGGTCTTCAATCCCGACAGCTTCGTGGATGCCATGATCGACGAAGTCTGAGTCACAAATCTCAGATTTCAGATTTCGAATCTCAAATATGCTGATTCTGCGACGAGCAAGATCAGAACGGGATTCGCAAACCGTCGTATGCCAGTTCGACGTTACCCGGCAGCCGGGCGCATGTGGATTCGTGTTCCAGTGAGTGCGAAATGTGTGTCAGGAATGCACGCTTTGGCTTCACTCGTTCGATCACCTCCAGCGCCTGATCGATGCTGAGGTGAGTCGGGTGCGGTTTGTCTCGCAACGCATCGAGGATCAGCACGTCGAGTCCTTCCAGCAGTGGCCAGCTTGCGTCTGGTATGGAACTGACATCCGTGCAGAAAGCGACGTTGTTGAAGCGGAATCCCAGCACAGGCAAGCGACCGTGCAGCAGGCGGATCGGCTGGATGTGCTGACCCAGTAATTCGAAGGGTTGCTCGCCAATGCGCAGCATCTCGAATTGCGGAATCGCTCCAGGATGTGCTTCGCGCGGCGGCGGCAGGAAGGCGTACCGGAACGCTGAACGAATATTGTCTTCGGTCCATGACTCGCAGTAGAGCGGCAACGCGTGGTTCAGCCGGTGGGCGAACAGACGCGTGTCGTCCAGCCCGAAAATGTGATCGGCATGGCCATGTGTAAAGATGACCGCGTGCGCCAGCCGAATCCGCTCACGCAGCAGTTGCAGTCGCAGTTCAGGGCCCGTGTCGATCAGAATCGTGCCCTCTGGTGCATGTACGGCGACGCCTGACCGAGTCCGGTGGTTGCGCGGATTGGGAGACAGACACACGTCGCATTCGCAGCCGATCACGGGCACACCGGTGCTGGTACCGGTACCCAGCATCACGAGTTCAGGTCTTCGCGGAAACTTCTCAGTCATCATTCCTGCCGACTGCATCAATGCTGTGAATCAAGGCGACGATCGATCCACGCCGGATCAACGAATCGTTTCAGCAGCCAGCGTAGCGTGTGTTCGATCCGCTCGCGCGTGCGACGGATCTCCTCTTCTGTGCAGTCCGGCTGCCACTCGAAGCCGTGCCATTCGAGCGTGGCCGACCACTTCTCGTGAGCCGCCGACGCGTTGACCCGGTCCATCACACGTTTCGCCCACACCATTCCATAAGTATCCACGAAGTCCAGCCACAGGATGTTGAAGACATCTCCCGGCCGGTGACCGGCGGCCGCACGCACGGCTGCGATTGTGCTCGCCGCCAGTAACGCGAGCGACGCCAGCACATGCGAAGTTGTTCTGTCCGGAAAGAGGTCCAGGACAGTTGCCGACAGAGGAGCGACCAGCAGAACCAGCCCGACGGCATACAGAATCGCGGGCAAAGTGAACCGCGTCCCGATCCAGTTTCCAATGGCCATGATCAGGACCAGTCCAAAACCGACAACGGCTGGCTCTTCAAGTTCCAGAGGCGAACCGACGGACAGCACACGCGTCGAAGCCACCGCTGGCCATGCCAGAACCAGCAGCAACGGCAGCAGCACGAAGAATCCCCACGCGGCTGCTCCTGGACGGCGGGCACCCAGAACAGCGATCCCCGGACAAAGCAGCATGATGGCGGCGGCATACCACGCAAGATCGCGCCAGCCGGTGTGATTCGTCTGAAGCGTTATGTCCAGGACTCCGGCCACCAGCGCGACGCAGATCGCGGCGATCGACCACGAGCACGCAGTAATGAGCGTTGTTTCCCGCAGCGGACGCCAGGCGCGCGCGGTAATCAGCAGTGTGATCAGCAATGCGGCAATCGTCAGAGCAGGCATGAGCGGTTCAATCAGGTGGTCGGTTTCCGAATGTACTGGCTGAGTCGATCCGGGCAACTGCTCCGTTCAAACCCGGACTGTCACGCTGGTCGGGAGTCTTTCCGTCAACGCCCCCGTTTTCCCTGTAGTCGCATTCGAAAAACTCCTCAATGTGAAGACAACCTTATTTGACAGACCTGACACGTGGCCTAGGTTTCGGGTGCGAGTAGATCGGGGACGGAATTCGTCAGGCAGGTCGCCTGGCCGGATCCCCTCCCATGGAATTCCCAGTCGCCTGTCTCACACGACCCTTGGGCGGGAAGCGTGAGAACTTAAAGGGCGTCAGTCCCGATCTCGCAATGCACGGGCATGACGGAGTGCAGGAGGCTCTGCCCTGAGAATTTTTTGTCGAAGTTTCTCTTCGTATCAGTCTCAGAGACGGACGGCGAGAATCTGTAACTCCGAACGGTACTGATATCAGTCCGGTCGAGTCAGGTTCGATGCCCGCGTAGTCTCGCGACGTAAAGGCAGAGTGTCATGCAAGCGAAACAGATTCTGACAACGGGCGAAATCGCAAAATACTGCGGTGTCAATTTTCGCACAGTTATTCGTTGGATTGAGCGGGGACGACTGGAGGCTTATCAGCTTCCTGGTCGCGGCGACAATCGAGTCACCGTTGAGGACTTCATCGAATTCCTCAAAGAAAACCACATGCCGATTCCGGAAGACTTCTCGCAACGTGAACGTCGGGTGCTGATCGTCGTTGGCGATCCGACTCTGGCGCACAACATCGAGGGTGCTCTGCAGGAAAGTGGCTATGCGACGACCATCGCATCGGACGGTTTCCATGCGGGTTCGCTGCTGGGCACCTTTAAGCCCTCAGTGATGCTGCTGGACCTGCGTATTCCCGGCCTGAGTCCACAGGACGTCGTGAGCTTTGTGGAAAGTGCCGGCGGAATGGAACGGATCAAGATCATGATCATGTCGAACGACGACAACGAGCCGGTCGCGAACACGGCGGATGACTGCATTCGGCAGCCGTTCTCCAGCGAAGAACTGGTCACGCGAGTGAATCAGTTGCTGGCTCCGAGCTTCGCCTGACACGACGCGACGACTACAGCCCGACGCATCGGAACATCCGGTGCCTCGGGCTTTTTTTGTGCGCGGTCAGTCCGTCAGTGACACACATTGGTTGCAGTTCTGATGCGGTTGAAAACACGCCGCGCATGCACACGACGCCCTCGTGCAACCCGACGAACTGATTCGATGGAGGCGATCGCCGTTGAATTCGCAGTTCGAGAGCGTGTTTGGACTGACTGAACGCTTGAATGCACTAAATTGATTCGATACTGGATAAAATATTCCAGTGCCGCCTGCGGCCGATCTCTCCCAGTCATCGCGAATCAAATCCACTGGTCAGAACATGGCTGAAACACAGGATGCCGCTGCACCAGGTCGATCGGCCGGCATGGTGGGGGTGGGAATGGTGGTGCTGTTCGCTGCCTTTTCCGGCGGCGGCCGTCAACCGGTTTCCGCACCGGCCGTTGTACCAGTCGCACAGGCTGCGCCGCAGGAAAAGCCGGACGCAGCGCGCTCGGTCGAAGCGATCCGTCAGCCACTACTGGCCATGCTGGATGCGGACCCCGCAGCCGATGAAACGGAGCTGCAGGAGAAATTCAAACAGGCCCGAATCCGGCGGCTGGAATTCCTGATCGTCACCTTGCCGGATCCCATTGATGCGTCGCTGGGTTACGCGTTTGATGAAGCCGTCAATACGTTGCAGACAGCCGTCGGGACACAGGGTTTTCTGATTGACCGGTTCTATCTGCCGTGGCACGGACTCACGGCTAAGTCGAACAACGGCACTGTTCCCGTTTATCAATCAGAGCCAGGCGTCGTGCTGTTTCGTCGTCGGGCCGCGCGATCGAAACACGGCCAGGGTACTGAATTGCTGCTCGTCTATATCGTCGGCGAGACACCCATTGCCGGTATTCACCAGCGGGCCTTCGATCGAACGATCGAGGAAATCGAGTACCTCAGCGGAATCCATGCTCAAGTTCGAAGTGTTGTGGACGCAGCTCAACCAGACGCCACGCCATCTGAACCTGATCAGAGTGAATCAGTCGCACCGGCCCCGACATTCAAACCGGACCGACCAATCGTTCGTGTGGTGGGCTCGACGTTTTCCGGTTCGGCGGATTCCTTGGCGCACAGCATGGCGCGGGCTCAGCAGTTTCAGTTTGAGGTCATCTCCGGGAGCGCCTCGAATGTGAGTCTGCCGCGCATTCGAGAACTCAGCCAGGGCACGTTGAAGTCGTTCGCGTCGGTCCGAATTCCCGCCCGTCTGGCGTTCCTGGCGGCAATCCGATTTCTGGATGAGTCGCGCCGTTCGAGGCAACCTCTGCGCATCGCATGGCTGCACGAAGCCAACACGAGCTTTGGAAGCTGGTTGACGGAATTCAAGGGCAAGCCAATCAATGAGGGCGGCCTGTCGCTGGAAATGACAACGTTTCCGTTTCCGTTGCATCTGTCGAAAATCCGTTCGCTGATGGGCGCGACAGCGAACCGCGGGTTGTTTGACGTGCCCGGCGAGAACCAGACGCTCCAACTGAATTTTGAGCACGATCTGGAGTCGCGGGATTCGGTACCGCAGATGACTCCAGGGATGACCAATCCAACCACGGAACTGGTGCTCTCTCGCATTCTGGCGACCATCAAAGAACAGGGATTCAAGTACGTCGGGATTACTGCCACGGATTCGCAGGACCGCGTCTTTCTATGCGAACGCATGCGTGAGTATTGCCCCGATGTGCAGATCGTGGTCGATTTCAGCCACCGCATTTTTACGCATCCGCGCTACCGCAGCTTCATGAAGGGGACGCTGGTGGCGTCGACGTATCCGATGTACGTCGAGACTCAGAAATGGTGCTACCCCAACCTCGCGGCAAGGAAGCGGTCGAAAGCCGGCGAGGAAAAACCGTTTCAGGTGTTTCGCCAACTGGCGATGTCGAACGAACTGCTGCCGGGTCTGTTCAACGCCACGGTACTGTCGCTGGAAAGCGCAATGCCCGGCCGACACGATGGGAAGACTCTGCCACTGATCGACTACGGAGAGCCATTCATCGATTCCCTTTTCCGTGATCGAGAAATGTCGCCACGATACGTTCCGCCGTTGTGGATCAGCGTGGTAGGTAACGGCACTCTGCAGCCACTGCGATACTGGCCATTGCGGGAGATGCTCAAGTACGAAGGGCGCGTCCTCGACATTGACCAGGACAGCGCCGCCACCAGTTCTCAGGATGGCAGGCAGCTCGCCGGAGTGCTTCCGGATGTCACGTTGCGGCCACCGAGCGAGCCAGTCATCCTGGAGCTTGGCTACACAATGCCGGGTCGGGCGTTTCTGGTCTGGGTTCTCGGTGTGAGCGGCATCATGACGTGGATGCTGGGCCGCACGCGCTACGACCCGACGGTACACCGACCTGATGCCACACGTGTCCTCGACCCGGACGCCCGGCAGACGGTACATGGGATGCTGTGGGGGCTGCTGGTGCGTCGCGCCGATCCGCTGTTGCGGCGGCGCCAGACGTTCTGGCTACTGGCCCTGGTCTTGCCGAGCTGGTTGCTACTTACGTACTGCTCGATCGCCAGTTTGGTTCCGTTGCTGGTCGATGCCGTTCAATCAAACTCCCTGGACTCGGTTCAGAACTTCGTCCTGCTGGTCATCGCTGCCGCGGCCGGCGGCCCAGCTCTGATCCTCGAGTACCGGCGCCGACAGCTGGTCGAACAAAAGCCCGGAACATCCGTCGGCGTTGGACTGATGGCGGTGGTTGTTGTGCTGGTGATGATCGGAAGCGGAGCCAGTCTGTTTTTCGAAAGCTCACGCTACCTTTCGCACGCCGTCCTTGCGACGCAGCTTATCATTGGCACATGGCTGGCATCGCAGATGTGCGGATTGATGTACGACATGCGCGAGGATGCCGGTCTGGTTCGCGGGTATCGCGCGGGTGGCGTTCCTCAAGTCCCGGTGCGTGCCGCCTACACTGACAAAGCCAGTGCTCTGCACGTGTGGACGCTGGTGACCGGTGGCCTGGTCCACTTTCTGGCGATCTTGTTCGTTGCCGGCATGCTTGAGCTGCCGCTCGCACTGAGCCGTGCATCCGATCTGACCGGCCAGCACATTCTGTGGTTCGAACGAACGTACCGCGTCACGAGTGGTGTGTCATGGATCGTGCCTGCTTCGCTGGTGATCGCGGCGATTCTTTTCTGGGTCCTTTCGCGACTGGCCCGCTTATTCACAATGGACCGCAGCCGCCCAATGCCGCCGTGGCCATGTGGCGATGCCTGCCCGATCGAGACAACTGGACTGGAGGAAGCGATCCAGGATCTGAACAGGACCCAGGACGCGATCGAGGACGTTCTGCTCGATCCCTGCCAGGCACTGCGAACAACCGCCGGTGCCGCGTTCGGTGGTGTTTTTCTACTGACAATTATCGTGCTCACGTTGATCGCTCAGGAAGCGACGTCCTGCTTCGAGGGCAGCGGCCACACTCTGATTTTGTGGGGGGCGCTGAGTTTCCTGATCGTGATTTGGATCTACTGGATCTGGGAACTCGGCTGGATGATCTGGCTGATGCGCAAGCTGCTGCGTCAGATCGCATGGCTGCCCATGACGGCTGCGTTCTTACGCGTCCCCGAGCGAATCCGTTCTGTACTGGGCCGCTTCCTGGCAGTGCGTTCGCCGCACCAGTCGCACTTGCGCATTCGTGTGCAATACCTGCAGGAACTCGCGGATCACGCCGCAGACCACAAGGCAGAACTGACGACAGGAAGCTGGCCGGTGTTCACGCCGTCCGAGTTCACGTCGGTTGACAAACAATTCGCGACAGACCTCAAGGAGCTGCGCAGGCTGGACGAGCAGGGTGGTTCCGCGTTGCCAACGATGACGGCCACAATCGAGATGCTGAACCGGGCCGGCAGTCAGTTGTGGAATGGACTGTTACACGAATGGACGACACGCGATGTGCTTGAGAATTATCCGTGCTCAATTGATACGGAATTCAAGAAGAGTGGCGACGAGACGGGCTTCGAAGGCTGGAAGAACCGCGCGGAGGAACTGACGGCGATTCAGATCCGCGCCTACATCACGGGGTACGCCGCTCAGTTGAGGCATCTGCTGATGACGGCAATGTTCTCGACGATACTGTTTCTCATGGCGGTGCTGTCGTATCCGATGCAGCCACGCAGTCTGCTCACGTCACTGGCGATGATCATGGTGGCGACGATCTCGTTGATGGCCACGTGGGTCACGGTGCAATTTGACCGTGACGAGTTCCTGCGTCGGATTCAGGGCCAGAATTCGACGGGCAGGCAGTACGACATGCAGTTCTGGTTCCGCACCCTGACCTGGCTGGCACCCGCCATCATGGTGGTAATCAGCGCAATCTTCCCGAACGCGTGGGACTGGCTTTACACACTGCTCGAACCTGTGCTTTCCGCGACGAATTAGAGCAACTGACTTGTTCCCGTACTGGACGTTCACGGGGCGGGGGCTCGGCGGGAGCCTCACCCTCTCTGCCGGTCGCCTGGCGACTATGGCTATTCTCGACAGATTCGAAGTTGTCTTCCGATTCTGTTTACGCCCTGCTTTTCGTCAAAACGAATGCAGGAGCTTCACATGACTAAACCACTGCAGGACATTGGGATTCTTCTGGCCGTTGCGGCCATTTACGCCGTCGCGTGTGTTTCACCAACGGTCTATTTCGACAATGGCGGCACGGTCTGTACGGGTATGCGATTCGGGACACCCATCGGCTGGATGGCATTGCTGTTCGGTTGGATCCCACCATTCACCGTGGCCTGGGCCGCGAATCCAGTGTTCCTGGTTGCGCTCGTACTGTTCGGGGTTCGCAAATACACCGCTGCGTCGGTCGCGGCAGGTGTTGCGGTCGCGCTCGCTGCGACCACTCCGTTGTTGCTGTTCGTCGGTGCCCGAGGCCTGGAAGTTGGATATGTACTCTGGCAGTCGAGCTTCATCGTCCTGTTACTCGGCTCGCTGTGGTCGCGAAGGCGTGACAATTCAACGACGCAGGACGCCGTGGACATGGACGCTCTTGAGTAGAGAGCACGACTGACGCGGTTGGTAACAGCAGGTTCCGTGTCCTGGGCGGTTCTCTTAGTCCCGTGTGTTTGATGATCCAGCAGTGAAATTCCGCGAGTCAAAGTAGCAATACGTCCGTCGCCAGGGTTCATGCGGGTTCGGATTCACGCCCTCAGTTGGAGCCCTTCCTGATCAGCCCAGCGGCGCAGTATCTCCCCCGCGAATTCACTTGGGTCCGAATTCTTTTTGCCTTTGGCCTGCCAGACGATCCGGCTATTCGGAAGGACCTCGATCGTAAGTGCTCGCCTTCGCCGCTCGCCCTGTTGCATTTTCATTGACCAGATTGAAGTCGCGCGGCGCGCACAGTCGCTGATATACGTCGCCACACAGTGCTGCATGATGCTGCCTTCGATCCGCAACTCTCTGTCAGTTAGCAGCTCGTCGATTGTCCAGAGTGTGTCGCCCGTCTCGCATCGAAACGGTCTGATGGGGCTGGGTGTCCAGCTCGGCATCGAGGAGATTACCTGCGGGAATCTGGGCAGCAGCTCCGTTCTCCAGTTGGCCATGTGACGCCGCAGCGACATCAATGTTCGGCCCTGCAGAGAGAAGTCCGGCTGAACAGACTGCTCGCCGGCCCCTCGGCCCCAGACCGTTTCGGCTGGCTGAAATCGCTGCTGATGAATAAACGAGACGACGGCGACAACAACGTCAGCGGGAATCGGAGTGTTCGCCACCAGAAACCGAATGACGGACTCCCAGAACGGCTCATGCTCCGTCGGTCCCGCGAGCAGTGTTCGTGACAGCAGAAGACGTGCAAGTCTGTCGTCACCACCGAGGGATCGAATTTGTGCCCAGCGAATCGCCTCGATGGGCCGCAAATCGTCCGGAGCCTGCATGAACAGGGCCGCCGCTCGCCTGGTGACGGGAATAGAAACGGGTGACCGAAACTGACGAAGACTGCGACCGGCCGCGAGATGTAGATAGAGGTCAAGCTCCCAAGGCTTGACATAGTCGTCCAACCAGACAGACGCCATAAACCGAGGCACTGTGTACTCGTCAAACAGATGACTGACGAGCGATCGAAACTGCACGAACGGATTGGCGTCTGGTGCCGTCCACTGTTCCGGCTGTCGGCGCCATGCCTTCCGGTGTTTCGCCATGCGCGCACAGGCACGCACGATTCGCTCAATGTCGCTCGGGTCGTAATGCCCGCGATTCGGGACGGGCACAAGCAACCTGGACGATGACCGAATGGCGGTAATCAATCGCCAGAATGGTTGATGAGCCGTGCTGATGGCGGGAGCGAAGCTACGGATCAGCTGATCAAGCTGCCGTTTGGCGCGCGGCTTGCGATTGCGCGAAGACATGGCAATGTTCCGAATATGCAGAGCAGGCAGGTCGGTAGCCAGCAATTGCCAGCGCCCGAAGAGGCTTGAGAGTCCGCAGGGAGTCTCAGCCTGAATGTGCTCTTCACAGCCGGAACGTCGTCTTCATCGCCGTTGCCTTTTCGATTGAGAATTGCGTTCCCGTTGCGACACGATTGCCGCGGGAAAGTTCGCACCGCTGTTCGGACTTAACCGATTTGCGCCAAAGCATTCTCGATGGCACCTCGTCGCACGGCGTTGGCACGCTTGAGGGCGTCTCGCAAAAGCGGCTCGGCGTCGGAACGGTTGACGACCATCGCTGCGAGCGCCGCGTCGAAGAGCTGTGCATCCGCATGTTCCAGCAGCGCGGCCAATGGTCGAAGTTCTGACTTGCCGCCGATCCACTGCAACTGCTGCACCAGGAATGTCTGAATGGCTGCGTGACGCTCGCCTCCGAGTTGCGACACCAGCGTTTGCACAAACACCGTGCGCTGGGCTGAGCGTCCTTCACCCGCGACGACCTTCGCCAGGTTGTGCAGGCAGAACCGGACACGATAGTCCGTTCCATCGTCCGTTTCCTGCAGTGCATCCACCAGGGCAACAATGTTTGATTCACCGCCAGCCAGAAGATCGTCAAACAACCTGGTTGCCTGTTTTGGATCCACGGCCGGCATCTTCGACTGATCGAGATCCGGAATCCGCTTGAGAAGTTGGTCAATCGGCATTGCGCTGGCTCCGTCGGTGGGAAGTGAGATTCGGCAGGAGTTCTCTCTACAGATGCCAGGGCGCCCGCATGGGTTGGTGCGCCAATCGGTTCGCTTCTTCGTCGCCAATCACCTGTTCGGTGTCAGGATCGAAGTGAACTGTGCGGCCCGTCCGGATCGCAATATTCGCCAGATGCATGATGCAAACAGTGCGATGAGCGGCTTCAGCGTGGCCCCCCGCCTGCTGGCGTGTTTTTACCGCTTCGCCGAAACCGATTAACGGTTCCGGATCAGGGAGTGCGTCGAGTTGCGTCCGTTCGACTTCGGACAGGTCGTTGCGACTGATTCCCCGCGACGCAAGTCCTGTGGGTTCACCCCATTCACCACTCTCGAGAACCAACTCAGAGCCGTCCGGGTATTTCAGACGGACCCAGCCCCACATGCCGGTTGTTTCGGGATGGGCCGGCGGCGCGTGCGCTTCGACCTCGACGGGCAGTGTTTCGTCCCAGCCGTGGACCCACGCCAATGGATCAAATTTGTGCTGGCCCATGTCGCCCAATCCACCGCCGTCGTAGTCCCAGTAGCCGCGATGCATCCCACCAAACCGCGATGGGTGAAATGGCTTCAATGGCGATGGTCCGCAGTACAAGTCCCAATCGAGGCTCGCCGGGACTTCACGCGGCGTGACGTTCAGCGGTCCAGACCACTGCTTCACCTTGAGTCCGCCGCGATTCACATGCCGGACGCCTTTGCCTTTGGCCAGGCCTGCTCGCATGATTTTGCGAGTCTGCAGGTCATTGGGGGACTGACGCCCGAAACGACCGTACGTACCGATCTGGTAGATTCGCCCGGTTCGTTTGGCGACGTCAGCCACGGCACGACCTTCGCCAACGAATCGAGTCATCGGCTTTTCACACAACACATCCTTGCCAGCTTCCATCGCTGCAATCGATATCAAAGCGTGCCAGTGTGGAGGCGTGGCGATCGCGACGATGTCGAGATCGCTCCGTTCCAGCAGGCGACGAAAATCGGTGTACCGAGTTTTGTTGTCTGCCTTGCCGACCCATTTGACGTCGCATTGGGCGATGTCACGGATCGCCAGTCCGTGCTTGTTACTCAGGTCGCGGTAGGTTCCGGGACCTCGCCCCCCGACGCCAATCAGCGCCGCGCCAAAGGTCTCGCTGGGCGGTGTGTTGCCGGGTCCACCCAGCACATGTCGCGGAACGATGTGAAACGCCGCCGGAGCTGCAGCCGATGCCGCCAGAAATGCGCGACGGTTCACTCCGGTGTTTTTCCGATTCGCCAGCTTTTCGTTCGACATACTCAGCCCTCCAGGTTGATGGCTTCGGTTTATTGACATGCTGTTCACTTCTTGTCAGGTGTGACGGGAAGTTCAAGTTTAATCGGCGTGTGGCCATGCCAGGCCGCTGTTTCCGGCATGTGGCGCATCGCGAAGGAAGTCTGGATCGGGTAATTGCAGACGCAGCCGACGGAGAAACAGGGGACATTCAACAGCCCGTCAGCGGCCACCAGACTGTTGCTGCAGCCCGATCGGAGACTTCGCAGATTGAATTGCTTTCCACTCTTAACGTCGACGTATGCGGCGCAGTTGGAGCGGAGGAACAACAGGTTCATGTTGCCAACCGCGTAATTGCAACCGCCTCGCCGAAACAGTGCCGAACCGTTGAGCAGCTTACCCGTCTTCGTTTCGTATGCGTGTCCCGCTTGATTGATGAAGGTGTCCGGGCCAAGGATCAGCGGCTGGTTGCCACGCCTGGGAGCCTGCCACACATCGTCACCCGTCGACGCGTTGACGGCATAAGTAAATTCACCTTTTCCAGCGATAACCAGATCGTGGTCAGTGGAGTACTCCAGCCAGTCATCGCGTGTTCGCAGACTCATGAAATGCAGTGTGTCCATGACTGCCGGTTGCTGCGTCGAGACTTTCTTCCAGACTTCCGTACCGGTTCGAGCATCAAGTGCCAGCAGCGTGGACGGCAGCTTGCCAACTTCGATGCCGCGTCGTTTCATGGCTCCGATCGCCTCTGGCGAATGCGAGTCAATGCAGAAGACCTTGCCCTGGGCGATCGCGAGCGACGCGGTGTTGTATCGATGTTCTGCCGCGCGGCGCCACAACTGTGTGCCGGACGTGCGGTCGAGACACACGATCAACTCACTGTTCCAGCGGCCCTTGGGAATCGAGTTCTCTTTGTTGAATCGAACGGCAATAACAACGACGTCTCCATCAACTCGTACGTCCGTGACGCTGACTGACGCATCAGCGGGACGCCCAACATCCAGCGCGAACGTGTTGATTATCTCGCCACTGGCGGAATCCAGTACGAGACAGTTTCGCTCATCGCCTACGTAGACGGCTTCCGGCATTGATACATAGCGAGCCGAGCCACCGACTTTTCGCGTCCACAGGAGACGTCCGGTGTATGCATCCACCGCATGCAGTGTGCTGGATGCAATTTGCAGCGCGAACATGCGTCCGCCAGCGACCTGAGGTTTGACTCCGTGACCGTAGTCCTTGCGTTTGTAGAACCCGTGATCCGGACCGTCTCCGTACCAGAGAACACCCAGAGGCGCTTTAACGAGTTCGTCACGTGAGTAGAAGGACCGAGACGCGTCGCCCGTTTCGTGAGACCAGATCGCACTTCCTTTTAGTGGTCCTGCTCGTGTCAGCATGACCAGATCATCGGTCGTGGCCGTCTTAGCACCGGACAAAACTCCCGGCGAAGCATGCCGCAGTACGCTGGCTTGTTGGTCTTTCGGCCTGACGATGCAGGCTGTGCCGCCGTACGGACGCAGGACTTCAAACAGTCGTTTGACTCGCGCGTCCGAGTCCAGTTTCACAGTGGTGTCGTCGGACACAATCAGCAGACTGGCCAGATACGGCGGCAGATCGACTTTGTTCGGGTCGCCGATGACAAACTGCAATCGATCTGAGAATGCGCCGTTCGTCATCATCCGCTGTCGGAGTCCATTCACTCGATCAGAGTTAGCATCGACGGCAATGACTCGAAGTTGTGATTGCAGCAGCAGTTCTTCAATCAGACCTTCCTGGCCGATTCCTGCCACAACCGCATAGCCGTCCGCGACTTTTGATTCGGCGAGTATCGACTTCACCAGATCACCGGCATCGTTCTGTTGTGATGTAATGGACTCTGGCGTGAGACGGTGTGCCAGCGGTGCCGAGTCCGACTCGCCGAAACAATGCAACGTGCCGTGCAGAGTTGAGACGATCAGTCGTCCATGGGCAACGATCAGACTACCGGGAACCTCTGTTAGTTCGTGCGTCCAAACCACGGTCGCGGTCTTGTCATCGCCCATTGGCGGATCAATGGCGATCAGCGTTTGCCCGCAGTGCGAGTAGATGCGACCTCCGGCAAGAACCACGCTGTTTGTTTGCAGTTTCTTTCCGGCGTATGGAGTTGCCAGTTTCCACTTCAGGGGCGCGTCCCAGCGAGCGGGCTTCAGGTCGCGGCCGTTCTGCTGTTTCTCGTAGCGCGTGACCTGAGAGTTGCTCAGGTCGTAGGCACAGACCGTCCCGTCTTCGACTCCGTAAGCGACGCCCTCGAAAATGGCTGAGCGGTAGTCGCAAGCGGGGATGAATTTGTACGGAAGCAACGGAGCCTCGAAGAGATCCCAGTCCCAGCTCCAGCCTTTCGGTGCCTTATCGCCGGCCTGTGCCCACAGGCTGGCGATCTCGCGGCCGTCTTTCATGCTGACGACGCCGGTCGCTCCAACCAGGGCCATGTCGCCGCTGATGGACACGCGGCTGTCACCGTTTCGATAACCCTGCACGAAGTATTTCAGCTTGCCGGTTTTGCGGTCGAGTCGTGCCGGCATCGAACGACCATTGGGGACGACCACCATGTCCTTAGTAATCAGGAGATGTCCCTGAGGAGAAATGCCGCCTTCGTGCGAGTAGTTATGGTCGATCCGCAGGTTCTCAATCGCGTGACTATCGCCGTTGGTCCAGATGACATCGCCTGTCCGAGCATCGGCCGCTCGAACGAAGACGCCCATGGTTGGCCAGATGCCGGCGCCAAAGTAAACCACTCCGTCATCAACCACGGGCCCACCGCGAACGGGCCAGAATGAAATCAACCGTCCGTTTCCAAGGTGGCGTCGCTGTCCGCGATCCTCGGGTGCCCCTGACAGCTTCCACTGTTGCTTTCCCGATTTCACATCCAGGCAGTACAGAAACCCATCGTCGGCGCCAAAGTAAACTCTCCCTTCAGCAACAGCCGGTGCAAGTCGCACGGGACCGTCGGAGTAGAAACGCCAGTTCTCGTGGCCTGTTTCAACGTCGAACGCTACAAGACTGCCATCCACCATCGAGCCGACGAAGAGTTGCTCTCCAAACACGACCGGTTCGTAGGTTGCATCAAAGTGCAGGCGTGACTCGTTAGGCCAGGCTGGTTTCGGTTTGGGCCGTTCCCGCGACCACTGTGGCTTGAGTTCCGCAGGCAGACTCTCAGGCGATGAGCCATTGCGTGTCAGCCCATGTCTCCACATGGGCCAGTCAGCAGCTCGGGAGTAAGAGACGCTGGTCACTACGACGAGTGTCAAACTCGTGGTGAGCGCTCGAGTCACGGTCATGATGCCATTCCGTCGTTCGGTCTAGAGATCGAAACGCCTACAAGCCCGAAGCGCCAGCGAGTGAACGACGTTTGCCAGAAATTCACTCGCTGGCGCTTCGGGCTTGTATCAGGTTTCCGTGTCCAAACAGTCGTGAATGCTGACTACTTCGTGGAAAGCGCCGCAACACTCTTGCGCACCCTGGCGGATTGATCTGCGTCGAGATAATCCCAGCACGCCAGTCCGTTTCCGACGAGTTCGTACTCGTTGAATTCCCAGACGACCTTTCGATCCTTGTCGAGTTCAAACACCTGTGGGCTGTCGGAGCCTGCGTGGCAGTTGCCGATCAGCAAGTGACCGTTTGGGAGTTCCTTCAAACAGGCCGTCCATTTGAGCGTGATATCCGTGTCCGGCACCTTGCTCTTAATTTCCCAGACGACCTTCTTTTCTGGCGATACTTCGACGACCGAATTGCCTGATCCAGAACAGATCAGTGTATTGCCGTTCTTCAGGCGGATCGCTCCATACACGCGTGTGTTGATCTTGTACTCCCACACGATTTCGCCTTTGGGATTGTATTCCGTGACCGTGCCGGGACGTTCGGCGCAGACGAGATAGTTGCCATTGTCGAGAACCTCTGCCTGCCGCGTGCTGCCGCGTCCGTCTTTACCAAGCGGCGTTTCGCTGACGAGTTTCTCGTCCTGGTCTACGACGATGATTCGACCAGTTCCGGATTCCGCGATCATCGTGTTTCCATCGGCAAGTCGGGTAAACGCATGGACGTTCGAGCTCTTGTAACTCCATACGACTTTGCCATCGAGTTTCATCTCCTTGACCGTGTTCCAGTCGTCGTGGAACAGAATGTTACCGTTGTCGAGCATCTGCACTTCGTGATGGCCGGCATGACCTCGCGTGCCGCCCAGAGTCTTGAACTTCCAGAGAACCGTGCCGTCCCGTTCGCACAGAGCGATGACGTTCTTTCCGTACGATGCACTGACGAGCAGCAGACTCTGTGCATGCGCGGCCGACGCAAACAGCATCGAGACGACCAATGTGCTCATGATTCGTAGTGGGCTCATTCGTGATTCCCTGATTGACGTGCGTCAGTTGCAAGGTGCTGCGAAGGCCCGTTTGTACCGAGTTGGATTCAGAATTTCACTGCCTCGAAAACAGGCGGAGCAGGAGATGATCAGGCAGATTGCGGTATTTGGAGAAAAAGGTCTTGAACGACGGCTCGAAGTCTGGCAACCTGACAGTTGATTTGCGGGCTCGGCAACCCGTCGTTCGAGTGGTGTCGGCGGCGGGTTGCTGGTTTGATTTTTGAGAATCCCCTGAGGGCTCTTTGAGGGTCCTCGGGTGATGGCAGGCAAGGATTGGCCTGCCGTTCGGATACGCAGGTGTGAGCCTGCGATGCTTCAAGCTGTGCGGGCCAATTGCTTGAGCGAACGGAACGAGCCGGCGGGGAAGCGCTTAACCCCGCCGGCTCGTTTTGTTTATCGGTGGTGTTCGTAGTAACCGCACTTGTGCGGTCGCACGCGGTCTTGAATTCCGCAGGCCATCGCCTGGGCGGCTCGGGAGTGACCGAGGCTTGCTGGCCATAGAACCGCATGAATGCGGTTACTACGAACGCTGGCCATCGAACCGCATGAATGCGGTTACTACGAACGGTCTTCGATCTCTTTCAGCTTTTTGTAGAGCGTTCCGCGGCCGATTCCGAGTACGCGGCAGGCCTTCGCCTTATTGCCGCCGCACTGCTCAAGGACGCGCTGGATGTGCTGTAGCTCGGCATCGAGGAGCGAAATAGGCTCGGGTTTCTGCGGCGGGTCGTCAGCTTCTGATGACGACGGTCCACGGGGCCCGTCCGCAAGCCCCAGGTCTTCTGGCAGCACCTCATCGCCGGCTCCCAGCACAGTGGCCCGTTCGATTGCGTTCTTCAGCTCGCGGACATTGCCGGGCCAGTGATGAGACTTCAGCGCGACGACCGCCTGATTTGATAGACGCAGCGGTCCGCGGCCGGTCTGATGGCGGAAGTGCTCCAGCAGATGCTCTGCAAGCAGCACGATGTCGTCACCGCGTTCACGTAACGGAGGAACGGGCAACTCGATGACGCGCAGTCGGAAGTACAGGTCCTCGCGAAAGTTTCCGGCCTCGACGCGATCTGGCAGATGGCGATGCGTGGCCGCGACAATGCGGACGTCGACCTTGACCGGTTCGGTCCCGCCAAGTCGCTCAAACGGATGTCCCTCGAGCAGACGCAGCAGCTTGGCCTGGCACGCGAGGCTCATTTCACCGATTTCGTCGAGGAAGATCGTTCCGCGATGCGCTCGCTCAAACTGCCCGCTGTGGCGTCGATCGGCTCCGGTAAACGCGCCTTTCTCGTGCCCGAACAGCTCGCTTTCGAGCAGCGCTTCATTGAAGGCGGCGCAGTTCACGGCGACGTACGGACCACTGGAACGATCGCTGGAGTCGTGAATCATGCGTGCGACGAGTTCCTTGCCCGTACCACTTTCTCCACAGATCAACACCGTCGACTGAGTCGCCGACACGCGCGAGATCATGTCGAGCAGTTTTCGGATCGGCTCACTCTCGCCAACGATGCGTGAGCGGCCAACGATCTCGCGGCGAAGCTGTACGTTGGCCTGTTCGAGCTGTTCACGGTACTCCAGATTCTCGACCGCCAGACCAGTCTGCCGGGCCACCGCGATACACAGTTCAAGATTCGAGGTCGTTAACGGGTCGGCCGGGTTCGTGCGCAGGCACTCAATCGCGCCGCGACAGCCCGACCGCAACGGGATCGGGACACAGATCGCCGAGGTTGGGGTCTCGCCGTCAATCACCGTTGATTCCAGGCTGACACCCGCTGCCTCGTCTTCCGGCTGCGAGACCAGCAAAGCGTCCTCCTGATCCATGGCCAGCGTTGCCAGCGCCGAAGGCGATTCGGGCGGGTCATTCAGCTCTGCGCCGTAACGCTTGAGACGCCCGTTGTGGCTCTTCAGCCAGACAACGATCGCGTTTGCGTGTGTTCCAGCTTTCAGGGCTTTCACGACGAGCGTCACGATGGCAGACACGCTGTCTTTTTCGTGCAGCTCACCAGCCAGTCGACACAGAATCGCCGCGTTACGGACCGAGTCCGGATTGCCGGTTCCCTTGAGCTGACCGACGACGGCGTCCTTCTGTTCGGCACTCGGCACGCGAGCCAGAAAGGTCGTCGACTCCATCAGAGCCGGCTGCCAGCCCGAGCCGGCGAGCTTCTCACCCTGCTCGATGAACACCATCAGCCGGTCACCAATCCGAATCGCATCGCCCGGATGCAGCAGCGCGACGTCGATCTGCCGCGAGTTCACATAGGTGCCGTTCCGGCTGCCACAATCTTCCACTCGCCAACCGCTCCCGTCGAACCACAGCCGACAGTGCAGCCGGGAACACAAATGATCGTCGACCGGAAACTCCCGCTGCGGATCTCGCCCAATCGTGACCGGCGGGCCCTCCGGATCCAGTTCGATGCTGGTTCCCGGTGTGATCCCGTTGAGCTGGACAAGAGCATACGACACGACACATCTCCGGCACCCGGACGCTGCCTGACCGTAACCCGAAAACAGGCTGCGCTTCGCGTCCTTATGCAATCTTCTGTTCAGACAATCAGGAACAGAAGGTCGCAGAGGCCGCGATGGCTCAAACAGTGACCCTGAAACGAACTTCCAGCACGATAGCCTTTCACGGGCGTCGGACCAGAACAGGTCACGAGTGTCCTGTCACAAGGCGCATCGTGCAATCAGAATCTGTCCCATTTCAAGGCGCTCCTAGAGATTCGCAATCTCAGTAAACAGACGGAATACGCTCTAACCTTAGTCTAGATAGTCACTTATGTAAGACATCTGGATTCCTGCCGGTGATTGGCACCGTTCGTGCCTTAACCGTCTCCTCGTTCGGGTTGCTCCCTTTCGTGACTCCACGGCAGCCCACCACATCACATCTCGAGGAGGCGATGAATCATGTCCCGCAAGTCAAACCGCAAGCCCAGCCGAAAATCTCTGTTTCGCAAAGCCCGGAAGAATCGCCGACGACCTCAGGTTCGCCCACTGCAAATGGAAGTTCTACAGGAACGTGCGTTGCTGTCAGCCGCTGGCGGCGTGCTGGCGGAAGTCGCTCCCATCGACAACACGGACCTGTGCCAGTTCACCACCGAACCCACATTCAATGTCGCAAACGGGACAGCCACACTCACGGGAACTCACCTCGCCGACACCGTGAACGTCGACACGGCCATCGGACAGATCGTCTTCACGATCAGCAACGACAACGGAGCCTGGGCTTACACGGCGACCGACGCACAGGTCGACACGATCGTCATCGATGTGCTGTGTGGAGACGATTCCGTGACCATCCACGGTGGAGTGACGGACACAGTTGACGTCGAAGGCGGCAATGGAGCCGACACGATCGTGCATAACGGATTCGGGTTCGCTCATCTCAAAGGTGAAAACGGCAACGACGTACTGATTGGCGGAGCGGTCGGCGAGCTGATTGAGGGTGGTAACGGCGATGATCAGGTTCTGGGCGCCGGCGGACTCGACATCATTCTCGGTGGAAAAGGCGATGACGTGCTGTATGGCGGTTTCACGGCGGACATCATTGTCGGCGGTGACGGGAACGATGCGATTTATGGACTCACCGGTGCGGACCTGATTCTCGGGAACAGCCTGAACGAACTGCCCAGCCCCGCACTCATGCCGCCGGCCAGCGCTGAAAACGTGCTGCTGCGTCTGGCTGAAATCGGCGAAGGCAACAACTACATCGAAGCGGGTGGTGGAGCCGACGCGGTCTACGCCGGAGTTGGCAACGACCTGGTCTTTGGTGGCAGCGAAGATGACAAAGTCTTCGCCATGGCCGGAGACGACAGCGTGGCCGGCGGATCGGGCAACGACACGGTGCATCTTGGAGCCGGCACGGATTACGCGACGGGCGATGGCCCCAATAGCCTGGCCGAAACTCCGATCACCGACGCTGACCTCACGTTCAAAGAATACGTTGTCCGCGTTGGCAACCTGAACGAAGGCCACGACTACATTGAAGGCGGAGCCGGCGACGACTTCATCGCGTCCGGCAAGGGCAACGATCTGGTCTTCGGCGGCCGGGGCGACGACACGATCTACAGTGGCGCCGGTGGTGACATTGTGGTTGGCGGCAGCGGCAACGATCACCTGTACACGGGAGCCGGCGGCGATCTGGTCCTGGGCGACGGCCCGAATTCACTGCCGACCGCTTTGCCGACGGATGTTGCGAGAGTCTGGCATGCCGTGCTGAGGTTCAGCCAGCAGAACAAAGGTAATGATCTGGTCTGGGCTGGCGGTGGAAACGACATCGTGCTGGCCGGAGCCGGCAATGACGGCGTGCATGCGGGAGCCGGTGACGACATCGTGCTCGGTCAGAGTGGCGACGACGCTCTGTATGGCGGCGAAGGCAACGACTCGATGCACGGTGGTGCCGGCAACGATTCGATGGCGGGAGCGAACGGCAACGATGCTCTGGCCGGTGGCGTGGGCGACGACTGGATCTTCGGTGACGGATTCCTGTCCGAAACACCGCGTCCGATGACACCGATCGAATGGGTCAACTCGGACCTGTCACAGATGGGTCGCGGCGATGACGTCATCTTCGGCGGAGCGGGCAACGACTTCATCGAAGGCGGACGCGGCGATGACACGATCGTCTCGGGACCACGCCGGCGGCCGACCGATCCGACGGACCCGGATCGGTCGGATGTTGAGCCCGCTGATCCGCGGGTCGTGCTGACGGCGAATGTGGTGGACTCAGCGGTGGCTGATTTGATCGTCAGCGAAATCGAACCACAGCCGCTGCCGCCCGAACGGCCGGAAGTCACAGACAACGATCTGGTGTTCGGCGGAGCTGGTAATGACCGCATCTGGACAGGCGTCGGAAATGACATCGCGGTCGGTGGCGACGGCGACGATCAGATTCGCACCGGTTCCGGTAACGACTGGGCCTTCGGCGACGGCACGAACCGTCTGCCGCAGAACCTGCCGAGTGATCGCACGAACGTCCGCAAGTACATCCTGAGATTCAGTCACGTGAACGAGGGCAACGACCTGATCTGGGGCGGCGCCGGCCGTGACGTGATCCTCGCCGGAGCCGGCAATGACGGCGTGCATGCCGGAAATGGCCACGATGTCGTGCTGGGTCAGGGTGGCAATGACGCTCTGTATGGCGGTAACGGAAACGACGCGCTGTACGGCGGAGCCGGTGACGATTCGATGGCCGGAGCCAACGGCGATGACTCGCTGGCCGGTGGCACGGGCAACGACTGGATGTTCGGCGACGGCTTCCTGCCGACGGACGCGCGTCCGATGACGGCACTCGACTGGGCTCTCTCAGACCTCTCACAGCAGGGACGTGGCAACGATGTCATGCACGGTGGAGCCGGACACGATTACATGGAAGGCGGAGCCGGACACGACACGATGGTCGGCGGACCTCGTCAGCGACGCGACGATCCGACCGATCCCCAGCCGATGCCGACTGATCCCGTGGTCATCTCGACGGCTGACCTGACGACGGACCTGGCCGATCTCGACGCGGAACTGACCGACCTGGTTGTCGGTGAGATCGATCCGCACGAAGTTCCGGAAAGGCATCCAGAGATTCCGGACAACGATCTGATCTTCGGTGGTGCTGGCAACGACCGCATCGCCGGTCGCGGCGGAGCTGACATCATCGTCGGCGGTGGCGGCAACGATCGGATCAACTCGGGAGCCGGACACGATCTGGTTCTGGGAGACGGACCGAACTCACTGGCAGCGACGCCGTTGCCAGGCACCGACCGCGTGCTGGCCGACAACTACCTGCGACGTGTTGGCAACCTGAATCGCGGCAATGACTCGATCGACGCCGGTAGTGGCAACGACCGGGTTTATGCCGGGCAGGGTGACGATGTGGTCTTCGGCCGAGCGGGCAACGATTTCCTGCACGGTGGTCCGGGTAACGATTACCTCAACGGAGGCTCCGGCAACAACACGCTGATCGGTGGTGAAGGTGACGACACGATTGTGGGCGGCGACGGCCACGATGTGATTCGTGGTGGAGACGGCAACGATGTGCTCGATGGTGGAGCCGGTCGTGATCGCATCTTCGGCGACGCAGGCGACGATCTGCTGACCGGCGGCGATGGCGAGGACTACATGGAAGGCGGAGCCGGCGTTGACGAGTTCTTCGCTCAGGACGGCTTCGCGGATGTCCTGTGTGTCGAGGCCGGCGAAGCGGTCCACATTGACGCTCTGCTGGATGAAGTGAACGCCTGCTGATTTCGCAGGAAGACGAGACTGGCGAGTGAGGTCGCCTCTTCCGGGTACTTCGCGACCTGGCCACCATTCGAGGGGAATGGCTGGTTCAGGCCGCGGGGTGCCCGGACTTTTCGTTAGATCACTCGAGTGCTCTGTCAGGCCTCAGTTTCAACGTCGCCGGGGTCGGGCGAGGCGAGCCTCCGTACGCATCAAGTCAAGGCGATTCGCAGGGCCTGCAGGACGGACGACTCGTCCGTCGTTTATACACAAAGTAGCCATCTCGCTCCGTCGAGATGAGCTGGCGTGACCAGACGCCAGGGAATCTCCCGGAACATCTCATTGCGGGAGCGTGCCGTAAACGACTGAGCGAAACTGGCTCGATGCGTTTTTCCGCGATCGGCTCATCTCGGCGGAGCGAGATGGCTACTTTGGTGTGGCTTCGCCACTCACAACAGCCGAGTGCCAGATCACATGTCGTACTGGCCGAGTTCGCGAATCTGCTCGCGATAGTGCAGGACATCCAGCACTGTAAATGTCTGGATCGTGCGCAGTGCGAGGAGTTGCTCGGTAATGCGTCCGGGGTGTGACAGCACATCGCCCAGCAACTGCTCACCCACAGCGGCGACCTCATCGCCATGCTCAGCCCATGCATGCAGCGCCGCGTCGACACCGTTTTCATTCGTCAATGTCGCTCGCCACGCGCGACGACGTGTGAGGGGATCGGAAGTGCCATGCGTCGCCCAGTAGCGTTTGAAGGCTGACCGCAATCGGAAGCGCAATCGGAACCGATCCTTCCACCGGGGTCGCGCCTGCGTTGTCGCAAAGACTTCCCGCAGCAGCGGCAGCGCGAACAGGCGGCTGCGGACTCCGAACAGATCGGCATGCACGGCGATTCCCGCCGCACGCAAATGGACGCGCGACGAAAAGGCAGAAGCCGGCAGGCCCCGTTGTTGAGCGATTTTCTCAAGGAGTCCATCGGATAGGGCACGGCCCAGCCGACGCATATTGTCTTCCGAACGAAGACGTTCGGCCTGGACAACGCGTTCGAGTGACGGTCCCAGTTTCAGGAACAGCAGGTCCGTGACCGCATCCGACCCTCGTAGCAATGTCGCCCGCTCGCCCGGCAACGGAGTCCCCAGCCAGGCCGGATCAAGAGCGGCCCGTAATCTCGCACAAGCCGCCGCGACAGGTCCGCGAATTCGGTTGATCTTCCGCTCGGCCACAGAAAAGTCTGCCTGAGCTGCGTCGATACGGATGGCTCGTCGCTCGGGGTAACGAATGTCCTGAGCCGCGTGGTAGATCCAGGCAATCAGTCTTCCCAGACCCTTCAGGCCGGCGAAAAGCAGAAACAGGGGCAGCAGAAATACTCGACCGCCAGCAATCCAGCCTTCGTACAACGCGAACAGATTGACGACTCGTTCGCCTCGCGGACGCAGGTGCATCGGAAATGTGCCGAATGTCCGCCGAATCATCAGACTGCGATCCATCTTCATGCGGTGCAGCACGGCCGGACCGAACCGCGACTCGACTTCCGCCTCGCGTCGTTCGTCGGGATCCAGGAAGTGCAACGCCGTAAACGCCGTTGTCACATATCTCGATTCTTCTTCGCTGGGATTTGTCGTGTCGGTTTCGATTGTCGTCGCCGTTCCCAGCCACGACGTATAGGCCGATTTCAAGTCGTCACTGCAGTGTTCCAGTTCGTCCAGCGGAATTGCCCGACGGTTGTATTCAACCAGCAGACACGCCACCGAATGCGCGATCGACTGACTGATGAACTGGAACCACAGGTATGGTCCCTTGAATGGAGACTTCTGATTCTCCAGATCGACCAGCGACAGGGCCTTCATGTCCTTCTTAGTGAGTCGATGTGACGTCAGCAGTAGCTGCCGCAAGGCGGTGTTGCCCAGCATCTGAGTCGTCGCGCGAGTATCCGACTTCGTGAACATCGCTCCGTCGAGCCAGTCGCGGTACATCAGCGTCAGACGGTCGAGGAATGGAAACTCATCCCGTGCCGTTCCAGCTGCTGAATGTGTCATGGAACTCCGCAGCAGCTCTGCCAGTTCGGCGACGCGTTGTTCACGATCAGGCTCGGCGGCACCGTGCGGCCAGTCCGGCATCAGGACGCGATCAAACAGCAGCCCGGCATCGCGATCCAGTTGCTCGGCGCGAATCGAATCTGTCAGTAGTAGAAACTGGCCCAGCACGCTGCGTTCGTAGAATTCGGTGGCTTCCCGAGCGACGCGCTGCAACCACCAGCCGACCGACAACACGACAATGCACACGCCACCGACGACCATCACGGTCGTGCCGACAAAGTTCTTCAGAAAATGTCGGATCGGCTCGAGTGCATCCAGGGTCGCCACCTGGAAGATTCCCTCGGTCAGCAGCAGGACACTGCCGAACAGCGCCAGTCGGTACGCCGGCCGGGACGAGCTTTTCACCAGCAGCGCGCCGACCCGGTCAACAAACTGCGATGGCGTTACTGTGCCATACAGATCAGACGCCCAGAACCACGTGTCATAGAACTTGCGCAGATAGCGGGCCGATCGCCGCGCCGCTGCCGCAACGGCTGTGACATCATCGAGGTCCGCTGCATTCCCCGGCACCAGTCCGCGAATGATGGGCAGCCACTTAAATGGGGCCGTCGCCAGTCTGCGTACGACTCCCGCCAACTGAGCCGTCAGAACTTCACCCAGCATCGGTGCGACCAGCGCTGGTTCGAGCGCTTCCATCTGGTCAAGCAGAGCCTGGGCCGGAATGTCGCGCACACCGCTCGCCGAACTGGCACCCTCATCGAAGCGGATCAACTTGTCGTTGTACGTGTACGTCAGAAACGCGACGCGCGCTGTAGAAACGTTCGCTCGTGCGGTGTCGTCGCTGGCTTCGGACAGGCACGTTCCCCATGCGTGCAGAATCCGCTGTTGCAGCGTCTGCAGTTCCACATCTTCACGCTGCAGTCGACCGAGGTATCGCTGCGTCTCTTCAAGCGTCGGGTACAGGATCACATTGCCATTCAGAACGTGACTGTGTCCGCGTACCAGCCGGTCGATGCCACGAGCCATCAGTCCGAATGCACGCACGACCTGGATTACCGGGCGCAGCACGCGCACATAACGCACCAGTCGGGACAGCCGAATGAATCGGGCCAGTCGACCGGCGCGCAGCACATCTGCCTGCGTCAGACCGATCGACAGCATCCCGACCGGAATCGACGGAATCAGATCGATCAGAAAATGTCGCCGAAACCAGCTCCAGCGCCCGCTGACCAGACACAGCCTGACGGAGAATTCGAGCAGGAACACGGCACATGCGCCGGCGTCGACCACGTTGAGCCAGAACAATGTGCGGTCCGGCAGCGTGACGGTCCACTCGGTCGCCATGATCACGACCACCAGAATGATCAGCGACAGAATCAGCCGCTCAGTAAAGGCCACCAGCCGGAGGCCAAAGATCGATTCCATCCGCACACTCAGGCGCCGTTCCTGCAGCTCGGCTCGCAGCCGTTTCAGCTTCACGCGGATTCGAGATGTTGCCCGGCACTTGCGCTTGTCGATGTGTTTCAGATGCCACCCGGCCGCATCAATGGCCAGTTCGAGCTGCACGGCCGCGCGGTCCGGCGGGAGTTCATCGATTGCAGTCAGAATGGCGGCGCACTGATCAACGATCAGTTCGGACCATTGATTAAGCTGTGCCTCGTCCGGCTGTTCGGCGGTCAGACGCGTCTGCATGTGCTCTCGCAATGCATCGCGCAATTCCTCAACGGGGCGCTCGGTGCGAGTGGCCGCTCCTTCGCGTGATTCGATGTCGAACAGAAACTGTCGCGTTCGCATCAGATGCTGAAACAGCGCGGCGGCATCAGCAGTTTCGGATTCGGCAAGCACGCGATCGTGCCAGACGCTCGCGGCCTGCTGCAGCGAGTCGGTCGCCAACCGGGCACACTCGACTGCTGAGTCCTCCAGTTGATTCCGCTCGCACAGTGTGCGCCAGTGCTTCAGCCAGCCGAGCATGGTGCCCAGCCCGAGTGTCGTCACGTCGCCGTCGTCGCGGGCAGCCAGCAGTTCGACGACATCGGATTCCAACTTTGCGAGCGACTCGCAGCGACCGGTCAGGTCAGCGGGTCCGAAGCGTTCCAGCGTTTCCAGTCGATGCCGCAGCTCGGCGATCTCGTTGTGCTTCGCGGACATATCCGCGCTGCCGAGTCCCGGTTCGGGGATTGACTGTTCCTTGTCTGACACGCCGTCCGCCTCGTCTTTCTGAAATCAGGATCGAGCTGGGTACATTGGACGGTCCACGGGGCATTGACGGTATGGTGCCACTATGGCTATTTTCAATTTCCCGCATACGCCGATAACAGGGCTGCGGATCACAGACCATTCAAGGACTCAGGCAATGATGGAATTTTCCCGTCGACAGATTCTGCAATCGGTTTCATGCGGATTCGGTTACACGGCATTTGCGGGACTGGCTCACGAAGCCGCGGCGAAAGAATCGTCGTTCGAAAACCCGCTGGCTCCGAAGCAGCCGCATTTCGGCGCGAAGGCTAAACGCGTGATCTTCCTCTGTATGCGCGGAGGACCATCTCACGTCGACACGTTCGATTACAAGCCGGGGCTGAAGAAACACGAAGGCAAGAATCCGGGAAGTCTCGGGACGGCATTGAACAGCCAGAAGGGTCGCAAGCTGAAGTCGTCGCCGTGGAAATTCCAGCCGCAGGGAGAGAGCGGAATCGAAATCTCCGAGCTGTACCCGCACTTGTCGAAGCACGCCGATGACCTGTGTCTGATCAACGGAGCGTACGGTGACATCCCGAATCACCCTCAGGCGCTGATTCAGTTGCACACCGGCAACTTTCAGTTTGTGCGTCCGTCGATGGGGGCCTGGGTTCTGTACGGTCTGGGGACCGAGAGTCAGGACCTGCCTGGCTTCATCACGATCAAACCACCCGCTCGACTGGGTGGTGCTCAGAATTACGGCAGCGCGTTCCTGCCCGCGTTCTACCAGGGCACAAAGATCGACGGTCAGCTCAGCAAAGCGAGTCTGGGCAACATCGAGAACACGCAACTCCCCGCGGCACTTCAGCGCAAACAGCTCGACCTCGTGCAGTCGCTCAATCGCGATCTTGCTCAACGACAGCCGTTGAACTCGCAGATCGACGGCGTCATTGAATCGTATGAGCTGGCGTTCCGCATGCAGTCGGCTGTTCCGCGTGTCCTGGACATCTCGGACGAAACGCTGGCAACGCAGAAGCAGTATGGAATCGGTGGCGGTCCGACCGACGAATTCGGCCGCGCCTGCCTGATGGCGCGTCGCTTTGCCGAGTCTGGCGTGCGATTTATCGAACTGACACACGAAGGCTGGGATCAGCACAAGGGCCTGAAGGCACGCCTCACGTCGAACTGCAAAGCCACCGACCAGCCGATTGCCGCGCTGATCGCGGACCTCAAACAGCGCGACATGCTGAAGGATACGCTGATCATGTGGAGCGGCGAATTCGGTCGCACACCCGCGGTGCGCAACGACGACGGTCGCGACCACAATTCGACGGGCTTCTCCATGTGGATGTGTGGTGGCGGCGTCAAAGGTGGCCAACGGTTTGGTGCGTCGGACGAATTCGGCATCAGCGCGATGGAAAACAAGTTCAACTTCCACGACATGCACGCGACGTCGCTGCACCTGCTCGGTCTGGACCACAAGCAACTGACCTACCGCTACGCCGGCCGCGACTTCCGCCTGACGGATGTCTTCGGGCACGTCCCGGAAGAGATCATCGCGTAGGGCAGTCATCTAGCAGGCCGTTGAAAAACCGAACCGGTAGGCCGGAACAAGCAAAGCGCAGTTCCGGCAAGTCAGTAACCCCCGTGAAATAGCCTGCCGGAACATCGTCGCTATCGCTCCTTGTTGCCGGCCTACGAGTTTTTCAACGGACTGCTAGCGGAGCGAGATGGCTACGTTGCCGCAAACGGTATGGCCTGTAGCCCGAACGTCTCGGCCACGGCCTGATTCGTGATCTTTCCCGCGTGCATGTTGATTGCGCTGGCAATGCCCGAATCTCGTTCGGCGGCTCGCGAGATGCCATGCTCTGCAATCTGCAGCACATACGGCAACGTCACGTTGCACAGCGCGTAGGTGCTGGTACGGCCGACGGCTCCGGGCATGTTGGTCACGCAGTAATGTACGATTCCGTCCACCATGTAGGTCGGTTCGGAATGCGTTGTCGGTCGGCTGGTTTCGATGCAGCCTCCCTGATCGATGCAGACGTCGATGATTACGGCGCCGGGCTTCATCAGTGCCAGGTCGTCGCGTTTGACCAGTTCCGGTGCTCGGGCGCCGGGAACGAGTACGCCGCCGATGACCAGATCGGCAAGACTCAGTTGCTCGCGGATCGTGTGGCGGTCGCTGAACAGCGTGTTGACGTTCGCCGGCATGATGTCCTCCAGATAACGGAGTCGGTCGACGCTGATGTCCAGGATCGCGACGTCCGCCTGAAAACCGGCCGCTATCTGGGCAGCGTTCTTGCCGACGACTCCACCACCCAGAACCAGGATGTGAGCCGGCAGAACACCGGGAACACCACCAAGCAGAATGCCGCGGCCTTCCTGCGGACGCTCCAGGTACTTCGCTCCTTCCTGAATACTCATGCGACCGGCGACTTCACTCATCGGAGTGAGCAGCGGCAGGTCGCCTCTGCGGCCTTGAAGTGTTTCGTAGGCGACCGCGGTGATTCCGGTTGCCAGCACTCCGCGAGTCAGTTCTTCGCTGGCAGCAAAATGAAAGTACGTGAAGAGTAACTGTCCGGGTCGGAGCAGAGGCCACTCAGACGGCTGAGGCTCTTTGACTTTCACGACCAGCTCGGCCTGACCGAACACTGTCGCGGCATCCGGAACGATTTCAGCTCCGTGATTCGAGTACTGGTCGTCGGGGATACCGCTGCCGGTTCCCGCTCCAGTTTCGATCAGTACGCGATGGCCTCGATGAGTCAGCTCTTCAACGCCGACCGGAAGCATCGCCGCGCGGTATTCGTCCTGTTTCACTTCACGCGGTACGCCGACAATCATGTCTCATTCCCGGTTTGCTGAAGTTGCGCATTCATGTTGCGGTTTGCCGAAGTCTGATGCGGAACCAGTCGGCCGGCGGTTATTCTGACTCGCGCGGCAAGTGCCCGATACACCAATTCCAGACTCACCGGAAACGGTTTCTGTGTGCAGGCCTGCCGGCTACGTTCCCGGCACGTGCTGAATCAACTTAGGGGCGGCAGCGAAATTGATCGTACATCCAGTCAGCGGCGACAGCACATAGCCCCTGGCGTGAGCCAGGGGTCGAACGAACACGCAAGAAACGGAGCCGCGAAGCGGCGGCAGCACGACGCAACGGTGTGTCTGCCGCCGCTTCGCGGCTCGAACGGCCTTGCTCGCAGGATCTGCGGGCTGACGCCCGCAGCTATGTGCTGTCGCCGCTATCGCGGCTGCCATCGTGAAATCCACCACCGGCCAAATGCACGATTAATTTCGCCGCCGCCTCTCACCGGCCAGAATTCTACTCAATGACTCTGCAATCCAATCAGACAGTCGACAGCGTGCCGCAACCGGACGACGCGACTTTTCGTCGTCTGGTCGAAAGTTCGATCCATGGCATGCTGGTTCATCGCAATCAGAAGCCGCTGTGGATTAATGAGGCCTGGGCGCGGATTCACGGATTGTCTGTAGATGAAGTGATGCAGATGGACTCTGTGCTTCCGCTGATCCACGCGGACGAGCATGACCGCATGCTGGGGTACATGCAGGCTCGGTTGCGCGGTGAGCCGGCTCCAGAGAATTACGACTATCGCGCCGTTCACAGTAACGGGTCGATTCTGTGGATCGAGAATCTGGTGCGTCCGGTCGAGTGGTGCGGTGAGCCGGCTATCCAGGCGTCGATCATCGACATCACGCAGCGACGGCGGGCCGAGCATGCGCTCAGCGAAAGCGAGGAACGTTTCCGACGCGGCTTCGAAGATGGACCGATCGGCCTGTGTTTCGTGGATAGCGAACTGCGATTCATTCGCGCGAATCGCGCCTTCTGCCAGTTAACCGGATACAGCGAAGACGAGCTTTTTGAATTGACGACGCGCGACCTGACGATGGAAGACGATCTCGAATCTGACAGCGAGCCGTTCGACACAACTCCGGGAATTCAGCCGGATTTCACGATTCGCAAACGTTACCTCCGCAAGGATGGTGGCATTGTCTGGGTGCGTCTGTCGGGCCACTGGATGGAATCGGATGGTGGTGAGCCGCTGTATCGCATGTCGCTGGTCGAAAACGTGACAGAGCGAATCGAGGCGCGGCTGGCTCTGCAGTCCAGCGAGCGACGGTTTCGGGATCTGGTGGAAGGTTCGATACAGGGCATCATTATTCATCGCGACGACCGTCCCCTGTTTGTCAACGAAGCCTGGTGCCGACTGCTGGGCTATACGGTAGACGAGACCCTGTCGCGTGACTCCACGCTCGACTTTGTTGCCCCGCACGAACATGAGCGGCTGCAGTCGTATCGCGTGAGTCGTGGTAACGGTGGCGATGCCCCGGAACGGTACGAATATCAGGGCAAACGCAAGGACGGCTCGTTGGTTTGGCTGGAGAACTCGGTCCGTCTGGTGAATTGGGATGGCCGACCGGCAATTCAGTCGACAATCATCGATTGCAACGAACGCCGTCTGCGCGAGCAGCGACTGAAGTCGTTCAACGATGAGCTGGAGATTCGCGTCGCAGATCGCACGGCTGCTCTCGAAGCGGCCAATGAACTGCTGCAGCGAGAGATTACTGGACGCGTCCGTATCGAGGAGGAGCTGCGAAGGTCTCGTGCGTTGTACGAGTCGCTGGTCGAGACCGTTCCGTTGTGTGTCGCTCGCAAGGACCTGGACGGCCGCTTTGTGTTCGTGAATAAAGCACTTCGAGACCTGTTCGGCCTGCCGCTGGAAGAGATCGTTGGCAAAGATGACTACGCATTTTCACCGCCGGAGCTGTGTGAGAAGTATCGTGCCGACGATGAGCGGGTTATCGAAACGGGCGAGCAACTTGATTTCGTCGAAACGAGCGAACTGGGCGATGGCACGCGCAGACACATCCACACCCTGAAGACGCCCATCTACGACCACGACGGGAGTATTGCCGGAACACAGCTCGTGTTCTGGGACGTGACGGAACAGGTCGAAGCGTTGCACATTCGCGAGGAGGCTCAGGAAGAGCTGGAGCTCAAGAACCGTGACCTGACGTCTTTGCTGTATGTTGTGTCGCACGACCTGAAGGAGCCTGTGCGGGCGATTCAGAGTTTTGCGATGCTCCTCAGTCAGACGAATGCCGAACTGCTCAACGAGCAGGGCAAGGATTTTCTGAACCGCGTCATCGCCGCATCCGATCGCATGCGGCGATTGCTGGACGATGTCCTGACTCTATCGCAGGCTCAGCTTATTGAGCTGGCCGACGAAGTGGATCTCAACGAGATCGTGCGGCGCGCCATCGAGCAGCTTCAGCCGCAAATCGAGGGTTCGGAAGCACGCGTCGAGCTGGTGGGGACACTGGCGACGATTCGAGGTAACGAGCGCTGGCTGATTCAGGCCGTGCAGAATCTGATCGGCAACTCACTGAAATTCACGCTGCCGGATACTGCGCCGGACATTGAAATCGCCCCCTTTGAGGCCGTCGACGATCCGGACGAAACAGGCCTGATCGTGCGTGACCGCGGCCCTGGCATTTCCGAGGAATACCGGGAACGCATTTTTTCACTGTTTCAGCGCGCGGTCAGTCGTCGTGTCGAAGGGACAGGCGCCGGACTGGCGATCGTTCGACAGGTTGCCGAGCGGCATGGCGGCTCGGCCTTCATGCGTTCACGCGAAGGTGGCGGCTCGGAGTTCATCATCACGCTCCGAGCCCAGTGATCCGTGACGACAGCGCATCAATCGCCGGTATAGAAGAAGTCCGTCGGGCCCTTCACCGTGTAGTACGGGTACTGCATCACGGCTGGCGGCTGGTTCGGGTCCGGATACCGCAGATCGGTCGGCGGATTGTATTCATAGGTGTGATGATGTGTGGGTCGCCAGAAATCCTGGCCCTGCTGATGCGGCTGCGGGCATGTCGGACACGCCATCCCTGGACCATGCTGATGTCCCTGATGTCCACCCATTCCCATCATCGGGCCAGGCATCCCCATTCCCATCTGTCCTGGAGAGTTCGCGTAGGACATCATTTCCGGTCCCTGACTGCGCACAACATCCTGTGTGTTCATGCAGCCGGAAATCAGCCCGATGAGGGCACAACTCGCAACGAGTCCAGTTCGCGACATCCTGTCACATCCTTCCGATCACAGGTGCATAGGCGGAGTCGTGGTTCTCCGATGAATTCCTGTATTCAGTATCGGCGTTAGAGCTGACCGAGTTCGAAGAATCCCTGCGAGCCGGATAATCGACGCAACCATAAAAGTTGACCCGTATTGCAGCGTCGGCCCAGGCTCAGTAGATTACCAGCCGCTATGCCGGAAGGGATTCTCCGGACATCTGTAATTCATTGCCACAACAGGAGATACGCTCCTTTTTGCCATGTCGCGACGGGCGACGATCCCCAGGGGAGCTGATGAGGAGTGGCCCAAGTGTTTATCGCAGCGTCATCGCGGTGCTTCTCGGACCTGCCGTTCGATCAAGCGTGTCGCGACATCATTGATCTCGAATACGACCGCGTTGATGTGTGGATGGACGAGTCATCCGAGCATCTCAAGCCGTCGGAGGTCCTGGCCGATCCGGACGGATTCGTCGTCCGATGTCGTGAAGTCAGCCGAATCACGCCCGTCGCCTTTACCCTGGCACACGACGTGGATCCCGAGCTGATGAAGAAGCTGTGCCAGCTCGCGCGGCAACTGAAGATTACGCAGATCACCGTTCCCGCTGCGCCACTGGGGACACCATTCAATTCCGAGATTGACCGGCTGCGGGGATTTGTGGCCATCGCCAACGAAGCAGCCGTCCGTGTTTCGATCCATACGAAAACCGGCCAACTGACGGAAGACCCGCATACGGCCGTTGAGCTGTGTCAGTCGGTCCGTGGCCTCGGGTTGTCGCTCGACCCCAGTTTCTACATTTGCGGACCGCACCGCGGGCAGTCCTGGGATCAGGTCTTTCCGTACGTGTACCACACACTGTTGCGAGACACGTCCGAGAAGGAACTGCAGGTGCAGGTGGGGCTGGGCGAAGTCGACTATGCCCGCCTGATTCAGCAATTGCAGCGGGAAGGTTACAAGCGGACGCTGTCGATCGATTTCGATCCGGCCATGATGGACCTCAACATACGCCCGCTGGAGCTGCGCAAGCTGCGTCTGTTGCTGGAAACGCTGCTGTAGTTGTCCGCCTGCTTATTCGACCAGTGCCAGTTGTTCGGTCTTTCGCTGGACGGGTCTGACTTCAACTGGTGCATCGCTGGTGTACACCGATCTGTAGTCGTATCCGCCTGTGCTGGCGTCCGTCCCGTTACACACGACGCCGATGACGGGCACGTTGTTGGTCTGCAACAATTCAACCGCCCGCTTTGCGGCGGTACGACGATTCTTGGACATGCGCAACACCAGAATCAGCGCATGGGCGCGTTGAGCCACAATGCACGGATCGCTGACCGCCAGCAATGGCGGCGTATCAACCAGCACGACGTCGAATTCCCGCTCGGCCTCCTGCAGCAGACTCTCGAACGACGGCGACGCCAGCAGTTCCGCGGGATTTGGTGGCAGCGGGCCCGACGTCAGCACGGACAGGCCACCGACGACCGTTTCCTGTGCGGCTGTCAGCAGATCCAGGTCCCCACTCATGACATCAGTGGCTCCGCGATCCTGCTGCAGTCCGAACAGTTTGTGCATCGTCGGTCGCCGCAGGTCTGAGTCGATCAGCAGGACATTCTTGCCCGACTGTGCCACGGCCACAGCCAGGTTTGCCAGCAGTGTGCTCTTCCCATCACCGGGTTCGGGACTTGTCACCTGAATGATCTTTTGCCGGTCATTCACACAAACGAAGAACGCGGTCCGCACTGAACGATACGCCTCGGCTTCGGGCGATCCGGGTCGATGGTAGTAGCACAATGCACTCTGCAAAGGACTGCCGTGTTTCTGCAACCCGTCCACACGGAACGACGGAACGGTCCCCAGAATTGGCAGCGGCAGGCTATTGCGGATTTCCTCGACGGACTTGAGCGTTGTGTCCTGCCATTCAATCAGAAAGATCAGACCGCAGATCAGGCCCAACACGACCACGACGCCGGCTCCATACATCTTGATGATCTTCTTGAGCGAAAGCTGACCGCGCGCCGGAGCAATCACTTCCAGCGTATAACCTGGCTCCTTCATGATCAGTGCCAGCTTCGAATCTTCCGCCTGATAGGTTCGCCACAGGCCGTCAAGTCGGTCGATGGCGTCGTTGTGCTGGCGATCCTCTTCAAGGAACACTGCCAGACTTCGTGCCTTTCCCGATTCCCGTTCGTAGAGCCGGTCAATGGCCTGCTCTCGCAAGTGGAATCCGCCAAGCTGCTGCCGCAACGAGACAAGATAGATATCCACAATGTCCAACCCGCTGGCAGTGCGGAACTCGCCGGAACGCGGTCCACGAGCATTCGGGTTCTGCGGCGCATTCGGTACGCCAGTTCTTACCGCCGCTCCTGGAATCGGGAGACCCTGGCGTCGGTAGAATTCCTGAATCGTGGCGATCTGAGTGCGCGTCGTCACAACTTCGGGCCAGTCTTCACCAAACTCGAGCAGCAGTCGTTGCTCCTCCAGAATCAGTGACAGAAGCTGCGAATCGAGCGATCCAGTGCCTCCCCCGCCGAGTGCGGTTTTCGGGTCTTTCTTCGATCCGGCCCCGCCGCTTTGAGGAGCCGCAAAGAGCTGAATGCTGGCAACCAGTTCCTCGCGAGACGTACCCGCCGCCATAGCCGCATCGATCGCCTGCAGCTTTGCCTGGGTCTCTGCCTTTTTGACGAGAATCAACTGACGCTCCTTGTCGAGCGCTTCGAGATTCTCCTGATGGATGTTCGTGGCTATAGAGATTCGCTCACCATTCTTACCGCGGACGGGCGCTTTCAGACTGATCGGAGCACGGGCGCGAAACTGCATGTACTCTTTTCGCCTCTGATCAATCTGCTGCTGCAGATCGCCGGTTGCAGCGGCGATGTCCGCGGAAATCTGAGCCACATTTCGCTCATGCAGGTTCTGCAGGTACTCACGGTAGGCATCGACGATCGCGTCGGCGATGGCGATGGCGTCTTTGCGATTACCGTTCTTGACGATGATGTCGAAGACGTTGTCGACGGATCGGTCGTCTCCGGCGCTGCGCTGCACTTTGACACAATCCAGCACATCTTCGACCGGATCATTGGACCCGCGCAACGACGGCAATTCCGCCAGGTTGCTGCGTTCGACAGCCTTCTGCACGATCAACGGGCTCATGATGATCGCGATATGTGTTCCGCGTTCGCCCGAAGTATTGTCCGATCCGCGTTCGTCTCGCATCGGCACACTGAACCGCTTCGAAACCAGGATCTTCTCGGTCGCTTCGTACTCGGGTCCCGCATGTTTGTAGGCCATATGGCCGAGTACCAGGCCGCAAACCAGCCCGACCGCCAGCCAGACCTTGTATCTCCATGCAAGCTGCACAAAGTCAATGCTGCCGCGCGTCCACTCAATCTTCGGTGCGCCAGGCATCTGCTGGAAATCGAAGGGCTGTTCGTGCTGATTCGTCGTCATGGCGTTTCACAGGTCGAAAGGTATGTGCCGGAGTTCGCCATCCGCCGCCGCATCGCGTTCAAAAACGGTCTGATCGTCCTGGAAGCGCGGATCGCCACTCTTCCGGCAACATAGCTCCGGATTTGCTACGTGGGGCAGGCGATGCCGCGGCGCTCTCGATTCCGGGGGCAACAGAACCCGGTCAACCGGATCGGATGCCGGCACAACCGGGGCAGTTGGTTTAACTGGAACGCAATGCGCGCAATGATGCGTGCGAATTCACACCTCAGGAGAACACTCATGAAACTGGGAATGGTGACGTACCTGTGGGGAGCCGACTGGGACCTCCCAACGCTGATTGCCAATTGTGAAACGACAGGCTTTGAGGGCGTCGAGTTGCGATCGACACACAAGCATGGCGTCGAGCCGGACATCTCGCCGATGACTCGCCGTGAAGTGAAAAAACGCTTCGAGGACTCGCCCGTGACGTGCGTCGGACTTGGCTCGGCCTGCGAGTACCAGGACCCGGATCACGGCATCGTGCAGCAGAACATCGAACTCACGAAGAAGTTCCTGCTGCTGTCACGCGATGTCGGAGCCTCCGGTGTCAAAGTCCGGCCCAACAAACTGATCGCGGGAGAGGAACGGGAGGTCACACTCGAACGCATCGGCAAGGCACTCAATGAGTGCGGTCGGTTTGCCGCCGAGCACGATCAGGAGATCCGAGTCGAAGTTCACGGCCGAGGCACATCAGAACCCGGGATCTTTCGAAAGATCATGGACATCGCCGATCACCCCAGCGTCACCGCCTGCTGGAACAGCAATCCGGGTGACCCGATCGACGGCTCGATCCGCAAGAACTTTGATCTGCTGAAGGATCGCATCGGCAACGTCGTGCATATTCACGACCTGTACGATCCCGCGTATCCGTATCGCGAGTTATTCACTCTGTTACGTGGACAGGGCTTTAAGGGCTATTGCCTGTCAGAAAGCCCGCGCACAACCGACCAGGTCAAAGTCATGCACTACTACCGGGCTCTGTTCAACGAATTGTCGCGCGAGGCCTGACGACTGCTCATGGGCGAATCGACACTTCGCTGCCCCGGACCAGGAAATTGTAAACTTGCGCCACATCGCTGTTATGCATGCGAATGCAGCCGCGCGAGGCGTCTTTACCAATCGAGTCTGGCTCGATGGTACCGTGGATGCCGTAGCTGTCACCCAGATCAAGCCAGTATTCACCAAGCGGATTGGCAGGGTCATCGCCGGCGATGACGCGTCCATTCGGATCGGTGTATTGCGGATTCGGTACGCGTTCCAGCACCGTAAACCGACCGGTCGGAGTTGACCCGTCTTTGCCGATGCCGATGGGGAAACGCTTTACGTAGAATCCGTGGCAGTGAATCGTCAGAACGAAATTACTCAGGTCGATGAACGCGGAGAATGGCCCCTTGATGACCTTCAACTTCTGGCCCGGTCGAATGCGCCGCGGGTCGATGTTGTTGATGGCCGCAAGGTATTCCCAGTTCACGCGATAACGGGGAGCGACCCGCTGCAGGAGGTCACCGGTCTGGATCACGTATGGTTCCAGAAAGTGTGGTTGCGGGCGGAAGTAGATGAACTCCGCGTTCCGATCGAGCCGCTCCATGATCTGCGGCTGCAACTCCGGCTGGTTCCAGTAGATCGTCGAGAGTTGTCTGTGAGCATTGACATAGTCGCCGGATGCCAGCAGCGCGTCGATTTCCGACAGATCAACACCAGCCGGGGCCGGGGTCGGCGAGACCGACGCATCAACACCCGCGTTTTCAGCACTGGTGATATTCGCATTCGACTGTCCTGACGATCCATCACCGGCTGACTGATCGACGAATGCCACCTGAGTGGGAAAGCTACGAGCCTGTCGTAATGTTTGTGGTCCTTCCGATCGAAAAACCTGTCCCGGTGCAGATGGTGCCGATTCACCCGACGTGAGATTGACTCGGGAGCGATCGGGCGATCCACCATACACGGCTTGATCGACCACTTCGTGTGGCTGCGTCGTCCGGTTGAACAGGCCTGTTCCGTTGCCGGTGTTGCCGATCGCGGGCTGTTCACCCGCGGCAATCGCAGGAAACCGTTCAGGCATCGTCGGATCGGTGCCGGGATCGCGATTACTGCCGGAAATATCGGACGCAGCGTTCCGTTCAGTCGTGCTTTCCAACAGCCAGAGAGCGTCTGAAGGTGTGTTTGCCGTCGCGTCTCCGACACTCGCCGTACCAAAATCAGGTTCGGACTGCGACTCAAAGATTGGATCATCCGTCGCCAGTGCGTATCCGGCATCCGTTGACCCGCCGCTTCCAGCATTCGCATTCGCAAAACGACCGCTGGGCAGGTCGGTGAAGCCATCGAGTGAATACTCTCCTGCGTCGCCTTCGGCGAACTCTCCTGCCTGCGGTGATTCCAATCGAATGGGCAGCCAGTCTGCGAGCCACGCGATTCCAAGAACACCGGATGCTGTCAGTACGACTGCTGTCGAAACGAGCGCGATCCTTCGCGGTGATTTCCACATGGTTCGTTCTTCCATGAACCTGTTGATTTTGTCCGGGATTCAAGCCCGAACGGGGCGGGAATCTACCACGAGGCTGGAGACGCAGCTATGCGGATTTCCTGCACGGCCAAGCTGAATCCTGGCCGGGTTGTTGGAAACGGCAGTTGCAGGAAACCATCTTGAGGCACTCTCGCGTTTCGGCTACACATCCCGCCCCTTCCGATGCAAAACCTCTCTTTGCACACCCCTGCCAATCCATTCTCTCGTCTGTGAGCCCCACGATGATCCACTCGCGGATCCCGCGTCATGCGCTTCAACGCAACAGGTTTTTCGCACTATTCCTGTTAGCCGGCGCACTGACTTTCGTGTTCTCGTCCGGCTGCCAGTCCCTGAGTTCGTTGGGTGACAAACCCGGTTGGAAGAGCCCTTGGACCATGCGCGGGCAATCGCCGCGCGAGGCATCATTTCCGGAAGCTCGAAACATCGCTGCCGGAAAGCAGGATGTCGTGACCGACATCCTGGTTGAAGGAAATGAGCTGATACCCGTCGGCAAGATTATGGCGCGGATCAAGTCGCAGCCAGGGCGAGCGGCCGACGAACGCCAGATCAAGGAAGACCTGCGAGCGTTGTATGCCACACGCTGGTTCTACAGCGTCGAGCGTCGGTATCGCATGACGGATCGTGGTCTCGTGCTGGTGTTCCGCGTGCTGGAACGTCCGGTCGTGCAGTCGATCACTATCAGGGGCAACACGGCGTTTTCGACTCGGCAGTTACTCAAGCAGGTCAACATCGAAGAAGACTCTCCTTTCGATGCCGCCACGAATCGCGCGGCCGCGCGTAAGATTGAGCGTTTCTACCAAAGCAAGTCATACCCGGAAGCATCAGTCAACCTGGAAAAAGGCGGAGATCGGGACGATCGGGATATCGTGCTCGTCATTGACGAAGGGCCGTATACGCTCGTTCGACACACTCGCTTTGAAGGCAATTCAGACATCCGCGCCGCCGTGCTGCGCCTCAAGCTGAGAACCAAACGCACGTTGTTCGGCTCGTTTGTCAACTTCTCACCGCTGGGCGGATTGCTGGGTGGCAAATACAACAGTCAATCGATCGATGAAGATGTCGTGGCGTTGAAGGAGTATTACCACAACCTGGGCTACTTTGACGTCGAAGTCGAGAAAGAGGCCGACCGCAACGACAGCCACCTGATTCCAAAGGTCGGGCTGGTGAAAAACCCGAAAGAGAACGCGAAGTGGGAACACCTGCCCATCCCGTACATAACTCTCCGACGGACGCGGGGGCTGACATACACTTACCGCATCAACGAAGGCACACGTTACAAGCTTCGCCACATCGAAGTAGACGGCAATAACGTTCTGGGAACGGAAGAACTGCTGAGTGACTTCCGTTTACGGGAAGGCGACTACTTCAACGCGCGATTTCTGAATGAAGATGTGTCCGAGATGCGCGAGAATTACGGCGAACTGGGTCGCCTGTTTGCGAAGATTGATGCGGTGCCACGATTCGAAACCGGCGAAGAGGGCATGGTCGATCTGGTTTATCGAGTTGACGAAGACAAGCCATACGCGATTCGACGCGTCAACGTTCACATAGATGCAGCCGGTGGAGCCCCGCATACACGAGAAACGGTTGTGTTGAACCGGTTGCTCGTTTCACCGGGAGACCTCGCCGACCCATTGCTGATTGATAAGAGCAAGAGTCGCCTGAAAGGCCAGTTGTTCCTGCCCAGTGGTGCCGGAGCACCGCGGATCAAGATCTCTCGCGTGGAGGGATCGTCGGATCCGTTCGCTGGACAGATCGCCCGAGGCCAGGCGCCTTCGCAATTTAATATGAACCCGCGAATGACGCAGCCGAGTCCAGGCACCCGCCGGACAGGCCCCTCGTTCGTGCGTCCGGTCGATGCTCGCGCCACTGCCCCGATTGAATCTGTTGCTCCAAACACCTTGATCCGCGGACAGTCGCCACCGTACGGCGGTCAGCCAGTGCCGTTTAACCCGTTGTATGAAAATAGCACCAAGGGCGATCCCTACGGTGGCTTGAGTGGGCAATATGGCCGTGCTCTGGAGTCGGGCCAGGCCGACCTGGATATCTTCGTCACGGAAACACAGACGGGACGTCTGATGTTCGGCGTCGGAGTTAACAGTAACGCGGGTATCGTCGGCTCGATCGTGCTCGAAGAAAACAACTTCGACATCACAAAGATTCCGACATCATTCCGTGATTTCAGCGAGGGGACTGCCTTCCGTGGCAATGGGGAACGATTCCGCATCGAAGTTGTGCCCGGCGAGTTCATTAGTCGTTATCTGGCAAGCTGGCAGACGCCATATTTCCTGGACACGAATTTCAGTCTGGGAGTCAGTGGATTCTTCTACAACCGCTTTCTTCCGGACTGGGATGAAGACCGACTCGGTGGACGAGTCTCGTTGGGCTATCAATTCGACAAATGGTGGTCGTTTACAACATCGGTACGACTGGAAAGTGTCGAACTGAGACGATTCGCGAACACCGCGCCTCTGGCAATTGTGAATGCGGTAGCCGGGCAGAACTATCTGTCGACTGTTCGAACGGCACTTGCACACGACACACGCGACTCGGCATTCCTGCCTGGTGATGGGCACTTTCTTGAAGCGGCTGTCGAACAGGGTTTCGGCGATTTCACCTATCCGCGGTTTGAGTTGCAGGGCACACAATACTTCACAGTGTTTGAACGAGCCGACGGTGGCGGACGACACATTCTCAGTTTTCGCGGCGAGTACGACTGGTCGGACACTGGGACGCCGCTGTTTGAGCGGTACTTTGCCGGTGGCTATCAGTCCTTCCGAGGTTTCGCGTTTCGCGGAGTCAGCCCCACGGCTGGCGGTATCCGCATTGGTGGCGACAACATGATCCTCGCCTCCGCCGAATATTCAGTTCCCGTCACGGCCGATGAGATGATTCGAGTGGTTGGCTTTGTGGACGCCGGTACGGTTGAGGATAGCGCGAGTGCTCTGTCCGTCGATCGCGCACGCCTGACCGTTGGTCTGGGCTTGCGAGTTCAAATCCCGGCAATGGGACCGGCACCACTGGCGTTCGATTTTGGTATTCCAATCGAATCGCAACCGGGTGACGAGGAACGCGTCTTCAGTTTCTACATCGGGACGTCGTTCTGACGCGGTCTTCAACGCACCAGGAAGCCAACCGCGTCGGAGACCCACCCACTGTTCCAGTGGTGCGGCAGCTTTGGTCCGTCCTGGTGCACGTGCGGCACGTTCAGCTCATTAAGCAGCGCTTCGAACCGCACGTGATGGTCACGAAAGTTGTCGTATCCAAGATGAAACAACCGCGGCGGACCGGTCAGTTCCGCTCCGTGTTTCTTGAGCAGTGAAGTGATCTGGTAGTGCGCGAAGTTCTGTTGAGTTCCGAAGATCGGCCCGGAACCGAATCTCCCGCTGGTGTCCATCATCAGGGGCGCATCCCAGGCAGCGGCTTTGCCAAACACGTCGGGATGACGCAGCAGCAAGGTCACGGCCCCCCAGCCGGATTTGCTGAATCCCAGCAGCAATCGATCGTGCGATTTCGCTGACGTGGGGTACAGCCGGTCGATCGCCGGGACGACCGCTTTCAGGAAGTACGTTTCCTGGGCAATTTCCGAGTCGGTTGGGTGATCCGCATACCAGGGGAGCTGAGCGAACGTCGGCGCTACGCAGATGAGCCGGTGTCGGTCGTGCAGCTTGAGCTTCCGGATTTCTTCCAGGCCGTTACCCCAGCGTGTTCCCTCGCCGCCCTCGACGGGAAGCACGAACAGGACGCGCAATGTTTCTCCGTCCTTCACATCCGTTGGCAACAGGACACGAATCAGCGTTTCGCCCGTCTGCCACGGACAGGACATGCGATGAACGATCTCGCCGTTGGATCGAATCTCGGCCTTGCCAACGCGAGTCTGATCTGACGCCTGCGACGAATAGCAGGCGCTGGCAAAGAGCCCAAAGGTAGAAACAAGCACATGGACCTGTCGCATACGATGATTCTCCGAAGCTTTCGCATCTGATCCCGGGCAAAGTTCGAATCCCAAACACGAGGAACCGGCTCCTGATATCCGGGCGAGTGGGCTACCATACTGACACCTTGGAGCCGCATTATGAATCCGTCCTCAGCACAGCCCAACTCCGCCGGGACGCGCAGCCACTCGGGGTGCGCTCTTTCTGACCGGTTAACCCACTGCCTTCTTCTCGTGGCTGCGTCCGCTATTGGTTGTGGAGGTGACCCCACACCAGCCGCGCCGACTGCTGTCCCTCTTCCCGCAGCGGAACAGAAGCCGTTGGGATTTGCTCCGCGAGCGAAACCCAAGGAAGAACCGAAAGGACTGGATCTGTCTGGCGTCGATCCGGATGAGCTCTTTGCTGTGGCCGATGTGCCGCCGTCGAACTTTGTGACCGTTGGAATCGCTCCTCCCGGTGAGGCCACAGACCGATTTCGGGTCACTTCGCGGGGGCGCGATGGCAGCCAATTCAGCGTCAAGGCTCAGACTGCAGACGGTCAAGGCCCGGAGGATGCTCCGCAACGTTCCGTTTCATTGCCTGAGGGCTTCCGGGCCATCGAAACAGAACCGCTTATTGGTGGACTGCCCAGGCGAATCTTATGTCAGGCGGACGGCTCTCAGATGGCGCTGGTGCCAGGTGGACGGTCGTTTGTCGGATGGAATTCTGGTCCGCCGCACGTCGGCCCGCAGGTACAGGTCAGTGTCAGTTCGTTCTACATTTCCGTTCTTGAAGTGACTGTCGGACAGTTTGCAGCATTTCGCCGTCAGGCCCTGAAATCGGGCGACGGCATTCAACAGCCCGCAAATGCCGAAGGGCGTCCCGAACAGCCGGCACTGGGAATTAGTTGGGGGGAAGCTCGCGCGTATGTCCAAGCGACAAATCGCGAATTGCCCACCGAGGCCCAGTGGGAAAAAGCCGCCCGTGGATTTAACGGTTTCCCGCGACCCTGGGGAGAATCGCGTCCGCTATGGCGAGTTCCAAGGAAGATCGATCAGATCGACCCCGTTGGCTATCACCCAGACGACAGGAGTGTATTCGGAGTCATGGACATGGCCGGCAATGCCCGCGAGTGGTTGCTGGACTTCTACGGCGAGACGGCATTTCAGGAATTGAGCCAGCTCGACTTCAGCCGGCGTGAGAACTGGTCCGGTCCGCGACATCCGACAAACACCGGCGAGCGAGTCGTCAAAGGCGGCGGTCCCGATTGGGAGGTCTGGGTCCGCCGCGGCCAGCGGATGAACGACCGGGACCCAAAGACCGGCTTCCGCTGCGTTCTGAATCTGAAGTCACGCCGCTGACCGAGCCATTTCACTCAAGTCACGGGGGAGTCGGACTGAAGGTCACCGGGCGGATTTGCATGGGACGTGGGCCGGACGTCGCTGCGTCTCGACCGGCCTTCGTGATAGACGTGTCCAGCAGCACGATATCTCGAATGCGCGTGGGCGGGACGAGTGTCTTGAGTGTGCGGTCGGTGAAGCCCTGACCGCACAGGATCAGTCGCATCAGTCTCGGTAACTGGTTGACCGACTCGATGGCAGCATCGGTGAAAGCCGTGCCGTCGCCGCGGTCTTCCAGGCGAAGTTCTGCCAGAAATTTCAGAGTCTCGATCGACTTCAGGCCGGCGTCTGTCACGTCGGTTCGTTCGAAGGACAGCCGTCCGAGTCCCTGAAGTTGTCCGATAAACGGAGTGCCGGCATCGGAAACCCGGGCGTTGACCAGAAACAGGCTGCGCAGATTGTACAGGTCACCGAGCAGCGCAAGCCCTTCGTCACCGCCGGTCCAGTCTTCGGACAGCCACGCGATCGTCCGCCACGATATTCCCCAGCCCTGACGACGTGCCGGGATGCGGGCGGCTCCCCAGCGTGTTTCGACCACAGCTCCCAGCTCGCGTAACGTCTGGACCGCGTGGGCGTGTCGTTCCCGTAAATGTTCGGGAACGAAGGGGTACCGCTGGGCCAGTGTCGGTTCAGCAGGTGCCGGTTGATCGAAGCGGATGCTGTAGAGCTGATCGCCCTGGTTCCATCCAATCAGACCGTATTGCGACGAGACCGCGTACTCCTCGAACCGCCAGTTGGACGCCAGCGGTTCCGGGTTGAGTTGCTCGACGGTCAGATCGTCCAGCGACAACCGCCGCCAGATGCCGCCCGGAAAATACACGTGTCCGTTTTGGACGAAACCCTGCCACCGGGACTCCCCGGCCGGAGTCTTCGCCTGCTCATAAGCGTTGATCTGCGGAGTCTGCCAGCCGCCCGGTGACTTCGTGTCCGGTGAGTACACAGCACACTGCCGCCACTCGGGTACAACCAGCCGGTCTCCGATCGGAATCGGCTTGTAAAACTGATGGCTCACGGTGAACGAAACATGTGGGTCGAGAGAAACTTTGCGACTTTCGAGATCGATTCGCATTGCTGTCGGCGCGAACACGCGACTGCCGACGTGTCGGCGTCCCATCAGGACGACTGGCCCTGTGTCGTCCGTTTGGGCGCGCAGATTGGCAAACCAGTTTGGTTCGCAGATTTCAGACAGGTCCAGGTCGCGGCGTTTGAAGTCAGCAACCTTTGTGGCCTCGTGAATGACATCGACGGTCCATTGTCCCGACTCAGGGTTTCGTTCAACCACGGCGATCCACTGACGACCACGTACGCCGGAACGGGCCACAACCAGGCAACGGCCGGGCGAGACGGGCCACAACCGAAAGCGATGCTGTCCGACAGATTCATCGACGTAACCACTGGTGCGGTCGCTGCTGGCGTCTGCGTCCCAATGAGGCAGACTGACTGTCCCTTTTCCGGACGGTGATGTGACTGCGGGCACGTCCGCCGATTCCGTCGAGGTAAGGGGAAAGTGCTGCACAACCTGGCCGTCGGTTGAATAGACGCGCAGGCCGGAACGTCGTGTCCCCACCCAGACGAATTCTCCGTCCCACACGACCTGCCGAATGAAGTCCGATCGCGGCACGTCCTGCAGCAGAACGGTTGGTTCTCGATTGGGTCTCAGAGCCAGAAGCGTTTGTGGCGACCATGCGATGTCGAGTTTTTCTCCGCAGGGGATCAGGTGTCGCCAGGTCGCGGTGACACCGAGCGGTTCGATGGAGAAATGCGGAAACGGATCGCTGCCGGAAGGCGGTCGTGGCGTGGCCCGAAAAGTCTGACGTTGCGGGCCGTCTTTGACCCTCTGGACCAGCTGTTGACGTGCAAAGACCAGCATTTTGCGACAGATCACTGAGCAGACGTTGGAGTCCGGGTGCTGCTGCTGCCATTCGTCGGTCCATGCAATCAGCTCGTCGAATTCCGTCAGGTGCTCCGTTTTCAGTCCACGTCCGGCGTCTGGCCCGTACTGTGTGAGATACCCCAGTCGTCCGCAGCGTGCGTAGAACTTCATGACGGGATTTTCGCTCTGCTCGAGACCAGCCAGAAATGTTTCGAGTTGACCGCCCAGTTGCCGCTGCCGGATCGCGGCGCTGAATTCCTGCATCTGAAATCCCAACAGGCATCGCACGAGACTCGGGCAGGGCCACTCCGGCACGGAAAACTCAGTCACCAACCGTTCGATGCGTCGAAACAGCCCGTCGTCTTCCCACTTGAAGCTGTAGCCGGGCAGTTGCACGCGCGATCCCTGCGTCAACTGCCAGAACAGGGCGCGTTGCATCCAGAGGGAATACTGCAGAGGCGGAGTCGCAGGGTCGAACACCAACGGCGGTCGCTTGCCGGAGTCGACAATCTGCTGACGAAACCCGCGACTATGGGCAGATAGTCCGGTCACTGCCTGCCAGAAGAACTGCCTGCGAGGTTCCTGCACTTCGTTCCATCGTTTGTACGAATCGACCGTGTTGGGCGCCAGATGGATAATGCGGAACACTTCGGCGAGATCGGCGTACTCAAGAGCCCCCGATCGCATGACCCGCTCGCCATGAGTCAGCATCACCGCGTAGTTGCGAATGTCATCATTGAGCCGCTCACGAAGCGAGTCGAAGTCGATGCCGCCGGCCGTCCCTTCGTTACGCCGTGAAATGGCTTCCAGTCGCGTCGCCGAGTACTCCCGATATCGATGGCGAGACAGTGATCGGTAGTTTCGGAACAGCCGCAGTTCTTCCGGCGTGTCACTTTTCAGCAGCAAAGCCGCTTCCTGCAGAGCGACAGCCTGTGTCCAGAAACCGAACTTCGAGAACGTTCCGGCTCGCGTCGTCAGCAGCGAGAATTGCTGGCCGCGAGCAATGCCTGTCGCCGGCCGCTGCTGCAGATTGTCAGTGATGCGTCGCCCGGCATCCGAGGCCAGCCATTCGGCGACGTCGGCAATTTTCAGGTCGGACGCATCAATCGCCGTGACACGCGATCCGTCGCGGACCTGCAGCGTGATCCGAACACGCACATCATCATCAGATTCGGGCCGAGTCATCTCGAACTCGCCACTGATAAACCGAGGGCGATGACGATTGGCGATTTCTGCTCCCGTGACATCCAGTTCCTTGCGGATCGCTCGTGCCTCATCCAGCTCAACGATGGCGACTCCGGGAATTACGGCCAGCGACTCGGACAGCCAGGCGGCGTAGGCATTCTGCAGGTGATCGAATTCATGCGTGAAGTTCTTCGACAGCAACGGAGAAACCGTGATCAGCCGTTCGACGCCCTGGGCAAATCGTTTTTGGGTCTGTTGGACAGACGCGCCAATCGACTCGACCAGATCGTCAATCGCTTCGAGCTTCAGATCGAAGTGTTCGGTGTGCAGCCGTGCCCCGACGGTACAGTCACTGACAATCAATCGGACGAACGGCAGGTCGTTGTGTTCGCCTTGGCGTAACAGAATGAGTGCGTCGGCCTTAAGCAGTTGCCCGAGCCGCACGCGTTGCTCAATCTGAGCGGCACCAAAGTACTGAGCCAGTTCGATCTCGCGCGTCAGCTCAGCGATCTGTTCCCGTTCAACGAGTTCCAGGCCGGTATCGGCCAGCGCTGCCGTCACCAGATCAGACAGTCCAGACTCCCGCAATTCCGGATCGGCAATAACGGCCCATCGTTGCAGGCCGCGCTTCGATTCGGTTGCGGCGTCGCTGTCGGCGAATGCGAGTGCCGTCGCTGAGGCACACGACAGCCAGAGCACGAGGATCGTGAAGAGTCTGCTACTACGGAGCGAAGTCATTTCTACGTCCATCATGCAGCGGCGCAAGGCCTTTCCCGATTTCCACGGAGCCACAACATCACCTGACTCCGTCGGCCACCTCAATGTTGAGGCACACAACCAGCATGATTGGACTCGTCCCGAGATGGAATCCTGGACAGATTTTTCCGCCGTGGAACAAGCAGCCTGTTGATAAACCTGAAGGCCGGCAATTCGGTCCAGCTACCGCATGGGTCACCTGGCGAAGCGCGGCTCCGGAAAGCTCACCCGCTCGTACAACGGGCGGTTGCCTTCGGCGCGGAAGATCGGTTTCCAGCAGGCGTCGATGCGGTCCGGATACACATGATAGACCTGGTACGAACGGTACTCGCCCCAGCACAGACAGTCGCACAGCATGTGCATCACTCCGTCGTGCATTCGGTAGTCGTAGCGGTGTCGGTGGCCTGACAGGTATGCGGTCACTCGATACTCACGCAGCAGTGTGAGGATCTCCTGAGCTTCGGGACCCTGAATGCTGTTTCCAAAAGCCGGTAGTACGGGATAGTGGCCCAGAACGAACACGTGATCCGCATCCTTCGTGCGCTCCAATTCTTCACGGAGCCACTGCATCTGTTCTTTGTCCACTGAAGCGACGCCCGTGTTCAGGCACAGGAACACGCAGCCATTTTTCTCGACCGCGTAGTACGGTTTTCGCTTCATGAAATGCCGAAAGAGCGCCGTGCGATCGGATTCGGTTTTGCCAGCCAGTTCGTCGGCCAGCTTCCAGTTGCTCAATCCGGTGTCCAGTAGATCGCCCAGCGATTCCTGGTCGAGCTTCGTGCGATCGTACAGCGTGTCGTGGTTGCCCGGCATGGCGTACAGAGGCGGTTTGAGTTTTCCGTAAATCCGCCCGAACGTGTTCCATTCGGCCTCAGTGTTCTTGTTCGTCAAGTCACCAGTCATGAAGGCGAGTGGTGGGTTAAGCCGGTTGACCTGCGCAACCGCCAGCTCGTTCATCTTCTCGTCGTACGCATAGCGGGCTTTGTAGCGCGGCACGGTCTTGTCGTCGAACTGCGAATCGGAAAGCTGGACGAAAGTCAGGTCCGGATTACGAGCCAGATCCTCGCTGTACGTCGGCACGCCGAACGGGTCTTCCGCCGCCGTCGGCATGCGGTCGGCGGCCACTGGATTGGGAATGACCAGCGACTGCACCGGCTGATCCGGATCACGCATCAGAGTCAGCTCGATCTGTTTCTCGTAAACCGTGATCAGAGCGACGGAGAACTTCGGCGAGTAACTCCAACCGGACGACGGCACGCCCCAGATCGGCAGGCTGTCCTCGTAAGCAACATAGTGAGCGTGCGTGGGAACAAACCGCACAGCGACGTGCCGGTTATGAATCGCCTGCCAGTACGACTTCAGATTAGGCGGAGCGGTCGAAGGATCAGGCGTCGCACGAAAGTCGGGACCGTCGAACAGCAGCACGGCCTTTGCATCGCCACTCTTGCTTAGCCCCGACACCACTCCGTCGAGCAAGTCCGCCTGGGCCTGAGCCGTCCGTTCGCCAAGCGACGTCCCGAATTCGAGATGCACGTTGCGGATGCTGACGAACTGGCCGGCGACATCATCCTGCGCGAAGTGCTGGCGAAACCGTTCCAGCCCTCCGTCTTTCAGGTCATTCGGACCCGGAACAATGTGCAGCGGGACTTTGACCGCGGCGAGTGCCTCTTTCGCTTTCCGGAAATCGGCATCGGACCCGGTCCACGTCAGCGAGCCGAGCACCACCAGAGCATCCGGTTCGAGCGAGTTAACCGCCTCAATCGTCCGCTTGATCCCCGCCGGTGCTATGTATTCGATGAAGCTGCGACTGGAACCAAGCTCCTGTTTTGACAAAGTCGTCAGATAGAGATTGGAAATCGCAGCGATCCGGCAGATTGGCTGTTCTTTCTCGGCAAAGCCTTGCCGTGGAGTCACGAGGATTGCCAGAGCCACAACTGCATGCATCACGATGTGCGTCGTCATCACTCGACCCCTGACGTCGTTCCAGGTGCTCTTGATGCCCGCCAGCTGCGCGCACGGCCCGAACCGCATCGTAGCCCGTGGCGAGCGATCACGCCGCCGCGGATCAGCAATTCGTGGATCAGCCTGGTGACGTCATTGCGGCATCTACCTGGGCTGCTTCTCGATCATCCGAATTGCACGCTGTGCGGCCAGGCGGACGGGGTGAGTGGGACCTGTGCTGTCAGTAGGATGAGGTGGCGGTAACGGTCCCTCACGGACCAGTGTGTCGCTCGTTGCCAGACGCCGCAGCAGCGTCAGGTCTTTCCGCGTCCCAACTGCTCCTAACGCCGTTGCAGCCCAGGCGCGGAACAGACCCGCTTTCGGATCCTGTGCCAGTCTGACCAGCTCGTCATGTACGGAAGCGTCACGCCGCCGCGCGAGAGCTAACACGACAACATCCCGACCCCGTCCCTCGATTCGCCCGGCCAGCGTCTGCAACGCGTCATTTTTGACCTTCACACGGGCCAGAACATTCACGTAGCGGGCATAGCACGCTTCTCCCAACGTCAACGCGGTCGAAAGAAACGAGCGATACGGCTCATCGACATCGGGCAGGTCGGCGACGGACAGCAGAGCCTTGTGGACGGCCTCGATCACCTCAGTGGCGTATTTGCCGGACGGCTCCGAGGCCATCACTTCGACGACTCGCCAACGCACGAACTCGTTCTCATGATCCAGACGCGCCCTCAGGAACGGCATGTATTTCTCGTCGATCGGTTCACCATCGACGGCGTTCAAGGCATCGCCCAGTACGTGGTGCGTGGTGGCGGCCAACAGAGGCCACGCTTCGTCGCGGTCAAGCGCGATCAGATTCCGCCCGGCCCAGCCCTCGATGTTGGGATTGGCGGTGCGCACTTCACGCAGCGCCATGTCACGTAGAAGTGCTCGTGACTTCTCTGAATTGACGCCTTTGAGCACACGCACCGATCTGTGCTGCAGGCCAAAATCGTTTTGGCGATCCGCCAGTTGCCGCCCGATCTCCGCCACCGCTGCGTCCCCCATGCCGATCAGCGAAGCGACGGCTTTGTTCGACTCAGCGCCCCCGGGCTTCACGCGTCTGAGCTGGTCGACAGCAGAGGCCAGGACCGCAGAGGGGCTCTGGCCTGCGCGACGAGCCAGAGCCGTGTATTCACGCAGTGCTTTGTCGTAACTCTCAACCGTGAACTCGGAGTCAGTGGCCTTCGCTTCAGGCGGCCGAGGTGCCGGCTTGACCTTGGTGCCCGCAGAGGCCTCAATCTCGAACTTGTAGGAACGTTCCAATTCGCTGGCATACATCGGGTAAGCCTGTACCAGTTTCTTCACTCGATCTTCCGCCTGGCGATCCTGACCTAGGCGCAAGTGACACTTGATCAACTGCTGCCGGGCCGAAATGTAGAGCTTGTCGGCGGTGCCATACTCGGCACCGGCAGGCTTTTCCGGTTTGGGAACGCGGGCAAACCATTTGGCGGCTTCGGCGGGATCATGTCGTGCCTGCAGGTGAAGCAATCCCGTTTCCAGGACGGCCTGAACTCCTGCCTGTGTACCGGCAGATTCGCACGCCGTCTTCGCGGCCAGACGAGCGGCCTGGTCAAAGTTACCCTGGTACTGATAGTGGCCGGCGAGGCGTAATACGCAGTAAGCGGCGATTTCCGTGCGAGGAAACCGCTCGATGACTTCCTCATACGCACGAGCGACGGCCGCCGCCCGTGTCTCAAACTTTGCCGGGATCGGCGACGGACCTGGCTTCCCTGTCTTTCTCCAGGCCAGGCGTGCCGCGGACATCTCCGCCTCGAGTCCGGCTCGCATGCGGTCAGCACGGTTCCTGGCTGCAACCGCCTCGGAGTATTCCGTGCCTCTGAGCGTCCTGACCCCCAGAGGCTGAGGCGACGAATCGTCCGCCTCAGCATTGCAGGCCAGCGGGGCAATCCCACTGCTAAGAGTGATCAGGCTCCCCACGAGGAATGCGAGAATGGCAGCGGAGTCACGTGGTGCCATGTTGTCGAACCATATCGAGAGTGGCTTTGCGGCGAACGCCGTTCTGTTGGTCTGATGGTATCCGACTTCCGCTGCAGTCGCCATTACGAAGATAGACGACGCACGGCCGACTCTACTCCTGTTCGAACCGACGGTTTTTCCAGAACAACTCCGCCCGGTCGAGCGCCTGCTTCCGAGGCCGGCCGCGTCACGAGGACCTTCATCCACCAAAGACGGTAGCACGTGGCGGATGACGTTCATGGACCATACATGGCGGTCGCGTCTAGTAGACCGCCTGGGCGGCCCGGCAGGAGCCTCGCCCTCTCGAGAACATCGACTACGGAACGTTGCTCTAACGCTGCGGAGTTGGAACGAACATCGTCCGGTCAGCAGGACGGGTCGTTTGCTGCGGTCCGTAAAAACCCGGCATGACACGCCACTCACTGGATTGAGTGCGCGTCTGCTGCGGACGTGATCGCAGATGCCGTCGGTCGCGCGAGTTGGAGTAAGAAATGGGCTGCCACGATCGTTGTCCTCTCGCCTGCGGCCCCACTCCTGGGACGGGGGGAACGGTCGACGGAGCCGGCAGTGGTACGGCTGGACGAGTCGACTCGGGCAACAACAGACTGTCCGGCGACGTCAGATCGCTCGGAACGCCTTCCTCACGTGCGGGTGATGCGCCTGGCGGCAGTGTCAGTGTCGGCACCGGTTCCTCGTTGGTCGAATCTAATGGGACTCGCTCGAAGGGCTGGAAGGCCGGCACACCTGACGCATCAGGTCGCCCATCCGCTGAGTCATTGGGAATCAACAACTGGTCGGACTCTGGCGGTGTCGTGAACTGGTAGTCGTTGTCGACGGGTGCGCGATTGGGCAACGTGTCATACGGGCCCGGCGCGGGGTACGTGGGAGACGGGTCGTATGGACCGGGTGCAGGAAACACGCCGTTGTCGCCGGACCACGGCGAAGTGGGATAGCCCGACTGAGCGGTCTGGCAGCACGTCCCCCAGGGCCGCCAGGTGGTTTGATGAAAACCAAATGTGCAACCCTCACACGGCGGACGTCGTTCGAGCCGGCTCTTCTTCCAGGGGCTGCTATCCTTGCGGAACAAGCCGTCAAACAGCCCGGCCCGGCACTGCGAAACGGCAATGACCACAGCCAGCATCAAGGTCGCTGTCAGAACCGCGAGCATTGATTTTCGTTGCATCGGATCACACTCCGTTATGAGTCGCCGCTCGATTCAGACAGATTGTTTCGGCCACTCGCCAGCACTGCGGTTACCGAGTCAGTGACAGACTGTCGGTTCGCACGTAAACCCGATCGCCGGGCAGAATCTGGTAGTTCGTGCATGTCTGACCGCCGCGCACAATCGCGTCCCAGTCGACCTCAAGCACTTGCTCGTATCCGAGTGATGGTGGAGCCGGGCGAGCAATCCAGACGCGTTTCTTTGAGCCCAGGTGTGCCAGTCCATTGGTTTGAGCAATGGCATCAAGAACGGTTTCGCTACCTGTCGAGGGGAACCGAAAGACCTGCTCGCCATCTCCCCCGCCATTGGTCACGACGTAGTACACCTTGCTGTTACTGGCGAGCACATCGAGATTGACGCGCGGGTCGATCAGTCGGCCTGACACATGCCGCTCAATCGCCCCTTCAATCTGGTTCAGCGTCAACCCGGCAACATAGATGCTGCCATACGTGCCCAGCGAAACCGTTCCGTCCGGTCGCACCAGATGTTCGCCGGAGATCTGCAGATCGGAGTGTCCGGCAGCGCGCGTCAGGTAGACACGCGGGTTTTTCAGCGTGCGTCTCAGATGCAGTTCAGTCAATCGACGTGCGTCAGTCAGGGATAAACCTCGAACCGCCACCTTGCCGTGTCCGGACCCCAGATCGATCTGACCATCGGATTGAATCCGGTACGTACCGTTGATTTGCCCAGTCGTCTGCGTCGCTTGGTAATCAACCTGGTCGATCGGCAATGTCGGGCCGACGCGGATGTCGAGCAGTTCTCCGGAACCGAGTTCCGCGGTTAACGGCTGTGGCGTGCCCGTCACTTCGATCAGCAGTCTGTCGGGTGGCTCGACGATGTAGTCGGGCAGCGAGACTTTTTTCAGCTCGCGCGGCAGACCGAAGTCACACGCCTGACATCCGCCGTTGCCTCCGGTTCGACAGGGCTGGCTTCCAGTTGCAACCCCGTTGCGCGGGACACATGACCCATCCCGGCAATCGGCATTCAGACCAGGAAGTGTGATGTCCGAGGCACTCGGACCGGGGAAATCGGGCACACAATCTGCTCCGCCTGAATTGCAGTCAGGCTTGTCCGGAGCACAGTCGGCCTTGTATCTGCCGGCCTTCTTGAGCAGATCATTCTGCCCCCAAAGTCCGGTGCTCTGGCATCCTGTCAGCACACTGCAGACTGCCAGCAAGGCGAGGCTGTTTCGAATGGTATTGAGCACGCTGGATTCCCTTCCGGCACGCAGTTCGCGACCGCAATCTCAGCGCAGGCCGGTGACATCGCCGGTCTGCGGACGGTCTCTGCTTCGTCCATCGGCTGATTGAGTGGAGCCACTTTGCGCCAGTCATGCCGGATGCCCGCCGTGTCGCATAAGTCATGCCCATTGTGCACGCAATCCGGATCGTGCTGATCGGACCGGTTACAGAAGCTGCGCAAGGTTTGAGGCACGATCAGGTGCCCTCGGTCTCGCTGTCCGCGACGACACCCACGGAATCGCCAGGTTTCACTCGAGGAAACGTTCGCAGGACAAGCACGATGCCATCACTCTCGGCTTCGATCACGTGCGGCTGATGCGACTCGATATCGAAGACCGTGCCAAATACGTCCCCTGCTCGCACACGTGAGCCGAGCTTCACAACCGGTTCGAAATAACCGGCCACCGGCGATGGATGGCAGACCTGCATGTGACCGGAACCGGGCCGCGGATTTTCGATCACGTGTTCGATCTGTGATTCCGGTTGTTCACGGTCGAGCAGGCCGAGTTCGGCCATCGCGTTCAGGCAGCCAGCAACGTATGCCGTTACGCCCTCGACCGCGCACGTCGCCGAACCGAGATACTCGCAGTAGATGGCGGGCACGTTGGCATCGCGAGCGACCGACAATGACCGTCCATCCAAGTTCCCCGCCGTCCCCCAGATGACCGGCAGATTGAACGCCCGAGCCATGCGTCGCTGCGTGTCGAGTATCGCCGAATCACGATGCAGCGAATAACCGGCCAGCGGAAGCACCGAGTACTCCGTGCCGCCTGTGTGCAGATCGATGTAGACATCGGCCGAGCGAATTAACTGGCTGAGTTCCCAGGCCGTCTGTTCGGTGATGCTGCCGTCCTCGCGACCGGGACACGTTCGCGCCAGATCCAAGCCGTCGTCGGCACAACGATGACCGCGCAGAAACGCCGCTTGATTGACAATCGGTACGAACGTTACGGAGCCGCGCAGCCCTGATGTCGTGTGGTCACCGCGATCGAACAAGTGAATCAGGCGACGGATGGCGGCGATGGGTTCAAACTCATCACCATGCACGCCGCCCGTAATCAGCAGGTGAGAGCCCTGCTCTGATCCGGTGAATCGAAATGTCTGCAGCGAATGGCTCATGGTGGAGAATCCGGCGTTGAATGATCAGGGCTCGCGCCGCTGAATGGTCTGCTCGACGCGGCAGTCCTTGAATCGAAAGCAACCATCCACAGGCAGCACGGCTCCCGTGACATAATCGGCATCGTCCGACGAAAGGAATGCCGCAGCCTTACCGATGTCCGCCGGAAGACCGAGACGTCCCCAGGGCAAACGCCGCCCCTCGGCCGCAATCGTGTCTTCGGAAAAGGTCACATGCTCGCCCGGCGTATCAATCCAACCCGGTTCGATCGCATTGACATTAATGCGATGCGGCGAGAGTTCTACGGCGATTGTCCGCATCATGTGATTCAGCCCCGCTTTCGCGGCACCGTAAGCAACGCACAGCCCGATCGGCATCTCGGCCTGCACGCTGGAAATGAACACGATCTTTCCGCCGCCGCCACGTTGCACCATGTGCCTTGCGACCAGTTGGCTCATATGAAACCCGCTGGTCAATGTGCCGGCGATTGTCTGCTCGAAGACTTCCGGCTCGTATTCGAGAAACGGAGCACGTCGGCTGAACGCGGGATTGCTGACAAGAATGTCGATCTGCCCCGCCGCCGCCAGAACGTCGCTGACGAACTGTTCGCAGCCGGCTCGGGAAAACACGTCAGCTGCGATTGCGTGACACGATCTTCCCAGTGCCCGAATCTCGTCAACGGTGCCCGGCAAGTCCGGACTGTCCGGCCGATCATTGATGACAAGATCGGCGCCTGCTCGCGCGAGTTCGAGTGCGCAGCCCTTGCCGATCCCGCGACCGGCTCCCGTCACAACCGCGATCTTTCCACTCAGGTCCATTAGAGTCTGGCTCCGTGATGCATAAGGCGAGTTGCTGATCTTCCCATCAAGATTTCTGAGGCGCGTATCATGGCGGCAGTCCGCATCGGAGTCACTGGCTCGGGGTTCATGGGACGCACTCATGTGGATGCCGCCCACAAGCTGACGACGGCCGAACCGGTGGCCGTCTGCGGTGGCAGCCGCGCCGCGCAACTGGCATCCGACTACAGCATCGATGAAGAACCAGACATCGGATCACTCGTCGCACGCGACGACATCGATGCCATCGTGATCGCCACGCCGCACTGGCTGCATTGCGCAGAGGCGCTCGCTGCGGCCGAAGCTGGAAAGCACGTCCTCGTCGAGAAACCAATGACCACTTCGCTGGAAGACTGCGACCACATGTCGGCGGCGTTCCGCGAGCGGGGACTGGTCTTGTCGCTCGGCTATCACCAGAGATTTCGCGAGTCCAACGATCGCACGCGCGACCTGATTCAGTCCGGCGAAATTGGGACTGTCCGCTGTATCCAGATGTCGGCACTGTTCGATATCACCGCTCTGCGCAACGACTCGGGATTCGGCGGCAACTGGGGCTGGTGGGCAGATCCGCGAAGTGTTGCCCATCTCATCAACAGCGCGCCGCACAATGTCGATCTGTGTCGCTGGTGGCTGCAGAGTGACCTGCAGACGGTCGCCGCTCAGTGCGGGACATACCGCGAAGACAATCCCAACGAAAACACCACGATGGCACTGCTGTCCTTTGCGGACGGCACAATGTCGTCGTTCTGGTCGTCCAGCGTTTTGCCCGGCCCGGGATTCTCCGGTGAGGGGTTCCGATTTCGCATCATGGGCGACGAGGGCATCATCGACCTGGATCCCTACGGTCAGTTACAGCTCGGTCGTGCCGGCGAGATGCAGACTGTTTACGAACAGCCGCCGGTCGGCCACGACGATTCGAACGCGGCCTTCAATATGCAGCGCATGCAGGCGTACTGCGACCAGATGCAGGGCTTCGTAGACTCCATCAATGGAACGCGTGGCGGTGAAGGAACTCCGCAGGATGGACGTGCTGGAGTGGCCGCGGTGCTGGCGATGCTGGAGTCCTCGCAGACTCAACAGACAATCACGATCGCGTGACGCGGTCGCGTTCAAGGTGATTCCTCGAAACCTGCTGGAACCACGAGCGTCTAGAGTGCCGAATCGTCGACAGCCCGGCATACGGGACTTGTTCACTGGTTGTCACACTCGTACGATGAATGCGATCTCTGGCGGGCCGCCGGATTTGATCCACTCGCATTTTTTCCCGGATGATTACGGTATGGCCGAGCGCAGGGTGTACGGGCAGTTGATTCCGTGCGGAGGTGGCGACCCCATCCCGCTCTTGAAACGGCAGCTCATCGTTGGCCGCCGCAGCAACTGTGATATCACGTTGCGTTTCCCGAATGTCTCGTCGCAGCACTGCGAGCTTGAGCTGATCGAGGGCTACTGGCACGTTCGAGACTTGAACAGTTCCAACGGCGTCAAAGTGAATCGTGCCCGTTGCGATCAGAAGTGGCTGTTTCCCGGGGATATTCTGGGTGTGGGTCGGCACAAGTTTGAAGTGACCTACCGGGCTGAGGGGAAGAGGCCTGAAGAAGACGAAAATCCATTCGCCCGCAGCCTGATGGAAAAAGCCGGACTGGAACAAAGTCCACGGCGACCCAGGCCACGACCGGACGTCGAACGCGCCGGGATCGCTGATGACGATTCTGAGGATGAACTCGAGGGGTCGACCGGCGAGTTCTCATGAGGTCCGAATTCCCGGCGGCTTCAGAACTCACGCGGCTAATCACCCTGCACGGTGAGGATCAGACGTCGTGGACTTCCATGGTCACGATGTTCGCATAAGTAGATTCCCTGCCATGTGCCCAGGCACAGCCGACCGTCACGAATGGGCACGCTGACCGAGCTGCCGATCATCGAGCACTTCACGTGAGCGGGCATGTCATCCGGGCCTTCCAACGTGTGCCGATACGCGAAGTCCTCGCGGGCGATCTCGTTGAATGCCAGCTCCAGATCGCGTGGCACATCCGGGTCGGCATTCTCGTTGATCGAAACCGACGCCGATGTATGCGTAATGAATACGTGCAGCAGACCCACGCGGATGCTCTGCAATTCCTGGACTGCTGACGTGATCTGATCCGTGATGAGATGAAAACCGCGAGACATCGCGGGAAGCCGAATTTCGTGCTGGTGCCAGGACATGAAGGCCTCGTCAGAGGGGCGAGATGAATGGTGGCGGTTCGAGACATGCTGCCGATTGGCAACACTCCGATGCATCCGGCATCGAATGTCCATCGCCGGGAGACCGGATGTCTCACCGGACATTGAGAGAATCCGCCGTCAGATCGTAGTCATTCACCGTACCCCGGATGTAGAATTCAGGGACTACAGGTAAGTTGATTTGACCAGGGTGGCTTTAACGCCGGGCGGTGCGTCACCAGGACGACCTTCGCCCCGTAGTTGGTCTCTCTTTCCTCATTGTTCAGGGAATGACAGATGGCAAAATACTCGTTTTCAAAGGTTTTCGGTCTGGCACTGATTGTGGCATTGGTCGGACTCAATGGAACTGCCAGCGCGCAGACCACGTTTCCGCCGCATGCGACCGTGCTGAAAGACTTTGTCAAAGTGGTCTCCACGGCAGGTGCGCAACGGCCACTTTACACGCTGTACAAGCACAAAACCGACCAGCGGTTGCTCGCCGAGTTGCCCGCCGCATTTACCAGCCAGAAGTATTTCCTGGCACTGACTGTGGCCAGTGGCGAAAGCTTTGCTGGTTTGCAGGCTGGCGATCTGTACTTCTACTGGCGCAAATACGGCAAACGGCTGGCCATGATTCAGCCCAACGTCGCGGTACGATCGACTGGCGACAGTGAATCGAAAGCATCGGTCAAACGACTGTTTACCGACCGGGTGCTGCTCGACACTCCGATTATCACGATGGGACCAACCGGTGGACCCATGATCGATCTGAACTCGATTCTGGTCAATCAGTCGTCATTCTTCTTCGGGACGCGGATCACGAATCCCGCACTCGTCACGATCAAGAAAGCCAAGGCGTTCCCGAAGAATGTCGAAATCGCGATCGAGGGACCGACGTCGGCTTCCGGCGGGCTGTTTGGTGGATTCATGCCGTCCGGCACACTGAAGACGCTGCACTACTCGATCAGTTTGATTCAATCGAGCCCCGGGTATCGTCCGCGTGTCGCGGATGCTCGCGTGGGTTACTTCACGACCAGTTACTCGGACCTGGGCAAGTACAAAGACACGGAAACGCGAGTCCGGTACATCAACCGCTGGCATCTGGCCAAGCGCGACGCGTCTCTGAAACTCAGTCCGCCGGTCAAGCCGATCCGTTTCATTCTGGAACAGACAGTTCCCGTCCGTTACCGCCGCTGGGTCAGTCAGGGAGTCCTGTATTGGAATAAGGCGTACGAAAAGGTCGGCATTCTGAATGCGATTGAGGTTGATTATCAGGACGCTCAGACCGGGCGCAACATGGACCTCGATCCGGAAGACGTGCGGTACAACTTCATCCGCTGGCTGAACAACGACGTCGGAACGGCGATCGGCCCCAGCCGTGTCAATCCGCTGACGGGCGAAATCCTTGACGCCGACATCATCCTGACCGACGGCTGGATTCGTCACTACTTCAACCAGTTCAGTGAAATTCTTCCGTCCGTTGCGATGGAAGGCTTCAATCCCGAAACGCTGGCCTGGCTGGCGCATCATCCCAAATGGGACCCACGTGTTCGCCTCGCTATTCCGGCGCGACGCAGTGAAGTGATTCGAAAGATTCAACGTGAATCGATGCAGCCTTTGTCCGGGCATCCCGCCGGCAGAACTCGCACTCACATGCTGGGCGATGACATCTATGACGGTCTGCTCAACCGAGCCAGTCAGGTGAATGGCCTGTGCTTTGCCTCACAAGGCAAGTCGATGGATCTGGCCGTGATGCAACTGCATCTTGCGGTCCTGGCTGCAGACGCCGACAAGAAGAAAAAGAAGAAAAAGAAGAAGAAAGACGACGAGAAGAAGAACGACAAAGACGGCGATGACAAGGACGATGCTGACAAGGACAAGGACGACTCGGACAAAGACGGCGACGACGACAAAGACGACGAGAAAAAGGAAGAAAAGAAACCCGAGCCGAAGGAACCGATGCTGGACGGCATCCCGGAATCCTTCATCGGCCCGCTGCTGGCCGAACTGGTTGCCCACGAAGTTGGGCACACCCTCGGTCTGCGACACAACTTCAAAGCGTCCAGCATCTACACGCTAGAGCAGATCAACAGCGACGAGATCAAAGGCAAGAAGCCGCTGGCCGGTTCCGTCATGGATTACCTGCCGATCAACATCGTGGCTGAAGAGGGCAAACCCCAGGGCGACTGGTCGATGATCGGCATTGGCCCGTACGACGAGTGGGCCATCGAATACGGTTACACACTCAAGGATGCGGATCTGAAGAAGATTCTGGCACGCGTCGGTGAACCGGAACTCGTTTACGGCACGGACGAAGAGACCGGCGGACCAGACCCGCGGGCGCGTCGTTACGACTTCGGCAAGAACCCCCTCAACTACGCCCGGAATCAGATCGCTCTGGTTCAGAAGCACCGCAGCCGGCTGGTCGGCGACTTTGTCAAAGATGGCGAGAGCTGGGCACGTGCACGGTATGGCTACGAACTTTCTCTCAGTCTGCAAATGCGGTCAGTCAGCATGATGGCCAACTGGATGGGCGGATCGTTGACGAGCCGTGCCCGCAAGGGAGACAAAGACGTCCCGCGTCCGGTCGAGGTGGTTGCATGCGATCAGCAGCGTGATGCTCTGAAATTCGTCATCGAAAACTCACTCCGGGACGAAGCGTATGGCCTGACACCTGAGCTGCTGGCTCACATGACCGTTGATAAGTGGCTCGACGGTGGCTCCCTGTTCTCCTTCAGCTCGGAAGCCACCTGGCCGATTCACGACCAGATCGCATCGATTCAGGCCTCGATCCTCTCGATGCTGATGAATCCAACAACTCTGCGTCGCGTCTACGACAATGAGTTGCGCGTGCCTGCTGATCAGGATGCAGTCACCCTGCCAGAGATTCTGTCATCATTGACAGACGCGATCTGGGGAGAGCTGGAGAAGAACCCCGACAAGCAGTACACGGCGCGCGTGCCGCTGGTCTCCAGCTTGAGACGCAACCTGCAGCAGGAGCACCTGGGTCGACTGGTGGACCTCAGCATCCCGAGCGATCGGGAGACCAACGAATCCGATAAGCCGATCGCCAATCTGGCGTCGGCCGAGCTGTCGCGTATCCTCGCGAACATTGATCGGATTCTGTCGAACGGCAAGGCTCGTAAGATGGCCGATCCCTACACGATGGCCCATCTTCAGAAGCTTAAGGAGCAGGTCGACAAACTCCGTGACAGCCAGTTCATCTACAACGCGTCGGATGTTGGCGGCGGAGGCGGTGGCGGTGGGTTCTTCTTTTTCCAGAACGAGCAACGCGGTCAAGGTCCGCGTTTCCCGCAGCCAGCACCATCTGCACCGCAACAACCGCAGCAGTACGAATACGTTGTGCCGGCTGAACCACAGCCACGGCCAGAACTTCAACCGTAGTGGTTGAACGCAGAACGAAATGAATCAGCCCCGTCGATCGTCATTCGGTCGACGGGGTTTCCTTTTGGCTCATCCCATGACCGTTTTGCGGTCGTTACTTCCAGCATTACGGAGAATTCACAATGAGCAAACCATACATCAGCCTGCAGCCCAGCGAGGCGGTCATCGTTCAGGCGGCTGCGACCATCTATTCCGCGTATGTCATCGCCGACCGCGTTCCTGATGGTGAGGACGAGAAGTGGCTGAAACGTTCAATTCAGGATGCCGTGCGCATTGCCCGCATCACAGACGACAACGTCATGGCGGACAAAGAACTCCTCTGACCGCCAGCAGACATATCAGCCGCTGCTGATCTGAGGTTGTTCACTTTCGCGGACGTCGGGACAATCGATCTCACTTTGATACGTCACAGACTCAGGCAGGCGCGCATGCAACACGATCACCACTGCGGCAGCGGAACAAGCCTCGGCCGACGAACGATGCTCAAGGCCGGAGCAATTGGCCTGATGGGCCCGACTCTGGCCGACATCGCCCGCGCCAATCCCGATCGACCCAAAGCGAAACGCGTTCTGTTCATCTTCCTGACTGGAGGACTCTCGCACCAGGACAGCTTCGATATGAAGCCGTTCGCGCCCGATGATGTGCGAGGTGAATTCAGTCCTGTGTCGACCGATGTTGCCGGCATACAGATTTGTGAGCACCTGCCGAAGCTCGCGCAGCGGGCCAGCGAGTACGCCCTCGTCCGCTCCGTTGCGACTGATAGCAGTTCCCACGGCCTGGCCTGTCACGCCCTGCTGTCCGGTCGGCTGGACTTCCCGGCCGCATTCAATGCGTCCACCGTGCCCAGTCCGAACGAGTGGCCATCGATTCCGTCTCAGGTCACCTATGCGTATCGCGATCAAAAGTCAGACCTGCCGCCGTCGGTCATTCTGCCTCAGCCCAGCATCAACGAAGCGGCCAAGGTTCGTCTGGGTCAGTACGCCGGCCGGCTGGGACCCAAGTACGAAGCATGGCACATCGACATCGCCGCCAAGTGTCCGCTGGGCAACGGAGCCTGCCCGAACTGTTTTCGATTTGACGACGACAAGTTCGAACACGCGTCCGGGACAATCTTCGACACGCCAATGCTGACGCTGCCGGAAGGCGGGCGACTGCGACTGAATAACCGCCTCGGCCTGCTCGCGAGTATTGAAGAGCAGCAGAAACTGCTCGAACAGGAGGCGGGAGTTCGCCAGCTCAGTCAGCATCGCCAGCAGGCGATCTCAGTCCTCGCCGACGCGAAGACCAGTCAGGCCTTTGACGTCGAGAACGCGGATCCCGCGACACTGGAACGCTACGGCAAAAACAAGTTCGGACTGTCGCTGCTGATGGGTTACCGACTGATTGAAGCCGGAGTTCCCCTGGTTCAGGTCAACCTGGGAAAGAACTCATCCTGGGACACACACCGCGGCAACTTCGTGAACCTGAAACGAAATCTATTCCCGTACCTGGATCAGTCGGTCTCCGCAGTACTGGACGATCTGAAGAACAGCGGCTTACTCGAGGACACGCTGGTTCTGCTGACGGGAGAATTCGGTCGCACACCAAAGATCAACGCCAACAGCGGCCGCGACCACTGGGGCCCTGTGATGACATCTCTGTTCGCAGGCGGTGGAGTGCGTGGTGGTCATGTCGTCGGAGCATCGGACAAGATCGCGGCCTACCCGGCCGCAGACAAATGCACGGTCGAAAATCTGGCGGCCACGATGTTCAACGCCCTGGGTATCCCGCGCCATCAGATGTGGGACGACATCGACGGTCGTCCCCACGAGATGTACCGCTCCGAACCGCTGTTCGACCTGTTCTGACTCGGCGCTGAGGAACGTGTCCGAAAGCGGCATAGCCGCAACCAAAAGATAGGATGGGCACTCCTGCCCGTCCCGGAATGACGGACGGGCAGGAGTGCCCATCCTACGATGCGCGCGGCAC
>CAUZFZ010000039.1:0-69235 GCA_963579025.1 Planctomycetota bacterium | reverse complement strand
ATCCACTACGGAATAAGGTGAATTGCACTAACCGTCCGACGGGCGGCTTTCTCCGCAGTCGATCCTGTCGTCACCTGGCGTGGCTCGGACGGCTCGCCACATCCAGCGGGATTGTTCTTCGCTGGCTCGTGTCTGCAGCAGCAGTGACAGCACGTGCGACACGATCAGCGTGCTGAGCCAGGCCGCCGGAACGACGAGATGCGTCGAGAACGCGTAGTCATCGCCAAACAGCTCACGGCTGTAGCTTGTGCAGATGCCAACAACTTCACCGACCAGCACAGCGGGAATCACAGTCCAAGGCGTGGCGGAACGCGAGAAGATCGCCAGCAGGAACAGCGCACCAAGTGGACCAAGGAAACAGTTAAAGCCCTTCTGACACAGGTCGATAATGTTCGTGCCCTTCGACAGGTGGTACAGCGAGATCGTGGTCACCACCACGATCACGCCCATCGACGCGGTCAGCGCACGGGCCATTTTCAGTTCATCTGCCGGTGTGAGAGCTTTCGACCTGAGTCTCCGCACGAAGTCCACCGTGACGATTGTCGAGATCGAATTCGCTCCCGAGTCGATCGTTGACATGGCCGCGGCGAACAGCGCGGCAATGACCAGGCCGCGCACACCGGACGGCAGATAGAGCCGGATGAACTGCGGGAATACTTTGTCCTGAGCAGGTGTGCGAATTTCCGGATCTTCCGACATCAGATCCTGTTGTGTCTGCAACATGTCGCCGGAGACATGCCCCTCGCTCAGCACGAAGTACATCAGCGACATACCGACGCCAGCCAGCAGGACTCCCAGCAGTGTGCTCGACAGGGCATTGATCAGAAAACTTTTCCGCGCGGCCCAGGCGTCTTTCAGTGCGAAGTAGCGTTGTAAAGCGACCTGATTGGCCCCGTGAGTACACGAGTGCCAGAAGAACATACCGATGGCGATCGAAAACACGGTCGAGCGATTGGTGACGTCGAGCGAGAACCATTCAACCTCTTCGTGTTTGTACTGGCTGGAGAATTCCATCCAGTCGCCCAGTCCCGTGCCGGTTTGCCATGCTACGGCGCCCATGGTGAAGAACGCCCCGCCCAGCAACACGAAAAACTGCACGACGTCCGTCCATACGACCGCCCGCAGTCCACCCAGCGTCGTATACAGAATCGAGAATAGGCCGATGCCAAGTATGACGGCGTGCATGTCGGCGTCGGCCTGGTTCGAACTGAAGAACCAGCCCAACTGCAAATTTGCGATCTCGACCATCGCTCCGCTGGCCGTCAGCACAACGACTGCGATCCAACCCAGCAGCAGGCACATGCAGAAAACGGAGGCGATGACGCGTGTGGCGTAATTGAAGCGACGTTCGAGGTACTCGTACGCACTGGTCAGGTTCAGCCGCATGAAAAACGGAATCCAAACGAACCAGACCACCACCAACACCAGCGGCAGCCCGACCTGGCGTGTCAGAAACCCGATGCCCGTGCGAAACATCTCACCAGGCATGCCCAGGTAGGTGATGGTCGAAAGCAACGACGCGATCAGGCTGATGCCGACTGCCCAGGAAGGCAGGTCGCGTCCGCCCAGAAAGAAATCTTCCGTCGACGTATTGCGACGCGCGATGCGAAACCCCATCGCAAGCATCACTGCGAGATACGCGCTGACAACGGCAAAGTCGATTGTTGTCAGTCCACCGGAAGATTCTGCGAGCATACTGAGGCTCCAACACCGATGCCTGTAAGGAGTCCGGACAGAGCCACTCTGGTGCGAATGAGAAAAAATACAAGCCCGAAGCGCGAGCGAGTGAACCGGACTGTAAGTGATTCACTCGCTCGCGCTTCGGGCTTGTATTGTTATCCAAACTGACGTTATCCGTCACGCCGTGCCGACGGGCTCTGCATTGAGATCGCGGGCTGACCCGAGATCGGGGGACGTGGCCAGTTCGCTCCGAAGTTGCCGACACGTCTCGCCGAGTTGGTCCAATCGGCCGCGATGCTGCGCAATCTGCTGCAGTTCTTCTTCCAAATGCGGGAACAGACCCCCGGTCAGCTTCTGCTGAGCCATATCGCTGGCCAGTGTTGCGATCTCCGCGCTCAAACCTCGCTGCAGTCGGCGACAGAAACTGATGACAAGTACGCCGCTCCACAGCACGAAGAAGATGCCGGCGGAGACATAGAAGTCCACTCCGAGCACTGGCGTCCTCGGATTCTGAAACGTCTCCCAGAAGAAGTTGTAACCGGCGCGAGACAGCACGAATGCAATGAACGCCAGAAACAGCAGCTCGTACCAGACGCGCGCGAGTAATCCAGAGTTCCGACGTGCCAGATGTTCGATGGCTGTCTCGATCCGGCGGCGGGCCTGCTCGAGAAAGTCACGTTCGACACGGGCGGCATCGCGACTGGGGCTGCCGTTGTCGGTCAGCAATGCGGGATCGAGTCCCGCATCGTACAGATGCCCGCTGATGAGCAGTCGCGATTCACGCATGAGCGTTTCGTTCAGGCCCAGTGTCGCCAGTTCCTCGAAGCGTTCCTCGGCATCCTGGTCCTTTCGCCGACTCGTTAACCAGCGAGATCCCTGCATCGCACCCACCAGCACCATCTGTGCTCCGGAGCGTGCCCTCAGGAGACTCGCTGAAGCAAGCAGTGCCCCGATTCCGCTGTAAAGCCGCAACAGCGATGAAAACGGGCTGGCTCCCCACAGCGACGTAACCTGAGACAGGATGCGTTGCTCCCACAAATGCCGGCTTGTTTCCAGTTGACTGCGAAGCTCCTGCGACATCTCGTGGGACAGCTTCGAGCGATGTTCCGTGAGAGTTTCTTCCAGACGAGCCAGTGCCGGTTCGTGCTGTCCGATCTGCTCGCGGCAACGCGCCACTGTCGCGGCGGCGAGGTCCAGCAGATTCGCTCGACGGATCTGAATTCGCTGTACAGCGGCCAGTCGTGTTGTCAGCAGGTCCTGAAGCCGGGCAAAGTCGCCGCCCGGTCGCTGGCCGGCCTGTTGCTCCTGGAACGCCCGCACCGAATCGACAAGAAACAGGTCGGGGACTTCGTAGCGATCAGCCAGCAGTTTGCGCCAGTCGTCGCGGATATCCGAGTCGGTGTCCGCATGCGTCTGCACGAAGATCAGTCGGCAACCGGCGGCGGCGACATCGAGTTCGTCCACAACGCGGGCCGATCGGTACTTCTGCTGCGTCGATGTGTAAATCAGCACGTCGCAATGAGGCAGCATGCGTCGCAGTGTTTCCAGATTACTGCCCGAGGTCTCGGATTCATTCGTGTCCGGGTCCGGGCAGTCAATGATGACAACGTCGCGCAACACGCCCGAGTCGATCCGCTCGACATCAAACTGGTCCAACGGCAGATTGAGCGACGGTAACTCGGCATCCGGGTGACAAATCAGGATCGGTCGGCGAGTTGTCGGCCGCTCGCGTCCGGCACGCGTGCACTCGGTTCCGACGAGCGCGTTCACCAGAGAACTCTTCCCTGTCCCGGTACCACCGAATGTGGCGACAATGAGCGGCGCTTCCAGACGCACGCGCAGCGTCTCCAGCCGTACGAGCAAACGTCTCACCAGGGCACGCGACTGGTTCAGCGGCTCCCAGGACGAGTCGCCTTCGGACCATTGCCTCAGTCGACGCATCAGCTCATCGACCTGAGCAAATAATTCCAGTTGGATCAATTCCGGATCAGACATGGTCGCCGGATCGTACTGCCCTGCCCGGCTTCGTAGAAGACGGGCCAGGAACAGCTTGCGTTGAATAAATGTCATCTACATAATTTACGAACCGACGGTCGGGCCATGAGTCGAGGAGTGCCTGGCTGTTCTCGTTGCGGGCCAAACGGCAACGGGAGACTCCAGGGTGCGAGTACATTCCGAGAGTTCATTTCACTATCCGCTCTTCCGCGCCGCCGGATCAGCACGAACGCTGGGTCGTCTGCATGGCGAACAAGCGCGTCTGAAGATCAGTGCGTTTCTGGGCTGGCTATGTGAAGCTCTCGGCATCGAAGACAGGGAATTAGCCCACCGCGCCCGCCGTTTTCTGCCTCTTTTTGAAACGCACTGCCCACACCTGCTCGCAGAAATCGAAGGTCTGGCGGAGGGCGCAGCCATCAGCCGTGACCTGGGACTGGCCTGCCAGCTTCGTGGCGAACTCGGGCAGGTCACACCTGACGGCTGCACAACGTTCGTCATCGGGCCACGCGGAACGGCAGACGGCAATGTCCTGATCGGACAGACCAGTGACATGCCAGCGGAAATGCGCGAGTTCTGCTATGTCCTGCATCTGGAACCCGATGACCGGCCTGAGCTGATCATGTGGACCTTCGGCGGCATGATTGGCTACCACGGATTAAACACCAGCGGCGTTGCCCACTTCGCCAATTCGCTCGGTGGTGGGCCCGCCTGGAAGTTTGCGTTGTCTCACTATCCGCTGAAACGAATGATTCTCGAACAACCGGACCTGCCAGCGGTGCGGAGCCTGATGGCACGCTATCCCGCGTCCTCGAACGGCAACTATGTGCTGTGCGACGGGCAGCACCAGATCCTCGATGTCGAACTCACGCCGGACGGTCCATTTTCGATTGAGGACGACGGCGAGGGATTTCTGGCACACTCGAATCACTACTTGTGTGCCCCTCACAACTGCCAGGCCAACTTCGATCAGAGTCTGCCCGATTCGTTCCCGCGGCTGGAACGCATGCGTCACCTGATTCGGGCGAAATTTGGCAGCCTGACGCGAGAGGACATGCAGGAAATCCTGGCCGACCACGACGGTCACCCGGTCAGCATCTGCCGCCATCCCCACGCGGGATACGGAGACAACATCCTGCCGGCTTCAGGACGGACAGTCGCCGCAATAATCGCCGAGCCGAATCGTGGACGCTTCCACCTGTGCTGCGGCAATCCCTGCGAACAACCATTCCGGGAATACAGGCTGAGTACCGCTTCGCCGGGGACATCGTAAGCCCGTCTGCTAACCAGGAAGCAGATCTTTAACGGTGTCCCGCTCGCCGCGGAGTTCCGCAATCGTTGCGTCGATCTTTGCCTGAGCGAACTCGTTGTGTTCGAGCCCTTCGACCACGCTCCAGGTTGAACCGTCACTGGTCAGCGGAACGCTGGCGATCAGACCTTCATCAACGCCGTAGGCGCCGTTGCTGCATACGGCTGCACTGAAACTCTGACCTTCTGGCGTGGGGTTCAGGATGTCGCAGATACCGTCGAGAGCTGCGTTGGCCGCGGAAGCCGCACTGGATGCTCCACGCGCTTTGATGACCGTGGCGCCGCGATTCTGGACCGCTGTGATGAACTCACCCTGCAGCCAGGCTTCGTCACCAATGACCTCGGCAGCCGGCTGACCGTTGATCCGTGCGTTGTAAAAGTCCGGGTACTGAGTCGCCGAATGATTGCCCCAGATCGTCAGGTTCTGGACAGCCGAAACGTGCTGACCAGACTTCTGGGCGAGCTGCGTCACGGCACGATTCTGATCGAGTCGTGTCATGGCATACCAGCGATCCCGGGGCACATCCGGTGCGTTGGACATCGCGATCAGGCAGTTCGTGTTGCACGGATTGCCGACGACCAGAACTCGCACGTCTTTGGCCGCTGCGGAATTGATGGCCTGGCCAGTGCTGGTGAAGATCGGCCCGTTGACTCGGATCAGATCGCCACGTTCCATGCCCGCCTTGCGGGGCACGCTGCCCACGCACAGCACGATGTTGCAGTCGCCGAATCCGTCCTCCAGATGATCGCTGTCCGCTTTGACCACTCCGGCCAGTGTCGGAAAGGCACAGTCGTCGAGTTCCATTTCCACTCCGTCCAGTGCCGGCAGCACGGGGGGAATTTCGACGAGATGCAGAATCACAGGCTGATCGTGCCCGAGAATAGCTCCAGATGCCAGGCGGAACGCCAGAGCGTAACCAATGTTTCCGGCGGCGCCGGTGATTGCGATGCGAATTGGGTCCTTCATCGGATGTGTTCCTTCTGTGATAGCGTCAGGCGTTGGTAGTCGGAGCAGCGCGGGATTCTAATGTCGACCTGTGAGGCTCGCCAGCAGCCCACTGCCCAACGCAAATCGCACCGCGAAACCGGACGACGCATGAAGATTACATCAGTCACAACTCACATCGTGGGCGATCAACGTCCCTTTCTGTTCGTTGTTGTCGACACGGATGAAGGCATCTCCGGCATCGGAGAAGCCGGGATCACGTGGCGAGAGGCCGCAGTCGCTGGCTTCGTGTCAGGCCTGACGCCGTCACTGGTGGGAGAGGACCCGTTTCGCACGGAGCACCTGTGGCAGGTCATGCTCCGCTGCGGGTTCTTCCCAGGCGGACGCATCGGAGCCGCGGCCATCAGCGCGGTTGATATCGCTCTGTGGGACATCAAAGGCAAAGCGCTGGGCGTGCCTGTTTACGAATTACTCGGTGGACGCGTTCGGGATCGCGTCGTCGCCTACCCGCACGTCCCGGATGACACTGTCGAGAACATGGTGGAGCAGTCCCGTCAGCGAGTCGCCGATGGCTGGCAGTTCATCCGCTTCAACCTCCCGTCGCAAGGCGATGTACTGGAGCCAACCATCGCTGTCAGACAGGGCGAGGAACTGGTCGCAGCAATCCGCGAAGCCGTCGGCCCGGACATCGGACTCATCATCGATGTGCATACGAGACTCGATCCTTCGGACGCGATTGCCTTGTGCAACCGCCTGGAACCACTGAATCCCTATTTCGTCGAGGACCCGGTTCGCTGCGAAAACCCAGCCGCCATCGGACGCTTGCGTCAGCACACAGCGGTTCCGATCGCCATGGGTGAGCAGTGGGCGACCAAGTGGGAGTTCCGGGAAGCGATTGAAAACGACTGGATCGACTTTGCCCGCATCGATCTGTGCATCGCGGGCGGATTCACCGAGGCCCGCAAGATCGCTGGCTGGTGTGAGACGCACTACACGCCGATCGCTCCGCACAACCCGTTGGGACCCGTCTCCACGGCGGCCTGTGTGCATCTCGATCTGGCGACCCCGAACTTCGCCGTGCAGGAGTGTGCGCGAATCCCCGGCGAGGTGTTGCCCGAACTGTTTCCGGTTCAGGTTCCGTTCGAATCGGGCCACTTTCTGCCGCCGTCCGCGCCTGGGTTGGGCGTCGAGTTCGACGCGTCCGCCCTCTCAGCGGTGCCCGCGATCACCGGAGACTGTCCGCGACTGAGCCGGCGCGATGGTTCGTTTACAAACTGGTAACACTTATGAGCGACGCGTTTCTGACGGCATTGCAGAACACGTTCAGCGTGCATGTGCTGATTGTCATTCTGCTGTCGGCCACATTCGGGCTGTTTGTCGGGGCCATCCCTGGTCTGACGGCAACGATGGCCGTCGCATTGATGGTGCCGTTTACGTTCTTCCTCGACCCAATTGCCGGGATCGCCGCGATCGTCACGATGGAAGCCTGCTGCATCTTTGCCGGCGATATCCCGACCACACTGATGCGAATTCCGGGGACACCGTCCTCGGCCGCTTACGTCGACGACGCTTACGCACTGACACGACAGAACCGGCACCAGCAGGCACTGGGCGTGTCGCTCGTCTTCAGCGTGACAGGCGGCCTGATCGGATCACTCGTGCTGATCCTTGCCGCTCCTCAACTGGCCCGCTTTGCCTTCGAGTTCTCCAGTTACGAATACTTCTGGTTGTGCGTATTGGGCCTGAGTTGCGCCGCGGTCGTTTCGCGCGGTTCACCAGTACGCGGACTGTTGTCTCTGTCGATTGGCCTCATCATTGCGTGCATTGGTCTGGGTTCGACTCACAGCGTCCCGCGTCTCACATTCGGCAGTGACCAGCTTGTCACCGGCATCAATTTCATTCCGGCAATGATCGGGTTGTTCGGTGTCTCCGAAGTACTCCGCAACGTGATCAGGCCGGCGGACTTGTCTGGCCCCGACAGAACAACTGACTCCGACAGGCTCAAAGGTAACCCGCTCCAGCGCGGCCTGTCTGAGGTCTTTGGCGGCGTCACGGTCCGGCTGAAGAATTCGTGCGGTCGTATCCTGTCGTCCAGCGCGATTGGTTCGTGTATCGGCATGCTCCCCGGAGCCGGAGCCGATATTGCCGCGTGGGTCTCATACGCCGTTTCCAAACGTCGAGCGTCGCCCGAAGAACGCGCCGAGTATGGACAGGGATCGCTGCAGGGGATCGCCGACGCCACCACTGCCAACAACGCGTCGCTGGCGGGAGCGTGGATTCCGGCGCTGGTGCTGGGTATTCCGGGCGATTCCGTTACGGCGATCGTGATCGGTGTACTGTTAATGAAGAACATCACACCAGGTCCGGCCATCTTTCAGGACGAAGCTCAGCTACCGCTGGTGTATGGAATCTATATCACGTTTTTACTGGCGAATCTGATCCTCATCCCGCTCGGTTTTCTGGCCATTCGATTTGGTTCGCTGATCGTTCGCATTCCCCGGCCCAATATCCTGCCGCTGATCCTGCTGTTCTGCATCGTGGGAGCGTTCGCCATCAACGCAAGTTACTTCGACGTGTGGGTGATGCTCGCCATGGGTGTGCTGGGATTCGTCCTCGAACGAATTCAGATTCCTCTTGGCCCGGTGGTGCTGGGAATCATCCTGGGCCCGCGTCTCGAAGAGACCTTTGTCCAGAATCTGACCAAATCCGCGTCCCTGCTGGACTTCTTCAGCCGCCCGATCGCCGCCGGCCTGGGAATTCTGTGTATTGCCCTATGGGCGTGGCCCCTCATCGGCTGGCTGCTGCGCCGGACACGAGCGTCCCCGTAACACACACACCAGTGAGCCGCGCCTCGGTTTCAGTCAGAAGAGCACGTGAGACCTCGCCGCGTTCAAGCATCTCGCAAGCCACAACCGTCAGTCGCAGCACGACTTCCGACGATCAGAAAATCTCCGCAGCACCCCAATCGCTCGTATCCCATGCCACACCCAAATTTACGGGGATTGGAAACAAGTCGTTGACGATTCGGGGGCACGCTGCTACCGTTCCCGATTCGTTCCCGGCCGATTGACGCCGGGGGGGCAAAATTCTCCTATCTCTCTCTCTATCGTAAGGATTTGAAGATGGGACGCGTCGAACGGGACCGTGAGATCGCACGGCGTCGCACACGACGGGCCAAGCTGAAGAAGCTGCGAGCGAAATACGATGCCGCCCTCTCTCAGGGCGAGAAAGACGAGATTTTCGCCAAAGCTCGAAAGCTCAGCCCGTTTGTCGTGTTTGAAGAAACCGCCGAGGCCTGACTCACACACAATTGATGTACGAAAAGAAGCTGGGATTGCAGTCGCGATTCCAGCTCTTTTCACGCGCGGACACAAATGACGGAGAAACACGGCGATGGAGTCCAAACAGGACGCTGATTCCGAGAAAGAACGCTCACTTTCCGAGAAAGAACGCTCACTGAATTTCGTCGAGCAGATCGTCGAACAGGATATTGCGGCAGCTAAGAACGACGGACGCGTCCACACGCGTTTTCCCCCCGAGCCGAATGGTTATCTGCACATCGGCCACGCCAAGTCGATCTGCCTGAATTTCGGTCTCGCGGCGAAATACGGCGGCAAATGCAATCTGCGCTTCGACGATACGAATCCGGCCAAAGAAGACGTCGAATACGTCGACTCGATTCAGGCAGACGTGCGCTGGCTGGGTTTTGACTGGGATGACCGGCTGTATTTCGCGTCAGATTTCTTTGATGAGCTGTACGCGTTCGCCGAGCGTCTGATTCAGGAAGGCAAAGCCTACGTCGACAGCCAGAATGTCGACGAGATGCGCGCGACGCGCGGTTCGATCAGCGAAGCCGGCACGAACAGCCCGAACCGCGACCGCTTGGTTGATGAGAACCTCGATCTCTTCCGCCGCATGCGAGCCGGCGAATTTCAGGATGGCGAACATGTGCTGCGGGCAAAGATCGACATGGCGCAACCCAACATGCTCATGCGCGATCCGATCCTGTATCGCATCCGACACGCGCATCATCACCGCACCGGAGACAAATGGTGCATCTATCCGATGTACGACTGGACTCACGGGCAATGCGATTCGCTGGAAGGCGTCACGCATTCGATCTGCACGCTGGAATTCGAGACGCACCGCGCGCTGTACGACTGGTTCCTCGACCAGCTTGACGTTTTCCACCCGCAACAGATCGAGTTCGCACGGCTGAATCTCAGCTACATGGTGATGAGTAAGCGCAAGTTCCTGGAACTGGTGGAAGACGGCCATGTCAGCGGCTGGGATGACCCGCGCATGCCGACCATCTGTGGCCTGCGGCGACGAGGTTATACGCCCGAATCGATCCGCGGGTTCTGCGAACGGATCGGCGTGGCAAAGTTCAACAGCATGGTCGACCTGACCTGGCTTGAGCAGGCGGCCCGCGAGCATCTCAACAAAGTGACTCCGCGCGTGATGGGTGTGCTGAATCCCATCAAGCTGACGATCGAGAATTACCCCGAGGATCAGATCGAGCAGCTTGACGCGGTGAACAATCCCGAAGATGAGAGCTACGGCAAGCGGACCGTTCCGTTTTCCCGTGATCTGTTGATTGAAGCCGCCGACTTCCTGGAAGAGGCACCGCGTCGATACCACCGCCTGGCAATCGGCCGGGAAGTCCGACTGCGATACGGCTATCTGGTGACCTGCACCGGTTGCGTGAAAGACGATGACGGCAACGTCGTTGAAGTCCTGTGTAAATACGATCCGGAAACGCGAGGAGGCAATGCTCCGGACGGACGCAAGATCAAAGGGACGATCCACTGGGTCTCAGCGCGGCATGCCGTCGATGTCGAACTTCGACTTTACGATCGGTTATTCACGACAGAAAAACCGGGCGATGTTCCAGAGGGCGAGGACTGGAAGACGGCATTGAATCCCGATTCCCTGACCGTCAATCCCACAGCCAAACTGGAGCCGAGCGTTGTCGGTGCCGAGCCAGGCACGCGATACCAGTTTGAACGCACCGGCTATTTCTGCGTCGATCCCGATACGACGCCAGAGAACCTGGTGATGAACCGAACCGTCACGCTCAGAGATACCTGGGCGAAGGTGCAGAAGAAGGGCGGCAAGTAATGTCCGAGGCTCCGCTTCGATTCGTTACCGAACAGGAAATGCAGGTCGAAGAACTTCCGTGGGGACCGCACGACTGGCTGTGCCGCCCGGAACTGACGGAAGCGGAAGACCTGTTGCTCGTTCGAGTGCACATGCCGCCGGGACAGGCTCACAAGTTTCATCGCCATCCGGAAATGGAGGAGATCATTTACGTCCTTTCCGGGCAGTGCGAGCAGTGGGTCGATCGTGAGAAGAAAGTGCTGACAGCGGGACAGATCGCTCACATCCCCAGGGACGTCGTCCACGGAAGCTACAACGCGGGGGAAGACACGCTTGAGTTCCTTGCCATCCTGTCGCCCGCGAAATGCGACGGTCCTGTGCTCATCGATATGAGCGAAGAAGAACCATGGAAATCGCTGCGTGACTGACAGCAGGGCGATCCCGCCCTTCAGATGTCGCTCGTCCGACACTGGCACAACCGCCCATGGATCGAAAACATAAACGACGCCGACGTATCGCCTTCTCGTGCATCACGGGTGCCGTTTTCCTGTTATTTCTAACTGTTGCCGATCACGTTGCCGGTTTGCTTATCCAGCTCCCGACACGGTCACTGCTGTTTCCTGCCGGCAGTCTCGTCAGCCACCGGAGTGCCGAATTCAATGTCACTGTCGCGATTTCCGATGCTGGAATACGGGATGACAACTATCTGGCAGGAGCCCCTGACAGATCGACCTTTCGAATTGTCACAGTCGGCGACTCGTTCACTTTTGGCTGGGGAGTTCCGGGCGACTGTGCCTGGCCCAACGTACTGGAACAAACTCTGAATTCGTCCCGTGGCGAGAAGTCGCCGTACCGGAAAGTCGAAGTCCTGAATTTCGGATATCCAGGTGCCTCGCCCAGTGGATACGCGGATTCCGCCATGCTGGCGATCAAGCACTTTCGCCCCAACCTGCTCATTGTCGGGACACTCCAGGGAGACGACCTGATTCAGATTCATGATCAGCCCGGCCGGCAAACTCCGCTCACGACACAGCTTGCGGACACACTGTTTCCAACCATTCGCCAATGGCTGGAACTCCGGAAAGAGCGAGACCCGATCACTCCGTATCACCAGACATTCGCGTTATCTCAGCAGTACATCCGGTCGCAATTCACTCCGGAGGAGGCGGAACGCTATCGCGCGTTGCCACCGCGTGTCCGGTCGTCTTTTGAAGCGGGGTTACTGAATCCGTCTCTTGTACAAACTGCCATGAGCACTCCCGACTATTTCATGCAGCCATTGCACGCGCACGCGAAATGGAAGTCCGTCGTCTCCCATCGGCTCACAGATTCGCTTGAGACAATCTCTCAATCGTGCCAGGCACACGGTTGTCAGTTGCTGGTTGCGATCGTGCCTAATGGGCCGTACGTCTCCGAGACAGCCTTTGAAGGGATACGGGACATCGGATTCACTGCTTCACCGGAGCTTCTTTCCACAAACGCGCCAGATGAAATGGTCCATGACGTGTGCCGTGCCGCTGAAATCGACTGTTTCGATCGGACTCAGTTCTTTCGCCGACTCACACCCGACTGCTACTTTCCTCTGGATGGACACTTTAATGAAGAGGGGCATCGGCAGTTCGCAGACAGTATCAAGTCAGTGATCGAGGAACGCGTGCGTCGTTAGTAATCTGTAAACAATCAAGTGACGAGTGGAGAGGGTTAAGCAGTGCCGGTCACACAAGCCCGAAGCGCCAGCGAGTGAACGTAATCTGCACGACACGTTCACTCGCTTGCGCTTCGGGCTTGTATGGGTGCCTCCATCGATTCGCGGACGACCGAACACTGGATTGAGGATTCGAATGACATCTGGTGGCACGATAAGTGAACCGACCCTGGCCGTGGATGAAAAACGCCACCGAGTCCAGCGCCGCATTGAGACGCTATGTGTGGCCATCGGCATTACGACGTTATTGGGATTTACGATTCGCACGTATGGCTTGAGTAACGACGAATCGGTATACGTCCGCAACAACCGACACGCGGCAGAGTGGTTTCACGATACCTGGAGGCTCGGCCCATCATTAGCACTCACAACAGAACGACTGGCGCAAGGTTGGCCGTATGCACGTGTGGAGAGCCGAAATCTGCCGCTGCCCGGCATCGTTTCAATGGTTGGACGATTTGTGGCTGGTCGATTCGATTCCTTTCCGGCCGCATTCCGCTGGGGTCACGTCTTCGTCTTTGCAATCACCAGTGCCGTTATTTTCTCATGGATAAGAGAACAATACTCGCGGCCAGCGGCCGCCGTTGCTCTGTTAGCGCTTGTTGGCAATCCTCGTCTGTTTGCACATGCCAACCTTGTCGCCGTCGATACACTGGTCGCGTCTTTCTGGGTCCTTGCATCGTATTCGCTCGTCAAGAGTCGGCCTCAGTGGAAATGGGCCGTTGCATTCGCCGTGTGTGCTGGAATTGGATTTACAGCCAAACCGACATTCTGGTTCGCGTTTCCAGTCTGGCTCCTGTGGGGCCTTTTGCACAAACCACGCGAATTGTGGCGATCGGCAATCTGCGTTGTCACAGTCATGCCGTTAACCGCTCTCGCCCTGCTGCCGATGTGGTGGTTGGACCCATTCGATGGATTCTTCGGTTATGTGCATATGCTCTTGTCAGACACTCAGGGATGGACGATCGGGACATATTACCTTGGCGAAATCTATCAGGCGCCAGGTGCATCACCAGTGCCGTGGCACAGTGTGATTGTGCTGACCTGTGTGACGACGCCGGTCTGGATGCTAGTACTCCTGTTGATTGGCGCGGCAACGGCTATTTGTGAGTTCGGCAGACCGAACGCCTACGGCGTGATGTGGCTGTTGTGCGGCCTCGCGTTGCCCGTCGTGTGCATGTTGCCATTCACGCCGGCACATGACGGCGTCCGGCTGTATCGATCCGCTTTCTATTTTGCTCCCATGCTGATCGCGTCGGGCTTCGATCAGGTCTTTCGACGGGTGTACCGCGCGACCGGGCAGACCGACACACTCGGAGGCCAGAAGCCGACGCGTCAAAAGGCACTCCGGTTCAGCGAGTCGATCACAAGATGGAGTGTTATCGCTCTTCTGAGTTTGTGGTCCGTCTGGAGTTGTTACCGTATCCATCCGGGAGAGTTGTCTTATTACAACGAGTTTGTCGGTCACTTGCGGGGGGCTGCGGAACCTCGACCGCAGTCGGACTCCGTTCTGGACTACGACCGTCCTCGACACGAAATCGCGTACTGGTGGGAATCGATCACAGCTTCCGAACTGACAGCGATGCAGTCTCACCTGCCCATCGGCGCAAAAGTGTGGATGTACCCGCGACATGATGGCCTGTGGTTACTGCAGGAACAGGGCGTGTTCCGTTCCGATATCGAGTTTGTCTCCGTCGGAAGAGATGCGGACTTTCTCTTTCTTTACGGACGATTCGGCACTTTATTACTTGGCCATCCAACGGCCTCCGTGTTCCTGCAGGGAGATGCGATCTGGGAGACACGGATTGACGACGTGCGCATTGCCGGCCTGTTTCGGCAGGAAGAAATTGATCGGTTTCGTTTCAGCTCGCCCGGCTTGCAGAACGCAAGATAATCCGAACATTGCGGCTGCTTTGACTATACGGATCGAACTACGAATCCGAGGACGATTGATGAGTGGATTTCACCTGCGTCACATGCAGCCGGACGATCGCGACGAAGTCTCGCGGCTGATCTTTCACTCGACGAATCAGTATTACCTGTCGATTGGACGTGCGGAGATCTTCCAGGGGGACGACCTGGCTGCATCGGCCATCTTCGATGTTTACGCGGACCTCGACCCCGGCCAGGGGCTTGTGGCCGTCGACGACGAATCCGGACAGATCATCGGTTCTTGCTTCGTGCATCCGCGCGAAACGCACGTGTCTTTGGGCATTATGAATGCTCATCCCGACCATTTCGGTCGCGGAGTCGCACGTGCCATTCTGCAACGCATCATCGACGATGCCCAGGCAGCGGCGAAATCAGTACGGCTGGTATCCAGTCTGTTCAACCTCGATTCATACTCGCTCTACACCCGCGCCGGGTTCACTCCATTCTGCACGTTTCAGGACATGTACCTCTCCGTCCCTGAAGGAGGACTCGCACATGATGCGCCGTCGGGGGTCACTGTCCGAGAAGCGACGCCGGAAGACGTCGACGCCATGGCTTCTCTGGAATTGTCCGTGTCAGGAATCTCTCGTGTGGCCGACTATCGGTACTTCATTGTGAATGACAGCGGCTTGTGGCACGTGTCGGTGATCGCGTCCACGACCGGTGGCCTGGACGGATTCCTCGTTTCGTGCGGAGCGGAAGCGTTGAATATGCTCGGCCCCGGCGTCGCCCGAACAGAGCAGCAAACGGCAGCTCTCGTTCATGCCGAGCTGAATCGTCATGCGGGTCGATCACCGGTGTTTCTGTTGCCCGTCCATTGTGGGGAGCTCGTTCGTACCCTGTACGACTGGGGCGCCCGCAACTGTGAAATGCACGTCGCTCAGGTACATGGCGAAGGCAACTCGCCAGATGGAGTCGTGATGCCTACCTTTCTACCGGAGACAGGTTGATTGGCAGTGGGGATGTTTCCGATACGTCCATGTCGGGACCGGCGACGGAGTGACTCAAGATGCATCGCGAAACTGAAAAGAAAGCACAGACGTGGAACCTGTGTCGCGTGGTGGCCATCACGCTGCTCGGTGCAGCCGTCGGTCAGGCTGATGAATTGCCTGACGTTGGGTTCCAGTCAGAGATCATGCCGTTGCTGAAGCAGCATTGCGTCGCGTGTCACGGTCCGTCGAAACGCGAGGCGGGATTGAATCTGGCGACGCCGCCTGGAATACGGCGCGGGGGAAAGAAGGGCGTGGCGATCAGTCCAGGCTCGATCGAGAAGAGTCTGCTGTGGCAGCGAGTGGTGTCGGATGAGATGCCCGTCGATGCGCCGCTGCCCGCCGAAGCAAAAGACAAGCTGCGGCGATGGATCCTGGCAGGCTCGCCAGGTTTGCCCGCGCGAGTTTCTTTGAAGCCCGATGGTGACGAGCACTGGGCGTTTCAGAAGCTGCGAGCCAGGCCGCTGCCGTCGCCTGCGGACGTATCCCGAGTTCGCACGCCGATTGACCAGTTCGTTCAGTCGCGACTGGAGAACGTCGGGTTGTCGATCGGCCCCACAGCAGATCGCGACACACTGATTCGTCGTGTCAGCCTCGACCTGACTGGCATACCGCCAACACCCGAAGAACGCAGGACTTTCCTGAATGACGAGCAGGACAATGCCTACGAGCGGATGGTTGATCGATATCTCGACTCGCCCCGGTTCGGTGAACGCTGGGGAAAGTACTGGCTCGATGCTGCCGGCTACGCGGACAGTAACGGCTACTTCGGCGCAGACACGGACCGGCCGTACGCGTTTCGTTACCGGGATTATGTGATCCGAGCGTTGAACGCCAACAAACCCTGGGACGTATTCATTCGAGAGCAGTTAGCTGGCGACGAAATGGCTCGTTATGAGGCCGGTGTTGAAGTCCTCGGCGAGATGATCCCGCTTCTGGAAGCGGCCCATTTTCTTCGCAACAGCCCGGACGGCACTGACAGCAGCGACGGCAACCCGGACGAAGTCCGTCGCGACAAATACGCGGCACTGGAAGGGACGCTCGAGATCATCGGTTCGTCGCTGTTGGGGATGACTGTTGGTTGCGCCCGCTGTCACGACCACAAATTTGAACCGTTTACGCAACGCGATTACTACCAGTTGCAGGCGGTCATTTACCCGGCATTCAACGTCTCGAAGTGGATCAAACCAAAAAAACGCATGATCCGTGCAGCATCCGCCGAGGAGTTGGCCAGTTGGCAAAGTGAGACGCGACGAGTGACCGAAGCGATCGCCGCCCGGCGCGGTGCATTCCGCAAATGGCTCCGTGATAATCGCGAACCGGCCGAGACCGTTTTCTTCGACGACTTTGACGGAGATGCTCGCAAGCTGGCAGGAACGTGGAGCAATACTGCTCCGAGTGATGCGGCACCGGCTGGTCGCCCTGCTGTGAACATCGACTCGGCGAAGGCACCGGCAGCGGTGGTCAACACCGGCCGTTTGACCATCATCGAATCGGGAGCGAGCGGGGACCGTGCCTGTTGCACTGTCAAATCGTACGACTGGACGCCCCCCGCGAAAGGCGCGTGGATTCAGGCCACGTTCGACCTCGAAGCTCACGGAACTCCGGCGCCGTACGTGGGCTATTTCATATCGTTACGAGATTTCAATGATGCGCGCGGTCTGGCTGGTGGCAACGTGCTGGTTGACGGCAACAAAGCGGGCGGAGCGGCCATTCACGTCGACTACCCTGGTAGCGACAGCCAGTCGCGAGGCAGGATCGGAAGCAGTGGATACGAGCCGGGTCACAACTACGGAGTACGCGTCACAAACGCAGGCGAGGGGAATTTCGAAATCGCGCAGGTGGTTGACGGCATCCTCGAACCGAAAGCAGTGACTCTTTCGGCGGCCGACCTGCCTGATGGAGGGTTCGGCTTCGAATACTGCTGCGGACGCAGCTTTGCGGTCGACAACGTCCTGATCGAACGCAGCGAAGTGAATCCGGGAACTTCGCCGGATCGAGTGGCGGACATCCGTAGAAAGATTGAACAGGAACGCGTGAAGTTCGAAGCCGACGTGGCCCGGCTGAAGGCGGCGCGACCTCAGGAACCCGGTCGATTGGCGCTGGTTGCGGATTACTCGGCCGAAATTCCGCCAGTCCCTTTGCTGGTCCGTGGCGAGCACAAACTGCCGGGTGACTCCGTCCCGGCCGCTGCTCCACATGTGCTGGGTGAACGCAGCAACCCGGTCAGTCTTGATGGTCTATCGCATGACCTGACGACGAGCACGGGTCGGCGACTGGCTTTCGCCCGCTGGCTGACCAGGCCAGCTTCTCGCGCTGCGGGAGTCCTTGCGCGAGTGACAGTGAATCGCTGGTGGCAATATCACTTTGGTCGTGGCATCGTCGCGACACCCGAAAACGTCGGCTATTCGGGTGCTGCACCGACGCATCCCGATTTACTCGACTATCTGGCCGGGCAACTCGAGAGCAATGACTGGAACCCTCAAGCACTGCATCGGTTGATTCTGACATCAGCCGTCTATCGGCAGCGAAGCGCGCTTGATGCCCACGCGCAAGCCATTGATCCGGACAACCAACTGCTGTGGCGATATCCCATGCGTCGTCTGGATGCCGAAGCGTTGCGTGATGCGATGCTGGCTGTCAGTGGCGAACTGGATGTCCGCATGTTCGGACCCTACATCCCCACAGAATTTGCGACGGACGGACGCGTCGTCGTGAAGCCGGTCGCTGACGGTGCACTTCGTCGCAGCGTCTATCTGCAGCAGCGAAGGACTCAGATTGCCGACATGCTGCAGATGTTCGACGCACCATCGATCGTCGCCAGTTGCACCGGACGTCCGCGAACGACCGTCCCACTGCAATCATTGAATCTGTTGAATTCACCATTCATTCGTGACCGGGCTCGGGCACTGGCCGCTCGAATCGGAGCGCACGAAGAAATGGGGAACACGGAGTTTGTGAGGAATGCTTTTGTGATGACACTTGCCCGCGAGGCACGTCCGGCCGAACGTTCCGCCTCACTCGAATTTCTGGAAACGCAGCCGAGCGAGTATCCGGATGCTGCCGACGCGGCCGATCAGGCACGAATCGACTTGTGCCAGATGCTCCTGGCCGGCAACGCCTTCCTGTATGTTGAATAGCGACTTCGTCGGAGTTCACTATGCCGCATGATTCGCAATTCCTGAACAATCGCCGTGCTTTCCTGGGACACACGACCGGGCTGCTGGGGACCGCGGCTCTTGCACATCTGCTGCAGTCTGAAGCGAACGGAGCGCCGACCGAACCGGCGCCGCACGAATCGCCGAGCGCCGACGCTGTGATCTGCCTCTTTCAGCACGGAGGCCCCAGCCAGATGGACCTGTTCGACGAGAAGACTGAGTTGACCAGGCGTCATGGACAGGCTTACGAGGGTGATCTGGATATCCATTTTCCCAATCAGGCGGGGAAGATCCTCGGTTCACCGTTTCGCTTTCGGCCATACGGCGACGCAGCCATTTCGCTCAGCGAAGTTCTGCCACATACCGGCACGATCGCCGATGACATCACACTGGTGCGCAGCGTTTCGACCGAATCGGTCGACCACGAATCGGCGTTGCGACTGATCCACAGTGGCAAGTTCGAGGCTGGTTATCCGACATGGGGCTCATGGGTGACGTACGGGCTGGGAGCGGTCAACCAGAACCTGCCGGCCTACGTCGTTTTGACTGACCCTGGTGGTATGCCCGTGGACAATGTTCGCAACTGGACTTCCGGCTGGCTGCCTGCTCGATTTCAAGGCACTGTGTTTCGATCCGGCTCATCGCCCGTGCCCAATCTGTCGACCCCCGCCGATGTGCCGCCCGGTGCCCGTCGCCGCCAGCGCAAGCTGTTGCGAGCATTGAATGAGGATCACCTGCGGCAATACCCGGGCGACGCGGAACTGTCGGCCCGCATCTCGAACTTCGAAGTCGCGGCCAGGATGCAGACTGCAGTGCCTGAATTGCTCGACCTGTCCCAGGAAACAAAAGCAACCCGGCAGTTGTACGGTCTGGACACTCCGACGACCGCCGAATACGGCACACGATGTCTGATCGCCCGGCGTCTGATCGAACGGGGTGTGCGATTCGTGCAACTGTTCCTGAAGGGACAGCCATGGGATACACACAGCAACAACGCCGCGGGATTGCGAAAGAACTGTGCGAGGGTTGATCAACCCGGCGCCGCGCTGGTCAAGGATCTCAAACAGCGTGGCCTGCTGGATCGCACGATCGTGATGTGGGGTGGCGAATTCGGGCGCCTGCCGATTTCTCAAGGAAAGGACGGCCGCGACCACAATCGACACGCGAACTCGTTGTGGTTGTCGGGTGGTGGTTTCAAACGTGGCTATTGCCACGGAAGCACGGACGATTTCGGATACAAAGCCGTCCAGGACGTCGTCACCGTCCACGATCTTCACGCGACATTGCTGCACGCCCTGGGATTAGATCATCGGCGGCTGACCTGGCCACACGACGGACGGCCCGGCAGTCTGACCGACGTCGCGATCACAAAAGCTCAGCTCGTTCCCGATCTGCTCGACACTGCCTCAACTCAGGACAGCGACGATCCACGCGACTAACACGGCCGAATCAGGAGCCAGATGACCTTCGCACAGCATGACCGTTCGAAACCAGACGAGATCATCCGGCAAATCGCTGAGTACGCAGCGGGCGAGATCGGGCAGCCCGCGGCATACGACACGGCTCGTTTGTGTCTGCTGGACAGTCTGGGGTGCGCGTTTCTGTCGCTGAACTTCGCGGAATGTAGAAAGCTGCTGGGTCCGGTCGTGCCTGGTGCAACGCTGGTCGGTGGTGCCCGCGTGCCGGGGACGGACTTCGAGCTGGATCCCGTTCAGGCCGCGTTTAACTTCGGGACGATGATCCGCTGGCTGGATTACAACGACACATGGCTCGCCGCCGAGTGGGGACATCCGTCTGACAATCTCGGCGCGATTCTGATGACGGCTGACTGGCACAGTCGTCAGCAGGCGCGGCAAGGCCTGCCCTCGCTGACTATGCATGATGTGCTCACGGCGATGATTCAGGCCTATGAAATTCAGGGTGTGCTGGCGCTGGAGAATGCTTTTAACCGAGTTGGTCTTGATCACGTGTTGCTGGTGCGCATTGCCTCGACGGCCGTGACAACGAAGCTGGTCGGTGGCTCACAGGAGCAGATTGCGGACGCGGTGAGTCACGCATGGCTCGACGGTGGGGCCTTGCGAACTTACAGGCATGCTCCGAACACGGGTTCGCGCAAGAGCTGGGCGGCAGGTGATGCAACCAGTCGCGCCGTTCGACTCGCGTTGTGGACGATGGCCGGTGAGCCTGGTTATGCCACTCCACTGACAGACTCGGACTGGGGATTCGAGAAACACCTGTTCGACGGTCAGGCCATCAGGCTGAACCGGCCGCTGGGCAGTTACGTGATGGAAAACGTGCTGTTCAAAGTGTCGTTTCCTGCCGAGTTCCATGGACAGACTGCGGTCGAAGCGGCCCTGCAGCTACACCCTCTCGTGAAAGACCGACTTGATCAGGTCGAGCGAATCCGCATCGAAACGCAGGAACCAGCCGTTCGCATCATCGCCAAGAATGGGCCGCTTCAGAACCCGGCCGATCGGGACCACTGCCTGCAGTACATGGTCGCGATCGCACTGATTCACGGGACTCTCACTGCGGATCACTATGAAGACGAAACCGCCGCCGATCCGCGCATCGACGACCTGCGTGACCGGATGGAGGTTGTTGAGGAGCCCGCCTACTCACGCGACTATCTCAATGCGGACAAACGATCGATCGCGAATGCCGTGCAGGTATGGTTCGACGACGGCTCGTCGACGGGGCGTATCGCGGTGGAATACCCGCTCGGGCACCGTCGCAGACGCGACGAAGCACGCCCGCAACTGATGGCCAAGTTTCGACAGAATGCCAGCACCTGCCTGAGCGACGCGGCAGTCCAGACGTTGGCAGAGTCAATTGACGATCCAGACAGACTCGATCGGCTGCCGGTTCAAGAGTTCGTCAACCTGACTCTGAAAACGAACTCGTGAACTTCGCGAGCAGGCGATGTGCTGCGCCCGTGAATTGCAGGTCACGACGTACCCGGCCCTATCAGTTGATTGAACGGTCGAGAGACCCATACAACGGCGGACGCACATGACAAGCCGCCGCCTGTTCCGCAGCCAGGAACCTCCATTCAGCTTCCGGAGCCAACGATGAATCCCAACGCCCTGACCCGCCGTGACGCATTACAGAGAGTGGCTGTTTCCACAGCGGCGATTGGCCTCGGCGCCCGATTGGCAGATGCCGATGTTCCGCGCGCCACGCCGCAGGGAAGCCTGCCGGATGATCCCCGGCTGGGCCCGCTGAAAGACCTGAATGGTTACTTCCCATTCAGCCCGAGTTCGTCGCCCGCAGAGTGGGCCAAACGAAAAGAATACGTCAAACGCCAGTTGCTGGTGGCTTGTGGGTTGTGGCCCATGCCGCCGCAGCCGCCGGTGCAGGCCACAGTCCACGGACGCGTCGAGCGTGATACACATACGGTCGATCGAGTCTATTTTGAATCGAGCCCAGGCCTGTATGTCACGGGTAGTCTGTATCGGCCTCAAGGAGGCAAAGCGGATCAGAAACACCCGGTCATCCTATGCCCGCACGGCCACTGGTCGCAGGGGCGTTTCCATGACTGGGGCGAAACGAAGGTCAAGCAGGAGATCACAGCCGGGGCCGAGAAGTTTGAGGCCGGAGGGCGACACCCGCTGCAAGCTCGATGCGTTCAGTTGGCCCGTATGGGTTGCATCGTGTTTCTCTACGACATGCAGGGATATGCGGACGGGGGCTCGCTGAGTTACCAGCTCATTCATCGCTTCGCCAAACAGCGCCCGGACCTGAGTACACCCGAACGCTGGGGTATGTTCAGCGCCCAGTCGGAACTGCGGCTGATCAATGCGTTGGGGATTCAAACCTGGAATTCCATCCGCGCACTGGATTGGCTTACCAGTCTGCCGGACGTTGATGCAGATCGAATTGGAATTACTGGCGCCAGCGGCGGTGGCACGCAGACATTCATGCTGGCAGCTCTGGACGAACGAGTCACCGCGGCGTTTCCCGCGGTCATGGTGTCGACGGCGATGCAGGGCGGATGTACCTGCGAAAATGCCACGTACCTGCGAGTTAACACGGGAAACATCGAAATCGCAGCACTGACCGCTCCGCGACCGATAGCAATGAGTGGGGCCAATGACTGGACCGTGGAAATTGAGACCAAGGGATTGCCGGAGCTGAAGCTGCACTTCGACATGCTGGGCGTTCCGGAAAACGTCGAGGCGAAGCATTTCGATTTCCCACACAACTACAACTTCCAAAGCCGCACGATGATGTACGACTTCTTCAACCGGCATCTGAAGCTCGAATACGAAAAGATCACGGAATCTGATTTCAAGCCGCTGTCCAAAGAAGAAGCGACGGTATTTAACGACGACCATCCGGCTCCGGTACTTGACGACGATCACGAAGTTGACGCGTTGCGAGCGCTCGACGAGCTGTCTCAGCAGCCAATTGCCGCGCTCATCCCGACGGATGAGAAGTCACGATCAAAATTCCGCAGAGTTGTCGGCGGCGCGTTTGAAGTCATGATCGGCCGCGGCCTGCCGGACGCGGACGAGATTGAATACAAGCGTCTGTCGGAAACGGAACGCGACGGTTTCTTTGAATACACCGCGTTCCTGAATCTGAAGAAACACGGAGAACAGCTGCCAACCGCGTTCCTGTATCCCAAGGACTGGAACAAGGAAGTCGTGATCTGGCTGAGTGGTCAGGGCAAGTCGGCGCTGTTCAATGCGGACGGCAGTCTGACCACACCAATCGCCATGCTCGTCCGCAAGGGTTACGCAGTGGCCTCGATCGACCCGTTGTATACGGGTGAATTCCTCAAAGACGGCAAGCCACTGACGCAGTCACGCAAGGTTCCGAATCCGCGGGAGTTTGCAGGTTACACTCTGGGCTATAACCACCCGCTGTTTTCACAACGCGTGCACGACATTCTGACGGTGATGTCGTTCGTGAAGAATCACGAGTCGGAGCCGCAACGGAGCCATCTGGTTGGACTCGACACAACGGGCGTCCAGGCCGCAGCGGCCTGCGCCGTTGCACCGGGAGTGGTCGACACTCTGCACGTCAGCACCGGTGGTTTCCGCTTCGGCTCAATCACGGACATCCGTGACGTCAACCTGTTGCCCGGAGCCGTCAAATACGGTGACGTGCCCGCGATTCTGGCGCTGTGCGCACCAACGCCACTGCACTTGCTGAACGATGGGCCGCAGACACCGAAGCTGGTGCGGTCCGCGTACGGTTTCGGAAAAGGCCTCGGAAAACTCAGTCACTCCAGAGGGCCGACTGATCAGGAACCCGACATTGCGGCTCGCTTTATCATTGATCAAAGCTGAAAGTCGGCCCGATGAATTGTCCCGCCACCGAGCCGTAGCCCGATTTCTCCGAAATCGGGACCAGACGACAACGCAACCTGCCGGCACATCGAATGCCGCTCAGTCCTCCCCGGTCCAGGGCAGCGGATTTCGGAGAAATCCGCCTACGGCTCCGCTCGGGACCAGTGCACAGCCTCGGCAGGCGTCAGCCGTGGCCCGGTGGCGTGAATCCTTAAGGATTATTACTTCAAGGGGACGTCGATCACTTGAGTGCGCTTCGGTTCGCGTCCGGCCGGCAGCAGTTTGACGATCTCTTTCGACTCGCAATCGATGACGGCAATCTGGCTCTTGTCGCGGACGCTGACGAATGCGTATCGGCTGTCCGGACTGAAGCAGACCCAATAGACGCGACCGGGCAACGTGACCATTTGCGTCTGGCGATAGTCGCCGCTCAACTCATGAATGTGGACGGTGTGATGCTCCACGTTGCATGACCAGATCTCCTTCTGGTCCGGGCGGACACCCAAGCCATGACATCGGCTCTTCTTCTCTTCAAGACCGTCGGCCACGGTGTGTCGGACCGTCCGAATCACCTTCCGAGCGGCAATGTCGGCGACCTGAAATCCGAGCAGTCCGTCAATGTTCTGGAAGAAGAACTTTTCGTCGCTGCTGATCGACGGCGGACGAGTGATGTTGTCGAATGGGATCTCATCGATCACTCGATGATTGTCCGTCACGTCCACGATCGTCACTCGTTTCGGACTACCCAGTGGCGAGAGGTACATCCGCTTTCCGTCCGGTGAATTGACCGTGTTGTGCGGCCGACCACCCGTCTCGATTCGCGTGATGACCTTCTTTGTCTTGCCGTCAACGACCCACCAGTGCTCGTCGGCGCAAGGCACGTAGATGAATCGTCCGTCGGGAGTGCATTCGTTCTCGTTAGGACGAGGCCCGACCTTGATCCGACCGGTGATCTCGCCAGTCAATGCGTCGATCCAGATCAGTTCGCCGTCGGGACCGCGGAAGTTCTCGATAGCGATATGAACCGTCCGCCCGTCCGCAGTCGCGGAAATGCCGTGCGGGTTCAGCCCGACTTTCAGTTGCCGCACGAGCTTCCATGTACCGACTTCATAAATCTGGACGTCGTCCCCGTAGGCGTTGGTGATCCACAATTGTCGCTGAAATTCGTCGCCAGCATGTGCTGTCGGCGTGAGAGCAGGCATCAGGACCACTGCGGTAACGACGTACGTGAGAAGTGAGGCCTTCATGAACGCGTCTCCGTGGAAACATCGGGGTTTGACACAACCTGCGAATCGTACCACGGCGTGATCAAGACAGGACCTGACGTTGATTCCAGATTCGATGCAGATTCTCCGTTACGTCTGTCGTTGCCGTGCGCCTTGAGGACGATCGCACTCGGCCGAGGCGAAGATTCAGCGAAGTGAAGCTCCTGATGTGCCGGACAGGCCTCCAGGAATGATTGCTTCGCTCGTGTTTTCACATTTCTCATTCGCTAAGGAGTACCTAACCATGTTGACTGACGAACGGCCACGCCGCGGAAGACCGCGACTGACTGCGATGCTCTTAATGACGGGCGGTGCGATGCTGGCGCTGGCAGTCCCGTCTCAGGCCGCCGGGCTGTTAATTGCTGACGGTGGATTCGGTGGCGTGCTCGAAATCAAGGAGCACACGGCCAGTGTCACGATCAACAACGGAATCGCCGTAACGGAAGTCCATCAGGTGTTCCGCAATACCGAGAACCGGCAGGTGGAAGCTCTGTATCTGTTTCCCGTGCCGAAGGGAGCCTCGGTGGCGAACTTCAGCATGTGGATCGCCGGAAAAGAGATGATCGGCGAAGTCGTCGAGAAGAAACGGGCTCGCGAAATCTATGAGAGCTACAAACAGACACGCCGCGATCCCGGACTACTGGAACAGGTCGACTACAAGAACTTCGAAATGCGGATTTTCCCCATCGGTCCACAGGCCGAGCAGCGCGTCCGCATCACGTACTACCAGGAACTGGATTTCGACCACGACTGGGCCACCTACGTGTATCCACTCGCCACGGCACCGCGAGCCGGGATTGATGCTCAGACACGCGGACGCTTCGGACTGTCCGTGCAGGTCAAATCAGGCGTCCCGATCGTTGAGCTGGAAAGTCCCAGTCACGGTGACGATTTCGTCTTCGTGCAGCACTCGGACGGATTTTGTGAAGCCAGTCTGGAAACGACCGGTGGTGACCTCGACCGAGACGTTGTGCTGGCGTTTCACGTGTCTCGTCCACGCACGGGGATCGATCTGATCACGTCGAAACCAGCCGGAGACGACGGTTACTTTCTGCTGACCGTGACAGCCGGCGATGAACTCGCAGCCGAGTCGCTGGGCATGGACTATGTCTTCCTGCTGGATATCTCCGGCAGCATGGCTCACGCGGGCAAGCTGAAACTGTCGCGCGAATCGATCGGAGCTTTCATTCGCGAACTCGGACCCGAGGATCGATTCGAACTGATCACATTCAACGTCGCGCCGAATGCGCTGTTCAAGGATCTTGAAACAGTCACCGATGCGGCTAAGGACCGAGCGGCTGATTTCCTGCGATCGCAACAGGGACGCGGCGGGACTGTGCTGCGGCCGGCAATGTCCACGGCCTATCGCTACGGAAATCCCGACCGCCCACTGAACGTCGTCGTCCTGAGTGACGGCATGACTGAGCAACGTGAACGGGCGGAGTTGTTAAGCGTGATTCAGGCACGACCGGTCAACGCCCGCGTGTTCTGCATCGGCGTGGGCAACGACGTGAACCGCCCGCTGCTGAGCCAGATGGCTGAGCAGGCTGGTGGACTCGCCGCGTTCATCTCGAAGGGTGACAACTTCCAGCGGCAGGCACAGGCGTTTCGTCGCAAACTGATGCGACCGGCCGCCAGTGACGTGCAGATCAGCTTCGACGGAGCCGATGTTTATGACGTCGAGCCGAAAGAACTGCCGAATCTTTATCACGGGATGCCGGTCCGGATGTATGGCCGCTATCGCTCGTCGGGACCTGCCGATGTTCGAATTCAGGCGGAGATCAACGGTGCATCGCTCGATCAGAAAGTCGCCATCGACTTTCCTGGACAGGGCGGAGCTCCGGCCATCGAACGGATGTGGGCGTCGAAGAAAGTCGATCGACTGTTGAAGCAGGCGGACCGGACCGGTTCCCGTGCCGGCGTCACTGACGAGATCGTGCGGCTGGGTGAGGAGTACTCGATCGTCACCGAATACACATCCTTCATCGTGCTGGAGAACGACAAGGAATATCAGCGATGGAAGATTGACCGCCGTAATCTGTTACGGCTAGGTCGTGACCGCCGTCAGCGTGACGCCGTTCAGGCAGAACTTTCGCGGATTCGCGAACTGGCACTGTCCGACCTCGGGCCGTCTCTGGCGAGCAACACGCAGACAGACCTGCCAGAAATCCCGACACGTCAGACAACCGTCCGTCCGAACGTGCCGGCGACTGTGCCAGTCACCAAGTCCCCGTCGCCACCAGTTGCCTCCCGCAGCCGTGACCTGGACTTCAGTCCGCGCAGCAGTGGAAGTGGCGGAGGCGGCGCGTTCGATCCGCTGACAGGATCGATCACACTGCTGCTTGCCGGCTTTGGAGCAGCAATGCGTCGACGAAGACGTTCGTAGTAACCGCACTTGTGCGGTTGTTATAGCGGCTGCGAGTAAGTGGGCCGGCTGGTTGATCGCCAGCCGGCTGAACCCGTCACTACGAACATGCGAACCAACGATCGGATCCCTCATGCAGACTTCGCAACGAGTCAGGAACGCAGCAGAACAGCTTCCGCTGTTCTCGCTGCTGATGGTCGCGGCAGCCCTCGTGATCGCGATCATCCCTGACGCCGCAGACCGTTTGCAATTCGATCGATCTGACGTGTCGCAACATGCTTCGCTGTGGCAGTTCGTCACTTGCCATTGGACTCACTGGTCCGCATCGCATCTGTTTTGGGATTGCCTGGCTCTGGGCGTACTGGCAAGCCTGTGCGAACGTGAAAACCGTGCCCGGTTTCTGGCATGTGTTGCCATCGCCGTTCCAGTGATTCCGTTGATTCTGTGGTTCACTGAGCCATGGATGCTGACTTACCGCGGACTTTCCGGGATCGACTCGGCATTGTTCGCTTTGCTGGTCACGATCCTGATGCAGGATGCAGTTCGACGAGCTGATCGACTTGGGGTGGTGCTTGGAGGGCTGGTGTTCGCCGGATTCGCCTGCAAGGTTGGCTATGAGTTTCTGGCGGGCCAGACAGTCTTCGTCGACAGTGCGGCGTCCGGCATGGTGCCTGTTCCAATGGCGCACGTCGTTGGCGCGATCATTGGTCTATTGAGTGGCATGGTCCCTATGAAATGGCCGCTGTTTGTCGCACGCGATCCTTGCACATCGGTGCGGTCGTGGCAGGCTTCCCAAGCTGAGCTGTGAGGGCGATTGTGCCTCCACGTCGACACGCAGCTTCGGCCAGACTGACTGCTCCGGCGATTGGCAGCCCCAACAGATAAGCCGTCCGCAGCAGGATCCGTTGTCGCGCTGACAGACACTTCGACTCGCTCGAATTTCCACGATGCAACATTGTGTAAAGCGAGTTGCGAGGCGCGTCGCTGATGCTGTTTAGCCAGCTCTGCAGCCAGCCAAACGGATTCTGCAACAGGGCGAAGTGTCGAACTGTGTGGCACTCGAATTCGTATCGGCTCACCAGTCGCGTCAGTGTGTGCGGCGTGAAGTGGTACAGGTGCCGGGGCAGATCAAGATGAAACCAGTGAGCACCGGTTCGGCGAGCCTGCCAACTGGCAAAGTTCGGAACGGCAACAATCAATCGTCCACCGGGGCGAATGATGCGATTCAATTCCTCAAGCGTCCGCTCGGGATGCGGCAGATGTTCCAGCACGTGCCACAGGATCACTGCGTCAAACGAGTCTGTTTCGTATCCGGCATCGGCAAGATCGGGGGCAATACGAATGCGGGCTCGCGGATCGGCGCCTGCAGCCGCTTCAGGAGAAATCTCGACACCGTGCGCTTCATGTCCGAGATCGAGCAGAGCACGCAGCATCACTCCGCGTCCGCAGCCGACGTCGAGCACCCGTGAGCCGCGATCGAGACCCGACACGAGCGAACGCACTCGCAGTCTTGCTCCAAGTCGTACGCCGTACTCGACTAGCGGCTCGAACTTGGCGCTTGGCGATCCGTAATACTCCGCCGGGTAGAAGTCCCCGATTCGATTCGCATCCGGTAGAGGGCTAAGTGAGCCCAGTCCGCAGTTCTCACAGACCACAAGTTGTTCGGTCACACCTTCAATCGAGTACAGCGGCCGGGCCTGTGTCTGGGCACACACTCGGCACGCCTGGGTTTCGACCGGGCGGGAATTGGACAGACATCGAACTTCGGGATGCTCCGGTATCGCCGACACATCATCGAAGGTCTCGACGAGTTGTTGGAGCGAGTCAATTTCAGCCAGGACGTCTTCCGTCCTGCGCGTGGCGACATCGGCGTTGCCGTCGAAGTCTGACGTCAGGTGCCGTGCGTTTCGATGGTCCTTCGTGTCCAGCATGGGTCTTCTCTCCGGCCTGGATTGCAACTCCGCAAACCTAGGCCGAATGCAGACGAAGGCCGGGCAAGGGCACCGGGCAATCCGGTAATTCCGGATTGTCCCGTCAATTTGTGACGGTTGAACTGGCAGGGGAACGGCAATCGTGGTCGGTCCCGGTCCGCAACGGCCCGGGCTACACTCCGCCTCAATGCCCAACGACTACGTGAACATTGCGGAACGACTGCGAGAATCCGCGCATCAGTGGCCGGATCAGAAAGCCGTTGTTTGCCCCATCGGTCGCGATGCGTCCGGACGTGTGCAATACGACCAACTGACGTTTCGTGAACTGGACGAAGACAGCGATCGACTGGCCGCTGGACTGATGCGCCTGGGCGTGAAACCGGGGACGCGGATTGTGCTGATGGTGCGTCCCAGCCTGGAGTTCATCGCACTCACATTCGCGCTGTTCAAATCTGGTGCGGTCGTTGTCCTTATCGATCCCGGCATGGGCCGTACGAACATTTTCCGCTGCCTGGAAACGGTTGAACCCGAGGGCTTTGTTGCGATTCCAATCGTTCAGGCGATCCGTGTTCTGAAACGTCGCGCGTTCCGACAAGCGAAGATCAACGTGACGGTCGGCGGTCGCCGCTGGTTCTGGGGTGGGGCGACATACGCGCAACTGCTGGCCCGCAGACGCGACAGTTCAGAATTTAACGCTGTACGAACGCGAGCAGACAACCCGGCCGCCATCATTTTTACGAGCGGAAGTACGGGGCCGCCGAAAGGCGTCGTGTACGAGCACGGCATGTTTGACGCGCAGGTCGACCTGCTTCGCGACTTCTACGACATTAAACCGGGCGAAGTCGATCTCCCCGGATTCCCTCTGTTTGCATTGTTCAACTCGGCCATGGGCGTGACGACTGTCATTCCGGACATGGATCCCACCCGGCCCGCTCAAGTTGATCCCGTGAAGATTCTGGAGGCCATCCGGGATCAGGGTGTCACTCAGGCCTTCGGTTCGCCCGCAATCTGGAACCGCGTGGGCCGACACTGCGAAGAGACTGGCAAGAGACTGGGAACGCTTCGCCGCGTCCTGTCGGCCGGAGCACCAGTGCCTGTCCCCGTCATTGAGCGGATGATGGCTGCATTCGAACAACCCGGCGCAAACATCCACACGCCATACGGTGCCACCGAGTCGCTACCCATCGCATCCATCTCAGGTCGTGAAGTCCTGGATGAAACGGCAAGTCGGTCGCAAAGCGGTGCCGGTACGTGTGTCGGTCACCTGTTCCCTCACGTGCAGGTCCGGATCATCGAGATCACGGAGGGGCCAATAGCGACCATTTCCGACACCCGTGAATTGCCCGCCGGAGAAATCGGCGAGATCATCGTTCAGGCACCATCGACCACACGCGAGTATTTTCGCCTTCCCGAAGCAACGAGTGCAGCGAAGATCTCCGATGGCGGCGGGCCATCGCAAAACAGCCATCCGTCGTTCTGGCATCGCATGGGTGATGTCGGCTGGAGAGACGAGTCCGGCCGGCTGTGGTTCTGTGGCCGAAAGGCCCACATCGTCGAAGTGAACGGCCGCAGAATGTTCACCATTCCGTGCGAGGCGATATTCAACGCGCACCCGCGCGTCTTTCGATCGGCTCTTGTCGGGGTTGGCCCGAAACCGACACAGCGGCCCGTTATCGTCGTCGAGCCGGAGCCCGGTGAGTTTCCGGAAACAGCGTCGGCACAGCAGACGTTTCGAACTGAACTGCTCGAACTCGGCGGAGCGAATCCGCTGACAGCAGGCATCGTGACCGTGTTGTTTCACCGTTCACTGCCGGTCGACATCCGACACAACGTTAAGATCTTCCGCGAAAAACTCAGTCCTTGGGCCGAGCAGCAACTTGCGACGTCGGAATAGTAAGAGCAATGCTGCGGGCATGCGTTTGCCCGCGAAAACAAATCCTGCCAAGTCGCCGTCTATCCTGACTGAGATCCGCATGTTTCCCATCGAGCAGATCGAAAAACTCTTTCGCGACCAGGGCGATTCCCAGTATGGATTCGAGGCGGTGTCTCAACTGGAGCACGCTCTGCAGGCGGCGATGCTGGCCGAGCTTGAGCAGTCGCCGCCAGGTCTGATTGCAGCCGCGTTACTGCATGACATTGGACACTTGCTGCACAACCTGCCCGATGACGCGACCGAGCAGGGAATTGACGATCGGCACGAAGAACTGGGCCAGCGCTGGCTGACGGGTCACTTCGGTCGGGATGTGACCGAGCCAGTGCGACTGCACGTCGATGCCAAGCGGTTTCTGTGTGCGGTCGAATCCGACTACGAAGCCGGCCTCAGCGAACCGTCGCGGCAGAGTATGGCTTTGCAGGGAGGAGTCATGACTGCCGATGAAGCGCGCCACTTCAAAGCTCTTGAATTTGGATCCGACGCGGCTCGACTTCGTCGCTGGGACGACGCGGCCAAAGTCGTCGGCCTGGCAACTCCGCCGCTGAGCCATTTTCTGCAAACGGTTGCCGACTGCCTGGCGGAACCGGGAGTTCCACAGTGACACGTGATGATCATGGCTCCGGGTACGATGTCGCTGTCGTTGGGGCGGGGATCGTCGGTCTGGCTCACGCATGGATGGCTGCGCGTCGCGGTTATCGCGTTGCGCTGTTTGAGCGGTCGTCGTGGGCTCATGGTGCCTCGATTCGCAACTTTGGCATGGTGTGGCCTGTCGGACAGCCGGCAGGGCATCCGATCGAAACGGCCCTTCGTTCGCGTGATCTGTGGCTCGAACTCTCGAAAGCCTGCGGTCTGTGGATAAACCGCTGCGGCTCGATTCATCTCGCCCACCGTCTCGATGAACTGGCCGTACTGGAAGAGTTTTGCGAGTTCGCTGCATCAACGGCTTACTCGGCAAGGATGCTGTCACGAGACGAAGTCCTTGAGCAATCGGCGGCCGCCAATCCCAACGGGCTGCTTGGCGGCATGTGGAGCGATACGGAGCTGTGCGTGAATCCACGACAGGCCGTGTCCACGATCCCGAAATGGCTCAGCGAGTCGCTCGATGTCGCATTGCATTTCGACACCCTGATTGTCTCGGCCGGAGAAGGACGCCTGGCGGCATCGGACGGACGCATGTGGCAGGCCGATCGCATCGTGATCTGCAGCGGAAGCGACTTTCAGACGCTGTTTCCAACCGTCTTCGCAGACTCGGGCCTGCAGCGATGCAAGCTGCAAATGATGAAGACCGTCCCCCAGCCGGACGGATTCCGTATTGGACCGCACCTGGCCAGCGGCCTGACTTTGAGACACAACGCATCGTTTCGCCAGTGCGCATCACTCGCAGCACTGCGTGACCGCATCGCCGAGGAAACGCCGGAGCTGGATCAGTTCGGTATCCACGTCATCGCGTCGCAGAACGGGGACGGCGAGGTCATTCTTGGAGACTCGCACGAATACGACGACAACGTGACTCCGTTCGACAGTAGCGAGATCGAATCCCTGATGCTCCGCGAGCTACGACGAGTTCTCGTGCTCCCGGACTGGAGCCTCACTGAACGCTGGCACGGAATCTATGCCAGGCACCCGGACCGACTGATCTTCGAAGCCGAGCCTCTCCCGGGAGTCCATATCGCCGTCGGACCAGGCGGTGCCGGCATGACGATGTCATTCGGCCTCGCAGACAACCGGTGGTCCGAATGGCACGGGCAGTAAACTCGCCGACACGGCTCTGAAGCCCACGCGGCTTGTGGTCATGGCCGGTCGTGATATTGCCTCAACCGAGCCGTCAGAATTTCGGATCGATCCCGAGATTCTCCGTAGGATTTTGTTCGCGGCGGCAACTGTGAGTCTGATGGCACGGCCAGGCTAGGACTCGAACAGGGCGCGCCGGACCCCTGGAAAACAGGGATGACACCGTCGGCGACCCTGCGGGCGCTGCATAATCCGGTGCAGTTGATGCGCGGGGGCGGGGTATCGAGGTTCCGGGATATTCCGGAAACGACCCGGCACTGGCTTTGCTGATCGAGATCTGGTCGGAGTTGCCGACGGCGGTGAAGAATCGCATTCTGCGATTGGCGGACGCTTCGGTTTCGGTCCGGTGAGGGCTGGTGGTCGTCCTCGTGCGAGTGGACCTACTCCTGTTCGGACCGGCGGTTTTTCCAGAACAACTCGGCCCAGTCGAGCGCCTGCTTCCGGACCATGTCGCTGACTGCCGTGTCCGACCGAACATGCGCCCGAAGTTTTTCCAGTGATTGCACTCGGTCCCGATGTGGCGTCAGGTATCACCGAGTCTGCAACTCCGCTGGTAGCTCCGCTGTGACTGTCTTGTCATGGCCGCCGCTGACAATGCGGCTGTTGTCCGGGCTGAACGCCACCGATTTGACAGGTTTGGTGTGTCCTCTGAGAGTCATCGTCTCCTCGCTCGTGCCGTCGTCCCACAGCTTGACTGTCTGGTCATAGCTGCCGCTGACAATGCGGCTGCCGTCCGGGCTGAACGCCACGGACATGACAAAGCCAGAGTGTCCCTTGAGGGTCATCGCCTCGTCGCCCGTACTGGCGTCCCACAGCTTGATTGTCTTGTCATGGCTGCCGCTGACAATGCGGCTGCCGTCCGGACTGAACGCCACGGAAAAGACAGGATTTTTATGCATCCTGAGGGTCATTGTCTCCTCGCCCGTGCTGGCGTCCCACAGCCTGACCGTCGTGTCCCAGCTGCCGCTGACGATGCGGCTGCCGTCCGGGCTGAATGCCACGGAGCTGACACCCTGCGTGTGTCCCCTGAGAGTCATTGTCGCCTCGCCCGTGCTGGCATCCCACAGCCTGACCGTCCCGTCATGGCTGCCGCTGACAATGCGGCTGCTGTCCGGACTGAACACCACGAACTCGACATTGCCCGTGTGTCCCCTGAGGGTCATCGTCTCCTGCCCTGTGGCCACGTCCCACAACTTCACTGTCTGGTCTTCGCTCGCGGAGGCCAGCCGCGTTCCGTCCGGGCTGAACGCCACCGATATGACAGGTTTGGTGTGTCCTCTGAGAGTCATCGTCTCCTCGCCCGTTCTGGCGTCCCACAGCTTGACTGTCTGGTCATGGCTGCCGCTGACAATGCGGCTGTTGTCCGGGCTGAACGCCACGGAGCTGACACCCTGCGTGTGTCCCCTGAGAGTCATCGGCTCCTCGCTCGTCCTGGCGTCCCACAGCTTGACCGTCTGGTCATAGCAGCCGCTGACAATGCGGCTGCCGTCCGGGCTGAACGCCACGGACATGACATTGCCAGAGTGTCCCTTGAGGGTCATCGTCTCCTCGCCCGTTCTGGCGTCCCACAGCTTGACTGTCTGGTCATGGCTGCCGCTGACAATGCGGCTGTTGTCCGGGCTGAACGCCACACTGTTGACATAACTGGTGTGTCCCCTGAGAGTCATTGTCTCCTGCCCTGTGGCCGCGTCCCACACCTTCACTGTCCGGTCCTGGGACGCGGAGGCCAGCTGCGTCCCGTCCGGGCTGAACGCCACACTGTAGACTGGGCCAAAGTGTCCCTTGAGGGTCATCGTCTCCTCGCCCGTGCTGGCATCCCACAGCTTGAGCGTCTTGTCATGGCTGCCGCTGACAATACGGCTGTCGTCCGGACTGAACGCCACGGAAAAGACAGCATTAGTATGCCCCTTGAGGGTCATTGTCTCCTCGCCCGTGCTGGCGTCCCACAGCCTGACCGTCCCGTCAAAGCCGCCGCTGACGATGCGGCTGCCGTCCGGGTTGAATGCCACGGAGCTGATATAGCCTGTGTGTCCCCTGAGAGTCATTGTCTCCTCGCCCGTGCTGGCATCCCACAGCTTGAGCATCTTGTCATAGCTGCCGCTGACAATGCGGCTGCCGTCCGGGCTGAATGCCACGGAGCTGACAGCCTGCGTGTGTCCCCTGAGGGTCATCGTCTCCTCGCCCGTGCTGGCGTCCCACAGCCTGACCGTCTTGTCATGGCTGCCGCTGACAAGGCGGCTGCCGTCCGGACTGAACACCACGAACTCGACATAGCCCGTGTGTCCCTTGAAGGTCTCATGATTTCGAGTGAACACAGAACGCAGATAGCGGTATTCCCAACCGCGGAGATCGTCGCGACACGCATCTAAATGCAGCCATGCAGCCCCGGCATTAGTATTGGTATCCCATTCACGTTGCGCGCATTGAATGAGACTGAGATACGCGATCTTCCCTTGTTTCTCCGCTTCCACAAAATTCGCTTCGGCGATCTCCCGCTGATCTTCGGCGATTCCGATTTGCGTCTGGGCGATCCTCCGTTGTTTCTCCGCTTCCGCAAAATTCGCTTCGGCCTTCGCACGCTCTACTTCTGCCGCCACGCGGGCTTCTTCCGAGTTTGAACGTGCGTCGTTGATCCAGACGAATGCCAGGATGACGACGACGGCAACTGTTGCCACCAAACCGTATGACAGTCGCTGGACGCGTTTGAGACGCCGCGCCCGTTCGGCGTCGAGCCGTCGGCTCTCGGAGATTTCTTCGAACAGCTCCAGCCGCAATTCCGTGTGAGCCGGGTCTTCCATGTCCAGCACAGATGCACACAGATCGTGGTCTCCACTCGCCATTGCACTTTCGGCATACGACAGTCTCGCCGCAGACAGACCGGACTTTGCCGCCTGGTTACCCGGCCACAGTTCACACGCCTGCTCGAAGGCAAACACGGTTCGGGCATAAGCATCGTAGTCGTCCGAAATGCGAGCCTGCTTGAGGTCTGCAGCACCGCGTTCCGCCAGTGAGATGCTTTCCAGGTGAGCGAAGTATTCCTTCACTGCGGCTTTGAAGTCACCGACCGTCTGGTAGCGGTCGTCCGGTGATGTCGACATCGCCTTCATCGCGATGCCAATCAGCAAACCGGTCTCGTTCGCTGGTGCGATCTCGTTCTCTGCTGCCGCACGCAGGCACTCTTTGACGGTCTTCTGCGGATGCGGAGTCGAGCCTGTCAGAATCTCAAACAGGATGGCCCCCAGCAGATAGATGTCGCTGCGTCGATCAACGTTCTCGACCGGACCGTTCGCCATCTCGGGCGCCATGTAGCAAGGCGTTCCGCCGAATCTGGCTTTGGGAAACGAATCAAGTTTGGGACTGTCCGGAGCAGGCACGGCCAGTCCCCAGTCCATCACCAGAACTTCGCCGAACTCGCCCAGCATGATGTTGGCTGGCTTGAGGTCCCGATGAAGGATCCCTCGTGCGTGAGCGAGCGAAATCGCATCAGCGACATCGATGAGAATGTCCAGGTTCTCACGCACGGAGTTCTCGCCAATGCGATCCGCCCACTCGACGCCCTGTACCTGCTTCATCACGTAGAAAGGAGTCTTCGCGTCTTCCAGACCCAGATCGTAGATCGGGACAATGTTGGGGTGATCCAGCTCGCCCGTGATCATCGCTTCGGCCACAAACGCGTCGCGCGAACTCTCGCGACGAGCGGCCCGGGACTTCAGAACCTTGATGGCAACATTGCGATCAATCGACTTCTGCCGAGCCGCATACACCGCCCCCATTCCGCCTTCGCCCAGCATTTTCTCCCGCACGTAGTCCGGATTCTCGACAGGAGCTGCCCCCTCGTGACTCACTGTACGGGACTTCAGAGAAAAGTCGAAACTTTGCGTCAGGGTCTGCTCGGGATCACTCTTGATCGTCGTTTCAGGTGGCGTGTCGGCCGTGAACGTGTTCTTCCACTGCTGCTCAATCGTCTGCTCAACATCGACGACGACCGTCGCATCGTCCACATCGGGCGGCGGCACCGGTGCTCCGATTGTCATCTCCGGATCGCCGTTTTCGTCGACGGTTTGTTCCGGGTCGGCGGATACGAAAGTGCGCTGCTGATCGGCCACAGTCTGTTCCGGATCACTAACCGCGTCGGCAGCGTCCACATTCTCTCCCGGCGCCAGACTGACGGTTGCTGCGGGATTACCGTCTTCATCAAGCGTCTGATCGGAATCAGCGACCAGTCGCGGATCGCCGACGGTCTGCTCCGGGTCTTCAGACTGAGTGGATCCTGACTCACCGTGAAGTGGGCCGTCTTCATCCCGTTCGTTCCGCGACGACTGATTCCTGGACATTCGGCGTGCTCTCCATGTGATGTCATGGCTGACGCTCCAAGCTAACTCAATTCACACCGCAGCGACAATCAGCCGCGCAGACAGGTGCAGCGTGCAACTGTCCGATCTCAGAACAGGGACACCCGATTTTGATAGTCGCGAAAAGGGGCGACTGCTGGTCACCTTGCTGACTGCCTTCGTCGTGTCCACGCATACCTCGAACCGAGAGCGGAGGACCAAATTAAGGAACACTAATCCGCACTAATTGACGCTCATGATTCACGTGACGACTGTCGCCCGGATTAGCAACAATCAGTGTCGATCAGTGTTCCTTCAGGGTGAGTAACGAAACGTGACTCAACTGCAACACGTCTTGAAAAGCAATTGCTTCACGTCGCTATCGAAGCGGTCATTCTCATCGGCTTCGGAGAAGGCATCCGCATACTCGGCGAGTCTGTTTTTGGCGTTTTCGAAAGCGTTGACCCAGGCTGCCGCTCCCTGTGGAGATCGCTCATGCAGGTAAGCGACGGTGCTCACAAAGTCGGCGTGTGCCCGCCGAAGCATTCGAAGTCCATCTCACACTTGACTGATGCTCGATGCCTCGACGGGAACAACATGTCATTTTCGAAGCACGGCGATGACCCGTGCTGGCCCTCCTGAACCAGACTCGATCCGGATCGGGGCGACGATCACGTAGAACCCTCTCGGCGGCAGCTTGTCGAGGTGTGCGACGTTTTCGAGTCCGTATTTGCCGGCGGCGTTCACAATGTGATGCACGGCGAAATCACGCGACAGCCCGTGGTCAATGCTGAGTGTGTCGACGCCGACGCCACGCACCTGACGTTTCTCAACCAGCCACCTTGCGGCGTCCGCCGAGTAGCTCGGAAAGTGAAGTCGACCAGTCGCGTCCTGGTTCTTGTAACGTGTGTAGTTATTCCAGAAACGACCCCAGCCGGTGTGCAGCAGCACGATGGCGCCGTTTGGAATGCGTCCGTGCTGCTTTTCCCACGCAAGCAAGTCCTTCACAGACAATGTCGTATCTGGAAGCTGTTCCGCTCGCGGCTCGATGTCGATCACTACGCCCGGACCGATCAGCTGTTCGAGTGGAATTTCGGCAACGTCGGGCTGGTTCTTCTCAAAGTGATTGGGCGCGTCGATGTGCGTACCCAGATGCTCCGGCATGGAGAACGCTTTGGACAACACTCCATCTTTCTCCAGCGAAGCAATCGTCTTCAGCTCAAACGGCGAATAGTTGTCTCCGGGCCAGTAAGCGTTTTTCGCGTTCAACGGGTACGTCAGGTCAATCAGCTTTGCCTTGCCGGCAGCAACTTCCGCGAACGTGATGACCGGGTCCGGAGCGTCTTCAACGGGCTCTGCGGCCCGAGCCGACAGGCAACCGGTTAGCAGCAGGGCAAGTGCGAGTGCTGCGTTTGTCATATCGTGTCCTTATCAACGTGAGTGTCGGGTAAGAGTCCCGAACTGAGAATCGAGAATTCAGGCTCCGCTTCCCGTTCGTCTGAGCGAATGATATTACGTCGTCGTCATGCGATCCGTCATTAGAGCCGCCATCCTGCTGTCGGTCTTCCTTGCGATTCCGATTATCCCCTTTCTGATCCTCGGCGAGACCTTCGAGACGCAGGTCACGTCCTGGATGCAGGAGCAGCACGAGCTGCAACTGGCGATTGTGGCCGGACTTCTTGTCAGTGACATCTTTCTGCCCATCCCATCAAGTGCCGTGATTACCTATGCCGGTGGTGTTCTCGGCTTGTGGGCGGCGACATTGACGTCGTGGTTTGGTCTGACGTTTGGAGCATGTCTGGGCTTCGGTCTGGCAAAGCTGCTTGGAAAACCGTTCGCTCGACGATTCGCCGAAGCTGAGGATCTTCAGCGAGTCGAGCGAGTGACGGAACGCTACGGTCCGGCGGTTCTGCTGCTGACGCGGCCGCTGCCGATTCTCGCCGAAGCCTGTGTCCTGCTGATGGGTACGACTGAACTTTCCTGGAAGCGATTCCTGCTGCCGGTTGTGGTTGCCAACTTTGGAATATCGCTTGTGTACGCCTTGTGTGGTGTCGGATTTCAGGAGCAGAAGACGCTCATCATCGTTGCCGTCACGTCCGGGACGTTGCCACTTCTGCTGGCGCTGATGATTCGGCGATGGTTGCCGACACTGTCCGCTGCAGACGACGAAGACACGCAATAGCCGGTCAAGCGTGGTCCGCCGTTAAGGATCGTTCTTGAATTAATTGTCACATTGTCGTCTTTCGCTCAGCGAAAGAACGCACTTTCGCGAAAGGCGACACTTAATGATCGAACGATCTCAAAGCGGCGTAGCCGCAATCAAGAGTAGGATGGGCACTCCTGCCCGTCCGAGAATGACGGACGGGCAGGAGTGCCCATCCTACGATGCGCGCGCACGGCGCGGATGCCTGACGACGGAAGATCCTAAGACGAACAGTCGAGCTGAATTCATCGGAGGGCAGAGCCGTGAGATTCTCGCGTACGTCATGCTGACGCGGTCGGGAACGGCGCGAACAGAGTCTGGTACGTTGAAACGAATTCAGACTCTCGTTACACAAGGACGCATGAAGTCCGACCGGTTGATCCTAAGTGTGCTGACGCTGGCGTTGCTGCTGGGGCCGTTGGTTCCCGCAGTGCAATGTCTGGCCGGGGGTGCAGCGACGCAGGGTCAGGCTCCGATCGATGAGCCTCTTGAAGAAACGGACGAGGAAGAGAATCGCGTCGAGTTCGACGACGACTTCGGTTCCTGGGTGTCCGTACCGGGAACGCGGCTGATCGCTCCACTCACGCAGTGTTTGAGCGAAGACTTCGCACGGCGAGACAGCGTCTGGTCGCCCGCGGCCGGGCACACCCGCGCGCCGCCCAACTGCTGAAACGGCCAGGCCTCTCGACGCCGGCGATGCTTTTGCCGGTCGATGTTTCACCTGAAATCAACGGTGAACAGCCCGTCGAGTCTGCGGTCTGACACGCGCACATCCTCTGATATCCCGCACGGCTCGATTCGATTCGCGAAGAATCGGCCTCGGTTGGTGTCAGTCCATCCGGATCGATGACCGAGCTGGATTGCGCAGCTCCGCGGCAAACGCATGCGGATGCGCCGGCAGAAAGTAGCGATCGACCTTGTCGCAAGTTGTGTCACAAATCGAAGCAACAACCTCGACGGACGTGAAAGCGGATCCGTATGCGGATCTGAGACGTCAGATCGCGCATGCCGCACATCTGCTTGCGTCACAGGGACCGATTACGGTGTTCGTGCATCACAACACGTTGCACGCGTTCGAAGATCTTCCGTTTGACCAAGGGGTGCAGTCGGGCGGGCGGGTCTTTGGATGTCACCCATACCTGCCGGAAGATCGATACCGGCAGAAACTGGAACGGGCTCGGATTCGCATTTCCGATCTCGAGGCCGTATTGCTGGACGATCTCGGCGATGAGGCCGACCGTCTTGTCGCAAACTTCGGTACGCGTTACGCGCTGCGACTGGCGATGCTTCAGTTCCCATTGCGAAGCGGACCTCCCGCAGAACTCCGCTGGACCATTGCGGAAACAGAAGCGCTGCGGCGTTTCAGAGAAGAAGTTCAGGCCTCTGTTGGAGAATCGACAATCGAGGAAACCCGCCACTGGGTGATGCGCGATCTGCGGAACGGCAGCAGTACCAGACAGGCGCCGGCAAAGACTGTGCTGACTGCTCTGGTCGACGAATTTGGCCGGCGTTCAATCGAGTCGTGGAGCGATCGAAAGTGGGAAGCATTCGTGCTGCAATTCCTGTGGCGTGTGTGTCGCGACGGAGTCCACGGCGTTGCATTTGACGAACATGACAACAACGGCGCATCCGGCGGCAGGCCACCTCAGCAGCCATTGAAGACGCTCCGGCATCGCGACGTGCTGCTTGAAGCGTCCGGTGAGGACACTGATGAACTTGTCCATGACGTCCTCATCCCGTTCTGTGCGACGTTTCTGGACCAGGGTTTCGCGGACTGGACGCTGCCTGGCCGCGACGCGGGATTCTTCTGGTCCTTCCTGAACCTGCACTCACACGGTTTCGCTCCGACCGCATGGTTGCGGAGTCTCAAGCGCGAAGCGACTCGCCTGAGCGACGACGGTAAAGACCCACTGGCATCAATCGTAGTGTCGTTGTCGCGGCTGGGAGTTTCCGCGGATGAACAGGAAGACTTCATCGCGCAGTCACTTCTGGCGCTTCGCGGTTGGGCCGGGATGGCGTGGCAGATGGAATCCAACGCCGAATGGGCGCCGCACCCGGCTCCGGCAGGCACTCTGGTCGAGTTCCTTGCCGTGCGGCTTTGGCTGGATCGCCTGGCCGTTGAGTACGTGGCACGCGAGTCACTCGGCGGCGGTGCGCCACTTGAGCATCTCAGAGCCCGCATGACGCGACACATCGCGCCCTCTGAGTCGGATCACGCCGACCATCGCGCGTTTCAGGTTTTTCAACTGGCGCAGGTGCGTGGCTGGAAGCCGGAAGACCTGCTGAATCTGTCGAAGGAGCAGTGGGTTACTCTGGTTCACGAGATCGAGTCGTTTTCCAGTCTGGAACGACGGCGGATTTATCATCTCGCCTTCGAACGCAAGTACCGGAATGAGACGCTGGACGCTGTCGCGATTCACTCGGCACGCCGACGTGAGGCGGCCGTACACAAGCCCGACGCAGGCTCAGCCACTCCCGCGTATCAGGTCGTGTGCTGCATTGACGAACGCGAAGAGTCATTTCGCAGGCACCTCGAAGAATTCGATCCCGCTTGCGAAACTTTCGGAGTGGCCGGGTTCTTTGGCGTCGCGATGTACTATCGCGGTGAGGCGGACGCTCATTTCACACCGCTGTGTCCGGTCGTCATCAAGCCGGCTCATTATGTCATCGAAGAGCCCGCCTATTCCGTCGAGCAGGTCAGCCGTCGCCGTGCCGCCGCACGCAGGCGGATTGGTCGAGCGACTCATCACGCACACATCGGCACGCGCACGGTTGTCGGCGGTCTGTTGACCGGACTGCTTGGATCGCTGGCAGCCTTTCCGCTGGTGGCGCGCATTCTGTTTCCGCGACTGACGGCACAGATTCGGCGGCAGTTCGGCGGCATCGTGCAGCCGCCGCGGACGCAATTACGGATTGAACGGATTGAACCTGAACCCGGATCGGAAAACGGTCAGCTCGGCTATTCCGTCGAAGAGATGGCAGCCATTGTCGAAGGCGGGCTGCGCGCGATTGGACTGGGGCGAACGGAGCTCTTTTCGCAACTGGTCGTCATCGGCGGACACGGATCATCGAGCCTCAACAATCCGCACGAAGCCGCTCACGATTGCGGAGCCTGCGGCGGCGGACGCGGTGGACCCAACGCCCGCGCGTTCGCACAGATGGCCAACGACGCGCGTGTCCGTCGCATTCTGGAATCGCACGGGCTGGTCGTGCCGGACGACACCTACTTTGTCGGCGGTTACCACAACACCTGCGATGACAGTATGAGCTGGTACGACCTCGATCTCGTACCGGTGACACATCGCGCGTTGTTTGAGCGGGCCAGGGCGGCTCTCGACGAAGCCCGCAAGCGAAGCGCACACGAACGGTGCCGTCGCTTCGAGTCTGCCGAACTGTCGGCGTCCGTTGATGACGCACTACGTCACGTGGAAGGTCGAGCAGAAGACCTGTCGCAGACGCGCCCCGAGTATGGTCATGCCACCAACGCATTGTGTTTCGTCGGACGACGCGAATGGAGCCGCAGTCTGTTTCTCGATCGGAGAGCCTTCCTGACGTCGTACGACGCGACGCAGGACGACGAATGCAGCTCGATTCTGGAACGCCTGCTGCAGGCCGTGATTCCAGTCTGTGCCGGCATCAACCTCGAATACTACTTCTCGTACGTCGATCCAACAGGTTACGGCTGCGGAACCAAACTGCCACACAACATCACGTCGCTGCTGGGCGTGATGGATGGATCGGCCAGTGATCTGCGTCCGGGTCTGCCGTGGCAAATGGTCGAGATTCACGAGCCGGTGCGTCTGTTGTTTGTCATCGAGTCGACGCCTGCGGCTCTGCAGCGAATCATCGCCGACAACGAGTCAATCGCGCAGCTTGTCAACGGCGACTGGGTCCAGCTTGCGGTCTTCGACGCGCAGACCGCTCAGATTCACCGCTATCGAAACGGCGCGTTCGAACCATACGAGCTGGAATCGCAGCACCTGCCACGCGTCGATACATCAATCGACTGGTACCGTGGCTGGCGAGATCACCTCGGTTTCGCGTCCGTCGGTGCGGGTTCGGGCGCCGGCGAGGAGGACCGGCCATCATGACGACGGATGTGATCTTCTACATGCTGGGCGTTCTCGTGGTGGCCAGTCCGTCGCTGCTGCTGCTTGTGTTCGGCCTGACCTCGCTGTCTGGCTGGCCGCTGGGCGAACGGTCGATGGCTCGCTGCACGGAAGCCGCCGTGGTGCTGGGCCTGTTCGGAGCAATCGGCGTCCTGGGCATGATGCTGTTCACCGGTTTGCGCCACGTTCCGATTGAGTTCGGAAACTGGGTCGTCATTCCCCAACAGCACTTTCACTTTCACCTCAAATTCGTGTTCGACCGACTGTCCGTGCCGTTCGCCATTCTGACATTCGTGTTGTGTGGAACGATCGGAGCCTTCGGCAGCCGCTATCTACATCGCGAGCCAGGTTACAGGCGTTTCTTCCTGTTCTACGCCTTGTTTCTGCTCGGCATGATCGTGTCGTCGCTGGCCGGCACCATCGAGACACTCTTTCTAGGCTGGGAACTGGTTGGCCTGTCGTCCGCGCTGCTGGTCGCGTTTTTTCACGAACGGCCAAACCCCGTACGGAATGGTCAACGTGTCTGGAGCGTGTACCGCATTGCCGATGCGGCGTTCCTGCTCGCGGCCCTGGCACTGCACCACCTGACCGGAGCCGGCGACTTCGAAGGTCTGATGGGCACGGGGCCATGGCCGGAAGGTCAGGCGACCATTTCGGAATCGCATGCGTTGTTCGTCGGGCTGCTACTGCTGGTGGCGGCCGCGGGAAAATCAGCACTGGTGCCGTTCTCGGGATGGTTGCCGCGAGCCATGGAAGGGCCAACGCCATCAAGCGCTGTGTTCTACGGTTCGCTGTCCGTGCACCTGGGAGCGTTTCTACTACTGCGAGTCAGTCCGATTCTGGAGGTCTCCTTACCGCTGACGATTGCTGTCGTCGCTCTCGGTGCTGTCTCCGCCATATTTGGAGCACTCGTGGCCCGCGTGCAGACGGACATCAAGAGCGCGCTCGCCTTCGCATCTCTGACGCAGGTAAGCATCATCGTTGTGGAGATCGGTTGTGGACTGCGATACATCGCGCTGATCCACATCATCGGGCATGCGTGTCTGAGAACATTGCAACTGCTGCGCGCTCCCACGCTGCTGCACGATTATCACACGCTGGAAAATGCGATCGGCTCTCATCTGCCGCAGGCGGCGTCGTTCTGGGAACGAATCACCCCCGAACGCGGTCGAGTCCGATTGTTCCGCTTCGCGTTGGAACGTGGGTACCTCGACGCGATTCTGGACGAATACATCGTCCGCCCATTCGTCCGGCTGTTTCACTGGTGTGACGGAATGGAACGCCGCTGGACAGCCTGGCTCTCCGGCACGGAAACCCGCGAACCCGACCAGGTTCCTCATCAGGACGAAAAACTGGAGGAACTGGGCTGATGTCACAATTACGACTCAGGTGGATGCCATCCGGCGGCCACCCAGAAACTGCGAACTTCAATCGCTATCAGATCGCTGTCCAGACGCAGAGTCGCAACGGTTGTTCGGCCAATCGGAGTCCGTCCAGCGATCCGGAGTCCGTCATCCGTCCAGCGAAAATGCTCGCTCCAGTTCTGCAACCTCGGATTGAACAGCGGTTGTTCCCGACCTGTGTGTGGATCGATGCCAGTCGTCTTGTCGCTCTTGTGACCATTACAAAGCGGGCAACTCAGCCAGAGATTCTCGTCGGCGTCAGAACCGCCTTGCGAGACTGGCTGAAGATGTTCGATCTCCAGCGATGCATGTACGAGGTGCTGCGGACTCAGGCAGTACCCGCAACGATTCTTCGCCAGCTCGCGAATTCGTTCAGCCGTCGCGGCACTCAGCCGCTTGCGGGCCATTTCAATTCAGTCCCGACTTCAAGCCGCGGCCAACGGCGATCTTCAGTGCTTGAGCCTTGCGAAGCGTCCCTCGCTGGTACTCGGCCATCAGTCCCTGCAAACGTTCCCGCGACGACGCGTCGAGCAGTCCTTCGCGATTGCGTTCCAGCAAGTCGCTTAAGTCGCCTTGCTGTGCAGCCTCCAGTCGGCTTGCACAAACCACCAGAAGGTCATCGTCGGACAGTGTATTCAGATCGTCGTTTCCCGCCCGGTTCAGCCATGACAGGAGAACCGCTTCGACGGTTTGCGACGTGCGTTGAGCCTCGGCTTCAGCCGATTCGGCCAGGCTGTCGGGAATCGAGAGAGTCACCGTTTGCTGCATCTGGTTACCTCATACCGCATCACAAGACAGGCTCGATAATACACCAGTATTGCAGTGAAGTCATTGGCGGTCGTGATGAAGCGAGGGTCGACTGATGCCTGAACTTCATCTTCCGTGGATCGAACTGGCGATCGTCATCCCTTTGATTGGTGCGCTCGTCACTGGTCTGACGCGGAATCCGAATGCAGCACGCGCCCGGTGTCTGGTTGTGTGCGTCCTCACACTGGCCTGCGCAATCGGCGAGTGGCTGGACTTCCAATCGCTGCATACGTTCGAGGCCCATGACCACTGGGATGTCATCGAGCTGGTATTTCATCGGGATGTCTTTGTGATCGATGAGTTGAGTGCGCCGCTGCTCCCACTGGCTGCCCTCCTCTACCTGATGACGGTCATGTCGACCCTGCGAACAAAGGTCAATCGATTTTCATTCGGCTGGGCACTGGTCTCCCAGGCATTGCTGCTGGCGACATTGAGCTGTCGCGATCCGTGGGTGCTGATCACTCTGCTCTCGCTGGCGACGATTCCGCCCTGGATTGAGTTACGGGCGCGGGGCCGATGTGCTCGTGTGTATGTGGTGCATATGGGGCTGTTCGTGTTGATGCTGGTTGCAGGTTGGTCGCTGGTCGACACGACGAACCGGGATCAGCCGCTGGGACTGCTTCCCGGGGCGTTGCTCACCGCGGCAGCTCTCCTGCGCAGCGGCATTGTGCCAGTCCATTGCTGGATGACCGACCTGTTTGAGAAAGCGACCTTCGGTACGGCACTCCTGTTCGTGGCGCCCATGGCGGGGGCCTACACCATCATGCGACTGGTCCTTCCCGTCGCTCCGGACTGGGCATTACAGAGCATTGCGGTGGTCTCGCTGATTACGGCCGTGTACGCCGCCGGAATGGCACTCGTTCAGACCGAAGCCCGACGTTTCTTCTGCTACCTGTTCCTGAGTCACTCGTCACTGGTGCTGGTTGGCATGGAACTGGTCACACCGATTGGATTGACCGGAGCTTTGTGCGTGTGGCTTTCGGTGGGTCTGTCACTCGGTGGATTCGGCCTGACACTACGCAGCATCGAAGCTCGCACCGGAACGCTGACGTTGTCGGAGTATCACGGGCTGTACCAACACACGCCGACGCTTGCGTCGTTGTTCCTGCTGACGGGGCTCTCATCAATCGGCTTCCCTGGAACAGTCGGTTTCATTGGAACCGAATTACTGATTGAAGGCGCCGTCGGCATCTATCCGCTGATCGGAACCGCCGTCGTCGTTGCCGCTGCTTTGAATGGCATTGCGATCATGCACGCGTACTTCCGCATCTTCACCGGGACGCGGCATGTGGCGTCCATCTCGTTGCGAGCCCGTCCGTCTGAACGTGTGGCCGTGCTGATTCTGGCGGTCCTGATTCTGGGTGGCGGACTCTGGCCGCAACCAGGAGTTGCGTCGCGCTACCACGCCGCCATCGAACTCATCAGACACCGCCATCCACCAGCCGCGAATTTCAGTCCAGCCACCAACACTCCTTTAACTGACGACTCTGACAGCGTCGTTCTTTCGGAATCGCACGAATGACTCCAACACCAGTCAACGAAGTTCCCCGCGGCGATCTGCCCGGCTTCACGAAGTATCTCAAACAGGATCTCATCTCGGGGTTTCTGGTTTTTCTGATCGCCCTGCCGCTGTGCCTGGGCATCTCGGTAGCGTGCGGCTATCCACCGATCGCCGGGATCTTTACGGCGATTATCGGATCAATCCTGGCAACGTTTCTGAGCAACAGCGAACTGACGATCAAAGGCCCGGCTGCGGGACTGATCGTGATCGCCCTGGGGTGCATTAACGAGTTTGGTGGACCGGGAAACGCGGACGCATACAAGGCGGCCCTGGCTGTTGGCGTCGCCGCTGCTGTCCTGCAAATTCTGTTTGGCATGTTTCGAGCCGGCATTCTCGGCGAGTTCTTTCCCATTTCTGCCGTGCATGGAATGCTGGCGGCGATTGGCATGATCATTGTTGTTAAGCAGATCCCCTACGCGCTGGGAGTGATTGACGAAACGACCGGTCGCGCACCCAGTGCCGATCCGTTGAAGATGGTTCAGGAGATTCCGCATTACCTCCTCGAAGCGAACCCGGCGATTGCGGCAATCGGCGTTGTCAGTCTGCTGATCATGTTTTTCTGGCCGTTCATCAGCAGAAAGCTGCCTCCACTCAAATTGATCCCTGCTCCCATGGTTGTGCTGCTGGTCGCAGTACCAATGGGAATGGGTTTCGACCTGCTGCACGAACACTCCTATCCACTTCACGGGCACGAGTATCAGCTCAGCGAGCAGTATCTCGTCGACATGCCCGACCGGGTGTTCGGCACGTTTAATGACGTCACGTTTCCAGACTTCTCCGTGCTGGCACAGCCAGTCGCGTGGAAGTGGGTGATGATGTTCTTCGTCATCGGCAGCCTGGAGTCGTTGTTGAGCGCTAAGGCGGTCGATCTGCTCGACCCGTGGAAACGCAAGACGAATATGGACCGTGACATCATCGCAGTCGGCGTGGGCAACCTGTGTGCTGCGTTCGTTGGCGGTCTGCCGATGATCTCGGAAATCGTTCGATCCAAAGCCAACATCGACAACGGAGCCCGCACTCGTTTTGCGGACATGTGGCACGGCGTGTTTCTACTGTTGTGCGTTGCGCTGATCCCGACAGTCCTGCATCGCATTCCGCTGGCGGCACTCGCCGCGATGCTCGTCTACACCGGGTACCGGCTTGCTCACCCCACCGAGTTCATTCACGTCTACCGCATTGGACGAGAGCAACTGGCGATTTTTGTCACGACCCTGGTCGTCGTTCTTGTCGAGGATCTGCTGGTGGGCGTCGCGGCCGGAATTCTGCTGAAGATGATCATTCACGTGGCCAATGGCGTTCCCTTGAAGTCTCTGTTCAAACCGTATCTCGAGGTACAGGAAGTTTCTGCAGACACCAGTGTGATCATTGCCCAGCAGTCAGCGGTGTTCAGTAACTGGATTCCATTTCGTCGACAGATCGAAGATGTCGGGCTGGTCCAGCGAAGGAATCTGGTGATCGATCTGTCCGGCGCGCAGCTTGTCGATCACAGCGTGATGGGCAAGCTGGAAGAAATGCAGCGTGACTTCGAGCAGGAAGGTCTGCGTTTCGAGATTCGCGGGCTCGAATCACTTCAACCGCTCTCGGACAACTCACAAGCGGCCCGCAAACGGGGTCTGGCGTCGGCCCGCCGGCTCACTGTTACTGCAAATCAGTCACTAAAACTCTGGTTGCTGGATGCGTTCGTCGACTGCGGAGCCACCGGCTATTCCGTGATCTCCTGTGCCGGGGCTGGTCGACGGCACATCATGGCCGGTTGCGTTGACGACGATGACACGTACGTCCGTATCGAGGTCATTGTGCCGGAGGACATTTGCAACGCGATCATCGATTTCCTGCGGCGCGACATTCTGCCCGAACATCACGTGACCGCGTGTGTAGAAACAATCGACGTCGTCCGCGTGGGTCATTTCACACCAGTTGCCCATGAAACCGAGCCCAGTCACGCGTGATCACTCGCCTGACCAGCCGTCGTCACTTTTGGGGCTGAATCGGTCGCGTGCTTCCCGTTTCCCGTTCGCACTACTCCGTGGCTCGCGTGCAACGAATGCCAGTCGACCAGCATGTGACCCCCGGTCCTTTCGTGCTGTTGTGACCAGTTCATCAGCAGGTCAAAACACGCGTGGTCGATGTGAAGCAGATCCTCGAAATCGACATGCAATTCAAACCCACGGGGGACGTTTTCGAGTTCATTCGCCAGGACAGGAAGTCTCAGAAACGTCGCCGCCCCGCGCAGAGTCAGTGTCGCCTTCCGTTGTTCCTGCTCGACCAACAGATCCGTTTCCAGGTGCGAGAACTTGTGCAGGAGGCGAACGGCCGCAGCGATGATACCGGCGATGACACCGGTCAGCAGATCGACCGACACGATTAGAACAACCGTGATCAGGTAGGTCACAAGTTCTCCACGACCCTGTTTGCTCAACTCTCTGATCGACTTCGGGTTAATCAGCTTGTAGCCGGTATAAACCAGGACGGCGGCCAGGCAGGACGTCGGAATCATCCGCAGCAGCGTGCTGAGAAGCGCAACGAAGAGCAGCAGCCAGAGTCCGTGCACGATCGCGGAAGCTCGTGTTTTTCCTCCGGCTTCGATGTTCGCAGAACTGCGCACGATGACTCCCGTCAAAGGGAGCGCTCCCAGGCAGCCGCAGATCGTGTTGCCAATGCCCTGGGCGAACAGCTCACGGTCGTAATTCGTCCGCGGGCCGTCATGCAGACGATCGACGGCTGATGCACACAGCAGCGTTTCGGCGCTGGCGACCACGGCCATGAACATGGCTGCCTGCACGAGCTCTTTCCATGGCGCTTCCCTCATGACTGCCCATGACGGGAAGTGGATTTCGTCGAACAGGTTTTGCGGGACTTCCACGTAATTAACCGGAAGAACCAGCAGCCAGCCCAGAAGTGTCGTGACGACGACAGCAATCAGTGCACCCGGGACGACTCGAATCTTCCGTGATGGGATCATCTGCCATGCGACAAGAATCAGAATGGTCAGCAGGCCGATCTTTGCGGCCCAGTCATGATTGTGAAATTCAATCAGTACGCCATGCAGGGTCTCCTCAGCTCGCAGTTGTGAGTCACGTATGTCTGCCACGTCTGACGTTTGCAGATCATCCAGTGCAGTCAACAACGCCGTCGATGTTGCAGCCAGGGCGGCTTCTCGTGATCGCTGGTTATGCCCTCGTTGAAACTCAAGATTACTCGCCGCAGTTTCCTGCTGCTGGAATCTGGCGAGCACTCGTTCCTGCCGCGAAATCAACATCGTGAGGTTGATCATGTCGGTGGATGGATCATGGTCCGGAAGAGTGTGCGGAACGCGTTCGGCTGCCAGTTCGCGAATCTGTACCTGCTCTTCATGTAACTCGCCGAGTGACTGCAGGATCGACAGACGTGCCTTACGCTGTTCACGCGTTTGAGCTTCCGGCCAGGGCAGCCCTTTCCACACGGCTTCGGGAATTGAAGCAAGGTTGGCCAGCCCACCGCTGCGCGGCGTATCGTCGACCATCACGTGAAACTGACTCGACAGAATCAGTATGCCGATGCCAGCCAGCATGCCACGAATCACTGCGGGCGACACTGCACGAAACCACTGTCCCCAGCGAAGCAGACCGGCGCCAACCTGCATCAGGCCCGCCATGAGGACGACCGGCCCCAGCATTTCCAGACCATGTTGCTGCACAATTCCGTACACGATTACGGTCAGTCCGGCGGCGGGACCGCTGACCTGCAGGGGCGCTCCGGCCAGAACTCCGACCACCAGTCCACCTACGATTCCCGATAGAAGTCCGGCGGAAACGGGCGCTCCCGACGCGATGGCAATTCCCATACATAGTGGAAGTGCCACCAGAAATGTGACCAGCGAAGCAGGTCCGTCATGTCGAATCGTGGGCTTCAGTTTTGAGTCGTCAGTGTTGGTCACAGGTCACAAACATTCTATTGCTGGGTGAGTCGTGTTTTGAGGGGTAGCCGAAGTCGCCGGACTCGAGCAAACCAAATCAGATTACGGGCGATCGTCCGCGTTCCACAAAGTTGGCGAGCACCATGCTTGTCAGTGGTCGGAACTGCCGCTGTTCCGGGTCGAATGAGAACACGTCACCGGTTTCGAACTTGTAGACCCAGCCGTGTAGATGCAGCTCATCCCGGCCCAGCGCTGCCGCGACCGAGGGATGCGTGCGCAGATGCTCAAGCTGGACCAGCACGTTCTCTTCGACGGTCAGTGTCAATCGGTTCGTCGGATCAACAATGTGCTGATAGTTCTCCGTCACGATTCGTCGTGTGGTTTCGGCGTGTTCGAGCCATGCTCGAACCGCCGGGAGATTTTCCACTGTCTCGGGGTGCAGCAGGCCATCCATCGCCCCGCAATGAGAATGTCCGCAGACAACGATGTCGCGGACTTTGAGCACACTGACCGCGTATTCCAGAGTCGCCGCTTCGCCCCCATACACGGCACCATAGGGGGGCACGATGTTCCCGGCATTGCGCATGATGAACAGTTCGCCGGGGCGCGTCTGAGTCAGCAGCGTTGGATCGATCCGCGAGTCGGAACACGTGATAAAGAGCGCCATCGGCTGCTGGCCCTCGGCGAGCTTTTCAAACAGTTTCTTATCTCGGCTGAAGATGTCCTGCTGAAACTGATGAATTCCGTCTACGAGATTCTGCATCGAGCTTTCCTTCGTGTCCGTCTGGTTGTGGAAGGCGATTCGCCGATCGCGGACCATGGCGTGTCGCGAGCAGAGAGCCGTACTGAATGCGCGGCTCCGCGAATCGGCGCTACGAGTGAGTCACACCCGCCTGGGGAGTTCAGTCAACCGGTATGGCCTGACTGAGGATCGTCACTGGGTGCGCATTGCGGGCGTTGAGCACTTTCCCGCACATTGCAGCCTGAAGCTCAACGTCGGAGCGGGGCCAACAGGCCATTTGGCAGGCGGTGGCCAGCCTGCACCTGTCTTAGAGGCAACAAGGCCCGACGGACCGCTATCCGACGGCTGTGTGCACGGCTGGAACTTCGAGCGTGATCAAGTCGCAGTCGGCGGGCCGTGCTGAGAGCTTCTTCCTCGCCGTCACTGTCTCGATGCTCTTCGTTCTGCGACTCGGTTTCGCATTCAGCGTCGGAATTCGCTACGAGCGACGCCGGCATGCCAACCATGCCAATCGACGTCACGAGCACCAGCGTGGTCCGCAGGCTCAAACCCAGGAACGCCGAAAAACTCTGACGGAAGCAGTTCGATCGGAGTCTGGCGACCCGGCAGATTAACGAAGCCATTGTGAATTCGACTCAGTGCGATTCGAGAGCGATTAGCGAGTGGGTCGTGACTTTATCCATCACAGCGACACCGCGTCAATTCCGGAAGATCGGTCGAAAGTAGCATTTACGTGCATAGAAATTCCGCTCATCCCCGCCATTTTCGTGAATTCAGAGCATGTGTTTTCAGAGGCGTGACAACACTGACCTCTCGATCGCAGGACACCCCATGTTGTCCTGAGCGTTGCGAAAGGGCACTACCACTGAGTTTCCTCTTCTTCCGGAATCTCTTCTGCATCCAGAGCTTGCAGATGCTCTTCCTTGAAATAGCGATTCATAAGCAATCGCACAGGGACGAGCGCGGCAATGAATAGCGGAAACAGAATTCCGATGGTGCCGTTTCCCTTCACCACCCACAGCACCACAAGACACACCAGTTGCAGGACGGTAAACAGGTGAATCGTGCGGTTTGGGACTCGACGGATATAGTGCGTGCCGGGGTACAGCGATGAGTCCATCGCCCACAGGCTGAGTCTTTCGAAAAGCTGGTTGCCCTTCATGGAAACCACACCCATGAACAGGAACAGTCCGTAAAGCACGGCCATCGGCACGTGTTTGAGCAGCGGCAGCAACAGCAGCGACAGGGCGATAAGAATATGAATCGCCAAGCCTGTCAGGCGGTTTTCGCGCGTGTGCAGAATGTGATCATGGCGCTGATTGTCGCGATTAGAGACGGATTCCTCGACGACCGCCAGACTGCGAACGTGGTTCAATGAACGCACCGTGGCAGCAACCAGCCACGGCAAACCGAACGCCGAGCAAAGTCCAATCAGACCGCCAACGACTGCCAGATCCAGATGGTAGGCCTCACCCTTCTGGAGTTTGTGGTCACGACTGTTGACGAGCCGAGCCGTGATATTCTGGTCCAGAAAGACCAGGACTGTGGCGAGCAACGCCGGTCCCGCCGCAGCAAACCAGACCCACGGGGGAGCATCAAACGGATTGATCAGCCACGAGTCGCGTGTGGCCAGCGTTGGACGCACAGATTCGGGAACGTCCAATTGCTGCAGATCAACCCCATGCAACCAGATCGCCACCAGCGTCATGGCAATCAATGCGATCGTCGGGCCGAAATCGGACAGAAACTCGCGCATCCAGGGCAGCAGATAACGGCTTCGCCGAAAACGCTGCAGTGAGATAGCGATATAGAACGTACCCAGCGCTAATAGCAGCGTCAGCAGCGCTGTGTCGTGATGGTCGTGAGCATCGAGACCGCGAAACTCGTCGGCCAATGACCAGACGGCTTTGTAGATAAAGATCAGAGAGATCAGCGCGGCGAACACTTCATCCGTGAATCGCGTAAAGAATCGCATCAGACAACTGGAATCGGTGATAGCCAGAATGACGACGAAAGCGGCCGTCCAGAATCCGACCCACGCATAGGCCGGCAGAAACGGAATGTCGAGCTTATCGGGCTGACAGAGGTCGTACAAAATTGCGGTAAACACCAGCAACGGGCCCGTGCCGCCGAGAATGATCAGCGGCTGGCCAGCGAACAGCGAATAGATGATTCCGCAGACGGCCGTGGCAAGAATCATCTCCACCGCACCGATTGAGTTACCCGTTTCGGCCGACATCAGTCCGCCAAAGATCACGGCAGGCGCCAGACACGCGAAGTACAGAAACAGCGTGGATGCCAGTGACTGCGGATGCAGTCCGTCTCGGAAGTCACGGACATAATGTGGAAGACGGCGGGCGATGTCGGCGCGCAGTCCTCCGCACAGACGCCCGGTGTAGGCCAGACCATCTGAGACCTGTTCCCGTTGTTGCTGCGGACGCGACCGTTCCGCGGCTCGCCCCAGTGCCCAGCGCAGTGCCTCGGCGTCAGCCGCATCGCCCAGGTCGTATCGCAGTTCATCATCCGACATGAGCCGGGCGATCAGCGCGAGCGTGTCCAGATGCTCGGCGGCGCGACCGGTCGGTCCCAGCAGAAAGAAGAAATATCGCGTTGGCGTTCCGTCCAGAGCACCCAGATTGACCGCATGTTCCAGCCGCACGAAGGCGATCAGTGGTTCCGTAAGCCCATCCAGATAGCAGTGTGGCACTGCCACGGAATGCCCGATCGCCGTCGACACAACGTGCTCACGCGCGACAAATGTCTCAATGACCTCATCACGCTGATCGGCCGGAAGCAGGCCGTTCTCGATCAGACGATCGATAACTACAGGGATCAGCGACTCCATGCTGTTCGCTGACACGTCCAGCAGACATGTCTGGTCGCTGGAAAACGCTTGCTGCAGTGATTTCACGGGGTGTCCTGCTTATGTAGACGGCGGCCGACGGGAACGGGCGGAAAGATACGGCAGCCGACCTGTTACAGAAACCCCCTTTTCTTTAAAGGTCGATGGTTGTTCGGCGTCCGGTCGAATCAGACACCGTTGACCGGGACGTGATGCCAGGCGTTGAACAGGTAGCCCTTCAGATTCCACTCAACCATTCTCGGCTGGGTCTTTCCGCTCGAGTCGGTTGCGCGAACGGCCAACCCGTTTGAGCCTGTATTCACGGGAATACTCGCCTGCCACAGCACCCAGCAGTTTTCGCGGACTGGCGATGTGATCTTCGCACCCCGCCACGAGTCGCCCCCGTCCACCGAGACTTCAACCTTCGCGATCGTTACGCCCGGGCTCCCGGGGGGCAGCGCATAGCCGCTCACGGATACCTGACCGGGTTTTAGTGTCGAGCCAGACTTGGGGAGACAAATCGCCGAATTCAACGGCATCCGGTAGATCGGCCCCTGCTCCGACCACTCCAGGGGATCTCCTCGCTCGACCAGTTTGTAGGCCGTCGCAACGTAGTGGTTTGCTGACGGCCGATCGCTGACGACGATGCGGCCCAGCCACTTCACGCTGCGGGCTCCAACGTAGCCCGGCACAACAGTTCTCAACGGCGCCCCATGATCTCCCGTCAGCGGAGCGTCATTCATCTTTGTCGTGAGCAACGCTCCGGGCGTGCTGTCCGAGTCGGCGAGTGCCTTCGCAAGCGGAATCGACGCACCAAACGGGATCACCCCGCTGCTGCGAGCAATCTCGTCGAGTCCTTCGAACCAGACGTGCTTCGCCCCGGCCTTGACCCCAGCTCGTTTCAATACGTCAGAAAGCCGCACGCCAGTCCATTTGGCATTGCCAATCGCGCCTTCGCGCCACTGCACTCCTTTTACCGGCTTAACCAGACTGTGTTCACTCCGCCGGTTCCCGGCGCACGTCATCGTTGCGACGACACTCTCCTGGTCGAATCCTGCACTCAATTCTTTGAGCGAAAGAGACAGAGGCCGCTCGACCAGTCCTTCCACCGACAGTCGGAAGTCGTCTCGGTTGATATCCGGAACCGGCGCGTGGCTGCGGATGTAAAATTGCTCGACTGGAGTCACCCACGAACGGACGAGGTTCGGCAGCGCCGGTTCGGCATTCATTGGTGACATGCCATGCACGATCAGGCCATCACCGGTGTCATCAGCGATTGCCGATGACAGGCAGCGTGAACCAGTCAAAGACGCGGCTCCGGCCGCCAGACTCGCCACGAACTGGCGACGGTTTGGCAACAACATCGATTCTGTGAAGCTCATTTCAATCTCCTTGTCCGCTCTCGCTGACACTTGATTCGGACAGTTCACCGCGTGATAAAGCGCGCTGAGCGTGTTTGGTGATGGACGACCCGTATTCAAACGGAATCGTGAGTTGGATGCAGCCCTCACCGTAGACGGAACCGCAAGTCAGAGACGCCGAGAAGAACGACCTGCTGATAATTCAACCCGCTATGGAGACAACCACATGTTCGATCAGACATTTACTCGGCGAAACTTCCTGTCCACCACGGGAACGGCAGCCGGAGCAATCGCCGCAGCTCAAACATCCCTGAGTTTCGCGGCAGATGAAAAGAAACCACTGACACGAAGCGACGAATCACTGAAACAACTGATCGAGGGCAACGCCCGCTACATGGGAAACCGGCGTGATCTCGGCCGGGCTCGGCGAGACGAAGAGCGCCGGCAGGAAGTGGCCGAGTCGCAGGAGCCGTTCGCCCTCATCTTTACGTGTGCCGATTCCAGGGTGATTCCCGAAGTCATTTTCAACAAGGGCATCGGCGACCTGTTCGTCATTCGAGTCGCTGGCAACTTCGTGACGGAACGCTGTTTCGGAGTACTGGGCAGCATCGAGTACGCGGTCCAGTTTCTGCACGTACCGTTGATCATGGTGCTGGGTCACGAACGCTGCGGAGCCGTCAAGGCAGCATTGAACCTGGCAAAGAAGGATCAGCGACCACCCGGCAACATCGGCATTATCGCGGATGAAATTCGACCGGCGATGAAGGAGATTGAGGGACAGCCGGGCGATCTCCTGCACAACGCCGTTGTCGCGAATGTCAAGTTGAATGCGGCTCGACTGGCCAAAGTCAGTCCCGTGATTCGCAAGCACATCGAGGACGGATCAACACGCATCGTCGGCGCCGATTACGACCTGGACACCGGAAGAGTCAACCTGATTGGCCCATAACCACTGGAACAGGTCTGCAACTTCACTCGCCCTCTGCGAGGGCTGTGCTCAGCCGCCACTCGATTGGCGCCGGCAAGCGCATCTGTCACGTCATTCATTTTCCGGACTGTGGAACGCTGTTCCTTTTCGTTCCAGGCAAGTTGCGAAGTTCTTTCGTGCATCACCCATATGTGACTGGCTAGCGTGAACAGTGGTCACAACAGAGACTCAGGCCAGTGTACGATTCCGCAGTTTCCCGTCAGGCGTGCATTCGGATTCACTCAAAGTGAATGGTGGGCTACCCAATGCGGCGTAAATTCCCGTTCTTCTGGATTCTGCAGGTTTTCATCTTCGCGACAGCGGGAATGATGAGCATGGTTTGTCCGGAGTTTCTCCTTCAGATTCAGCGTGGCGAGCATGCTCCGGTCGCTGTCGACCAACCGAAAGACGCGTTGTACGACTGGGTGCTTGGCCTGCAGGAAATTGCCCCAGCTCCGGACTCTGCTCGAACCTGGCTCCTGGAGGCAGGCGCGGCTCCGAATGAGGCCGTCGACCAAAGTGTCGTCTCCGCCAGCAGTAGTGCCGAAACTGGTGCCGGACGCGGTTCTGTTTCCACACCACTGTTTGCTCGCTGGGCCGAGAGTCCGGGCTGGGAGTCAGTAGAACACTGGATTCTGTCAGCCACGCCGGCGCCTCCGGGCCATTCCGCGGACGCAATCCACGCCTGGATTCACGCGATTGACGAATTCGAGCGACCTTCTCCCGAGCTAACGGAGTGGATAGGCTCGCAGGTGGCCCCTGAAAGTCCGCCCCGCGAACTTCGACGCATCATCCTGGATGCCCGTCAGACGCGGCCGATTGTTTGGGACATCGCGTCCGACCAGATTCGATTGGCTGGGCCATGCATGCTCGCCGTCGCTCTTTTCACGCTGTTTGGACTTGTCAGTCCGTCGATACGCCGACCATTGGCACGCATTTTTGTACTGGTCACGGCTTTCACGACAATAGCGATGCTCCGCAGCAGTCTTGGAGTTTCCGAATGGAATCTTACACATGGCTTGCTTGCTGGAGGACTCATCCTGGGGCTGGGACTGTGCTTCAGTATGCTTCGTGCGATACCCGGACAGACAACGGCCTGGACACTATGGGCGATGATCAGTGCCTGGTGGCTGGCGGTGGCCGTGATGTCATTTGATGCACGCCATGAGGTTGGGAGTCATGTGGGACAGGTCTCCATGATGCTTGGTGCATTGATGCTGGCGATGCTTGGTATCGTCAATGCCTGGTACTGGCTCATAGGGAAAAACGAAGACCCATCGCAGGACGACGCAGGTATCGCACAGAATCGCCCACCCCAACTATGGACCCTGTGGGTTATACAGTTCATCGTTTTCATGTCGGTGGGCGCTGGCACTCTGCTGTGTCCCGAGCAAGCCGCCGAACTATTCACAAATCAGCAGCACGACTATTTGACGAACGACATCGTGAATGATTCCACAAGGCAACTGGGCGGGTGGGTCATTGCGATGGCTCTCTTCAGCTTCTTTGCACTGGGAGTTGGCAGAGACTGGCACTGGCAGGGAATCGGTGTCATTTTCATGCTCGTCTTCGGTGGATTCGCGATTACGTCATTCGTAAACGGCCTGTCCGGCGAATACTCACTGTGGGAATTTGCGTACGGCTGTCAGGGACTCGTTTTCATTCCGGCAACTTACCGATTGCTGAAGAACGATGAAGGATCATCCACCGAGAACGTCGAGGATCTACGTGAGGACTTGAGCGTCTATGAAATGCTCGTCAGTCTGCCGTTGATGAGGTTTCCATTCGATGGACGGCGCCCATTATATGAAAAGGGCGTGGCGGCCTGCGGACACCTGACGATCTACTCTGCAACAGAAAACTCACGGACTCCGGACTTTCCACCGAATCAGTTCTTTTCGCCTGGCCGCAAATTCCGAGTCGAAACCAGGTTTTCAAACTGCCTACGTCACGATGACGCCGCGTTGGATGTCAGGGGCTGCGCGATGCGTCTCCGTGCGGTCGGCGCAGACGACACGTTTGACCTGCTGATGGCGACCGGCAGTTTCGCACCCATACGATGTCTCAAGGATGTAAAGAATCTGTCACGGCGCTCGCTCACGAAGCGCATCGCAAGTGATCCCGTACTTCGCAACGGTTTGGCAGCGGGAATGCGTCGTGCGCCGGACAGCTACACATGTCTGACTTATTACAACCAGATCGTGCTGGAGTGGTTGTTACCTGGGTCCGATCACCGTCTGGTGCGTCTGAGACTCATCCCAGCCAACAGTACAACCGGCGGTGAGGGGTTTCCGGAACTCACGGAGCTGCAGTGTTTTACCAGAACTGAACGGTCTTCAGCGGAGACCCGTGACACGGATTACCTGCAGCATGAATTGCATCAGAAACTTGCCCGGGGTGAGGAGCATGAGTTTCAGCTTCAAGCCCAGTTTCATGATCCCGATCCTGACGACTCGTTAGACTGGTACGATGCGACGCTGGAATGGGATGAGCGCGATCATCCGTGGATATCGCTGGGAAGCCTCGTCCTGGACACACCGATGGATGCCGAAAGCTGTGACTCGCTCCGGATCAATCCATCGAACATTCCGTCCGCGATTCGCGTTCCAAATCCTGAGCGCATTACAGACTACGCTGATCCACGGTCTCTGGCTGTCGCCCAGTTTCGGATCGCGAGTCTTTTGGGGTGGATCCGCACGTGGCGACGACGTCCGGTCACGAAACGTTAGTTGACCAATCAGACGAAGAGTTTCATTGGAACCCGGATTGGGACCGCTTGATTTCAGGAAATAGACAATGGGCGCAACAAAGCGTGGACTGCTGCCGAATCCTTCGCTGTTTCACCTGCCACAGTATCTGTCAGAAGACAGGCGGCGAGCACGTCAGGTGAGCATTGCCCTAAACCGACACAGGTACCCGCAGGTCCTTGACGTGGGTCTGGAAGAAGACCCGGCCGCCCAGCTTCCCGAATCGACCGGTCCATGGCCGGACGCCGGACGCATGAGAAAGTGGCTGACAAAGCTTGTCGGGGCTCTTCCGCCCAAGGAACTGTTCCTGTCGGAGTTGCCACCGGAAGCCCAGTTCAGTCGACCCAAGTTCTTTCGACACGCCACGCATGGCGGAAGCATGAAGCTTCGCCAGGCGTGGGCCCGTGCCACCAACTTTGACTTTCAACCAAAATCGGAAGGAGCGTTCTCACGGTTGATGGGGACAATTCCACCGCCACGGATTCACAGGAATTGGAAGGACGATCGCGAGTTCGCCAGGCAGCGACTGGCTGGTGTGAATCCTCTGCAGATTCACCGCTGCACCAGCGTTCCTAATGACGCCATTGCTCGGGCTGCTGAAAAATGTCTCACCGAACGGTACTCATCGACGTTTAATCAAGCGTTGAATTCCGGGCGTCTCTATTGGACCGAGTATCCATTGCTCTCGCAGATGGCCGTCCAGCAGGAAGTTCGGAAGGGCGCGTTTCTGGCGGTTCCAACGTGTCTCTTCTATGTCGATGACACGAACACGTTGATGCCGCTGGCCATTCAATTGAAGCCGCGTGATACGAAATCCGGGAATCCGGTATTCACACCATTGAATGAGTATTGGGACTGGCGCGTTGCCCGAGCGCACGTGCAGGCTTCTGATTCGCATTATCACGAATCCATCTCTCACTTGCTGGAAACGCATTTGGTCAGTGAGGTTTTCGCACTGGCGACAAATCGGCAAATGCACGGAGATCATCCACTGGCCCAACTACTGCTGCCGCATTTTGAACATACACTCGCTATCAACGAGCAGGCACGGAAGAACCTCCTTGCGGATCACGGCGAAATCGCGCGCTGCATGGCAGCCAAACATACAGGCAATATCAACCTCGTGCGGCTCGCCTGGAAAGACTGGAAATATCAGGATCACAATCTGAATGCCGACCTGACAATCCGTGATGTGAATGATCTCCCAGGTTATTTGTACCGTGACGACTCGAAAGAAGTCTTCCAGGCGATCGATGACTACGCACGAGGAATCCTGAGCATTTGGTACGTCAAGGACAAAGACGTTCGTCTCGACAACGAATTGCAATCGTGGGCACAGGAAATCAGCGATCCTAACGGAGGACGAATCCATGGGTTCCCGCCAGCCATAAACACTCGCGAAGAACTTTTTGAAATCGCAACGTCGGTGATCTTTCGCGCCAGCGCGCAACATGCCGCCGTGAATAATGGACAGTTCGGGACCTATGGCTGGATCCCGAATGCCCCCGTCGCTGTATATCAGAGCCTGCCTGATAGTCTCCCGGAGATCGGCTCGGCACTCTTCACCGAGCGTGATTACTATGCTGCCATGCCGGATCGGGAGCTGACTTTTGGCCAGGCCGGCATGGTGTGGCTTCTCAGCGAGCCTACGATGAGTTCTCTGCTGCGTGCCGGCGAGCAGCCCGCGTTCTCTCACGAACACTGCTTCGAAGCATGGAAGGTGGTGGGGCGCTTCCGTCGGCGATTGAAGGCGATCTCCGACGCGATTGATGCGCGCAACGATCTGATCGGTTTCGAGTACAACTACTTGAAGCCGCAGAACATCGATCGCTCGATCGCGATTTGAATCTGCGGCCTATCCGGCCATTTGCGAAGAGCCCTGTGCCGCATTCTGCCGTGCAACTTCGCTCCGTCCGCCACTCAGTCCACTGCCGGACCTGGACGGATAACCGAACCCGCGACGTTGCATGCCGCGGGCGAGATCCGCAAGCTTCCGGTTTACGTCGTTCCACGATGAGGCCACCACGATGGATGCCCGCACTCTGAAAGACAAGCTCGCCAGCGGCGAGACTGTCTTCGGTACGCTGATTCAGCACGCAGTCACCCCCGCGATTGTTGATTTCTTCCCGCCCGATTCAGTTGACTTCGTCATCGTGACGGCAGAGCACAATGCTCTGGACCTCGCTGAGTTTCTGCCTTTGCAATACGCCCTGAAGTCGAAGGGCATCGCCTGTCTGGCGCGTACCCACAGCCGTGAACCAGCAGATATCGCAAAGGTCTGTGACTCCTTCGACGGAGTCGTCGTGCCTTATGTGGAGGACGTTGAGCAGGCAAAGCGACTGGCGGCAGCGGCTGTCTACCGGCCACTCAAAGGGAGTGTGCTGGAGCAGGCCATACAGAAAGACCAGTGGCCCAGCCGTAAGACGGCCGAGTTCATTGCCGATCGCAACGCGAACACCGTCTTCATTCCCATGATTGAGTCCGTTCCCGCCATCGAGAACCTCGACGCGATCTGCGCTATTCCAGGTATTGACGCTCTGTTCGTTGGCCCCGGCGACCTGACCGTCAACATGGGCATCCCGAAGGAGTACGATCACCCCGATCTGATTGAGATGCTCCAGCGGGTGATCAAGACGGCAGACCGACACAAGATTGCTGCCGGATGCTGGTTCGGTGAACGGCATCAGGCCGTACGCACGATTCGGCAAGGCGCTCGACTTGTCGTCTACTCGAATGATTCTTCCATGCTGCGAGATGCGATGGGCAGCGCGTTCTCGGAATTAAGGGAAGGCTGACTTTGACCACGTTCTGTACGACAGAACGTCCATTCGTCCCGATCAACTAACGCGACGGCGAGATTAAACCAATGACAAAGCTCACTCGGTATTCAGTAGTCATTCCAGTACTGGTTGCCGTCGCCACATGGACTGCAATCGCCGACGCGGCCGAGAGCTGGCCTCAGTTTCAGGGCGACGCGTTGCGGTCCGGAAACGCTCCCGACGTGTCGTTGGCCATGCCGCTTGGTCTGGTTGGTTCTGTTCCTCTGACCGACGGAATCTACGCGGCACCAGTTGTCAGTCACGGGAAAGTGTTCGCTATCGATGGAGCAGGCGTCGTGTTTGCCATCGATGCAGCGACGCTGAAAGTTGTGTGGCGATTTGCCACGCGAGGGGGAGCGGGTAACTGCAATAACGTGGCATCACCCGCCGTCGTGGGCGACTTCGTTCATGTGGGGACCACCGCTGGGCTGTACTACGTCCTGAATCGAGAGACTGGCGCCGTTGTTCGCGAGATCGATTGCCACGAACCGCTGTTCTCGGCACCGGCCGTCGGAACAGACCGTGTCTACTTTGCGACACTGGGCGCTCAGGTCTACGCCGTCGAGTTTGACGGCGAAGTCGCCTGGACGTGGGACTTCGTGAAGGAAGTAGTTGAGTTCGAGGGCGATCGCTGGAGTGGTGAAGACTGGGTGAAGCACCGCAAGGACCGGGTTACCTGGCGAGATCATTTTGTGTGCTCGCGCGACATCTGTCTGGTTGGAAAGACGGTCGTGATACCGGCGGGCGGACGGACGGTCTTCATAGACGATGCCGGTGATGCTCCGCGGCTGCGAGCAGTTGGGGAAATCCCTCGCTATGCCGGGTCGGAGTATCCCGCGACACTCGGTCAAAGCGCCGACGCGGAAGGCAACGTGTACGTTCAGTGGCATCGACGCGACAACGCCGGACGCGTCGAAGTTCTGCATCTGGACGGTGACGAGCTCAAGACCGACTTTGTGAAAAGTACAGAGACGTCGATTCGTCTTCCGGGTCTGCTGAGTTTCTCGCCAGTGAGCGTGCGTGGCAAAGATGTGTACCGTGTCCGGCCTGAACAGGGGCTTGGGCTGTGTCGTCACTCGTCCGAGCAGGAGAAGCCAGAAATCCTGTGTGCGGCGGCTTCCATTTGTCCGCCCGTTCTGACACGCGACCATGCCATTTACGGCGGACTCGACAGCAGACTTTATGTGGTACCCCTGGAGGGTGGTGAACCGACATCGTTCGCGACAGCATTCGGTTCCCCGATAACCGCCCCCGTCGCGGTTGCTGATGAACGCATCTACGTATGTTGCGAAGACGGCTATCTGTACGTGTTCGGTGCGAATGGTAAGGCCGATCTGCCAAAGAAGGATCTGCAGGTGTCGAAGGTTCGCAGTCCTCTGACCGGCACATTCGCCGACGCGAAATACGACTGGTACACGAACTACGGAGACTTTGGTGGAACCAACGCGAACGATCAGGGACTGACGCCTCCATTGCGGATGCGATGGGCTCGGCGTCTGGAAGGTACTGTCAAGCACCTGCCAGTGTGTGGAGGCGGGCGTCTCTACACCCAAACGGCCGAGGGGCAGATTATCGCCGTTGAACAGGACACCGGCCGGCTGTTGTGGCGACGTCATTGGCCTGACGTCTATTTGTCATTCGTCTCGCCGCTTTACATTTCCGGCAAACTGATCGTTCCGCAGGCCGGTATCAAACGATCTGTGATGCGATGTCTGGATGCAGCAACTGGCGACCTGTTGTGGGAAGCTCCCTTCACGGGTTCACCAAGCTGGAGTCGTCAGTTTCCGCCAGTCGTACACGGAAACATCGCGATCTACGCTTCGGGATCCGGCGAGTATGCCGCTCAGGGATCTGAAAAGTACTTCACGTTTGGTGGAACACCGACGGATGCCGGTGGTCGCCAGGTCATGAGTTGGATCTACTCCAACGACAATCCCTACTACCCCAAAGATCATCGTCCGCGACTGTGGGCGTGGAATCTGGACACGGGCAAGGTCGTGTGGGAAAAGGACTTTTCTGAGTACGGTGCTGGAGGCAACGACTGCGGCATCTGCCTGCTGGACGGCAAGTTGTTCTACTCGACGTTTTTCGGTTACGCCGCCAGCCAGCGGAAGCGTCGAGGTTTGCCCGAAGCGAATAATGGCCTGACCGCCTGTCTCGAACCGGAGACCGGCAAAGTCATCTGGCACACGAATAAATACTATGTGACGTCGAAATGTACGCTTAGTGCCCGTGACGGCCACATTTACATCGGTGGCTTTAACCGTGCGAAAGAAGGTACCGACGATCGCTTCGTCTGGTGCCTGAACGCAAAGGACGGAACTTTGGCCTGGCAGTCAGAGCCAGTCACATCGGCCTTGAATGTCGTCACCGTCGGCAAGCGGTTCATTTTTTCGAACGCCTTGCGTGGCAAAGGCAATGTGTTCGACCGAAAGTCAGGAAAGGTTGTCAGCAGCATCGGTCACAATTACGCCTGCTGCCGCTTCACACTGTCTGAGCCGTATGTCCTTGGTGCGAACATGGACATGATCGATCTGTCCGACAATGGCAAGCTGGTGTCGACGGGTCCGGCAATTGATTCGCGCGAGTGTCTGGGAGCCGTCGTGTCCAACGGTCGTATTTTTTACACGTCGCAGGCCAGTGGTTTCGTCGTCTCACAAACATACGGCCCAGCCTCACAAGAACTACCGGCCGTGTGGGACAGACCGTGACGCGCTTGAGGTTTAAGGACCGTCCTTGAATTAAGTGTCACATTGTCGTCTTTCGCTCCGCGAAAGAACGCACTTTCGCGGAGCGAAAGGCGACACTCATTGCTGCGGGTTGAATCGCAATAGGGGCCCCGCGGCGCTGGTGTTCCGGCCACAGCCTCATTCAAGTCGTCCCGTAATGCTGTACCTGCTGTTGAATGTCATTTTCGCGTCGACCTTTACACTCATCATCAAGTGGGTGCAGGTGCGTGGTCGGGAAGACATCATGACGGTGGGTGCGGTGAACTACATCGTCGCTGCCGTGTGGGTTCTGCCGGAGTTGTTGCAGACAGAGATTTCCGGCGATCCCACAAACGCCATGCTCACCGGCGGCACGATGGGTGCCTGCTACTTTGTGGCGTTCTTTTTCGTGGTCCACGCGATCAGATGGGTTGGCGCTGCCAGCGCGACCGTGATTGGCGTACTCTCGATACTGCTCCCCATCGGCTGCGGTATTCTCATCTGGAGTGAGCAACCGGACAGCTACCAGGCTGTTGGTGTCGCCCTTGCATTGCTGTCTCTGCTACTGATCAGCGGCAAACGCAATCCGCTGCCGGTTGATTCCGCGAGGCCGTCATCGCGAGCGTGGGTCACGCCGGTCATTCTGATTTCGTTCTTTCTGCTGGCAGGCCTGAGCCGACTGTCACAGGAGGCGTTCAAGCACGAGAGTGTTCCGGATCACCGCCCAGTATTTCTGTTCACCGCGTTTGCCGTGACTGCGATCCCGTCAGTTGTGATGTTGATCGTCCGCAGCCGAGCCATGACGTGGATCGAATTCGCATTCGGGTTCGCCATGGGGGCGTCAAACATTCTGCAGACGCATTTCATTCTCAAGGCTCTGCAGGAGTTTCAGGGATTCGTCGTCTTTCCCGTCAGCAGTGCCGGCGCCCTGTTACTGACAACGCTTGTTGCAACCAGCCTGCTTGGTGAACGTCTCAATCGTCGGACCTGGTGGGGAATCGTTTGGGCCGTGGTGGCCGTGGTGCTTCTGAACTGGTGATGGGTCGCCTATCGATTGGTCTAAGGATTGCGGCTAACCGCAGCGTCTGTTTTTGGTGTCTGGACGTGGAAATCAGGTCAAGTCCTGTTATGAAAGATATGACAAACACGCACTGATATCGCTGCAAAGGGGGGCACATGTTGCTGTCAGCCTGGTTACGCCGATTTGTATGCAGTCCATCATTTGCATCTCCCCGCTCCCGAACTCGTCACAAAGTGACACGCTCACATGAATGTCGGGCCAGTCTGGCGCCGACCGCCGAGAGCCTCGAACACCGCCTGCTGCTGGCGGCTGATTTCGGCGATGCCCCGGACACCGGCTCAGGGACGGGCAATGGCAACTACAACACGCTGTCCACTGACATGGGTCCGCAGCACACGATCGTGGCCGGATTGTTCATCGGCACGGGCGTCGACATGGAAGTGGAGGCGCTGCAGTCGAATGCCGCGAATGGTGACGATCTCGATGAGACCCCGAGCAATCGCTTCGACGACGAAGACGGGCTGAGCAATCCCCTTGAGGATGCCACGGTCGGCGAAGGTGAAACGCCGTCCGTGCGAGTCATCGTGACCAATACGACCGGATCAGCGGCGACTTTGTTTGGCTGGATTGACTACGACCAGGACGGCCAGTTCGAGACGGCCACGGAAGGTGCGCAGATTTCAGTGCCCGACGGGACCAGCGCCGGTGTTGTCACGTTGCAGTTTCCCACGGTCCCCGATGTCATCGGCGGCATCGTCCTTCCGACGTTCGCGCGTTTCCGCTTGAGCACTGATGTGGCGGCTGCCAATCCCACCGGTGCGGCGATTGATGGTGAGGTCGAAGACCATCAGTTCTTCATTACGCAGAATAGTGGTGGTGGCATCGTCAACAACGGCGGTATCGTCAGGATCTCCGATCAGACCAACGGCGGACCGGACCTGGCAAGCGGCGACAAATTCGGCGCCGCGGTCGCCTCGATTGGGGATTTGAATGGCGATGGGATACCCGATCTGGTCGTTGGCGCACCCGACAGCAATATCAACGGTTCGAGAAGCGGGACAGTTTACATCCTGTTACTGAAAGCCGACGGAACGGTGGATTCCGTCGTGCCCATTCCAAATACGATCGGTCCGACTCCATCATCCGATCGCTTCGGTCAGTCAATAGCGAGTATCGGCGACTTGAATGGCGACGGCGTGAATGATCTCGCGGTGGGAGCGGATACCGACAGCTCTTCCGGATCGAACCGAGGGGCGGTTCACATTGTGTTCATGAATGCCAATGGGACGATCCAAAGTTCAACGCGGATCGCCAGTGACACCAGCGGGGGTCCCACGCTGTTTGACAGCGAGCTGTTTGGTAGTGGGGTCGCCGCAGTGGGCGACCTGGATGGTGACGGCATCATTGACCTGGCGGTTGGAGCGCGGTCGTCCATCACCTTTGGCGACACGGCGCGCGGCCGAGTCTTTATTCTCTTCATGAACGCGGACGGAACTGTCAGGGAGTCCGTGGCTATTGCGAACAATACAAATGGAGGTCCGGCGTTGGCGCAAGGCGGGCGGTTTGGAAGTTCAGTGGCGTCGATCGGTGACTTCGACGGGGACGGCGTTCGAGATATCGCCGTCGGACAGGAAAACAGTAACGCGATCTTTGTCATCCTGTTGAACAGTGACGGCACGGCCAAGAGCTCGGTCAGAATCCGAGAAAATGTAAACGGTGGGCCGCAGCTTGGTCAAGGTGCGTTAACAAGTTTCGGCAGTTCAATCGTCTCCCTCGGTGATCTTGACGGTGACGGCGTCACAGACCTTGCTGTCGGGGCCGAATTTGATGCCAGTGATGAACCCAATGGCGGAACCGTTTATCTCATCTTCATGAATCCTGACGGGACGGCGAAATCGACCGCCCGGATATCTCCTGGCAACGATGGTCCGGCGATCGGCGACAGCGACAAATTCGGCAGTGCGCTCGCCGTCGTTGCTGATCCCAGCGGAAACGGTGCAATTCAATTGATCGTTGGAGCAGAGAATGATGCGAGCGGAGGCTTCCAGGGTGCCATCTATATCCTGCCGATCAGCCCGCCGACGTTCTCCACGGACTTCGGTGATGCGCCGGACACGGGAACGGGGACAGGAACCGGCAATTACAACACGCTTTCAAGTGACAACGGGCCGGTACACACCGTGACGGCCGGGCTGTTCCTGGGGTCCAGTCTCTGTGGGGCGCGGATTATGCGGCGGTTTTTGCAGCGTGGGAGCTGTTTTCTCCGTAAGGTCGCAGTCCGGCGGGATAGGCGGCCCTCAGAGTTGCCCCGTAGGTGGCGCTCCAAC
>CAUZFZ010000038.1:0-70133 GCA_963579025.1 Planctomycetota bacterium | reverse complement strand
GGGCTGCCCCGGACATGGGACAGGAAATGAAGTCCCCCCGCGACATCCAGCCGCCAACGCGGCAAACTCACACTCAACAACAACTTACGTCAGCATAACCACCGCCACGTAAAGGGATCACGCCCCCTTCTGGCTGACGTCGGTGGATGGTGTGGAAACGTCCGACGTGGCTGAGGAGCTGAAGATGTCTGTTGGCGCCGTGTACATTGCTCGCAGCCGAGTTCTGGCTCGGCTGCGGCAGGAGATTCAGAACGTGGGTTAGTCGGCAGCGACTGCGTACGAATCCTCAATGCAGGATTTGTCATTAGTTATTTGTCATTAATCATTTGTCATTGGGGTGGACCCGTGGGGGATTCCGTTCAGGCTGATGATCTGGAAGATCGACTGATTGATTTCGCCGTGCGGGTCATCAAGGTTGCTGACTCCCTTCCCGAGACTTCGGCGGGGAAGCACGTTTCACGGCAATTGCTGCGGTCTGGAACTTCTCCGGCACCGAACTATGCGGAAGCACGCGGTGCGGAAAGTAATGCGGACTTCGTTCACAAACTGAAGATCGCTCTGAAAGAACTGAATGAAACCAGCGTCTGGCTAAGAATGGTCTGCCGGGCGGGATTGAAAAAGAACGAGCTGCTTGAACCACTGATCGACGAAAACCAGCAACTCTGCCGCATCCTGAATGCATCAGTCAAAACAGCGAAGTCCACCGAGTAAGGTCACAATGACAAATGACTATTGACAAATAACTAATGACAAATCGACTGCATTGATGTCACGAATAGGACAGGTATTTGTCGTCGGTAAATTGTCAACGGTCACTGGTAATTGACGGAGACAACCATGGTCGCTCAAGCAACGTGTCCCGATTCCGATGTGATTCACGACTTGCTCTGTGGAGTTCTTCCAGAGCATGAACACGCGGAGCTGTCTTTGCATTTCGATCTATGCACAGAGTGCCGGCAGCGATTCGAAGCCGAGGCGTCTGATCCGGAGTTTCTCGGTGACGCTGCTCGACTCTGTGCTGGTTCGACCTGGCAGCAGGAGACTGCCACGCTGCAGCGACTGATGCGGGATATCCCCCAGCAGCTTAGTAGTGCTGCGGATGCGGCTTCCGTTGCGAGCTGGTCAGCGAATGCGGTGGCGGACTTTCTTGAGCCGTCGGACAACGCGGAGCACATCGGCCGGCTGGGCTCCCATGAGATTGTCGAGGTTATTGGACGCGGCGGGATGGGCGTCGTGCTGCGAGGCATTGATACTCGCCTGAACCGAGCGGTCGCGATCAAAGTGCTGGCTCCTGAACTGGCATCGAATCCAAATGCGCGCAGGCGATTCTTTCGGGAAGGCCAGGCGGCGGCAGCGGTCAGTCACGATCATGTGGTCACAATCCATGCAGTCGAAGATTCGGAACGACTGCCGTACCTGGTGATGGAATTCGTCGCTGGCGAGTCGCTTGAAGAATGCGTGCGACGCACTGGTCCGTTGTCGGTGGAGTCGATTCTGCGGATGGGGCGTCAAATGGCGCTCGGACTGGCGGCGGCTCACGAAGTTGGACTGGTCCATCGTGACATGAAGCCGGCCAACATCCTGCTGGAAAATGGCATTCAACGAGTTCGCATCACCGACTTCGGACTCGCGCGAGCCGTAGATGACGTTTCGATTACACAATCCGGGGTCGTTTCGGGAACGCCACTGTATATGTCGCCGGAACAGGCCAGCGGAGAGACGATCGATCACAGGTCGGACTTGTTCAGCCTGGGCAGCGTGCTATACACGATGTGTACCGGGCGACCGGCGTTTCGGGCGCAGACGACGATGGCCGTACTTAAGCGGGTGTGCGAAGACTCGCCTCGCCCGATTCGCGAAGTGAATCCTGATATCCCCGAGTGGCTGGTTGAAATTGTCGACCGCCTGATCGCTCGGCAACCGGATGACCGTATTCAGAGCGCCTCGGAAGTTGCGGACCTGCTTGGTGGTCATCTGGCGCATCTGCAGGATCCCAACAATGTGGCAGCGCCCGTCACTGTTGGCGCAGCCCAGTCGAATGTGCAACCGCGTTCGACAAGACTGCTGCTGTTGATTGCGTTGCTGCTCGGCATCTCGACATTGGGAGTGACCGAAGCCTCTGGTGTGACACGCCTGAGTGAGTTTCTGGGTATCGTGCTGAAGCTGAAGACCAGCGAAGGCACGCTGGTTATCGAGATTGAAGACCCGAACGTGAAAGTGTCGGTCGACGGTGACGAAGTCGTGATTGACGGCGTTGGTGTCCACGAACTGCGTCTCAAACCGGGTAAGCATCAGTTCACAACCGAACGCAACGGGAATCCGGCCAGTCAGGAATGGGTCACGATCGAACGCGGCGGCAAGAAAGTGCTACGCATCCTGCAGCTTCCGCCTGAAAAGGATCCGAACCAGTCGGTCGGCGGTAAAGACACTCCGACTAACACCACGCAAGGTGACCTTGGCAGTCACGCCAGGCAAGGTGACGGCGACAATCAGCACCGACCATCAGTCGATGGTGTCGCCTTCGAGACGAACGTGCGGCTGCAGCGCTTTGGTAACCAGTCAGTGGTTGTTGCACCGGGTGTGGGCAAACTTATCTTTCCGAGTGTGCCCGAACAGTTGTTCGGACAACGCTGTGCGACGTCTGAGCTGGAACGTGGCGGGCTGACATTCAAAGTGTACGATCGGTCGTTTGATGGCGCCGCGATTCACTTCGTTCCACGCAATCGCAGCTCGACTCGTCAGCGACTCTGGCTGCTGATGCCCGAAGCAAACTGGGGCGAAGGAGCAGCCGATGACGGCTTCGAATACGACACGCGACAGTCACTGGCCAAAAGCAACTGGCACGCCTGGCGAACACTGACCAGCTATCAAGCCACCGAAGATCCGGAAGATGAAGCGAATCATGTGAAATGGGAAGTGTTCTATGTGGATGCAAATCCCAACGACAGTTTCACGATTCGCACGCATCCCAGTCATGCGCCGATGCTGGTATGGGGCTCGATTCTGATGGACGACCTCCTGATTGATCTCCAGTGGGATCAGCGTGTCTCCGTGTTCAAGCCTGGTGCGAGCGTGTCGGTGGGTAACGGACATCACATCTTCGACGAGGTCCCCCCATTCCTGGCAGGCCGGCTCTACACAAAGCGGAATGGTTATCAGGGCATTGTCCACTTTCACGTCGAACGGGATCAACGGGTCGTCGTCGGCATGTATGACTGGCGAGCCATGAATGACGGCAACGCTTCGGGCGGCTGGAAGGAAGAACTGACACCGCCTGACGCGTTGAAGAAAATGGGTTGGGAAGAAGTTGCAACATTGCAGCCCACACACACGCATCGCAGTGGTAGCGCGACCTGGCACTTCTACGCTCGCGAATGCAAACGTGGAGACACGTTCAAACTCCGCGGTCACAAGTACCAGGCACCGATCGTGTTCGGGGAATCGGCCGACATTACGCAACTGCCTGCTCCCGAGCCTCGACCACAAAGCACGCCAGCGGCTCCCGCGAACAGTGACACCAAACGGCCGTTGTCGCCGATCGACGATGCCAGGCCGAGTTCTGAGTTCATTCGGCTGGACCCTTCACGTATCCGGACGCAGATTGCACCGACTGTTGATGAACCCGTGATCTATGGAATCAATGGAGTGATTGCTCCCATCCGTGATTTTCCGGTTTACTATCACGCCCGCGTCAACGGCAGACATGGGGACGGCCACCTGCAGCTTATTGGTCAGATACGCGGCCACCTGCGTCCGGGCGAACGCATTCAGGTCGAACGCTTTGAACGCAGGGCGAATCGTGTCCGGATCGTTTTCGGACACTTCATCGGCCCCGAAGCTCAAAAAGTGCGTGAGTCCAAACCGTCAGCAACAAGCCAGGCCGACTCCCGGCGGGATGCGCAAAAGCTAACCGCGACGTATGAGAAATGGCTCGCCGAGCATCCGGACCACGAAGACGGCAGCAAATACCTGCTCGCGTTTGCCCGCCACCTGATTCGACAGGCGGACCAGGCAACGAAGCCCGAAGACGCAACGGCGACGCGCGTCCGGGCACGCGAGCATGTTAGAACTGCCCGCAAACTGTTCCAGTCTGACTTCGCTACCTCAGAAGCCCGCATGAAATCATTTCCGGTGTTTGTCGAACGCCAGAAGGACCCGAAACAGTCTGTGCAACGGAACAAGGCACAAATTGCGTTCATTACAGCTCAGTTTGACCTCGCGACGTGCACACTGGTTGCAGCCCTGGCACATGCCCCTGAGTCTGAGGGACGCGTGCAGAATCTGACTGCCGCCGCGACTGAGTTTGAGCAGCTTCACGCGAAATATCGATCACAGTTGGGAGGTCTGTTCGGCCGGCTATGGCAGGGGCGTTGCCTGCAGTTACTGGGTGCTCACCGAGCAGCCATGGGTATCTTTGATGAACTGCTGCAACATCCCGGAGAAAGCGGTTCGATGCGGTCTCTGCGCAATCACACAGTCCACTTTCGAATCATCAGTCTAAATGACGACTCACGACGCGACTGGCAACTGGTTCTGGAGGAGAGTCGTCGGTGGATGGGCGGCACGACCGAGGCCGAGCGGAATTCGAGCATTGGATTTGGTGTGACGTGGGAAATGTCACGTGCGTTGCTGGGCGCTTCCGGCGACCGTACTGCAGCCGGAAGAATGCTGGGGTCATTCGGCGTGAAGCGAGCTGGCGATGTTCGCGCCCAACTGAAAGCACTTGCCCTGGACATGCAGAAAAAACTGCGTGACAAGCGCCCTGCTCTTGAGATGGTTTTTGGTGGGTTAGCTGGTGGTAAGAACCCGGCAACATCCGTCGCCAAAGTCGACCATCCCAGCCAGTCGCTGTATTTCCAGGTGCGACTGCCGTCGCTGCCGCCCGGCGAATATCACGTCGAGGCCTCCCTCCGGTCATTACTACCGACGAAGGACCCGCTCGAGCCGGACGAGAATCCGCCCGTCTCAGTCTCGGGCACTTTCTCGGTACCAGGTTCTGACGCCACTGCTCGCCCACTGAAACTGCTTGCGGCACGGGCCATCATGATGCATCCGGTACCCGACGAAGCGACGGGACTTTCGATCGTTACGCAGAGGCCGACTGGCCTCGATCTCGCTCCGTTGCTGGCGAGTTCCGGACAGAAGGCAGCGGCAACGTCTTTCCCCAAAGATCATGTGAAGTTTGAGGGACACTGCGGCCAGCTCGCCAAGGACGGCAACCACTGGGCGTTGTGTGCTGCGCTCGATCACTCGAATGTCGATGCAAAGATTTACGCAGCGAGGCAACTGGCGGCCATTGCTGACCCAAACACCGTTGCCGTGCTGCTGGCGGCAGCGAAACGAAACAACTATGGCGTCAACGGAAGTGAAAATGCGACGTTGCATTCGGTGTACCGCTCGACGCTGAAGAGGGCATTGGAAGCTGCCACGGCACTCAAGCTGACTCCGAAAGGTCTGAAATTTCAAACCAGCCGGAATGGTGAGTCCGTTACGGTGACGTCCGATGCGAATCCCGAACTGTTCGTCGAATGCGTCACGTTCGAACGCGTCGAAGACTGGCTGAGACATGTCTATCTGGCCGACGGCAGCGACGGTGCTCAGCCGATCACTGCCGTGGACGATGCAGAGACGGGACTGATTGGGCGGGTCGAGGTGGACGGCCGAGACGGCGGCATCCTGTTCCATTACCGCCACGCCAAACTGTTCGTGCACGAGGATGTTCCCGAGTTCATTCACGACAGCAAGGGCTTTACCGTCACGCTGGAAGGCTACGTTGTCGTCCCACGCGACATGCTGGTGCAGGTCTGGCAGGCGGGCGGAGGAGTCAGCCATGACAACAACTGGCTCCATCTTGATGGCACACAACTGTGTGTCACCGGAGACGACCGCGACAAACACTACAAGGCGGAACTGCCGTTGTTGAAAGGGCTGCACCATGTGCGCTGGGAACTGACCGGCGGGACTTTCCGGGCCAACATCCTGTTCTTCATGGATCCGGAATCCGGTGAACTGTTGCGGTTGGTCAATAAGGGCGAGTCATCAATCCGTCGCTCACCGGATGACACTCGGATCGAAATCAAAGGCGAGAAACTGGACTGGCCCATCAAAACGGAATGGCTGCCGCGCTTCATTCAGAAGCTGAACGGCCTCGGTGAACCAGAAGAGGAAGCGGCCGCGACACCGCCGTGCTCCGCGTCGAAAGCAGGTGCCAGCCCCGCGGCTAAAGTCGCTGGTACTGCAGCCGCCGTTGCAAGCCCGCCAAAGTCTCCGGCCGAAGCCATCAAGCCCGTCGCCGACCTGGCCGAGCGGCGAGCTCCGGCGCCGAGTTTGGCCTGAGGACCGACCACCATGTCCGTCGAGGCGGCTCATGGCAACAGCTTCGTCTCATGTCACGGAGATCACCACGGAGATACCGATCAGCACGGCTCCGATAAGCCGCATTGTCATTGTGCGATTACCAGCAATGGAACCAGGTTCCGCCAGACGTTGAGCCAGAACCCAGGTCAGGAGCACTCCCCAGAGGCCTCTTAACGAATACACAATATTGACTCGCGTCGCGTCTCCGAACAGGCCCAGTGTGACTGTCATTCCAATTGCCTGAACAGCCATCAGCACCGCTCCGATGGCCAGAGGACGGACCACGTCCATTTGCCGCAGTTCACCGGGACGATCGGCCAATCGAACAAACGCCAGCGAAAAGACAGCGGCGAATCCAAACGCGATTGGAAGAAAGTAGCCGGCTCCCCAGGCTGGAGCCCAACGCTGAATCAGCAGGTCGAACAGCGTCATGGAGCAGGCCGCCAGCAGGGCAAATCCGACGGAGGCTAGAATCCGCGACCGCTGGATCGACTGATCCCGAGCCTGCACGAATCCGATGCCAACGACGGCAATGGCTGCCGCGATCCAGATCTTCGCGGACAACTCCTCGTCAACGAAGAACGGAGCCGACGCGGGAACGATTAGTACCTTGATGCCCAGCACTGGAGCTGCAATCGACACATCTCCGCGATCGACCGCCAGAAACGTAAACAGTTGGCCGGCAATAAACAGGCCACCGATGATGGCCGGCTGCCAGAGCAGACTGACGGGCTGCATCGTCCCGCCCATAAGCGCCAGTGCGGGAAACACACACGCGCATGCCCAGCACACCACGATCATCGAAGTCCACGTCGACGCCCCGCGTTGTTGTGCCCGCTGCAGATTCAGCAATCCGAAAACGACCAGCACGCTGGAACAGAATGGAAGCAACAGATGAATCGCGGTGGTCCTTTCCCTAGAGACGCCGGGCAATCTTGCAGAATCGAGGATCAGTCGCGTGTCGCGTGTATGAATAAGGAAGGCAGGAAATCAGGAAACGATGGGCGATGCAATCTTCCTGCCTTTCTTACTCCCGCCGCTCGTAGATGACTCGTTTGATGGTCAGCGGCATTGTGGCGAAGTTCAGGAGCAGACCGTGCTTCAAGTTGAGTGCTTTCAGGTAGCTCCGAGTCTGAGCGAAATGAATGTCTTTGAGAGCCTTTGTTGCTTTCAGCTCAACAACGAGACAATCCTCAACCAACAGGTCGAACCGATGTCGACCAACCTCCGCTCCCCGATAGAGGATGGAGATTTCTTCCTGGAAACGCACGGCAATCTCCGCGTGCCTGAGTTCCACCAGAAGTGCCTGTTCGTAGATTGCTTCAAGAAAACCAGGCCCCAGAGTGCGATGAACGGCAATCGCACATCCGATCACCCGTTCGCTCAACTCTTCCAGTTCAAGAGCCATCGCAAACTCCTGTTGTGAGAATAAGAGAATCAGGAAAGCGTAAGTGATGCATTCTTCCTGCATTCCTGCGTTCCTTATTAACTACCTTCTCCAAGAAGTTCACTCATTGAAGCCGAAGAACTGAGCCAGGCGTCGGCTCGACGAGACTCGCTGAGTGAAGAGCAAATGAAGAACGGTATGGCGAATTGACAGGGTCCCGGCCGACGCATAAGGTCACGTTGATGCGTGCGTTCCTCGTCTCGTCCGGTCCAGGACCTTCCGATCCAATGTGTGGTGTGCTCGATCGAACCGTCTACCGCATTGAAGGGCGGTCCGGTGTGCGCCTGCTGATGACGCTGATGGTTCTGTGCGGTGTCTCGGTCTCAAGCGTTGCCTCGACGTCGAACTCGCGAATTGAGGAATCGGAATCGCCATTCAGGGCCGAAGAAGAATTCGAAAGGGACGCTGAAGAGGCGGTTGCCGGCCGCAAGCGGTCCGTTCGGATGAGACCTGGAGTTGGTAAATCGGGCCGCATGTGTTGCGAAGCCATCCCTTGAGTTGTGCTCCGTCCGGCTTATGTCCCCGCAGGACATCGTCTCTCCAACGGGGTTGCCGCACCTCTCAGGCGATGATGCACTCGGCCTGGAACGGCGGATTCTGCTGCTGAGGGGCACGTTCGTTCGCCCCATGCTGACGCTCTCGTGGAACTGACACCTCTGGTGCAGAACTACGTGAATTCGCGGAACAGCACTCGCAGGCCGCACGCATTTCCAGGCCGTCATACGCTTGCTGTGCGTCTTTATCTGCCCCATGCACCGCTCGTCCGAAAGGGCATCCGGCTGCGCGAGGGCAACTTCGCCGCCTGCTTTGACCGAGGTGATCCTATGCTGGACAGGCTGAAACTCTGTTTGACTCCCTTCCACGACGGCCGTTACGAGGACATGAACCAAGGCTGGAAACGCGTTGTCTTGCGCGATTTCACGTCCGGACTCATCGTGGCCATGGTGGCAATTCCACTGGCCATGGGCTTCGCGATTGCCAGCGGCTTGCATCCCGTCCACGGCATCGTCGGCGGAGCACTCGCCGGGTTTATCGGATCGCTGTTTGGCGGCTCGAAGTATCAGGTCTACGGTCCGACCGCCGCCTATATCCCCATCATTGCCGGCATCATGGCGGCATACGGCAGCGCCAGCACCGATGCTCTTTCTCCCGAATATGCTGCGGGATACGGGTTCCTGATTCTCTGCTCCGTGCTGGGGGGAGTAGTCCTTCTGGTGATGGGCCTCTGCGGCTTCGTCAGCAAGGTGCCGCATTCGATCGTCGTCGGCTTCACGATCGGCATCGCCCTGACCATCGCGCTGACGCAGATCGGCGACGTGCTGGGGATCAAGGCGAAAATCCCCTACGCCTTCTTCGCGAAAGTCGAGGCGATCGTCACGAACCTTGGCGAGTTCAACTTCTACTCGTTGCTGCTGGCGGTCGGCACGTTTGCCATGTGCAAGTATCTGCTGAAGTGGTCGGTCTACATTCCCGCTCCGCTGCTTGCCGTGGTCGTTGGCGTCGTGCTGTCGAACACGGTGCTCCACTCAGAGGGCCTGACGGTGTCGCAGGACAAGTACGGTCCCATCCCGGCGGAAGACTTCTTCAAGTTCACAGCACCGGTGATGCCCGAGATGAACGGGCAGGTCCTCTTCGATCTGGTGTACTATGTGCTGGCGATTGTCTTCGTTGCGGCAATCGAATCGTTGCTGTGTTCCCGCATGGCCGACCGCATGGCCGAGAACAAAGGCACGCCCTACAACCCCAACAAGGAACTCTTCGGCCAGGGCATGGTCAACATGCTCGTGCCGCTGCTCAACGGCTTCCCGCACACCGGAGCCCTCGCCCGCACGGCGACGAATATCAAGGTCGGCGGCATGACCCCGCTGGCCGGCATCCTGAAATGCTGGCTGAAGCTGGCAATGGCCTACTTCCTGGCCACGCACCTGGACCAGGTCCCGATGGCGTGCATTGGAGGCATCCTGGCCTACGTCGCGTTCAACATGATCAAGTTGAAGGAGATCAAGCTCGTCCTTGCAAACAACCGCTTTCATATCTTTCTGATGACCTGGACGGCAGTCGTCGTTCTGATGAAGGATTTCCTCTCAGGTGTGCTATCTGCTTTGGTGATTTACTGGATCGCCGACCGGTTCTTCCCGACCCCGGCGCGGAAGGACGTGCCTGACGCCGACGCGCCCGACGAACCTGCCGTTATAGAACCCGAGCGAAAGATCGAACCGGCTGTTTGACGGAGACCTTGCGAATGTGGGTACTGCCGTGGCCCGCACCGGCAGTTTATACCGCGACGATACAGACTTGCTCGGGTCGACCCAAGCACGGATGATGCCTGATGCCATCATCCGCAGTCTTCCTACTGAATGAGCGTGATTTATGGCAAAGCGAGTCTTCCTGGGCGTGCTCGGCGTGGTGCTGGGAATTCCGGCCGGCATGATTCTCATGATGTCCCTGCACATGGCGAGCACTCTTGTCTATCCCCTCCCTGAGGGTGTCGACTTCATGAGTCAGGAGCCCGAAAATATGGCTCGCCTGCATGAGTGGTTCGGCACGCTGCCCGCGGCCGCGTTTCTGCTGGCAACTGCCTGTCACGGGCTCGGCTGCATGGCCGGCGCAGTTGTGGCGATGCTCGTCTCTGGTCGCCACTCGCTGGTGCCGGCTCTCGTCATTGGCGTTTTCTTCACCGCCTGTGGAGCCATGAACCTCTCGTCCATTCCGCACCCTGCCTGGTTTCCGTTCGTCGACGTGCCCTCCTACCTGATTCTTGCACTCGTGGCCGGCGTTCTGCTGAAACGGAAGCCTGACGAAGAGACGCCTGTGGCCACGCCGGAACTGAGTCCGGCCGGTTGACCTCCGCTGATAGAGCAGGGCTGATCAATGGACCTCGCGCAGCGCGTCCAAGATAGACTGCTCGGGTCGTTCCTTTTGTTCTTTCGCGAGATGAATGCACATTCACGATCCTGGTCACGTTACGCAGATTGTGAATTCACTTGAGCACGGACAGGCTCAGGCGTCCGAAGACCTGTTGCCGGTAGTCTACGAAGAGTTACGCGAGGGCGCTTATTGCTTCACCGCTTCAGCCGATTCCTGATGCTGAGCCCAGGCGGTCTTCTGCAATGACCTGGCCACATCGGCCGGGATCGACTCGGGCGCGGCGAGGCCGATGGGACTTCGTTTGGTCAGGACGCTGTAGATTCCGCAGGAGTAGACGTACGAACCCCTCAAACCCGGGTGGGCGCGGTCTTCAGCAAATAGACTCTCCATGTGCTCGGTGGAGGGTTCCTCACCGAAGTAGCGGAAGTAGGCCTGGCTTGCGTCAACTATCGGGACGCCGAGTTCCTTACCCATTTCGACGTGCAGTCGATGGAGACGCTCGAACCCCTTTGGATAGTCGCGCAGGATTGAAGCAGTGCCGAACAACACCGTTTGCGAACCACTCGCCTTGATCAACTTATGGAACAGACGGGCATAGGGTTGGAAGGCAGCTTGCTTGACGTTGTAGATGTCCTGCAGCACGACGAAATCCCACTCGCCAGTGGCAATCATTGAGCGCGCAGTTCCCGGGCCTTTCCCGGCCGCCCAATGTGAGTGCAGTGACGCGCCGCCTCGGATGCAACCACCAACCTTGATGGCTCGACCGCCCTTGTCCGACATGGCCAGATTCTCGATCAGTTTCTTACTGACGATGGTTGGGCATTGACTGTTACCGATCAGCAGGACGGTCAACGGCTTTTGCGATTCTTCTGATGTTTGTGGTGTCGGCGCGTCGTCGGCACAGGCGTGAGTACTTGTGAGACCAGCCAGCAGCAACGCAATCGCATATGTGATTGGCCTGGTGTTCATCGGAGTGTCCTCAGAAATGTGTGTTTAACTTCGGAACCAGATTCAGCAGTTATGGTGCGGCCACGTAATTGAGCAACTCCAACAATCGGGCCTCGATTTTGACGGACGCTTCTTTTTCCATGATGTTCGTCCCCATCCATGTCTCGTACCCGCCCAGGTCGTGCTGTCGCGGTGTTGGCAGATAGCGATTGTGGCCATTGGCCAGTTCGATTGTGAACGTGGTTTTCAGCGGACTCTTCTCCTTCAGACTCAGGCCAATCTCGGCAAAGACCTCGCACGGAATCGAAGTGATCCCGACGTCTCCGACTCGCACGACCTGCAGCAGCAGGTCTTCTGTTCCCGGATGCTCGTGCAGCATGATTGTCCATTGCGCGTAAGCCTTCGCACGTCGAGGCAGTTTCGATTCGTCGTCCTCGGCCAGAAAACACATTGCACGTGCGACCTGGGCGTCCGTCGGTTTCCGGACTTCCAGAGTCAGATCGCTTTGGACACTCTCCAAGGTGACCCAGGTGCGATACTTGACCGTCTTCAGTGCTTCATGCACGCGGTCGGCGACTCGGCTGGCGACGGTGCGAATTCGCTCGAACGGTTTGGCTCGTGGTCGAGGGTTTGTGAAATTGATGTTGTTGACATCTCCGCTGGTCCCGTTCGACAGAATGCCAACAAACGGCGGAAGCGCGTCAACACGACCGTCCGGGAACAATCGCTGGGTGATCTGACGGGCAAACTCGCCGAAGTAATCGGCGGAGACGCCTCCGGTGGGAACACCGCCGACATAGTGCAACGAGTAATTCGCCAGCAGCGCAATTGGTCTTTGATCCTCGACGGTTCTAACCGACAGAAAACAGACTTCCGGGTCCGTCGGTCCGGCGGGACGATTGAGCAGCTTGCCTCGCGGCGGATTCATGCGGGCCTGGTCACTCAGCTCGCCGAAAGGGTTCGCGACAATGCCGCCAGCGTTCATAAACCAGCGACGGTTAAAGACCTCTTCAGGAACCTGAGCTGTGCCCGAACCGATCTCTGCCGGCGCCAGGTTGGCGGTCGCCTGATGCAGCGCCGACACGATGCCGCGGATCATGTGCTCGACATAGTCTGGATCGGCCTCATAGACGATCCCGTTCTTCGACGCCGGAGCCGAATGTGTATGGGTCGCTGACATCAGCAGGTGGTCTGCCTTGATGCCGGTGACCTTTTCGGCGCGCTGACGCGCCTCGTCGAACAGGCTGCGAGGACAGAAGCAACTGTCGACAACAACAAATCCGATTCGTCTCGATCCATTGTCGAGCACCAACGCCCGCGCACTGAGCGGATCCCAGGCATGCGTCGCGGGGCGTCGACTGAATGATCCGACAAGAAACACCGGCCATTTCTGAGGTGTGATGTCGGCGACGGCGGCACCGGCGCGAAATACGGAAACCGGCTCGTCATCGCCGTGTACCGTCGGGCAGATGGCAGCGGAGACTGCGAAGGCCAGGGTCCACAGAATTGTGCGAGGAATCATGAGCTGACATCCAATGGAATGAACGTTCGGCGTGCGGCAAATGAGAATTTCCCGCCCCTGAGTTTATCTCAGGGGTTCTCGCGTTGCTGCACTACGCAATCGGTAGTGCAAAGACGCGAGAACCCCCGACGTAAAGTCGGGGGCGTTGGTGAATTCTCAACTGCCGCACGCCTTGCACCACGGTCGTCGCCGACAACGAAACGTAGCATTCGCAGGCATGCCAGGCGAGATAGCAGGTCGGTTCAAGCAATCGGTGGGACTACCCAACAAGCTTGAGCTTCGGGAACTGACTTCCCAGAACTCGCTCACTAGCGACGCCCAGCCAGTCTTCGAGCAGCGTTGCGTAGACCGAACGGAACTCGGTGTGGAACTTCAGGTCGCCCTGATGCAGGTCGGTCAGGCTCGGGTGGTCGCCGTGAACACCACCGCCCACCTTCGGTCCCACGGCGAACATCTGAGACGCGGCTCCGTGGTCTGTGCCCAGGCTGCCGTTCTCTTTCACGCGACGCCCGAATTCGGAAAACGTGGCCAGCATGACTCGGTCCGCCAACCCGTGTCCCCCGAGGTCCGCAAAAAATGCAGTGACTGCGGACGAGAGTTCGGTCAGCAGTGCCTGATGAGCCCCTTCCTGCTGTGAGTGCGTGTCGAACCCGCCGAGCGAGAGATAAAACACACGCGTCCCGAGTTCTGCTGCCACCGCTTGAGCAATCACCTTTAATCGCGCGGCGAGTCCGTTCGACGGATATTCGGCCGCCGCTGAATACGATTTCGTGACCTCGCTCAGTCGTTCGGCGCTGGTCATGGCAGTGCGGGCGGTGGATCGCAGAAATTCGAGTTCCGAACCGGCTGCAGCAGGAAGCTGCGCGGCGGCAGTCAATGTCTGGACATGCCGTTCACGTTGTGGCCCGCTTCCAAGATTCAATCGGTAGTCCGACAGATCTCGAACGGCTGGCACGCTCATACGACCACTGACCAGAGCCAGTGGCAGTCGATCCATCCCGAGTGCCAGAGCCGGCAGCGAACCGGAACGGAACTGCGATTCATCCTCAATCGCCCGGCCGAGCCATCCGTCTCGCGTTTCCTCAATTTCCGGCCGAGCGGAATGCCAGATGTCCATCGAGCGGAAGTGTGAACGATTGGGATTTTCGTATCCGACACCCTGGATCACTGCGAGCTGTCCGCTTTCAAACAGATCGTGCATTCCAGTCATCGCCGGGTGCAGGCCGACGTCGTCATCAAGCTTCAGCACGCTGTCGCGGGGGATTGCGATCCCGGGACGAGCCTTCGCGTATTCGGTATCGGCAAACGGAATCACGGTGTTGAGCCCGTCGTTGCCACCGGCGAGTTGGATGACGACAAGGACGCGCCCTCTGTCGGTGGACGCTTCGGCCGCGCTCGCTAGAAACTCCGGCGGACGCGCGCCCAGCGAGACGATACCGGCAGCACTCAGTTGCTGCAGAAAGCGACGGCGTGATGTGCTCATAGATCTGCTTCCGATTCAGAATCGTGCTTCGTTCAAGTGAGCTGGTATTCGGGCAAAGTCATGATCAGGTGGACGAGTCCGCGAATCTGCTCGTCCGGAGACTGGTTGTTCTGTTGGACTGTGTCAGTCAGCGAAGCTGCCGTGTCAGGATTGAGATCGCGTGCCAACAGGAGCTCGACGGCCGCTGCCGAGAACTTCGCCGGATTCTCAACGAGTGCAACAAGCTGATCCGGAAAAGCTGCGATTGATCCAAGCCCATCACCCTGCATCAATTCCGTTGCAAAGCCGGTTCGCTTGAGCAGCGTCGTCGAGCTGATCCACTGGCGACCGCCTTCCCAGCCCTTGACCGACGGCGGCTCAAAAACGTCCTGACCCAGATCGGCTAGCAGCCGCAGTGTGTTCGGAAGATGGGCGGCGCAGCCGAGTGTTCGATACGACCCGATCACCAGTTCGATCGGGCTTTTGATCAACGACCCTCTGGCGGCGTCGCTAAAGAACAACCGCGATCCCAGCAACTCGCTCAGGACGGGCTGCATCTGGTACTTGTGATGCACAATCCGCTCGGCCAGTCCCTCGATGTGCTGTTTCTCTGGGCGGTCGAGGACGAAGGTTCGCAGCAGCTTCCACGCGAGGAACTGTGAGCACGCTGGCTGATCGAGACAGATCTCAATGATGTCGTCACCATCGAAGTTGCCGCGTCGGCCCAGAACATTCTTGGTGTTTGTGTCGTGCTGGATGGTGTTCAGCCAGAAGCGATCGCGTCGCACATGCCAGCCAGTAAAAGCGCGAGCTGCTTCCGCGATGTCGCGTTCGGAGTAGTTTCCCTCGCCCAGGCTGAACAGCTCCATGACCTCGCGGGCAAAGTTCTCGTTCGGATGCCGCTTGCGATTCGCATTGCCGTCAAGCCAGATCAGCATCGCAACGTCGCGGGAGATGCCGTGCAGCAGGTCGCGGAAGTTTCCCAGCGCATGTCGACGCAGCAGATCATTCTGTTCCAGCATGTGCTCGACGGACTGCACCTTGGCATTCGACGTCGCAAAGTGGTTATGCCACAGCAGCGTGATCTTCTCGGTCAGCGGAACCGACGCGTGCTGCATCCGATACAACCACCAGGCTTTCAGGTCGCCAATGTTCTGCGCGTCGATCGCGATGCCGCGCAGGAGGTGCTGAGTCTTAACGAACCGGGGCGATTCGTCCGGCGGCGACACCAGTCGATCAAGCGTCGCATCAAGGCCCTCGTGAACCGTGCGGTCGATCTCTGCGTACGTCGCCCCGAAGCCGGCTCGCCACAGCAGGTGAGTTGCTTCACGGCGGGTCCAATTCCCGTCGGTACCCGATTGCCAGGGCTGCAGGTCGGCATGTCGCACAGACGCGTCCCTCCGAGGCAGGGTGAAGATTCAGCGTGTGACCGTTTCGGACTCGGCACATGCTCATACTACGATGAGTGGCATCCGGTTTCCCGCGATTCGGCAGGCCGCGGAAGTTTCCCGCGAATTGCCGGATGAGGGGACGCGGATGACGCTGATTCGGCGGATGACCACGGATCAGCGAACATCTGCTGCATTCGCGGTCCCTTCTCCGAAGAGGGACATGCGTCCGTCGATTCCGATGCCCCACGGTGTCGTCCCCAGCGGCAACGCGCCAATGTCCGGCTGGTCGGCATCGGCGCTGCGGAGCGGATCGGGCCAGATTGGTGGCAGGGACTGACCTGAGTTGACGCCCGGGCTGTCTGGCCGGAGCCGCAGGTCCGCCGGAGTCCTCCAGTCGGAGGGCAGACTGACGAAACGCGGATCAACCAGACGATCCTGTGTCGTCCAGCCAGGGGCATAGACCTTCTGACTCTCTGCAAAGAGTGGTGACGCTCGGAATTTGCCGAACAGGTCGCCCGCGAACTGCGGCCCTTCTTTTACGCCCCACAGCAGGTTGCCGCCTTCACGGACATTCGCAGCCACCTTCCCGGCAAAGCCTGCGCCGGGCACACGGTCCATCTGAACGAAGATGTTGTTAAACACGTCGCGTTCGTTGTGACGCAGTCCCTGTGCGCCCATTCCAAACAGATAGTAGTTGCGAAAGACCGCCGTCTCGCGCAGGAAGGTGTTGTGGTAAACGTGCATCACCGGCCAGATCGGGCCACCATGATCGCCGACCAGATGACCTTCACGTCCGATGTAGACGCCGGTTGGATCGGGTTCAGTGGGTGGCCCACGGTAGGTACCGCCGCGCATGTCAAAGACGTTTCGATACAGAAACACGCCAGCCGCGGGATCGTGGTCAAGCGGTGCCTCGTCTTTCTCGATTTCATGTTGAGTGATCGGGATCAGGCAGCGGCCAATTCGATTCTGGTAGATGAACAGGGTGTGGTCGCGAAGCTTCGGGCCGCACTCCAGTCCGTCGTCGTTGAAGTTGTCGACGAAATTGTGGTGGAACTGCAGGTTCTTCACGTACCGGAGAAATGCGAAATCGTGATCGTCGGTAAACTCACACCATGCAAATTCGATGTTCTCATTTCGTGGCTGATCGTTGCGGAACAGGATTTGGTACGACGCCGTCCCGCGGTATTTCATGTGAGCACGCGACGTCCATGGCGCTGCCAGTCCGCGGAAGGCCGAATGGGTGACACGGATGTTCTGTGACGCGTTTACCTGTAAGGCCGGAAAGCCGCCGAAGACGGTCACGTGATCCAATTCGATGTGTTGCGACCCGTACACGTGGATCATCGGGCTGCCTGTTGCGCCGCGAAATACGATGTCCTGTATGTGGACGTGCTGCACTCCGTTCACACGCAGCACTTCCTCACCAAAGCCAGCAGAAATTACGAGTTTGATTTTTCGCGGATCGGTCTCGCCGCGGTACGAACGCTTGCCGAGTCCCTCCAGGTGATGGTGAGCCAGTCGGATATGTATGCGGCCAGTCTCGCGATTGAACCACAGTCCAGGTCCGCAGTAGATGCCCGTGTCGCGCATCTCGTTCTTGTTGCCGATCCAGCGCTCATTTGTGGCACGCAGATCGACCGCAATGCGATAGCTGTGAAGCGGCACCATCGAATCACCAAAGTGCCCCAGGGCCAGCGGCCTCTCATCTTCTTTGCCCCACATCGGTTCCCACGCCGCGGGCAGGAACTGATACGGGACCCGCCGCGCGTCGGCGTCGGGATAACTTGCAGTCGAAACGAACTCGCCGGCAGCCCCATCCTTGTAAGGCACCCACGATGCCTGCGGATTGTCGAAGAACTCGCGAAGCCCGCCGTCGAGAATGACCGTCTCGCCGGGATACGATCGAATCGTGATTGGCGACTCCTCCGTGCCTGAGCGAGTCAACGATGCGGTTTCGTAGTAGACGCCTTCCCGCAGATACAACGTGTCACCGGGCTGCAGTTTTCTCACCGAGTACTTCAGCGTCTTCCACGGCGATTCTTCATTTCCCGCATTCGCATCATCGCCGCGTACGGTATCAACGAAGTGCGCGCGGCCATCATCTTTGGGCCGCTTCGCACTTCTCGGCAGAGCACGCATCGGTGGATGAGAAACGTACGATTGTCCGGTGCCGTCCTGACGGACGTCCTGGGCAACCGCATCAACAACACCAGGCAGCGACACACCTGACAGCAGCATCAGGACGGCGAGCGATGGTCTCCAAGTCAGCATGTTCATCCGCGTCTCCCTGCAGGCTCTGGCTGGTCTTGTTTTGCGATTTGCCCGGTCACTCCTGATTCTCACATGCAGATCCGTGGCAGACTGATCGATGCCGGGCCTCGATTGAGTGACTTGAGACGCGTATCTTAGCCATGCCGATTTGGCGAGACATTCCGACAGCGCGGATGTCGCCTCGGAGCTGCTTCAGTCTGTTGTCGTCTTTCGGGAGGATTCAGAACGTGACAAGTATGAACCGCTCTCTGACACTGGTTCCGGTTCTGTTGCTGACGCAGCTCGCCGCAGCCCAGGAAGAATCGCCGAAACCCTTCGTGGAATACGAAGATAGGGTCGGCCGATACCTGCAACGGCTCCATGCGAAGGACACCGGTCATCCGACCACAAGTCGTCTGGCATTTCGAGCGGACTATCCGGGCGGCTTCAAGTCGTGGCAGCGGGACGCGAGAAAGAAGCTGGGCGACCTGCTTGGGCTGGATCGCATCGCACGGGATGCCGGCGATCACGAACCCGTTGTCCGTTTCGACGAATCAATCATGGAAGACGGGTACTTTCGACAACGCGGCCAGATCGAGACAGAGCCGGGTGTTACGATTCCGTTCTGGTTACTTACGCCGATCCACGATTCAACGCTGCCGTTGCCGCTGGCGATGTGCGCTCACGGCCATGACAGCGACGGCTGGAACACCTACGCGGGTGTCTATCGAGATGACGAACATCGAAAGACCACGCAGGCAAAGGATGGAGATATCGGTGTGCAGGCCGTCAAGCGGGGTTTCCTGACACTCGTGCCGGCGACGCGTGGACTGGCCGCAGATGTTTCGATCACTGATCCCAAAGGTCGTCACGGCAGACGGGCCTGTCGGGCTCAGTTGATTCACTGTCTGCTCGCTGGCAGGACAGCCGTGGGGGAACGCGTCTGGGACACGCAACGATTGCTTGACTGGGCTCTGCGGGAGCTTCTGCTTGTCGATCGGAAGAAGGTCGTGCTGCTGGGGAATTCCGGTGGTGGAGTCCTGACTGTATACGCCGCCGCACTGGATGAACGGATTTCGGTTGCGATTCCGAGCTGTTCATTCACGTCCTACACCAGTTCCACGGGGTTCGTCTTTCATTGCGATTGCTGCGTCGTGCCACGTGCTCAGTCAGAACTTGGTGACATGGCAGATGTCGGGGCGCTCACCGCGCCTCGGTCCATGCTGGCTGTTCATGGGCGGATGGACGGACTGCATTCGTTTCCGGATGTCGAAGCGGCGATGGCCCGTGTCCGTTTGATTTATGATGCGGCCGGTGCACCGAGTCGGTTCCAGCACAAATGGGGTGCGGACGGCCACAAGTTCTACCCCGATCTCATGTGGCCGTTTATTGAGTCGGCGCTGGGACGGTAGCCGCGAACGACAGGTTCAGTTGGAAGACCGGCCTCAAGGCGAGTCTTCCCCAACTTCTAACCAGGCGACGGAACCACGATTGCGGCCGTGTCCTGAATCACCACAACACCGACTACATCGCCGGTCTCACGGGAGACGACACATGCTCCGTGATGATCCGCAGTCAGAGACACCGCCGGGTCAACGCTCCAGCCGACCTTGCTGGCGGTGAATCGGGCGGCGGAGATGCTGAGCGGTTCGATGCCCGATGTAATGACCAGGCAATCGATCGGCTCGTCTGACCTTTTGATTCGTTCGCGTGGCCATCGCGTGTCAGGTTCCGCAAAGGACTCGGTCGATGTCACAACGGCCAGCGGTCCAATCACACTTGTGTTGTCGGCAGTCACGACAAGGGATTGGCCTGCGGCCTCGAGGGTCGTCTTACCGTCGAGAGCTTCTGCAACCGGCGAGAGCAGGTCCGCAGGACCGAACAGCCGACCGTCCGACAAGGGCAACACCCAGCCAGATCGCTGACGGTCCCGCCGGAAACCAAACACCTTCGTCTGCCATCGCAGTGAGGCTCTCACCGGTTTGGGGAGCATCCCACCGGACGGCAGGCTGTCTACACCCAGAGCCAGTCGCGGTCGCCATTCCAACCACTCATCTTCCGCTTTAGTCGCACAAGTGAATCGATGACCTGTGCTGACTGGAACGCCCGGTGCATCAGGAGTCGCCAGCGAGATGCCGCCCAGCATGATGCTCGACAGTGAATCGGCCGAGACCTGAACTCCAGACAGACCGACTGACACGTCGATTCCGCTCATCATCCAAAACTGTGTGTTGGTCCGTACGAGGTGGCGGTATGGGGCCTCAATCCACGCACGGGCATCGACAGAGGCGGCATCGCTGGCCAGGCCAACCGCGAAGACACGACCGATTGGAAGACCTCGATAGAGGACAGGTACTCCCCGCTTCAGCCCGCCGCGTGTGGTGGCTTCCAGCATGATTTCCAGGCCACCCTCGGGGAGTTCGCCTGTCGGTGCATTGGTTACACCTTCGAATTCCGTCTGAAGTTCGCCGTCGGCTGCACCCGGTTGGACGGCGATGTATCGCCCGCCAAGCAGCGTATCGAGACCTCGAACTTCTGCCGCATTGACCGCCGGACGTTCGACCCAGAACTGCGTGCCTGCCCGTGCCAGACGAGTGGCGCTCGCGGCCAGTCGCGCAAGGACCGTGACACCGTTCAGGTCCTTGTTGAGATCGACGGTCGTGACTTCTCCGACCACGATGCCTCGATGCCGCACCTGATCGCCGACAGACAGACCGTGTCCCTCAGAGAACTGAATCGAGACGTCGACGGCTTCCGAATCAATTAGGGTCAGCGGCGTTTCCAGCCCGTCAAAGTCGAACTTTGGATCGGAGTTCTCGGGTCCGGGCTGCACCGACAGGTAGCGGGCGCCGACAACTGTGTCGAGTCCCGTAATACGCGTCAGGCTGACGCGCGGTCGGACAATCCAGAACTCGCTGCCGTGTCGTGCGAGCGACTTCGCCTGCGGCTGCAGTTCGACCGTGACCACCACGCCTTCGCTTGCCGCGTCGAGCTGCACGGTGGTGACTTCACCGACTTCGATGCCACGATGTTGGAGTGTGTTTCCAGGTTTGAGGCCGTGGCCCTGTTCGAATCGAATCGTGATGCCTGGGCCGGATGGTTTCTGATTCCAGACCACCAGCACGATGGCAACGATCAGGCACAGGCCCGTCAGCAACCACACGCGAGTGATCAGGCTTTGCCCGGACGAGCTGGCCGACGCGGCTCTTGACGAACGAACATCAGCGACCGGAAAAGATTCACCCTTCGGCGGAGGTTCAGGAGCTGATTCGGCCATCCTGGATGCGTCCTTCGTCTTGTCGTGCACACGACGCGTGCAGCAACTGTGTCCGCAGAACGTCGATTTATCATTAGTTATTTGTCAATTCTCATTTGTCATTGCCAAGCTCGTGTCATCGCCGTCACCGCGATGTCAAATGACAAATAACTAATGACAAATCATGACCGAATGTTGCGACGACTTCCCAAAGCGGCAAAGCCGCAACCAAAAGTAGGATGGGCACTCTTGCCCGTCCATTGCCGGTGCAGGGACGGGCAGGAGTGCCCATCCTACGATGCGCGCGCACGGCGCGCATGCCTGACGACGGAAGACTCTAAACATGTTGCGCAGCGTGCCATCAATAAGGGCCGGACGTTGCACGTGCAATCAGAACTGATGCCCCTCCTGGGGACCATTCGTCGTCGGAGTTGTGATTTCCGGGCCGTCTTCGGTCATCAGGATCGTGTGCTCGAACTGCGCCGACAGTTTGTTGTCGGCCGTACGCACCGTCCATCCGTCGAACTTGTCGGTGCGCGTCCGCCATGTGCCTTCGTTGAGCATCGGCTCGATCGTGAAGCACATTCCCGGTCGAATGACCTGGCCGCCTTCCTTGCGGCCTTTGAACCAGAAATGAGGGATGCCGGGTTCCTGATGAAACGCCCGACCCAGGCCATGCCCCTGAAACTCCCGCACGACCTCGTACTCGCGTTCCATGGCGTAGCTGTAAATCGCTGCGCCAATGTCACGCACGTAGCCGTACGGCTTGATCGATCGAATCCCGACCCACAAAGCTTCAAACGTCGCCTGAACCAGACGCTTTACCTTCGGCGAAACCTCGCCGATCAGAAAGGTCTCCGACTGATCGCCGTGCCAGCCGTTGACGATCGTCGTCAGGTCGATGTTGACGATGTCGCCCTCCTGCAGCACCCACTCGCCCGGGATGCCATGGCAGACGATCTCGTTGCGGCTCATGCACGTGCTTTTCGGATACGGCGGAGCGTTGGCCGGCCCGTTGTATCCAAGACACGCCGGGATATGCCCGTGATCCATGGTGTACTCATAGATCATTCGGTCCAGCACACTGGTCTCGGCACCCGGCTTCACATGCGGACGGATGAAATCCATGACCTGCGCATTGAATCGCCCCGCAGCCCGCAAGTTGTCGCGTTCGTGCGCATTATAGATCGGTGGCCTCTTCGCCAACGGATTCTCTCCAGCAGGTTTTGGTGACTCAAAAAAACCAAACTTCGGGTGAACTGCCTGGGCGAATCCTGCCGAAGATGACAATAACTTCGGAAATTCAGCGTGTTTTGCTGGTTATAGCATTTTCACGCCTGCAAACGGAAACCATGCGGGACGCGGGACGAGCGCCGGCAACTGCCTGAATTCGGCTCGATCACGACCCGGCAGCTCAATGAATTGAGGCTCTTCATGTCTGGTTTTTCACCCATCCGTCCGGCCGTGATGTCAGTCCTGGTTCTGTTCGGGTGCGTGTTGGCGCGTCCTGCATCCGCCCAGGAATCGGACAATGTTGACGCAACTGTACCAACGGAGCAGCAGTCCGTTGCTCAGGCATGGGGTGCAGAGGACACAGCTGAAGTCACCCACGTGTCTCATCTCCTTGAGACCGCGATAAGCTGCCCGGGCACTCTCTTTCAGTGGAGCTACGGGACCTCCTTTTCCGGCGGCCCCGATCTTTCGTCACCGCTGGTGACGGATCGTCCGGATTTCACCGAAGCGTCCAGTACGGTCGGCAACGGAGTGCTGCAGATCGAAGCGGGATACACCTATACGACCGACAGTGCCGGCGGAGAGACCGTCCGCAGCCATAGCTGGGGTGAGCCACTTTACCGCTACGGAATGTTCGCCGAATGGTTCGAGTGGCGTCTGGCTCTGTTTCCCGTGACCGAACGGACGAGCGTGTCGGGAGTACGGGACTCGACGAGCGGACTGGAAGACATCTACTTCGGAGCCAAAATTGGTCTGACTCCGCAGGAAGGCATCTTCCCGGAGATGGCCATCCTGCCGCAGATGACAATCCCGGCCGGAAGTAACGCTTTCACCAGTGATCAACTGCAGCCGGGTGTCAACTGGGTTTATTCGTGGGCACTGAGCGATGAACTCAGCCTCGCCGGCAGCACGCAATTTAACCGGGCAGTGGATGACTCTCAGCATGCCTACACGGAATGGGCTCAGTCGATCGCGACCGGCCTCTCATTGACCGAAACGACCAGTGTGTACGCCGAGTGGTATGCCCTCTTCCCCCACAGTGCGAACGGGGTGAAGTCCGAGCACTACATGAACGGCGGCTTCGCAGTTCTGTTCGGTAACGACATTCAATGGGACATTCGGGCAGGTCTGGGCCTGAACTCGGCTGCAGACGACTTCTTTGCGGGAACGGGTCTGTCAGTGCGTTTCCATTGAACGACACTCGCCACTGACTACCAGCCGCCTGCGAAATTCAGCTCAGGCCCTCGAACAGGCTGCTGCCGACTCGGACCAACGTCGATCCCTCTTCGATCGCCACTTCGAAGTCGCGGCTCATCCCCATGGAGAGTTCCGGCAGCGGACGCCCGTCGTCCGGTCGCCCTGCAAGTTCGTCTCGCAATTCTCGCAGGCTGACAAAAACCGGACGCGCCGATTCCGGTTCGTCGGCCCGCGGCGCCATCGTCATCAGGCCCTGAACGTGCAGACGATCCAGTTGAGCGATTTGGGGCCATGCTTCACGTAGAGCAGTCGGGGTGAATCCGTCCTTTGACTCCTCACCTGAAACATTGACCTCCAGCAGGACATTCGTGGACCGCTCAAGTCCGACCGAGCTCAGGCTGATCCGGTTCAGCAGACGGACGCTGTCCGCCGAATGAATGAGCTGGACTGGCGGGAGGACCATGTCGACCTTGTTCCTCTGCAGGTGCCCGATTAGGTGCCACTCGACGTGAGATGGCATTTCGCTGGCTCGCAGAGCCAACTGCTGAGGTCGACTCTCGCCGAGTCGAACCTGGCCCAGATCAATAAGGGCACGCACCCAATCGGGCTTGGCGTACTTGGTCACGGCGACCAGCGCCACGCTGTCCGAATGACGTCCGCTACGCTGACACGCGTCGTCAATTTGCTGGCGAACGCGAGTCAGATTCGACTTGATCGTCTCAAGAATCGTCGTCATGAAAGCGTCAGCCCAGAATTCGGCGTGCGGATATGAAGTGAAACCGGTACCTTGTAGCACCTGACCGAAGACCGCGTCGTCATGCTTCGTGGCGTTGTGATTCAGCAAAGGGAGAGCGGATCGATTGTCAGTCAGGTCCGATTGCATGATCAGCCGGGGCGGTACTCCACCAGCCGCCGACTGTATTCACTCGTTCCTGTCTCAGGAACTCTCAATCGAAACTGTTCAACCACCCCTTGAGTTCCAGTCGCCCGGATGGGCAACTGAAACAATCGCCTATTCCCTCTTCAACTGATCAGGAGCTGTCTCCATGAAACTCTCCCCAGGCAACAGATCGCAACGGGCTGGAGCGAATCCGGTCACGTGGCTCGCATTGTCGACATTGCTCGGTGTATCGGTTTTCGTCGGTGGATGTGCTGATGCTGGCTCCACAACCCAGTCAGCAGGATCGGACGACGGTGCGGATGACAGTTCAACTGTCGAGTCCGACCAGGGCGACATGATGGCCGGTATGGAAGGCGGCGACCCCAATTCAGCTACGGACGCGATGCCCGACGACGCGATGCCCGGCGACGCGATACCGGGCGACGAGAATTCCACCGATCCACTACCCGGCGAGGAGAATTCCACCGATCCACTGCCAGGTGAGGAGAATTACACCGATGCAGTGCCGGGTGACGAGAATTCCACCGATCCACTACCCGGTGACGAGAATTCCACCGATCCACTACCCGGCGACGAGAATTCCACCGATCCACTGCCAGGCGAGGAGAATTACACCGATGCAGTGCCGGGTGACGAGAATTCCACTGATCCACTGCCGGGCGACGAGAATTCAACCGATCCACTGCCTGGCGACGGAGGTAACTCGGCACCGGAGGGAACAACCGATGCCTTGCCCGGCGACGAAAATGGGTTCACACCCGATGGCGGCCTGGCTGGAACAGGGGGTGAGTTGGATTCCGAGGGTGGCGGCCAACCTCGAGCCCCCGAAGAGGGTTCTCCCGAGTTTCCGGCCTTCCAACTCGTGGTGGGGCTGCGGTCCGGAAACCTCAAAGACATAGGCAAATACATCAGCAGCCGTGCGCGAGGCGATCTCGTCAAGATTCGCGCCGGAAAGCTGAGCGATGAAGAAAAGGCCAGCTTCAAGAAAACCTTCGAACGACCGGAACTGACAACCAAGCCTCGCAGCAAGAACGGGGGACGCCAGATAAGTCTCAAGAGCGGCGAGAAGTTCATCTCGATTCTGGTCAAGAAGGAGGGCTCTGCGTGGAAGGTCTCCGAATTGACGATTCGGACCTCTACGAAACGGTAGCCAGCCTTCGGATTGCTGTGGCACATCAAGCGTGTCACACGTCGTGTCAGGCTCTACATGCCACCGCCGGGATTCGGCGGTGGCATTTCTCATACTCACTGGCTTCGGATCGTTCATCAATGATTGATCTCGGCTCGTTCGATGCGCGCACCTGCCACGGCGCGTCCAGACGCTCATTTCTAAGGGCAGCTTCCGTAACACCCTTCGCCATCGGGGCCGGCCTGCCGTCGCTGTCGGCGATTGCCGCAGCCCGTGAAAAGGCGCGGGCCAAATCGGTAATCCTGTTGTGGTTGTGGGGTGGTCCAAGTCATGTGGATCTTGCGGATCCGAAGCCAGACGCCTCCATGGATTTCCGGGGACCGTTCGGGACGATTCCGACGCGCACCACCGGCATGCGGTTCACGGAGATTCTGCCTCGTGCCGCCGCTCGCAGTGATCGCTTCAGCGTCATCCGCTCGATGGTGAATTCCAACAATGGTCATCCCGGTGCCGGCACGGTGGGAGTGACCGGTTTCGAAGAATCTCCCGGACCAGTTCAGCCGAATTTCGGCGCGATTGTCGCGAAGCATCACGGTCAGACAGGTTCTCTGCCGCCCTTCTTCTATGTCGGCAAGGGCATCCCGCGAGACCTCCCGCGACGCATTGAAGGTTATGGCGGTGGCACGCTGGGCAAGGCATGGGATCCATTCCTCGTCAGCGCATCGGAGCGCGGCGAAGTCAGTATGCCCACACTGAAGATGCTGCCGAAACTCAATGCCCAGCGCATTCAGGACCGTCGCCAACTGCTCGAACAGCTCGACGACGAACGGTACCGCCTGGACGCGTCGGGCATCGCGGAATGGGGACACACGTTCCAGTCGGCCTATGGATTGCTGACGAGTCCCGGAGCCCGGGCAGCATTCGACCTGACTCAGGAGTCTGATCGCACCCGTTCTGCTTATGGGCGAACGACATTCGGGCAGGGCTGCCTGCTGGCTCGGCGACTTGCCGAAGCCGGCGTGCCGTACATTCAGGTCAACTGGAGCGAGTACGTGGAAACGTTCACGCCCAACGGCGACTGGGGCTGGGACACTCACATCTACAACTTCGAACTGCTGCAGGACCGCCACGGGCCTATCTTCGACCGGGCATTCTCGACGCTGCTGGACGATCTGTATGACCGCGGCATGATGGAAGACACGCTGCTGGTGGCGATGGGCGAATTCGGACGTACCCCGAGAATCAGCAACCGGGCCGCACGCGAGCATCACAAAGACTGCTATTTCTCCATCTGGGCTGGTGCCGGAGTGCAGCCTGGTTTGTGTATCGGACAAAGCGACGACAAAGGCGAACGACCTGTCTCGCGTCCGATCACGCCGTTGATGGCCGGAACAACGATCGCGGAACTGTGCGGTGTCGGTGCTCAGCAGCGAGCAGAAATGAAAGTGCTGGATGGAGGGAGCCTGATCGATGAGTTGCTTTGACTGTCGGCATACAACCAATGCCGTGTTTTCACTCTTGCTTGCCGGCTTCGCATTGCAGGGAATCCTCGACGCGGCGGATCCCGCACGCCTGACGGACGATGGTGTCAACAAGCGGGACCCGCAATTCGTCGAGCATGGTCGCTACCTGGTCTACTGCGTCGACGACGGCCCGGACCTGATTCGTATGCTGCGTATGGACATGGCCACGCGAGTGACCAGGCCTGTCTTTGACGACGCAGGGAACAAGCATCAGTTGGAACCATCATTCTCAACGGACGGACGCTTTGTTGCTTTTACGGAATGCACGGGCAACCTCACGGCGCGGCTGGTCATACGGGACCTTGAGCAGAAAAAAGACGCGGCGGTAACGCATGGGGGCCGCGGCGGAACCCGCAGCCCTGTCGTTTCGCCAGACGGAAAACGCGTTGTCTATGCCTTCGCGGAAACCGGACCGCAACAGTTGTGGTCCGTTGATACCAATGGCCAGGACAAGCAGCAGTTGACCCAGTGCTCGGGAATCAGCAACTGGCCGTCCTTTACGCCCGATGGCAAGACCATCGTGTTCTCCAACAGCCGCGAGAACAATTACGAAATTTACGCCATGTCGGCCGATGGATCGAACGACCGTCGGCTGACCACAAACTCGATCATGGATATCCGACCCGTTGTCTCACCTGATGGCAGACAGATCGCGTTCGTCAGTACACGAGCCGGTAACTACGAGGTTTATGTGATGAATATCGATGGAACCAACGTCCGGCGTCTGACCCACTCGGAGGAACGCGACGATTACCCCGCGTGGCATCCGAATGGCCGCGAGCTGGTCATCGTTTCAGAACGTGATGGTGAGTTTGACCTGTATCTTCTGGGCGTGCCGACCGGGGCCGTCGCCTCAAAACAGTGACTTGAAAGCGACGTCTTGATGGTTCGACCCCAACGACCTGTGTATCACCAGTCACTGGTTTTCACGTTCGGCCGGATGGCATTGACCGTCCTTGTGCTGTCGGCTCTGACCAGCCGTCTGGGCGCGCAGCCTCTGGACAGCAATCCGATCACGCAGATTGAGATCCAGCCGGCATCGTTTCATATCACTGGCACGCGGCAGACGCTGCAGTTGATCGTGACGGGCCGACTGTCGGATTCCGAATTGGCTGATGTCACGCACGCCGTCACCTATCGAGTTCCCGACCCCGACCCCGGGGTTGTGACGGTCACCAGTTCCGGACGTGTATCACCGCTCCGCAATGGCACGACGACCGTCGAGGTCCAGATCGGCACACTCACTCGCCGCATGAAAATCGAAGTCAGCGGCCAGGCGTCACCCGAGCTGGTGTCTTTTGCCCATCACACGTTGCCGCTCCTGGCGAAGGCCGGTTGCAGCGGCGGCGCGTGTCATGGTTCGCCACACGGTAAAGCCGGATTTCGACTGTCACTGTTCGGCCTCGATCCCGATTTTGACCGCGCGTCGATCGTCCGTGAGTTTCGCGGGAGACGCGTTAATCTGGTTCATCCGGATGACAGCCTGCTGCTGCGGAAACCGACGATGCAGATTCCTCATGCTGGCGGACGCCGGCTGCGAACGGGCGATCCTCTGTATTCGCTGCTGCAGGCCTGGATCGGTCAGGGCTGCCGCCAGGACTCAGAAAACGTGCAGTGCACTGGCATCGAGGTCTTCCCGCCAGAGGCGCGAGTGCTTCGGTTTCCGGCGAATTCGCAGCAGTTCAATGTACTGGCGCACTTCTCAGACGGATCAGTCCGCGACGTCACTCCGCTCGCCCAGTTCTCGCTGTCTGATGTCAACGTCGCGGAGGTTACGCCCCAGGGACATGTGACCGGCCTGAAACGCGGCGAAACGGCCGTCATCGTTCGCTACCTCGAATTCATTGCCACTCCACTGCTGACCTTCGTGCGGGACATCGAGGGATTCCAGTGGCAAGCCCCTCCCGCGCCGACGTATGTCGATGAACTCGTTGATGAGAAGCTGAAGCAGTTGCAGTATCTGCCGTCCGGCCTGTGTAGTGATGAAGCTTTTGTGCGTCGAGTTTCCCTCGATGTGATCGGCCTGTTGCCGACTCCCGATGAAGCACGCAGCTTTGCTTCCGATCAATCACCCGGGAAGCGTTCCCGACGGATCGATGAACTTCTGGAGCGACCGGAGTTCGCACGTTTTCAGGCTCAGAAATGGGGTGACCTGCTGCGTCTGTCGCGGAAGCAGATCGGAGTGACCAGCGTATTCAAATACAGCCGCTGGCTGTCCGGGGCGATGAGCAGCAACATGCCCTACGATCGGTTTGCTCGTGAGTTGTTAACGGCATCCGGCAGCACGATGACCAGCCCGGCTGGTAACTACTACCGCACGGCCGCCGACACACTCGATGCAATGGAGACGACCGCACAGTTGTTTCTGGGGACTCGGATTCAATGTGCCAAATGCCATAACCACCCGTTCGAACGCTGGACGCAAAATGACTACTACGGTCTGGCGGCGTTCTTCAATCGCATCGAACGCCGGAAAACTGACCGTCCGGAAGAGGTCCTGTTGTGGGCCTCAGGGACAGGCGAGATTCGTCATCCCGCAACCGGTCGCGTCATCCAGCCGTGGGTACCGGGAGATAGCGAGCTTGCCGTCGATGCCATCGCTGACCGTCGACAGGCATTCGCCGCCTGGCTGACGTCGCGCGACAATCCGTTCTTTGCGCGGGTCGAGGTTAACCGCCTGTGGGCGCAGGTCATGGGGCGTGGAATTGTCGAACCGTTCGATGACTTCCGCGATTCCAATCCTCCGTCGATCGCTCCGCTGCTCGACGCGCTGGCGGCGGACTTTGTCGAGCACGGCTACGACCGGAAACACGTCCTGCGGACGATTCTCAACAGCCGTTCGTATCAGGCGAGTTCCCGCGCGAACAAATTCAATCGTGACGATGACCGGTATTTCTCTCATTACATCCCAAGGCGTCTGACGGCCGAACAGCTTGTCGACGCTCTAGGCGATGTCACCGGGCGGCCAGAACAGTTCGCGTTGATTGCACCCGGAACGCGAGCCACGTGGCTGCCTGCTCCGGATCTGAAGCCTCATGATCGAGCCCGGCTGGGCGACATTGAATTCCTGAAGGTCTTCGGGCAGCCCGAACGCCAGTCCGTCTGTGCGTGTGACCGCAGCGAAGATTCAAGCCTTGGCCAGGCACTCGAACTGCTCAACGGGGGCTTCCTGCACCGCATGCTGGAACACTCGGACAATCGGTTCCACTCGGCACTCAAACAGGGGCGACCCCCTCAGGACATCGTCATCAATCTCTACCAGCGGGCGCTGTGCCGTTCACCGACCGATCAGGAACTGCGGGCCAGCCTCGGTTACATCGCATCGCACAGCAGCGCATCAACTGCGCTGGAAGATGTCTGTTGGGCGATTCTCAACAAGGACGAGTTTCTGTTTCAGCATTGAACCGTGTTACAGGCTCGTACTAAGGAATTGTCCCGAAATAGATTCCCGATTTTGTCGTAGCGAAAGTCGCGCGTGACTTTCGGAATCGCAGGAGTACGCTCAGAAAACTCAGCCGCAGACGCCCATGTACAGCACACGGTCGGATTCCGGAAGTGAAAACTCCTGCGTGATTTCTGACTCGAAGAAGGCTCCGAGTGGGACCGTTGTCAGGTTGAGGCCGGCTGACAGAAGGCACAGATTCTGCATCAGGTGTCCCGCTTCCAGTAGCAGGAAGCGGTCACTGCGGGTGCCGTACTTGTGGAACAGACGCTGCGAGTCACCGACAATGACCCACAGCAGAGCGCCGCCGGTGATGCGTGTTAAAGACGGAACCCGGTCAAGCCACGCCTCGCGATTTGAGCCGTCGGCCAGTTGTGCCATCGAATGGCTGAGTCTCTGGTAATGATAGAGACCCGCGGGTAACCAGCCGCCGAAACAGACCATGTACAATTCCAGGGCCTGGAGCCCGCCAGACGACGGAACGGGGCCGCGATGGTCCTCACCGGTGATCCCGTGGGCAAACAGCAGCAACCGGCTCAGCGCCGCCCGATCGGGCAGCACGGTGCCCAGTTCCGGTGATGAACGGCGACGGACCAGCGTTCGCTGCAGCGATGCCATCCGTTGTGGTCGCAGTCGCAGGAGAGGCCAGAGCGGATAACCTGGGTACTGTCGGGGTTCGGTGGTCGCCGCTTCCTTCTCGGCGGCCAGAACAAGATCACGGACCTCCGGAAAACTCGTGCGGTCGAGTTCGGTAAGTCGCAGCGTGTTACACATGGCACTGGCTCTGTATTCGTGTGGGAAACTGTGTTCGTGTGGGAAACTGTGTTCGTGTGGGAAACTGTGTTCGTCAGGGAAACTGTGTTCGTCAGGGAAACTGTGTTCGTCAGGGAAACTGTGTTCGTCAGGGAAACGGATGAGGCGTCGCATGCACCCACTCATCCAGTCCTCGCGGAGTCCACAGGCTCCCCCCAAGGTGAGGCAACAGGTGGTTTCCATGCATCGGGTGCAAACCGGGAACAACAACCTTGACGACGACCTGATCCGGAATCTGCCGGGCGATGGATGGTGGAGTCATCGTGCGAAAGAGCACCGGTCGGCACGCTCCCAAACGTTTCACCAGTTCGAGTAATCGTTCCTTGCGAGTCCCACCGTCGCCGGTTGCGGCAATGGGGTTGACCAGAACGGTTTGTTCCAGCCGCTCGGGAAACAAACTGTAGTAGACCGCATGGTCGGCAAACGTCGTCGGCACATCGATTGACACGCCCTGTTCAGTCATCTGCCGTTTGAGGTGCCGGACGTAATGCCGCCCCTGAATCGCTTCCAGCAGAGACTTCTCCCAGGCGAGCTGGCGTTGCTCGCGGCAGCACGATCCGATTGAAAAGCAGTATCCCTCGATGTCGTCACCCTCCAGCGTGACCAGCGTAACATGGTCTGCGAACGGAGAATCGATGCGAAAGAATCGATACCGCAGATTCGGTCGCAGGATCCGACGCGTGATGTCCTCGCCGAGCAGCTTCAGGACGTCTCGGGAAGGCCACTCTTCGAGTGCATAGCGGCCCCACCAGGCTCCCATAACGGCATCACGCTCGATGACTTCCTGCAGGCCGCGCAGCAACGCGTGCTCCGCCGTCTGACCACAGGCCAGGCCGGTAGACGCGCAGGCACAGATGCAGTGCGATTCCCCTGCCGGCAAATCCAGATAGGCGAGTTCTTCCGGAACCCAATACGGCTCACCGGTCGGCACCTTGCGGAAGCACACCCAGCGGCAGCGAGTGCTTGTTGTAAACGGCTGGAACGGGAAACCGGGCTGCTCGTACTGTTCCGGGTGGAAGAGCACCCACTGATCGGGCCGGACAGCGGGCTCGTCAAGAGGCCAGTTATCGTAAGCCGTAACCATCAGTTGATCGTCGGGCAGAGCGGACGTTCTGGCGCGTTCGATTCCCTCGCCAACGCAGGCCGCTTCAGCCGAATCGGCATTCCATCCGGCCCCGCCGACGGCCAGCGCTTCTTCCCTGCCTCCACCAGCCGGCAGAACGCCAGCACAGACAAAGATCTGCGGATCATGGGGCCGTACTGGAATGGCGCCGAACTGCGAAAACAGCCCCGTGAATCGGCTTTCGTACCAGCGGCTGGCAGTCATCGACGCCGTCCGCATGCTGGACAGTCCGGGTCCACGAAGACTCGGTGCGTTGTGACTTCCATCGTTTCCACTTCCACAACGTGCAGCCGATACAACGCCGCCGGAGGGTCGGCAACACTCAGCAGAGACTGCTTCCACAATACGAGTTGCCGCACGGTTTCGACCACCGGATCGGGCAGCATCGCCGGCTGGATTTCGCCTCCCGACCGCATATGGTCAATCAGGTGCGCGTACATTTCGGGTACGGGTGAGATGCGCTGAAAGTCCGCCAGCAGGCATTCCAGACACGGCCCGGCATGCAGCAGAAACGGCGGGCTGACGTACGCTCGATTCAGCGCCCCGGTACTGATCCACAGCCACGACGTGCTGTTCGCCAGCGACTCGCGATTGAAGTCAATTGCCTGGGCGTAGTCGAGCCGGTCCTGGCAAAGGATGCGGAGGACGGATTCGCCATCCTCAGGCAGCTCACACGATTCCGCGAGCCGATCCGCGACCTGCCCGCTCCCGACCACTTCCTGAGACCATCGTCGGCTCTGATGAGCCTGCGACGCTTCGCCATCCACCAGCACGCGTTCGCCACACAGCCGATCGAGGATACGTTCCGCTTCCTGGCGGTGTTCGGCCGGGAGCGGCTCCAGCGCCGCTTCCCACAACATCCGACCGTCGAGCCGGTTCAGCAATTGCGGAAGCCACGTCTCCAGGCCGCTCCCCCGCAGCGTGTAGCGGTAGTCCTCACCGGCCACCAGCCGCACCGTGTCGGAGCTGCTGAGGATCGTAAACGGAAAGGCAAAACGCGGGCGTCGTGTGTGAAAAGACTCACGAGGAGCGGCGGCCATGACGTTTCCCAACTTCCCGGGCAACGGCATCGACGATACCGGGCAATTTCGAAAGAAACGCGTTCCGAACCAGAAAGTCGGGATACGGGTACGCCTGGACCGAAAGCGAATAAACCACCAGAGTCCGTTCCGTGTCCAGCGACGTCAACGTCCAGCTTCCGCTGTTTTGCCGAAGCTGCTCGCTGGGGTTATCCCACAGGGACGTTCGCTCTTTCGCGTTCTCGGTGTGGCGAATGGCAACCTCGAACGGCCATTCTCCAATCAGACCCGCCGTCGCCGTTCCCTTCAGGTGGTACAGGCCGTCTGCATCACGGTGGATCTCCGTGTGGCAGACATGCGAAAAGATCTCAGAGAAATGCAGATAGTCCGTGACGACTGACCACACGTCATCGATCGGATATTCCAGCACGACGGCGCAGCGAACCAACTTCGTTCCGTCTGGTTCCTGATACAGTTGCGTGACGATTCCATCCGACGACGTGGCCGGATTCTTCACGACGGGATCGGCCCAGTTCCCCCGGATCACGCCCCAGATCATCAACCCCACAAGAATCACCAGCAGGCAGGTCGGAATCACGATCCGCTTCCTGAGACGGCGCGGCGGTTCACCAGCCGGTTCGCTGGCGTCCGGGATGCCTGATTCTGAAGAGTCCATGATCCATTCCTGACCTTGTGGCCGATTACAACAACAGGAGCAGCAGCGGTATCAGCAGGATTCCACCGACAAGCGTTCCAATAACGCTGCCGAGTGTGATCCGCGTAATGTTTCCCAGCACGGCAGATTTATTAGTCACAGGCAACAGACCAACAGCGACCAGCGCGAGCACGGACGCACCGAACTGAGCAGCGGGCATCCAGATAAGAAGTGCAAACAGTCCGAGCACGCCCGAAAACATGAATCCAACCGAGATCAGCAGGCTGATCAGGGTCACCGACAGCCAATAGATGTTGGACGCCGTCCACGTGATGTGGGCCGTTGCCCACAGCGGCAGCCGTCCTTCCGGGATGTCCACCACGAGGTCCGTGATCCGCGCATCGCGCCGAGGAGACTCCCCAGAGAATGAAAGCAACTGCAGCAACAGCAGGTGCAGCAACACCCGGACGCCACAACGACCGAGGGACGCGTTCGGCGCTCGGGTGGATGAGCGACGAAGTCGACAACCTGCTGCGGCTGTTCGGAATCCCTGTCGGATTGCAGCCGCCTGTCTGCAGACCTGAGATGAAACAACTTCAAGTGCCCGCCTCCTGATCGCCCGTGTGAATCAACACAACAGCATCCTTCCGTACAACACGGAGTCCGTCAATCATGAGTGACTTTTCGCTGGAGTCGCAACTCGATTTCATCCGACGAGATCCGTTGTTCCGTAGGGAGTTCCATCAATCGAGCCGGCGGGACAACGGGTTATCTTCGGCGAGATCGCCAATGGGCCAGAACGTTGACAGCCTCCCGCAGGGGCTCCAGGCGGGCGACGACTGTGCGGCGGACGAGGTGTTCCGTCGATATCTACCGCGACTTCGGTGGCTGGCTGCATGGCGGCTGTGCAGCAGGATGGCACAGCGGATTGATGCGGACGACGTGGTGCTGTCGGCCTGTCGAGCGTTCTACGCCGCGGTTCAGGAACGACACTTTCGATGCGTCTACGACGGAGAACTGTCGGGCCTGCCTGCAAGGCGACCAGTTGCTGACAGTGGTCGCGGAGTCGTTGCTCATCCCACTTGATGGATTCCAGGAAGCGCTGCAGGGTGCGCGGAGCCCTGCCGGCCGCCAGTGCGATAGCCTCGGCGGTCTTGCCGTGAATGCTGGAGAGCTGGCCTTTGACATAGACACTCAACAGAGCCCGCGCGTCGACCCGTCCGAAACAGTCATCGAACAGCGAGAGGAACGCAACGAGCTTTCTGCCCAGAGACCTGATCTGCTTGAATGTCATTCCTGACGGCCCGCGGTGAAGGGTCTTCGTGACACCTTGAGACACACGGGGGATCGTCGATTTTTCCGACCTCCACAACGCCAATCGGGAGCGTGATTGCCTGTCCTTTCACGCTTGCGCCTCGCGGTCACTCGCGTCCGCGTGCAGCAAAGTGGGTGATGATCCCGCCAGCGAGTGTCAGAATGCCCAGCCACTTGAAGACGCCGGCTGTTGACTGTCCTCTGTTGATGGCGGCGTCGCGAACGGCTTCGATCGCATCCATTCGCTCCTGGGCCGCCTGCAGCGCCTCATCATCCAGTGCGACGTCGGCGTGGTCGTGCGAATGCCCCTCACTCTCGACATCGCCGTGATGATCGGACGCGGCGGAGTGCGAGGTCTTCTGTTCGTGCAGTTTCGCACTGGCCTGTTGGTACTCCACCGCGTCGTCATCAGAGTACGCTCGCTTTCCTCCAACAGCGGCGGGCCAGAGCAGCGAAAGTACTCCGAAGATGCTCCCAACGGCGATCAGGACAATCGCAATCTGAGACGGTTTCATGTGTAAGACTCGCCTGGGGAGAGAGCTGGAATTCCAGTGCGTCATTCCTTACGTCAGGGAGGCGTCACGGTTTCCCCGTCGTTGATGCTGATCAGGTTTCCCATCAGCATTTTGTCGATGCTGTCGGACACGAAACCCACTCGACCGTCTCCGTAGCCTGCCATGACACCTCCGACATGCTGACTGCGCGGAGCGGCAGAGAGCCAGCCTCTTGACGCCGGATTACAAGGCATTCTGGCAAGTTGAGCGCCGGCAGCGTCGGGACACTCATACAGCATGTCCAGGTTGCTTGTCTGATTGTTCGGACTCTGCACATCGCTGGCCGGATTGCCGATGAAATTGGTCGTCGAAAGCGAATGCATGTCGTACGCGAGCTGTGACGTGCCCGTCCAGGGCAGAGCCCAGGCACCCCGCTGGTCCTGCGGGTGGCTGCGGGTACGGACTTCACTGAGCATCCACGTGTTGCTGACTCCGTCAGTGACATTCGCAAACCGTTGCAGGTTGGCCGTCAGCATTCCCGGAAACAAACGCTGCATGTCGGTGTGGATTGGAGTGACAAATGCAGCGTAGTTGCCTTTGGCGAATGGCCGGTTGGACGTGTGGGTGCTGATGTAAGGGCCACCGTCACCCGAGTCACTGGGGCACACCAGAGCCGCAAGTCGGGTTGCCTGTGGATTGCCCGTCTGGTTGAACACGGTCGTGTTGAAATTGAATTGCCTGTGCAGGTTGCCCTGATCGATCTGGGGCAGAATCAACACAATCCAACTGTAGTTCTTGCCAGTGGGAGGCTGGGTCGCCGACATGCCGCTCACGAGCCCGGCCGGCGGCAGGCAATTGTGGACGTCGTGATAATTGTGGACGGCCAGCCCAAGCTGTTTCAGGTTGTTGCGACAACTCGCCCGACGGGCGGCCTCCCGTGCCTGCTGGACCGCCGGAAGCAGCAATGCGATCAGAATGGCGATGATCGCAATCACGACAAGTAATTCGATGAGAGTAAACCCGTGCCGTCTCCGCTGAGCCTGCCTGATCATGACGTCACACCTCCGCTGCGGGTTGCCGGTGACTGTAAAACGTCTGAATAAAGCTGAATCAATTCCCTCGCTGTGCTGCCTTAATATGTACGTCACGCGAATCAGAGTCCTGATGGTTGGGCCAGGGTTTTGAGGACCCCGCCACACTACCGAGCCATCTCTCCATCAACAACGACCGATACTCCTGTTGACTGTATTACCAGCATAGACCTGACCGTAACGTCTCCTGAGGTGAACATGACCTCCTTCGGCTTCAGTTGACTTCGTTGTTTTGACCGTCACGGTTTGTGGGCAGCACGAATGACCAGTCGGCTTCAGCCAACTCCCGATTGCCACCGGCTTCAGCGGCTAAAGCCGGTCGGTTACGGTTGGCGCCGGGCTCGCTGAGTGTTGCCGCGGCAGACGACTTTCAGTGGCTGAAGCCGGTAGCCATCGGGTCACGTGACCTCTCCGGCCGGGTTAGTTTTCAGCAGCAGCATCGCCCGATAAACTCGGTTAGACTTCCCGAAACGGAAGCAAAGTCGCTTGTTGAGCCGCTAGTGCTGTGTCAGTTGTGTTTTGAGGTGTAGCGGGAGTCGCCAGACTTTGGCCGGACCCGGGGAAACCAAACTCTGGCGAGTTCGGCTACATCCATCACTTCACGGCTGACGAAACGCCAGGCACGTCCGTGAATGCGACGCAGCAAGCCAATCCCTCACCCTCTGGCAGGATCAGAGCCATGTCCCGCGTATTTCAAGTTGTTCTTTCCGCTGTGTGCGGACTACTTCTCACGGCGAGCCTGCCGGCACAGGAATCGGATGATCCCAAACCGGCCGACGCTGTGTCCCCAGCCCCGACCCCGGCGACAACGGTTCCGGAAGAGGCAACAACTGAGGATCCGCTGCTCGCATGGAAAACGGCCTTGGACCGCCGAGTGGCCATCTTCGAACAGTTGCAGGAACTGAAGAAGGCATTCGCGGATACGAAGAAACGCGAGGAGCAACAGAAGGTCCGGGACCAGTACACGGACCTGATTCGCGAGTTCGAGGTGTCGGTTTACCCGAAGATGCTGGACTTGGCAGAGGACGTTTACGCGCAGCAGCCGGATGACCTGGATGCGGGTGAAATCGTCATGCAGAAGGCATTCAATCAAAACCTGTATGAGACGTCGGCCGCAATCGCCGCGAAGCTCGTCGCGGCGGATCGCCGCACGAAGAATGCCCTCAGCATGGGCGCGGTGTCGCAGTTCGCTCTACACAACTTCGAAGAAGCTCTCACGCTGATGAACGAGGCGAAGGCAGAGAATCGGCTGGATCCCCGCTATCAGGGCTATGTCGATGCCACCAGCGAGTACATCGAATTCTGGAAAACCGAAAAGGCAATCCGAGAGCGTGAAGCCGCACTCGAAGGTGACCAGGCACTGCCTCGGGTGGAATTCGACACGAGTCGTGGAAAGATCCTGATCGAGCTGTTCGAAGATCAGGCCCCGAATTCGGTGGCTAACTTTGTGAGCCTGGTCGAAGGCGGAAAATACGACGGGGTTAAGTTCCACCGCGTCATTCCCGGATTCATGGCCCAGGGCGGCGACCCCAACTCACTCGATGAAGACCCCGGCAACGACGGCTTAGGCGGACCTGGTTACTCAATCAAGTGCGAGTGCTATCGCGAAGATGCCCGCATGCACTTCCGCGGCAGTCTGAGCATGGCACACAGTGGTCTCGATTCGGGTGGGTCGCAGTTCTTCCTGACTCATCTTCCGACCGAGTGGTTAAATCCCCGCATGGTCCCCGAGAAGGGCGGCCATACAGTTTTTGGCCGGGTCATCGACGGCATGGACATTGTTGCCATCGTCCAAGCCGGCGATGAAATCAAAAAAGCGACCGTGGTCCGCAAACGTCCGCACGAATACAAACCCGAACTGACCCTGGACGTGATTGCCCCTGGAACGGATGCCGATCCGGCCAGTTGACAATCGTACGTTTGCCGATGTAATCCTCCTTGGGCAGTGATTCAGGAGAGGCACGATGGTTGACGACAATCCAGAACCGGGCGTTGAATCTGACGCGTCTGACCGATGGCCGACTGGGTTCCCATGCAGATGACGCAGGCCCAGCGTTTGGAGTAGGCTCAGGCAATGGTTGCGGATCTGGCTCCGCTGGAGCACACCTTCGTGCAGGAACTCAACGATATTCTGACTGATGAGCAGCACGTTGAGCGCCTCAAGGCGAGCGAGCAGGGTCTCAGTTTCGGGCTGACAGGCTTGCCGTTGTTTCAACACGTGATTGGTTCGCTGCGTCTGACTGACGAGCAGAAAGCGTCTCTAACCGAAACTCGTCGGCAACTGCGTGAAATCCGCGATGCCATTGCTCCCCATATCGCGCTGCTCCTCGACGAAGAGCAAAAAGGGGAAATCAGCGATGATGCGGCGGAACCTGAGTGACGCGGATGTCCTCGTCGCGGCCGAAACTATTCGGCTTCCCTCACAATGCGTCGCGCCACAGACGCGGATTGGATGTGGGGGCATGAACAGCCGCCGCAACGTCGAACGACTACTGAGCCGCGGCCAATTCTGACATGCGGATGGCCGGTTCGACCAGACGTTCCCAATTGGCTTCGATGTACTCGGGCGGTCCACCTTTCTCGGCGACCTGCCAGCCAGCTTCGACTGTCGGAATCATCTCAATCGCATCCCACGGACAAACCAGCAGTTCGTAGGGGTCGGATTTTTTGCCGGGGATATGCACGCACACTTCGCAGCCGACACAACGCTCGACGTCGATTTCGCAGAAGTGCAGCAACGAAGGCAGAGTGTCTCCGGGGACCATGTAGATGCAGTCGACCGGGCAGACCTCAAGGCAGGATTCGCATCCGGTGCAGTTATCCGCGTTGATAATCGCGATCTGCTTCGGAAGCTTCTTTTTCTTGGCCATCGGACGCCTCGTGGCTGATTCGGACAAATCTGGCTTAAGAGCCGTTCCCTGATTCATCGGTTCCCAGGAACGGCCGACTGCAGCCAGACCTGAAACACTCGACCTCTGGGTCATTGTTGTTCAGGAACTCGTCCCCGGCAACCTATTCAATCCCTCGTTTTCAGGAGTGGTCCAACCCTGTTCCCGAAAGCCGGAATCACGCGGCCTTCGCGGCCGGGGGACCATCGACAGGCCTGGACGACTCAGCAGCGGGTTGACTCGCTTCTGATGCGACCCGAGTCCGCGGCAGCCAGACCTGTGCAAACACCCATCCAACTGCGGCTCCGAACAGGACGTCGCTGGGAAAATGAGCCCGAATCTCGACTCGCTGAACCGCCACGAGTGCGGCGAGGCCAGCGAACAACCAGCGTCCGCGTGGAAAACACCAGGCCAGAGCAACGGCCAGACCGACGGCCGTCGCCGTGTGTGAGGACGGCAGACTGCGAACGCGGATGTTTTCAGTCGTCACCAGGAATGGCCACTCGAATGTATCGCGAAACGAAGCGAGGTCGGCCGGCAGGTCGCGCGGGCGAGTGCGAGTCACGAAGACTTTCAAAGCCTGACTGGTAATGCCGCTGCCTAATGCGGCACACAGAATTGTGGGGACCTTCCGCCGATATTGCGGAGCCAGCACGAAAATGGTCAAGGCGATCAGCAGAACGCCGGCGGCATTCCCGAACGACTCGCCCGCCACAAAGACATCGTCAAGCATGCCGGGGATATCGCAACTGCGGACCCAGTGGTCGATCGCGACGTCCCAGGGCATCACAGCGCAGCCAGCCAGCACAAGAATCACAGCGAAGCTGAATGATCGCCCGCCCGTGGATTGCGATCCGGGCAGTTCTCCAGCGTGAATAGTTGGCCGCGATTTCCAGACGTCGCTTTCCGACATGGCGCCTTCCTGGCAGGGGATCGATCGCTGTTTGCGACTCGAAAGTTATGGCGAATCCATTCGCGGCCTCAATGCCGAATTGGTCCTGTGTGGAACCGGCTGATCTTCCGAGTGCGTATCGATTGAACTAGCTTTCCGCCGGACACGGAAACGCGTGTCAGTGTGATATCAGTCGATTTCGGGGTTGCATGGATGCACAGCAGATTCGGCCACATCGGGATTGTTGTCGCGGTCACCATCATCGTGCTGTTCAGTTGGCTTGGCGCAGCTCCTCTGTGGGACGAAGACGAGCCACGCAACGCGGGATGCGCCGCCGAGATGCTGGAACGCGGCGACTGGGTCGTTCCGTGGTTTAACGGTGAACTGCGAACACATAAGCCCGTGATGCTTTACTGGCTGATGATGAGCGCCTACTCGCTGTTCGGAGTGAACGAGTTCTCCGCCAGATTCTGGTCGGCTGTACTCGGGACGGGCACAGTACTGCTGACTTACCTGATCGGCGTCCGACTGTTCGATGCGAAACGAGGACTGCTGGCGGCGCTCGTTCTCGCGTCAACGATCACGCCCGTCATGCTTTCTCGAGCGGCCACACCGGATGCCGTGCTGATTTTTCTGTTGACGCTTGCAATCGCGATCTATGTGGTGGCAGTGACCGGAAAAACTGGCAGCTCGCGGATGGTGGTTGATTACCCGTCGGACCGTCGCGTGCTCTCGCTGATGTATGGCGTCATGGGTCTGGCCGTACTGGCCAAAGGCCCCATCGGCCTGGTTCTCCCGACCGCGATCATCGGAATGTTTCTGCTCGTGCGTCGACTGCCAGAGCGCTCCGGCGACGCGGTGTCATCAAGCCGGATTTTCGCGTGGGTCGCGGCCTGCCTGCGTCCTTTTCATCCAGGTCACTTCGTAAAGACGTGCCTCGCGATGAAGCCCGTCACTGCAACACTCGCCTGTCTCGTCGTGGCGCTGCCGTGGTATGTGGTCGTCACTCTGCGGACCGATGGCGAGTGGACTCGCGGGTTCTTTCTGGATCACAACGTGGGTCGTTTCGCTCAGTCCATGGAGCACCACGGCGGACCAATCATCTACTACCCATTGGTGATGTGCGCGGGCTTCTTTCCGTGGTCCGTGTTTTTCATCCCGTTGGGACTGGACCTGGCTCAGCGGCTGAAGCAACCGGACGACGCGCACGCGTCACGTATCTTCTGCCTGTGCTGGGTCGGTGTGGTCGTCGGCCTGTTCTCGCTGGCCGGTACAAAGCTGCCCAGCTATGTGGCGCCGTGTTACCCTGGCCTGGCACTGCTCATGGCCGATTTCGCAGTCCGGCTCGCCGAAGGGAAATCATCGTTGCGAATGTGCTGGCCCCGCTTCTCAATCGGAACACTGATCGCCGTCGGAGTGGCTTTGACCGTGGGGCTTGTGTTCCTGGCCCGTCATTTTTCGCCAGGTGACGAACTGGTCGCGATTGTCGCGCTGCCGCTGATTGCTGGAGGCATCGTGAGCTGGATGCTGCTTCGATCACGACCGCAGTTCGCCATCGGAACGTTTGCTGTTACAGCCATCGTGTTTACGGCCGGATTGCTGGGGCCAGCGGCCGCGCGAATCGGGCAGCGTCAGCAGATCGCTTCGCTGATGAACACCGTGAATTCACTAAGCAGCGCCCCAGAGCTGCGAGCCGCCGGGGCGTTCCGTTCGAGCTGGGTGTTTTACGCGGGACATCCCGTTCGAGAGGACCATGTCTCGCGACTGTCGCCGTTTCTTGCCCAGGACGCCGATCATTTCGCGATCACGACCCTGGCTGACCTGGACACTCTGGAGACGCCTCTGCCCGCCGGAGTGGATGTCCTGGCAGAGATCCCGTTTTTTACGAGACCAGACAAGACGCTTGTGTTGCTGGGTCGAGCGAGTTCGCACGAGCAGACCGTGACGCGGCCGACTGACACGTCCGGAACTCGCATACGATGACGCGCCGCGTTGCACTCAGGCCGCAGGCCACGTGATCGAGTCTGTCAGTGCTGACAAACTCGTGCTTCGCGCCGGACGATGATGCTCAGCCCGTCGATCATTGACAGGCGTGCGTCGAAACCCGCCGAGGTCAGTTCCGACAGCTTTGACTCGGCGCCTTCCAGCGTCGAGTAGTGGTCGAACATTCGCCATCCGCAACCCGGCTGACGGTCTGACGTGTGGTCCGCCGTTTTTTCAATCGCTGCGACCATGACACCACTCCCCCGTGAAAGAATCCGTAAACACGGGATTCATACTCTGCGTTGCGTAAGCGAGACGAACAAAAAGTGTGATCGGAAGCAGTTTCGCGTGACTTCAGGAATACTCCCCCGGAATTTTCTACCCGGCGAGATCGATCAGAGAGACACGCAATCTCAACCCGTTCATCAACGCCGCCGCAGTTTGCCAAACCGTCACGGCAGCCAGTTCTGGCCTTTGTTTTTCAGCCAGACTTCCCGAGGCGGTGTCATCCACGATTCGGGATCAACGCCCAGACCATCGGCAATCCGGTTGATGTAGTTGAAGTAACCGATGACCTGCGCAGCGATCGTGATCTGATCGTCGTCGAAACCGTGCTGCCGCAGCATATCGAGATGAGACGAGCCCATTTGTCCGGGCGTGAGCGTCAGCCGGACGGCGTAATCACACAAAGCCTGATCTGCACTGCTTAAATTCGCCTGTCGATAATCGAGCACCAGTTGTTCGGCGAGCTGTGTGTTTCCTGACTCCAGACCGAAGTCGTGTGCATGGGACAGCGTTCAGTAGTAGCAGTCATTGACGTTACTGACGACTGCGGCCAGCATCTCGCGCCGCGCTGCGTCCAGAGCGTTGGGACTCTTCATGAGAGTCACGTAAAACACCATCGACTGCTCGGTCGTGCGAGCATCCCGGCTCATGACTTTGATGATGTTGGCGACGGAGCCAGCACGCTGACGGCTAGTCTCATACAGCCTCGCAATCTGGCCGGTCGCCGCGTCTTCATCGATCTGTGCTATCCAGGACATGCCGGAATCCTCTCAGGTAAGTCCTCGCCCACGGACACTCTGAACAACGTCCCAACGGATATTCCAGAGCACTTTCAGGATTCAGTGCAGATACGGAGAAGCGTAGGTGCTGGTGACACAAATCGTATTGGATGTGCCAGGTTGCGGTTGGCGCAGGGGTGCATTCTGGCATGGAGTGTCCGGGTTCGAAGCACTCTTGCTCATCGAAGGAACATGCCAGGCCAGGGAAGCCGTGCAGCACGGCATCGTCGAGTCCAGCTCGGTCGGCGAGGTGAGTCCATGCGTCAAAGCAGCGCATCGCAGCGAGTGCTGACACGCCGACGACACGGCGCAGACGGATTCGGAGGCCGGCTGGGTATTTATGGTGGACCAGCTGAAACACAGTTCGTGGCGGCTGTCGTGATCAGATCACGCCCAACAGCAGGTCGTCGAACGTGGTAAATGTGAGCGCGTCATCAATTTCGGAGGCGTCGGCCACGATGTCACCTGCAGTGGGGGTTGACCCATTGCCACCTCCGGTAATGCGATCAGTACCCAGATTGCCGTCGACGGAGTCGTCGCCGTCTTCGCCCAGCAGCGTGTCGTTGTTCTCCTGGCCATCGAGCGTATCGTTGTCTTCACTGCCCAGCAGCACATCGTTGCCGAAGCCGCCCTGCAGCAGGTCGTTGCCCGTGCCGCCTCGCAGGGTGTCGTTGCCGCCATTGCCATCAAGCGAATCGTTACCAGCCCCACCGTCCAGCACATCGTTGCCCGACCCACCACGGAGCGTGTCGTTGCCCCCTTCTCCGATCAGAGTAACGGAACCAGTGAACGCCACCCCGGACAGGCGGTTGTTACCGGCCCCACCAATCAGGACACCACCCTCAATACTGATGAGTCGGTCCGTTCCAAGACCCGTCACCTGTGTGTCTGTCAGAACCTGATTGCGATTCACCGTCTGCTGCACGCGGTCATTGCCGTCGCCGCCATCGAGCGTGTCGGAGAAGGCACTCCCGATCAGTGTGTCGTCGCCTGCTCCCCCCCGCAGAGTGACCCGGACGGGCGACAGTGCTGCGTTCAAAACATTGCCGGAGTCACCACCGACCAGTAGTACTCCGGTCACGGCTCCGAAGACTGTGTCTGTTCCGTTTCCGGTAATGCGTGGTCTGCCGCTGATCGACGTTACGGTCAGGTCCGTGTCAGCGACTTCGCTCAGGACCAGTCGACCCTGGTTGCCAAACAGACGATCCGTGCCAGCTCCACCCGCCAGGGTGTCGTCGCCGCGGTGCCCGCGAAGCACGTCGTTTCCATCGTCACCTCGCATGATGTCACGGCCGCTGCCGCCGAACAGTCGATCGTTGCCGCCACCGCCTTCGATAACGTCATTGCCAGCCTTGCCGTTCAATCGGTCGACGCCGGAACCACCCAGAATGGTGTCGGAGCCAACGGAACCCGTCACTGATAGTCTGCCGGTGAAGGCCGAGCCGTCAAACCGGGCGCCCTGACGTCGGACGATTGTGGCCTTGACGTGTTGAATGCTGCTGAGGGTGTCGCCACCAGCCAGCGTGTCCGTGATTGTGAAGTTCTGAGTGCTGACCGTGAGTATCACCACATCCGTGCCATTGCCGCCGTCCAGAGAATCTGCGCCACGGCTGCCCAACAGCGTGTCGTTACCGTCGCCACCGATCAGCGTGACTGGTCCATTAAACTGCGACGCATCCAGCGTGTTGTCCGAGCTGCCGCCCATGACAACAAACTGCGTCATCCCGGAAATGAAGTCGTTTCCAATTCCACTCAGGCGGGCACCGCTATTCGTTGTACGAATACTGATGTCCGCATCGACCTCTTCCTGCAGCGTGTTGAGACCGCCACCGCCGATAATCCGGTCGTCTCCGGCTCCGCCGCCCAGCGTATCGTTGTTGCCTTGACCGTTAACCCGGTCGTTACCTTCCTGGCCGTCCATGACGTCTTCGCCATTTCCACCGAGCATCGAATCATTGCCCGGTCCGCCCATGATGTTGTCGTCGCCAGCACGTCCGTTGAGGAAGTCATTACCCTGGCCACCCACGATCGTGTCATTTGCGGAACTGCCAATGACGTGAACGCTGCCTTGCGTGAAGGTCACGGCTGTGAAGTTGATCGCGACCGTGTCGCCGACCAGTCGGACCTGCTCGATATTCGCGAACGCATCACTGCCCCCCGGGCCGGTCGTCAATCCGTCTGTCACAACGAACGTGCCGCCACCAGTTGCCAGAAGCAATCGGTCCGTGCCGGTTCCGCCGTCGATGCTATCGTCGTTAGACATCGAGCCGCGGATCGTGTCGTTACCGGCACCGCCGTCGATTGTCACGGCTCCTGAGAAGCCATCGGCGTCAATCAGGTTGTTGTTACCGTTTCCGGTCAGGACGGCCACGGCGGTGGCGGCTTCGAGGGTGTCCGTTCCCAGGCCGGTCACTGTTGTCGTGGTTCCAGTGGTCGACAGAGTCAAACTGCCGGAAACAGTTTCCACCAGTGTGGTCGTTCCCGTACCACCGGTCAGTGAATCGTTGCCGCCAGCACCGGTCAGTGTGTCATTGCCCGCTCCACCATCGATCACGTCGTCACCAGCACCACCGGTCAAAGCATCGTTGCCACCGCCGCCGGTGATGTTGTCCGCACCGTTGCCACCGGCGATCACAAGATCCACTCCAAGAGCACTGGCGTCGATTGTGTCATTGCCGTCGTCGGCGTTGATCGTCAGCGTTGCAGCGAATCCGGTTGCGAGCGAGGTCAGGGTAATCGCGTCGGCCCCACCGCCCGCATTGATTATCAACGACCCCGTCGGGTTGTCGAACGTCGTGGATTCGAATGTCCCGTTGTCACTCGTCAGAACATTCTGATCCATCGTGCTGACCGCGAGGGTCGCGGTGTCGGAAGTGTCCGGAAGGTTGAGGGTCAAATCCTGTGTCACACTGTGCGTCACGGGATCGAGTCCAGTGAAATCGATGGTGAAAGTGTCTGTACCGTTATTTTCTGTGACTGTCCCGTCGTTCGCATTGTCGTAGTCAATGGTCGTTGTGATGATGCCCGCCGCCGCCGTGTTCGCAATGACCAGCGTGTCATTGCCGGCCACGCCACCATCAAACTGCAGGCCACCGACCGGGACGGGGTCACCATTCGCGAAGTCCACCGTCAGTGTTTCGTTGTCGGCGTCCGTTCCTGTCACAATCAGTCGATCGATCGCACCGTCCAGGCGACTGAACAGAATCTGGTTGTCCGAGTCTCTGCGAATGACAAGATTTCCGGACTCGCTCGTCAGGGTAACGACCGTGCCAGTGGGAACGGCAAACTCAGCGTCTTCTCGCATCACCTCGCCGGCGTCATTAACGGTGATCTGATAATCCTCGACTTCACCCGCTCCGCTGCCCGCAGCCAGTCCGGCCGCGGTCGTTCCCGTCGCGTCGCTGATGCGGAAACGGGCGAACGTCGTACCAGCCACTGAAGCCGCTCCGGACGGAATCACGAACGTCACTTCGTTCGTTCCATCCACAACGTTCAGGTCATCGATAATCTTCTCACCGCTGTCCGTGAAATCACCATCACGGTTGAAATCGATCCACGCCGTCAGAATGCCGCCCGCACCCGCAGTGGCCACTTCCACGTTGACAGTCGCCGCCGACGGAAGGTTGTCGGTACGATTGATGTCTGTAACGAAGAGGACACCGTCCTCATCAGAGCCATCGCCCAGCGCGTCAGCAGACGGTTGTCCGTCCACTTCGGCGTCGACCGTTGCACCAAGTCGCAGTGTCACTCCTGCCTGCTGCAGGTGACGCGCACCGTTGTTCGCCAGAAGTGTGGGATACGTATTAGGCGGTGCGAACGATGGCCCATCGGGGGCGTCGCCAAAATCAAGCTCGTCGTTCGTGATGGTACCCGTGGCTGACTCGGTCAGCATGCCACCCACGAACGTGACGTTGCGCCCGCTCGCCATCAGATTGCTGAGCACGATGTCGAATGTCTCGTCGGTTTCAATGTCGAAGTCGCCGTTAATGGTCACATTGATGTCCTGTGTGCCGGCCGTGCCCGTGAACGAGACCATACCGCTCGGATCAACGTAGTCAGTGCCGACAGTCGCGGTCACAGGCGTGTCAGCAATATCTGCCGTCACGGAGGTGTCGACGTCGTTGTTGAGTGTGACGACGAATGTGAGCATCGGATTGTCACCCACACCACCTTCCGCAACCGACATGCCGGTGATCGACACGGTCGCTGCGTCGTCATTGGTGATCGTCGTGGAGCCTGATCCGCCCGTCGTAATACTGGCGGCCTGTAGAGTGGTTGTCCCAGTCACGGCACCCAGAGTGACCGTCACCATTTCCGTCAATTCAACGGTCGTGTCGCCGTTGACGCTTAGTATAAACGTCTGCATTTCCATCGCCGTGCCGGCGAACGTGCCGGAAGCGGGCGACAGCGTGAAGTCGCTCGAATCAGCGGTGCCGCTTGTGTCGAGAGCGACAACGAAGCCACCCTGCACGGCACTGTCGACCGACACGGTGTACATGACGTTTTGAGTTCCACTGTTGCCTTCCGTTGCCGGGCTGGTTCCCGCCGTGATCGTCAGAATCGCGGTGTCATCGTTGTCGATCGTCGTTGTGTCCGCAGAACCAGCACCCGTGTTGTTGATCGCGGCATCCTGCACGGCCGTGTCGGCGGTCACATCGCCCAGAGTGACAGTTACCGTTTCGTTGTCCTCAACAACAGCATCACCGAGCACACTTAACGTGACCATCTGATCGTTGGTCATGCCGCTGAGGAACGTCACGCTTGTCGGGGCCAGATTGAAGTCGGAGGCTGCCGTCGCAGATCCCGATGTATTCAGGGCGACCGTGATGTCACCTTCCACTGGCGCGTTCAGCGACACCGTGTAAGTCACATCGGCCGTTCCCGCGGCGCCTTCAGTCACAGTTGCCGATCCAGCGACAATCGACACCGTGGCCGAATCGTCGTTGATGATCGTCCCAGTTGCCGTCGCTCCACTGCCAATGTCAACCTGCTGTTCCGTGCTGGGCGCGGTGACGCTTCCCAGTGTGACCGTAAATGTCTCGTTGTCTTCGACAACGTTGTCGCCAGTAATGGTGACGGTAATCAGTTCGGTCTCGCCGACACTCATACCATCGAAGCTGACTGACGTGGTCTGCAGTGTGAAGTCGCCACTCTCGGCGGTCAGTGGATCGGCAGAGGACGCACTCACCGCGGCACTGAATCCGCCCTCAACTTCGGCAGTCACACTCGCTGTGAACGACACTGTCGTGTCGGTGTCACCTTCTGTGATCGTCGGAGCCGAAAGATTCAACATAGCCGTATCGTCGTTGTCGATCGTGCCGATGGCGAACCCCATGCTGCCACTGACGACCACGCTACCGGCTGGTGTGCCGGTTGTGACCGTACCCAGCGTTAGCGTGAATGTCTCGTTGTCTTCGACAATCTCGTCTCCCACAATCGTGACGGAGATCATTTCAGATTCTAAAGCCGTTCCGGCGAACGACACGCTTGTTCCGGTGACAGACAGGTCGGTCGATTCCGCGGTTCCCAGGGCGGAGCTGAAGTCGACCGAGAAGCCACCTTCGACTGCGTTATCAACCGCTACGGTGAACATCGCCGACGTGTCCGTATCTCCTTCAGTGATTGATGTGGGAGCCGAAATCGTCACGGTCGCGGTGTCATCATTGTTGATCGTGCCCGTGCCCACGGAGGGCAATCCGATGTTGTAGTTTATTCCAGTCGTTTCCTCTTCGAGGGTGATAACAACGGTCTCATTGGCTTCGACAATATTATCGGCAGTCGGAGTGACGGTGATGTTGACCGTGTTCACTCCCATGCCCAGGACGGCCGAGCCCATGCCCGTACCTGAGTCGAATGTGACCACTCCGCCGCTGCTGTCGACCGTGAAGTCCGACACTTCAGCCGAGCCCGACACTGTAAAGTTGACCGTCAGTTGGTCTGTTGCGCCAGTCTGCCGTTCCACCTGGAACGTCAGGACGTCCAATGCCATGCCTTCATCTGCAGTAGCGTCCAACGTGTTGAGGCCAACCCGCGGTGTGTCGTCATCGAGGATCGTGACAGTGTGTGCGTTACCGGCAGTGGGCACAGTGACCTGACCGCCCGTGCCATCAGTGTTGATAGACAACTGCAGATCGATGTCTTCATTGGCTTCGACGAGCCCGTCGTCGAGGATTGACACGACATTGGTTGCGGTCACTGTGTCCGTGCTTAGAGCGCCAGAGGTGAATGTGACCGTCACGGGAGTGTTGTCGGTGAAGTCAGAAGCGGCCGTGGCGGCACCGGTCGTAAGTGCGTCGACGTCAACCGAAACGTTTCGCTCGAGCATAGGCGTGCCCGTGCCATCGGCGGTGATTGTCAGTTGTGCAACAACACTGATGTTTGCGGCAGCTTCTTCATTCGTTGTCTGCGAAGCCGGGTTGAATGCGATGGTCGCCGTGTCGTTGTCCGTGATCGTAGTCGCTGCGGTGTTAGTTCCGCCCGTCGTTACCTGCGGATCGCCAGAGGAGACGGCTCCCAGCATGACAGTCACTGTTTCCGCGCCTTCCACCGCCGCGTCATTAAGTACGGGAACGGTGACAGTTGCGGTGGTCTGACCGGCCATGATCGTGGCCGTGCCATCAAACGGCGTGAAATCGCTACCAGTTGTCGCCGTGCTGGAGCCGGCCACGAACGAGAACGGGACCATTGTGTCTGTCGTCGCTACAGCACTTTGCGTGATTGTCAGCGTCCCGCTGACAGGGCCGGCCTCGGTGCCATTCGTACCCAGAGCAATGCTCAATGTCGCGGTGTCATCGTCAGTGATGTCGATGGAGTCGGTCGATGGAGATCCCACGGAGATGTTGGCATCGCCGGGGCCGACGCTGCCGAGAGTAATCGTCACGGTTTCCGTCTGTTCGACGATGGCGTCATTCAGAACGGCCACGTCGATCGTGGCTGACGTCATTCCCGCGGGAATAACAACGGATGTGCCGGGCGACGCAAAGTCGCTGCCCGACGTGGCTGTTCCACCAATCGTGAAGTTTACGGTCGTATCAGTGGAACTGGCCGTACTTTGCGTGACGGTGAATTGACCAGCCGTGGGTGTGTCGGTTTCGGCACCATCCACGGCCGCGCCCGTGTTCAGAGCCACTGTCGCCGTTTCGTCGTCCGTAATTGTACCAGTTGCCGTGTTAGGCGAACCGACACTGTAACCCGTGCCCGCAGTCACGGTCAGAATTACGGTTTCGTCAAGTTCCACGAGCGGCGTTGCCGTGTCGTTTACTGGAGTGATCGTGACGGTAGCCATACCGACACCGTCGGCCATCGTGACCGTCCCCGTCGAACCATCGAATGTCGCCGCCCCGGACTGCGTGTAGTCCGTTGTCAGTGCCGCATCACCCGTCACACTGAAGTTGATAGTGATCGCGCCCGTCGGAACGGGTCGCATGAATGTGTAAACCATGCCCGTGCCGCTTGCTTCGCCGACTGGCGTTGGTGTAACGGACACTTCGACACCATCGACCTGCTCAATCAGCAGGACGGCATTGCCTTGCGTCAGGACGTCAAACGTCTTTCCGAGCGACGCAATCATGGTCGAGGCAGCTTCGGTGGTCCAACCGCCACCATCGACGACCATGTCTCCACCGTCGCGAGTCACAACCAGCGTGTTCGAGTTGCCGGCCAGGAACCCGCCGCTGTCCACCAGGCTGCTGGACGTCGAGCTGATGTTGTAAACTTCCTGCAGATCGAGAGTCAGCGTGTTGGTTCCGCTGCCGGACAAATCGATGACCTCGATGTCCTGGATAAAGCTGTCGGGGATCATCGTCAGATCGAGAGGGCCCGAGAACGTGGCGGCACCAGCGCCACCGAGTGCGAGCGTGTCGGTCCCCGTGCCACCGTCAAACTGGAAGTTGTTAGTCAGGTTGCCCATCGTCAGTTCGAGAGTGTCATTTCCCGCGCCACCCCGGAGCGCATCGTTGCCGCCATCGGACCTCAGGATGTCATCGCCTCTCCCGCCAATCAGCCCGTCGAGCACGCCGCTTCCGTTGCTCGCATCCAGAGTGTCGTTGCCAGCGGTGCCAATCGTCAGATCGGCGAAGTTACCACCAAAGACGACGTATGCCTGACCCTGGTCCTGGAATTCGGCCCCGGGGGCACCCACGATAACATCGTTGAAGCCGTCGCCGTCGAAGTCGCCGGCGTTTCCGACGGATGCTGCAGCCCTGTCGGCCAGGTTCTCACCATCGAGCCGGAAACCAATGCTACTCTGGCCATCAACGATGCTACTGAGATTGACTGTGGATGCTGGAACGGTCCCACTGCCAAACACAACATACCCACGGCCCGTGCCCTCAGCGCCAGCGTCATAGTCAAAGTCTGCGTCGGGCGCTCCGATCAACAGGTCGTCGAATCCGTCACCATTGACATCACCAGCCGCACTCACTGACTTGCCGGCCACGTCGTAGGCGTCGACGCCCGAAATGCGAAATCCAGCGGTCGCGCCGCCGACCGTGGTCAATTCGACTGACGTACCGAAACTGGATGAGCTGCCCAATACCACATAAGCACGACCCCGAGCGTAGTCGCCCATGCCGGTCGGATTATATCCGGTTCCATAGTAATATGCCCCGATCAGCAGGTCGTCGAACCCGTCGCCATTGACGTCGCCGGCACCACTGACGGACCTGCCGGCATAGTCGTTGAGTCCCGAATTACCGTCATAGAGACCGTTCAGCCGAAAACCATCGGCTGCGGTAAAGTTGCCACCGGGCATCGTGTCGGCCAGATCAATTGTGGGCGAGAAAGCAGCGCTCTTGCCGAACAGCACGAAACTCGCGCCCCCGTCTTGATCCTGGGAGCCAACCAGGAGATCGTCAAAACCATCTCCATTGATGTCACCTGCCGCAGCAACTGCCTGGCCAAGTAATTCCAGGCCCGGAACGTCTCCAGACAGTCGAAAACCAGTGACGTTGTCACTGGCATCAGCGTCGAGACTACTTAACGCCACGGGGCCGGTCACAGGACCTGTGGTACCAAACATGACGTAGGCTGCGCCGCTGTTAGGGTCAGGGTTCAGGGTCCCGTCGACGTCGAAACTGGGGGCACCAATGACGATGTCATCCAGACCGTCGCCATTCAGGTCGCCAGCACCGGCAACGGCAGTTCCCGCATAGTCGCCCGGCCGATTTCCAACGGTGGCATCCTCACCATCCAGTCGGAAGCCATCACTCGCATCCAATGATGCAAGATCAAGCGGGCCTGACACCTGCGCTCTCGGTTTGCCAAAAATCAGCCACGTGGAGCCAGTTTCATCACTTGCCGTACGCGACGAAACCAGGATGTCGGCAAACCCGTCCCCGTTAAAGTCTCCGGCTGCTGCAACGCCCCTGCCCAAACCGTCTGCGTTGATGTCGCCCAGACGATCACTGCTGTTGGCGCCGTCGATCCGGAAACCATCGCTTGCGCTGAGTAATTCCAGGTCCAACTGGCCTGTCCCGCCGAAGCCGTCTGACCTTCCGAAGAGGACGAATACTGAGCCAGACTGAGAAAATGTCGAGGCGCCTCTGGTCACCGTGGCGGCGGGAAGACTGACGATGATGTCCTCGAAACCGTCGCCGTCGAAATCACCGGCGCCTTCAACGGATGTTCCCGCTTCGTCACCACTTGTAATTCCAGTAGCAGTTCCAGTGATTTGCAGGCCGTTCATACCGTCCAGCGAACCCAGAGCCACGGGAGACGGTGCTGTCAGCAACGTGCGAGTTTCCAGTAGTTCGGTCCGGAGCGGCGCGACCGAACTGCTCTGCAATTCGGTACGACGTCGGGCTCGACGGACAACTCGCGCTCGACGGCTGCGCGAACGGGAATCTGCAAACACGTTAAGCCAGTTAGTGAACAGCATCGTGAGAGTCTCCCGACGATCTGAGATCTGGAGGGTGGGCTGAAATCCGGATGTATATGGACCAGAGAGTTTGCCCGAGTGGGGTACAGTCGTCAGCCGGGTTCCCGACGGATGCCCCTGAAATTCGCAACCCGGAGTCGGCGATTGTTCAGTTGTGGAGCAAAGTCAGTTTAGAGTGGTGGTCCAGCCACAGAGTTCCCACTGACTGGACGACTGGGCCAAATCACGGATACGGCACTCCCCGGCTTCGCTGTGTCCGAATGTTCATATTCATGGACGAGAATTCGTGGTCCGTTGTCCGATCTGCAACCGGTCGGCCGATGACTCATCCAATTCGTGGCGGTCAGCAGGACGTGGACCTGCCGCAGGCGGGCGAGTACCGCCGCGGACAGCAGAATCTTGCTGGCGCAGAACTGCTCGAAGAATTGCGAGTCGTCACTGACGGGCGCTGCGTCAACGACGCGCGACATCCAGCCGGATGTGCGGTCCTTGACGGCGCGGCCAGGGGCAGGAGACTGTGCCCCCGCCCTACAACTCCGCGTCGGGGCCGACCGACAAGGTGCGGCGGATCTCATCGCTCCGGAAACCGAGCATCATTGGTCGTACGACGTTCGGCAGCACGACGACGTCGTACAGTTCCTCGACAATTCCTTCAATCCGCAGCCAATGGACCACGTCGCCCGTTCGCAGGTCGATCACCTGCAGGCCGCAGCGCGGTTCGGCATCATGGGCGACCAGCTCGTCGTCCAGCGGTAGCCCGGAAAACGTCTTGTTGTGTCTGGGCCGGGAAAGTCCAGCAACCGCAAAGTCCGTGGTGAATGCCAGCCCGCGCAGATAGCCCGGACAGAAGGCCAATGGCTCGAATTTCCCTGCATCCAGATCAACTCGACCGAACTTGCCATTTCCGGAATCCAGCAGCCACAACTGATCCCGATACCAGCGAGGCGAATGTGGCATCGACAGTCCGTCCGCAACGATGTCGTTCGATTCGATATCGACAACCACACCGCCGTCGTGGCGTCGGTCCCGCCAACCGTCGGCCACATCTGACTGACTGACCGTTGTGACGTACTTCGGTCGGCCATCCTTCAATGCCAGGCCGTTCATGTGACAACGGTCCTCGGCCGCCAGGCGACTGAGAAACGGTGGATTCCAAATCGGCGAAAAACTGTGCGTCTCGCTGACTGTGGCCAGACTGCCGAACAGAGTGGTGATGAACAACACACGGTCGTTGGCGTCAACCGCCACGTCGTGGACGTCGATGTCTCCGGTTGTGTAACCAAGCTGCGGAACGTAAAGCCGGTCGTAACCGTCGGCCACCTGGCCCGCATCGAGCACATTCTCGAACCGCCACAGTTGATATAGCGAGCTCATCCACAACGTCTGACCTTCGTTCGCCGTGCACATTCCCATGCAGCGGTTGAATGTCCGCTCGAAGACAGACAGGCGCCCATCAGGCTTGAGCCCAATGAGGAACATCTTGCCCGTCTGATAGGTCGTGAAACCCAGACTGACATTCTGTTCTGCCATCCACGACGTGAGTTGACGTGATCCAGTCAGCTCGAGTTTTGGCTGACTCTCGTTAGCCGGTTCGGCCTGGCTTTCGGCATCCATGATCTGACCACGCAAAAGTGTGTGTGAGCTGCAGCGGACCACAAAATCCGCATGATTCCTCCAATCCTTCAACGCTAGTAGCTTTAACGAGGTTATGCAATCCGATCATTTTCGGTACCTGTCCGCTGGATAGACATCGCCGAAATGCGCAAACAAAAACCGGCCCGTGATTGAGAAAATCGCGGGTCGGCGGAGATCAGCCAATACTCAAATGAAGCGTTCAATGTGCCAGACTTAGTCGAACAGCAGCGTGAGCAATGCTCTTTCGCCGGGCAGGTAGAACGGCTCCTGGTCGTCGTCAGCGGCCAGGAATGAGCCACCGATAATCGGCAAGGACGTGTGGTCATGGTCGTGTGAACCGTGATCATGGTGGTGGCCGTGATCATGGTGGTTGCAGGAGCAGGATCGCCCGTGCCTGCCACTCAGCGACAGCGGGGAGAGCAACGCTTCCAGCAATCCACCCGCCGAGCAACTGTTAGAAGGTGCGTAGCACGGCGTCGAGCATGACGCCGCCGGAGCACAGGCCGGGGCACAGTGCGGTACGGCCACTTTCTCTTTGACCTTCTTTTCGACCATGCGGCAGACCGGCACGTCGACCATTTTTGTCACCGTGACCGGGACGCAGACAGTCTCTTTGACCGTTCTTTTCACCGGGACGCATTCCCATCGGCAAACGGTCTCGGTGACCTTCTTCTTCTTCGGAACGCATTCAAACCACGTGACGGTTCGTTCCGCTTGTTCGGCAACCATCTCGCAGACTTTGCGTTTGCAGGACCGCTTTTCTTCCTTCATCACACATTCTTTGTACTCGTACGATTCCTTCTCTTCCTTCCATTCGCAGACCTTCACGGTCCGTGTGTGCTTTTCTTCCTTGCAGACCACGACTTCAACTTCACGGGTTTCTTCAAACGCTTTGCATTCGTGAACCGTGCATTTGGCTTCTCGCTGAACGATTTTCGGCACCCAGACTCGCTGGACGCAGAATGCCTGCGGGCAGGGATTGCACGCATTGCAGACGCCGCAAGCCGTGCGGCAGGGAGCGGGGGCACACACGGGAACTTTGTGTTCTTCCCAGTGGCCATGATCTTCGCAAACGGTGTACGACTTCTCGACCGGCACTGATCGCCAGACGGTGACCTTCTCCTTGTGAGTTTCCGTCGACGGCACCAGGACCACGTAGGACTCTTTGGTGTCCTTCCACACGGGCTTCTTGACCATGCGGGTGCCCTTACGCGTTTCCCAATGCGGAACTTTCACGACCCAGGTGTCGGTCACGTCTTTCCAGACCGGCTTGTGGACCGTGTATTTCTCTTTGCGGGACTTCTCATGCTTTTCCCATGTCGTCACTTCGCGGGTCACTTGCTCGTTCTTCTGGACCCACTCATTGACCGTTACCTTACGTTCGCTGGTTTCCCGCTTGTACTCGATGTGCTCAACTTTGCGCTTCTCTGTGGTCCATTCGGGGACCAGAACGGTCCGTTCGACTTCCCGCCATTCGCAGGCTGGCTGTGGACATGGAGCGCATGTGTGTGCACGTGAGTGACACTTATCACAGGCTTGGCTCTGTAATGTGGCTGCCAGCAGGAGTGCAAATGCAGCAACAGGGATTCTCATGGGCATTTCCTTTCTCAGTGGATGCTCAAAGGTGACCAAATGTCTGAGCGACATGTTCATTCATGCGCCCGAATGTTCTGCATAGATTGTGCAGTCTGCGCATACAATTGTGAATAGGCGAAATAGGTAGATTCTTCCAATTTATCCGATTCACCCGAAAGCTGGCATCTTGCCCGCCATACCTGGATCGCCAAACGCCAGAAGCACCACATTGACGTTCGGATGCACGTAGCCGAACCTGCATCCGGGTCGCGTGCCAGACACCGCTCGAATTCTTTGCTGCTAAGTTGTGTCGGAACGCCCAATTCAGGCATCTTCGACAACGCACAGCGACGGGACAGGCAATGGCCAAGGGGAAGAAAAACAAGCAGAAACAGCGGGTGGCGTTCCGCAAGAACCGCGAGAAACGCAAGCGGCAGGTCGATCTGACACGTGAGGTCGATCGAGCCAGCGACGGCGATGCGGAGTCAATTCGCATTGAAGACCTGCCGGCAGCCGAGCGATTGAGCGGCAAAGGGGAGCTGACTCGAAATCGCACTGTCATCGTCGATGGCAACACAGACGATTCGAATGAGTTTCTGCGTCAGATTGACGAGTCGCACTGTGACCGCGGCCGCGTGCTGAGTTCAACCGGTCTGAATTCGATCGTCCAGGGCAGCGACGGGCGAATGTTCGAATGCACGGTCCGCCGGGTCGTACGGACGATGTCACGAGATACCCGCAACGCCGTCGTTGCGGGAGATTGGGTGCTGTTCCGGGTTCTGGACAGTCAATCCGGAGTCATTGAACGTGTTGAGCCTCGACGGTGCACGCTTTCCCGCGGCAGCCGTCGGCATGAGCACATTATCGTGTCGAACGTCGAGCAGATCGTCATCGTGGCTTCCGCATCGGAACCGCCGCTGAAGCCAAGTCTGATCGACCGCTTCATCATCAGTGCCTGCAAGGGCGATAGCACAGCCATCGTGTGTATCAACAAATCCGACCTCGTCGATCGGGCCGGCATTCAACCGATCCTTGGCCTGTACGGTCGGCTCGGATACCCGACCGTCCTGACGAGCGCGGCAACGGGTGCTGGCCTTGCCTGTCTGAAGCAAATGCTGCAGGGACGGCAGACTGTGTTCACAGGACAAAGTGGTGTGGGCAAATCGTCCCTGCTTAATGCGATTCAACCGGACCTGGCACTGCAGACGAACCAGGTCAGCGATGGGTCCAGCAAGGGGCGTCACACGACGCGACGGGCTCGCCTGCTGCCACTTGAGTTTGGTGGTTGGGTCGTCGACACACCGGGCATCCGTCAGTTGGAACTGTGGGACGTGATTCCCGAAGAAGTCGAGGGCTTTTTCGTCGAGTTTCATCCGTTTGTCGCGTTCTGTCACTTTCCAGATTGTTCACATACGCATGAAACCGGGTGCCGAGTTAAACACGCCGTGGGCACGGGAATGATCTCAGTGTCCCGTTACGAGAGCTACCTTCGGATCATGTCGGGCCAGGAAGTTGAAATTTACTGACTCGGGTTCCGCGGGTCGGCCACACACCGGCCGCGAATCGATCGGCGCGACCAGTGTCAAAACAGGATATTGGCGACGGTTTTTCCGATTCTGCTAATTGTACGGACCGTGGATAGCCGATGACTGAAAGCGGGTAGCTACGATGCCTCCGAGAATGCTCGGGGCGGTATCCGACTGGCCACTCGGCTTGACAGTAAGTCCAAATGCCGTTTACTGTTCCGTCTTGTGACTGGATCGGATTGTGTGCCCTCTCGGCACCACTGGGTGGAGACTCAGTTGTGACGAAAAAAGATATCGTCAAAGCGATTTCTGACCAGATTGGGATGACCCAACTGAAGACGAAAGAAATCGTTCAACAGACATTTGACGCCATCATTGACACGCTCGTGCGTGAACGACGCATCGAGTTGCGCAATTTTGGTGTCTTCGAGGTCAAGAAACGGGCGGCGCGAAAGGCGCGCAACCCGAGAACTGGCACGCGCGTCGACGTTCCCGAGAAATTCGTCGTCACGTTTAAGCCCGGTAAACACATGGAGGAACGCGTCCGGCAGCTTGAAGAGGCCGAACGTGCTAAGGCTTTGGCTGCTCAACGCGCAGCCGAGGCCGCAGCGTCACGGCAGGCCTCCCTGTCGGAACCTCAATCAACGCCTCAAGCTGCACCGGTCGTTCCGCCACAAGTCAATTCACATCAGACATTTCCGTCAACTGCGTCAGAAGTCGTTCCGCCTGCCTCGGGCAACAGCGCCCCTCAATCCGGTTCCGGAGCAACACTCGACTAACCGTTGGTTGGTGAGTCGACGCAGTTTCCCCCCCCGACAATCTGAATCTTTCGCCCGCTCATGGAGGAGTCTCATGCGGAAGTTCGTCTTACGCACCGCCTTGGCAGTCGTCTGTCTCGTACAGATCGGGTGTGTCTTGCCAATCTACTCGTCTTCCGACGACGTGCGCACAAGACAGCTCATCTATGTCTCTGAGAGCTTTCGGCACATCAACGGAATCTGGGAACGCGCCTGGGGGCTTGAACTCCCGGACCTGGCCACTCCGTACCGCACACATGGCGGTGTGATTTAACCAGTGGCAGGCGAGTACGGTAGAGACGTACTGAGTGATCACGTGCGAGTCCGTAATTGTTCATGCAAGCCTGCATAATCATTTCCCTGTTGCTGGTCGCCGGTCTCGCAGTGGATCGTGAGGCAATGGCTCAGGGTGATTGGGTCGATTACCGGCAGGTTGGTCGCTTTCACGTACGCGCCGAATTCCGCATTGACCGGTTCCAGAACGTCGCGTCGCTTGTCGAGTCGCTGGAAGACCACGAAGCCGACGTTGCTACGACGCTGGGACTGACGCGTTCGCGGGAACCGATTCTGGTGCATTTGCTCGCGAACCGACGCAGCTATCAGACCAGTATGGCGAAGTCAGCCCCTGAGGCGGTTCGACGACGGGCCGCCTTTGTTCATGGCGAGGATGTCGGTCGCGTGTACGTGTATCTTCACAGCGGTGTCGTGACCGACTTGCGGCATGAGGTGACCCATGCAGTTCTTCATTCCACGTTGCCGTTCCTGCCACTCTGGCTCGACGAAGGACTGGCCGAGTACTTCGAGGTGCAAGCTTCCGAGCGAGCCTCGGGCAATCCGCATCAACGCAGCGTGAAACTGTCGACGCGCCTCCCTCTTGGTCGACTTTCCCCGCTGGAGCAACTGGAAAAAAAGCGACAGCTCTCAGCCGTTACGAAGCGCGGTTACCGCGACTCCTGGGCCTGGACACACTTTCTGTTGCACGGTCCGCCGGCAGCCACACGCCTGCTGCCTCGATATCTCAAGTCGATTGAAGCTCATGCGCCGCCCGAGCCGATGAGCGTCCTGCTGCGCCAGAGTGACAGCGATCCGACAGCGCGATTGGCTGCTCACTTCAAGTCGTGGAAGTAGCACCACGTAGTAACCGGGGCTGTCCTGCTTCCGCTCGCTGCGGACTGGCAGGCGAGGTAGTGAGCTTGCCATCTGTCCGCGCTATCCAGACGCCCGGGTGCCGACTTGCATTCACTCCGCAACTGGAGACAGAATTGCAGTTTGGATCTACTCTGACGAATTACGCCTGACACTGAGCACAAGCGACCGAGAGCTTCACGCTGGGACACCGCATTCATGGGCCAGAATGTTCCATTTGCGTCGCAATTGCGCGACAACGCTCTTGACGCGATCTGCAGTCGCTTTGAGTCGGAGATGCGGAACAGGCAGCAGCCCCGCATTGAGCAGTATCTTGCGGAATCCACCGATGTCGACTTGAGAGTTCTGTTGCGGGAACTGCTTGTCCTGGAGCTGGAGTCCCAGACAGAAAATGGCCTGCCGCCATCAGTTGACGAATTCACATCTCGTTTTCCTGGATACGAGACCACAATTGCAGACGCGTTTCGGATTGCTGGCGTCAGAACTGTCAGCAGCTTGTCGGCCACGGACGAAGCGAAACAGGTCGATTCGCCTGCCGTATTCGGCAGAGCTTTATCCAGCCCTTTCGCATCTCCGAATTCGACCGAGACTCGATATGAGATCGTGCGCGAACTCGGACGCGGCGGCATGGCCGTTGTTTATGAGGCCCATGATCGTCAGCTGAAGCGATCGGTCGCTTTGAAGATGATGGCTGGTGCATCCGCCGATGATCCCAAACATGCCCAGCGATTCCGGGCGGAAGCCGAAGCAGTCGCACGTTTGAAGCATCCGGGAATCGTACAGATTCACGACTTCGGCGAACTCGACGGACAGCCGTTTCTGGCTCTGGAACTGGTGCGGGGATGTAGTCTGGCGGAGTTTGCAGTCGGTCGGTCATTCTCCGATCGCTGGTCAGCTCAGTTAATCGAGACGATTGCCCGGACCATTCATTTCGCTCACGAACACAATGTTGTTCACCGCGATCTGACACCGGGAAACATTCTGCTGGAGGACTCCCATCCGCCAACAGCGACTGTCAGCGACGAGCATCCCGGCGTTGTCAGTGGCGACGAGTCGTGGCCGGACCCCACGCCGATCTCTGAAACACTTGCGGCTCCATCGGGTGATTCAGCAGTTGAGGAAAACGTGGCATCACTCGTTCAGTCCACACAGAAACCGCTGCCGGTCGTCAAAGTCACAGACTTTGGACTTGCGAAACAGTTTGGCACCGACTCACAGACGATGACCGGAGAACTGCTGGGGACGCCACGCTACATGGCTCCCGAGCAGGCTGATGGTCGTGTTTCGGATGTGGGGCCGGCCGCCGACGTCTATGCGCTCGGGGCCATGCTTTACGAGCTGCTGACCGGCAGACCACCATTCCTCGGTCGCAACGCCATGGATATGCTGTTGATGGTCCGCTACGACGAGCCCGTCGCACCAACTCAACTGCGACCCCGCCTGTCACTCGATGTCCAGACCATTTGCCTGCAGTGTCTGGCGAAGGAACCTTCGAAGCGATACGCCACGGCCGCAGACCTGGCCGACGACCTGCGTCGGTTTCTGAATCGCGAACCGATCCTCGCCCGACAGTCCGGCTTTCTGGAACGCACCGGTAAATTCTGCCGACGACGGCCGGCTCTGGCGGGATTGCTCGGAACGCTGGCAGCGGTGTTCCTGATCGGGCTTCCGGTTATGACCGGGCTGTACTTCTGGGCCGATCATGAACGTTCGGTGGCAGCCGGCCTGCTCACACGAGCCACCCAGGCGGAATCCCGGGCGCTGGACCTGGCCGGCCGCGAACGGGAATCAGCCACCAGGGCACGCATCGCTGAGCGGGATGCCCGGTCCCAGCTCGCCCGTGTGTACGAAGCCCGCGCGAGGAACTTTCTTGACGAGGGCGATACCGCGGCAGCACTGCTGCTCTATGCACAGGCCTTCGAGATCGACACGACCATCGCTGCTGAAACGGTAAAGGGTGAGCCGAGCACCTTGCGAGATCCCTCAACCGGCTGGTCACCGGTCGAGCGTCTTCATCGCCAGAGGTTAGGCATCCTGCTGCGTCAGCTTCCCGTGCCGCAGTCCATCTGGCCGGCCACGGACGAGCTGACTGGGAATGCCCCGCTATACCGCCTGGCTCCACACGCCAACCACGTCGTACGTGTTGAAAACCGGTCACAGACATCCGTCATCCGGTTACTGGACCTGGAAAGTGGCGAGCCGGTCATCCGCGAGATCAACAGCCCGGCCCGTATCAGCGGAGTCTGGTTCAGTCCCCAGGGGCGATACCTGGCGGCCACCTGCGACGACCAGATCGTCCGGCTCTGGAATGCGTCAGACGGGAAGCCTGCCAGAGCGATTCCTCACGATGATCCTGTCGTCGATGTCTCGTTCGACTGGCACGAGCTGCTGATTGCCACGGCGCGGAAAAGCGGAACAGCCCGCGTGTGGGAGGCAGCGAGTGGTCGGTCTGTCTCGCCGCCCATCATTCACGACGCTGATGGGCTGAACCACCTTGAACTGAGCGCGGACGGCACACGACTGCTCACTTGGGGCTCGAACGAATTCCGGTCTGATGGCGATCGCGTGCGCACCTGGGACGTCAGCAGCGGAAAACAACTGGTGGAAGTGTCACACAAAAAACGCATGGTCTCGTCAGCGGCGTTCAGCCCCGACGGGCAGCGAGTCGTCTCGGGCGGACTTGATGGAAACGTCATCATCTGGGAGGCGGACACGGGCGAGACCATTGCCGGGCCGTACAAACGAGTCGATCGCATTGCTTCCGTGCAGTTCAGTCCCGATGGCCGCTCCACGCTCGAAACCGACTGGGCCTACTTCGCCACCGTGCGTAACAGCCTATCGGGAGAGCCGCGGTTTCCCGAGCAGTTTTACACGGCCCGACTTTCGGACGGCCGATTCAGTCCGGACGGCAGCCTGTTTGCCGTGGCCGGATACGACGCCACGGCAAGACTGTGGAGGACACAGACCGGCGAATCGGTCACGCCCCCGTTAAGTCACTCGGGACCACTGTCGCGCGTTGAGTTCAGCTCTGACAGCCGCTTTCTGCTGACTGCAGGAGCTGACCAGCCCACCTGGATCCGCGACCTGGCCACGGTTCTCCGCCCGCAGACTCTGCATGAGGGTAACGCGGCCAGCGACGCATGCTTCATCTCTCGACGAATTCTGAACGGGCAGACTCCCGCTGCAGACGACGTCCCGATCGAAATCCCGGAAGCGGCTGCCGAGCTGTTTGTTGCCACCGCAGGTCAGGACGGTCTGATCCGCATCACGCCGATCGGCAATTCCGGTTTCGCCGCCAGATCGTTCGATGCCGGGGCTCCCGTGCTGCGTATCACCGCGAGTCCGGACGGTGATCACCTGCTGACGGTGGACGAACACGACCGTGCGATTGTCTGGGACATTACCACTGGTCAGCAGCTCGCGCAGTTCCCGGCCCTGTCGGCCCGCTTCAATCCGGACGGACGGCTGCTGGCGTGCACTGACAAGGGAGCCATTCGCGTCTACGACTGGCGGGCGGGCACGACTCGGCTGTCCGAAAAGGTCCGGAACGTCGTCAACAAACCATTTGATTTCGCCTTCGACGCAGGCAGCCGCATTCTGGTGACCGGCGGCATTTTCGCAGCCGCCTGGGACCTGGCCACTGGCAAACAACTCACAGAGCAGAGCGAGGGACATTCGCAGAACATCAAGTACGTCACGGTCACTCCCGACGGAACTCTGGCCGCATCCATCGACTACGACGGTCTGCTGCGAGTCTGGGAGACGGCGACAGGAGCCCTGCAGTACGAGTCCGCTGACCCCAACGCTCGAATGCTGCACTGCAGTCCCGACGGACGCTACCTGATCAGCGGCCACCGCGACGGAACCATGCGCATCCGTGACTTCCGCACCGGCCAGCCGATCGGCCCGGTCCAGAAACACGGCGACGTCATCTACCAGATGGCACAGAGCGCAACCGGAGAGACGATCGCCACCGTCTCCCAGTCCGACACCATCGCCGTATGGAACATCGCCCGTAGGATGGGCACTCCTGCCCGTCCCGAATCACCGCAACATCCTGACGGACGGGCAGGAGTGCCCATCCTACCAGGTTCACAACAGCAGACAGCCGCAACACCGCAGCTCCTGGCACTACTCCCGACCGGCGGTCAACTCGAACGCGTCGCCGTCTCACCGGACGGACAGTCGATTGTCGCTGTCAGCGCATCCGGAGCCGTGTCGCAGTGGACACTGCCACCTCGCTGGACCGGCTCTCAGTCTGAGCTGAACCGACTGCTGCCCGTGCTCACCTGCAGTCGCGTCTCCAGAAACCTCGACATGGAACGGCTGTCTGCGAATGAACTGTTGACGCATTGGAACGAGCTGCACGTCCGCGGATTCGAGAACGAAATCCTTCAGCCGGACAGCCGGCGATTCCGCCCTCAACAGCGAATTACGCCGCCGGCCACGCCCGAGTCCTCCAGGCTCATCACCAATACCGTTCAGCCCAGCGACATCATCCGACTGAAAACCAGCCGAGGATATGTCTCGTGTACGACAGAGGGCCGCATCATCCTTGATGAATCAGCCGAGCCGGGTTCGCGATCAACATGGCGTGTGGTCAAACTGCGCACGCTCGACAAAACAGGCCGCCAGTACTTCGAGCTGTGGAATGTTGTCACTGGCAGCCCTCTCGCCGTCGGCCCGGAAGGGCAGGCCATCCTGTCAGACGACGCACCCCATCTCTGGAATGCCGGAGGTCTCCTGCAGGAGCCGAAGTCGTATTACCTGGCAGCCAACATCCCCGGTGGCCACGGTTCGATCAAAGACCTTGGGCGCCAGGACTCCGGCTCCGAACTGATCATCACACCGGGCCTTCCGATTGCTGAATACGCCCTATTGGTGATTCAAATCGTCCGGCCGTAATGGCACTCACTTTGTGAGCCGTCGGCGCTAGCCGCAGGCCCCAGAGTTGTGGCAATCGTTGTAGCGGTGCGGCGCAAGCCGCCCGGTTTTCGCGGAGTTTCATCGCGCCGCACCGGACGGCTTGCGCCGTTCCGCTACAACTCTGGGGCCATTGGGCGCTAGCCGCGGGCCTCGGAACGGTTCGTTCGCGTTCAATGCCCGCGCCTAGCGCTCAAAGGCCCCAGAGTTGTGGAATGTAGAACAATTGTCCCAGTTGTTCCTCCCGAGCAATTGGGACAATTGCTCTACAATTTCACTCCTCGATCCGACAACTCTGGGGGCATTGGGCTAGCGCCGTCGGCTCACGGGGCGTGAACCGCAAAGTGAGTGCCGTAACCGGTTGCCGTCAGTCGCGCGCAAGGCAATCCCCTGTGTCGATCTCCACGCAACGCGTGCTGCATCGGAGTACCGCGGCATCCTCGATGCCCAGTGACTGAAACCGATCAGAGGCTGAGCTGCCCAACGCATCGCCGGCGAATTTCAGGACGTCTCCGCCGTGTTCGACGACAATCTCGATCAGCTCGCCGAAGTAGTCGTTCAGTGCCGTTGTCAGTTCCTCGGCCCACTTTTCTTATGAATCTCAACCATACGGCCCTCACTGCGGTGACATCAGCAATCACTCGCTGGGCGCGGAGTCCAGTTCGTCAGCGAGCAATAGCAATTCGCGAAGCGCTGCCGCCCGTTCGGACAGGGATAGTCCGGTGACGTAGGTGTTAATGTCTCGTTCAACACCGAGTCGGACGTCGGCTTCGTACGCTTCGCAGACCCGATCCACGCGTCTCAGCGATTCAGCCGACAGTTCACGAAGATGCCTGGTCTGGTCTGCACTCATGACGGTCACTCCGACCGAAACTGTTGCCGCTGTGAAAGAGATGTCGAAAGCACTGCCAGGAGTGGCCTGCTCGGTCGAGCTTCTTCGGCCCAGTGGGGTTGCCGGCGGTTTTCACAACCGAGAGAACGACAGTAGCAGGCCGGTAACACGGAGCGAGTGACGCAGTTCCCCGGGGTAGCACTGGTTGCTCGCCAACCAGTGTCACGCGGCGACAAGAGGCATTGAATCAGTATCCCAGCGCCTCTTACGGCTGCGCCGCCCCGGTTACAAGCAACCGGGTCCACCCTGCGTGGCTGGCCCTGCATCCGGGCAGAATGCAGAGGACGAACAAAGACGTCAACGATTGGCACCAGCAGGACGATTCATCGGACACTCCGTCGTGTGGCCGCGCCTGTTCTGTAACTCGCAGGTTGCACGATCACACAAGCCCCTCCCCGGATGGCACTGGTTGCTCGCAACCAGTGTCGCTCAGCGACAAGAGGCCGTGTACCTGAGCAGCCTCTTGCCGCCGCGCCACTTTGGGTTGCAGGAAACAGGGCGCCCTCACCGTTCAGACTCAACAATTGCCACCCGCGACAAGAGAGAGCCCGTGGTCTCTTGCGGCTGCGCCGCCCAGGTTGCAAGCAACAGGGCCACCCTCAGTACTAAGGCTCATCAACCTGTGCCACCCCGCGGCTGCGCCGCCCAAGTTGCAAGCAACAGGGCCACCCCAGGGTTGAGGCTCATCAACCGGTGCCACCCGGCGACAAGAGGCATTGAATCGGTATCCAAACGCCGCTTGCGGCTGCGCCGCCCCGGTTGCAACCAACCGGGGCCACCCTGCGTTCTGTGTGCAGAGTCTCTCCAGCAGTCCATCATGCTGCTCAATCAGGGCCTGCAGTGACGAATCGGGGCCCGGCCCACCGTTCTTATGAATCTCAACCATACGGCCCTCACCGCGGTGACATCAGCAATCACTCGCTGGGCGCGGCGTCCAGTTCGTCACCGAGCAATCGCAATTCGCGAAGCGCTGCCGCCCGTTCAGACAGGGATAGTCCGGTGACGTAGGTGTCAATGTCAAGTTCGACACCAGGTCGGACGTCGGCTTCGTACGCTTCGCAGACCCGATCCACGCGTCTAAGTGATTCGGCCGACAGTTCACGCAGATGACTCGTCTGGTCTGCACTCATGACGGTCACTCCGACCGAAACTGTTGCCACTATGAAAGAGATGTCGAAAGCAGTGCCAGGAGTGGCCTGCTCTGCTGAGTATCTTCGGCCGAGTCGGGATGCCGGCCGTTTTCACAACGGAGAGAACGACATTAGCAGGCCGCGTTTACGACTTCAGTTGGCTCGCCCGAGTGCAAACGGCCAATTGCTTCGTTCGTTTGCGGGAAACAGGTCTTCGAGACGGCGCTTCACCGAGGTAGCACTGGTTGCTCGCCAACCAGTGTCGCGCAGCGACAAGAGGCATTGGATCGGTATCCAAACGCCTCTTGCGGCTGCGCCGCCCCGGTTGCAAGCAACCGGGGCCACCCTGCGGGATGTCGGCCGTTTTCACAACGGAGAGGACGACTGCAGCAGGCCGGCAACACGGAGCGAGTGACGCACTTCCCTGGTGTAGCACTGGTTGCTCGCCAACCAGTGTCGCGCAGCGACAAGAGGCGTTGAATCAATCTCCCAGCGCCTCATGCGGCTGCGCCGCCCCGGTTGCAAGCAACCGGGGCCACCCTGCGTGGGTTCCTGTGCCAAAGGAACCCGACCACCTGTGGTCGGGCCACCCTGCCTCAGGACTTCTTTGATCAGTTCCCGCAGCTAATTCAAGGGACAACCCTGACGAAGACGTTTGCCTGCTCGTATTTATTGCATTGATTCGGTGTCCAGAATGTAATCGCCGCTTGCGACTCAAGAGTCGGATTCGAGTCCCATGAGACTCGTATGTATTGTGAAGCGTGGCTTCCAACCCACGCAAAGGTGTATGTTCCATCTGCTTCACAAAACATGGCGCGGTGATACATGTGCGGACAGACCCACACATGCCCCGTTTTCGGAGCCTCGTCGAGCTTCCACACATACTGTGCTTTGAGGCTATTCTGGAACTCCCTCACTGGAAAACCTTTAGCTCCATCGAATGTGAAATTCTCAAAAGCCGTTGGCACTTCGCGGTAGCCATTTCCCTCGGCTCCTTCGGATCGCGGCCAGTAAAACTCCTGGTTTCCGTCGAGCTGATTAAACTCATACGCCGTCCCCGCCGTGAGATTGCCTCGTGAACCGCTCTCATCAATGGCATAACTTCGGACCCGAACCTCACTGGCGTTCCACTGTGTACTCCTGGATGTAGAGCCACCAACAGAGATGCCGCCGGTCCCCGCCTCGACCGAAAAATCCGAGGAAAACCCATTACTGCCCGTCTTGAATCCGGTAATGGGTCTCTGTTCAATTTTCGACCACCTTTGGAAGTATTCTGGCAAGCCGAAGTGCGCGGTGTCTGGCATCGTCCTACTTTTGTCCTTCGCGAGAGCAACCTGCCATCCAAAGTAATCCTGCACAGGCCCGTACCATTCATCGCTATCAATGGCTTCGACCGCGCCATGACCGCTCTCCAGGGATGATTTCTGTGCCGCCGTCAACCGTGACTTACGCTGAGTAGCACTCAGGCTATCCAGATCGTCAAGTTCCTTATAGAGCCTTATACCACCTGCAAGTTTATTCTTAAGCAGGCGGTCCAGCGGTCGATAGTAGTCATCGTTGACCGAGAATCTCCCCGGTTTTGCCGTACCCGTCAAGTCAAGGATCAACAGGACGTCAGGATTTGGGTCATTCTGTGCCGCCTTGCCGCAGACCACTCTGAGATTCACCCGGGTTTGTGCACGCATCGTGGAACTCGAGTCCAACTTATTCAAGGTATCGACTTGCAGTTTGCTACTTGTATAAAATCTGTCGTGAGTGTTGTTATCGTCAGAGAAGACTTCTCGGGCGAGCGACGACCCGAGGATACACTGAGCAAAGATCACTAACAGGGTGCTTCTGAATGCAACTCGCATTTTGGAGGCCTTCCGAGTAGAGAGAGAGTGAAGTCGCGTGAGCACTAGCGGACTGTTCGCAGGGTGGCACTGGTTGCTCGCACGCAGCGACAAGAGGTTTCCAATCAGTGACCAAACCGCGCCGGATGCAGGCAACCGGTGCTGTTGTCGTTATACCGGCCTGTTACATAAGGAATCAGTCGTGAGACGCGACGTCCAGTTCCGCTTGGAGCAATTGCATTTCGCGTAGCGCTGCCGCCCGTTCCCACGGATCGAGACCGATCACGTAAGTGTGGAGATCCCGCCCGGAACCGTTTCGAACGTCGGCTTCGTACGCTTCGCAGACCTGATCCACGTGTCTGAGTGATTCGGCCGACAGTTCCCGAAGATGCCTGGTCTGGTCTGCACTCAGCAATTCCCGGCCGAAGGGACCGCTTGGACTCAAACGCGACGATGAGGCAATCTGGGGGAACCTACCGAAAACAAGGACGAATCGGAGACGAATCGCACTTCCGGTCGTGAGGTCCCCTGCCTT
>CAUZFZ010000037.1:0-70646 GCA_963579025.1 Planctomycetota bacterium | reverse complement strand
CGCAGCAGCTTCTGGCTACCAACTGGCTATTGTGCGCGGTGATCGGGGTGAGTGACGAAATGGCAACACTGGGACAGCAGACTTCCGCCAGTGAACGAGTGGGCCACCGTGACGGCCGCGTCGAACCTCGCGCCAACAAACGCAGACCGAAGATTCTGGCTCTGATGAAGAAACCACGACACCAGCTCCAGGCCGAACTCGAAGCCGCCGCATGACGTAACCCCTTGCTACCAAACCAGCAGTGCCATTCGTCTCTGGGAGTGTTCCAGATAGCGCTCGTTGCGGGTGGCACACAATCTCCAGAGTCCAACGCCGAGCCCGGGCACGTCAGACTTAAGCCGGGCACCTACATGCTGAGCGGTTCCGGCGGAGTGAGCGCGCCGGACGGTGCTAACCCGCGAAGCGGCCAGATAATATTCCAGGTCGCTTTGCGCACACCGACCTCTGCCGCCGACCTTGAACTGAAGCGAAAAGCGGCGACCGCCAGAATCGAAGCACTGGGTGGCGAAGTCACTCCCTACGACAAGACCACCGTCGGAATCAATTTGTGGAAGACAAAGGCCACGGACGAAGACCTTGAAATGATCAAGTGCTTCAGCCCGGTTCTGATCGAGCTTACCGGTACGCAAATCACCGACGCGGGGCTCGTTCATTTTCAAGGCATGAATCGCCTGAGCGAGCTTGACCTGCATGCCACGCGCATCACCGACGCCGGCCTTGCACACCTCGGCAAACTCGCCGGTCTGGCACGTATCGGCCTGTCCGACACAAGTGTCACCAGCGACGGACTCCAACACCTCAAGCCGCTGAAGTCTCTTTATATGCTCTCACTGAATCGCACGAAGATCACCGACGCAGGTCTGGCTCACCTCAGCGAGCTGCCGAAAATCCGAACACTCATTTTCGACCAGACGGCAATTTCAGACGATGGCCTCGCGCACTTGAGCAATCTGAAATCGCTCCACGACATTCGACTGGGAAACACTCAGGTTACTGACGAGGGACTCGAATATTTGAGCAAGATGTCAGAACTCCGCACAGTGGTGCTGAGCGGGACAAGAGTCACCGGCTCAGGTCTGAGTCATCTGCCGCCATCAGTCAAGACATTGTGGTTGCCATCGACGCAGGTCGACGACGATGGCCTGAATCAAATTGCCCAACTGACAAATCTTGGGTCCCTGGTTCTTTCGAATACAGAGATCACAGACAAGGGCCTTCAACAGCTCGAGAAGATCAGCAGCCTCCGCAAATTGCAGGTCGGAGGCACGAAAGTGACAGACGCCGGAGTTGAGCGTCTGAAAGCTGCGATTCCGGAATGCAAGGTCCATCGTTAGGGACAGACAATCCCGGGTCTCCGCCTCAAACGCGACTCCGTCTGAACGGCACATCGCCATAACACTTCAACCCACGTGCCAGCGACAAAGTTCATCGCGACTGGTACGGTGAGCCGCCGGATCTGCGGGCCTGATCGACGTCCGACATTTCTGTAATCCTATCGTGCTTCACGCGGCTTTCGGTAAGTGCCTCCCCCCGCCCTCTGGATGATCGAGCTGCGAACAACCGATGATTCCGATTCCCGTTGAATTGCATTCTCATCGACCGACTCGCCGAGAGATTCTGGAACTCGGCAGTGGTCTCGGTCTGTTGAGTTCGTTGTCGGTTGTGAAATCGGCCTCTGCCGCTGCAGCCAGTGCCGCAACGGCTCCGCAGGCATCGTCGGCGATCCGAGCCTGTGTCGTCGTCTTCTATTACGGAGGACCATCGCATCTCGACACGTACGACTTGAAGCCGAACGCACCCGCATCGGTGCGTGGTGAGTTTTCGGGAATTGCCAGCTCGCAGCCGGGACTCACGATATCAGAACATCTGCCTCACATGTCTCGCGTGATGCACAAGGTGGCGCTGGTCCGCAGCATGCATCACACGAATCGACTTCATGATTCCGCGTCGACAGAAACGCATACCGGTCGACAGGGTCCGGCCGGAGATCGTGAAGAGTTCGCGGCGATGGACCAGTTTTTCCCCTGTCATGGAGCCGTCGTGACGAAGCTCGGGACCGGAGAGCAACTGGATGTTGATCATGCTGTTCTTCCGTGGCACTTCCACAATGTGGTCACCACGCCGTGTCAGGGTGGCGGGTTTCTCGGTCAGAAATTCGATCCGCTGCTGGTGAGTGCGAATGCGGCGAAGCTGCAGTACCAGATGCACTCACTCACACGCCCGGCGGACCTCACGCTGGACCGCATCTCACGGAGACGCCTGCTGCTGAGCGGTCTGGACCTGAACCCGACCCTCGCCGGCAGTCGCGCCCCGTTCGGTGAGTTTCGCGACCGCGCTCACGAGCTACTCCGTTCAACAACATTGCAGCAGGCGCTGCAGATCGATGACGAACCAGCCGACATGCGCAAACGGTACGGAATGCTCGCGCCGGAACGCGTGAATGGTCATGGAGGCGCGGCCGGAGCCGGCAGGCCGGCTCGCAACCTGCGCGGTCAGAATCTGCTGCTGGCTCGACGGCTGGTTGAAGCGGGAGTCCGATTCGTCAACGTGCACGACTTCCGTCAGCAGGGACAGAACTGGGATTCGCACGCCCGGAACTTTCAGCAGCACAGCCGTTATCTACTCCCGCAGGCCGACCAGGCTCTGGCGGCACTGATCACCGATCTGGACGATCGCGGCCTGCTCGATTCGACGCTGGTTGTCGCACTGGGTGAATTCGGGCGGACACCAAAGATCAACGGCAATGCCGGACGCGACCACTGGCCAGACTGCTACACAGTGTTGATGGCTGGCGGCGGAGTCCGCGGCGGAGCGGTCTTCGGTTCAAGCGATGCGATCGGCGCCTACCCGGCCACGGATCCCGTCACTCCGGCTGATCTCGCGGCGACAATCTTCTGGCGATTCGGTCTGGATCCTCAAAGCGACGTGCATGATCGCACCGGACGGCCCTGGCGCATCGCAGACGGCCGACCAATCTCAGCGATCTTCGGATAGAACAAGATCGACATGGGGCTCCAGTGCGGCATTCGACTGCTCGATCCGCAGCAGTCCTACAGCATTGGTGACACGCTGGAAGCAGAATTGCTCTGGCAAAACATAGGTGACGAGACGATCAATTCGCAATTTCCCGCGAAACTCAGGAATCCCGAATGTTGTGGCGAATAGCAGGGCAGATTTCGGGTCGAAGCCAGGTCCTGATGTCGAGGCCGAATTCCGTTGAAACTAAGTAAAAAAGCCCTATCAGAAAGGTTTTCTGACAAGGCTTTTGTAGTGGAGGCGATGGGACTCGAACCCACGACCTCTGCGTTGCGAACGCAGCGCTCTCCCGGCTGAGCTACGCCCCCCTCGGAGTGTTCCAGAGGCTGGAACGGCGGGCACATTAGGTCAGCGTCTGGACCATTGCAAGAGACGCCTGGGGCCGTCATTCGAGGCCTTGAATCAGTCAATCTCACTTGAGATTCACTCCCATGTCCTTGCGGAAGAACTGCATGTCTTCCCACACCTGCTTCTTGGCTGGCGGGTTTCTCAACAGGTAGGACGGGTGATATGTGCATACGACCTTCGCGCCGCGATAGTCGAAGAATTGGCCTCGCAGCTTGCCGATGGGAGTCTTGATGCCTAGCAGGTTCTGTGCGGCGCACGTGCCCCAGCACACGATGTACTTTGGAGCAATCGTTTCGATCTGGGCCTCGAGATGCTCGCGGCAGTTACTGGCTTCGACGGGTGAGGGATTGCGGTTGCCCGGCGGACGGCAGCGGAGAATGTTGCAGATGTAAATCTCTTCGCGCGTCAGCCCGCAGGCTTCGACGATCTTGTTGAGCAACTGGCCCGCTCGACCGACAAACGGTTCGCCCTGACGGTCTTCGTCTGCACCCGGTGCCTCTCCGACAAACATGATCTCGGCTTCCGGGTTGCCGACTCCGAAGACGGTCTGCGTACGGGTGTCTGCCAGTTCCTGGCAGCGCGTACACGCGGCCACCTGCTTGGCCTGGCTCTTCAATCGAGACACACGCTGTTTAAGGGACAGACTCGAACAAAGTGAAAGTGGAGACAATTGGCTCATGGGGGCAGACTGTTCCTGCGGAAGTGAGGCGGTTGCGGCGGGAGACTCGGCAGGGCTAGCCGATTCCTGCGGCTGATTCAGCAAGGCAGCCACCTCGGCCATTTGTCGAGGCACGTGACTGACGCCGGCTCGCTGAAGGTCTTCAAGCGATTGCCGCAGCATCCGTTGCGGGTTCATTGAGCGATTCCCGTTTCCGTCGCGGGTTCCATGCAGTGATGTCCCCCATCCGGCCTTCGGTCACCTTCTCCCCCACGGGGAAGAAGGAATGAATTGGGAACGTCAGAGTCCGTTCGCGCAGATCGATTCGGCTGTCACGTGATTCGTGCAGTGTTCGCGAGCAAATTCGGCGACCGTTTCAATTGCCTCACGCATGTGCGACTCGTCGATCTGATGAACGTCGATCGGGTCGCCGACTCCACGCAACATCGTCACTGTGAGTCGCCCACCCAGATGTTGCCGGAATTCTTCCAGGCCATTGAAAAGTTCGTCGGTCTCGTGCAGGGCCGGGTGGTCGAGTGGCAGACCCATGCGTGCCAGCGCGTGGAGTACTCGGTCGGCGTCCTGAGCGGGCAGACCATGCACCATGGACGAGTACACGGTATCGACAGCGACACCGATACCAACGGCTTCGCCATGACGCAGTTCGAAGTCGGTCATCACTTCCAGCTTGTGTGCGGACCAATGACCGTAGTCCAGCGGTCGAGCTTCCAGGGCCTCAAACGGATCTCCGCCCTGCGTGATGTGGTTGAGGTGGTGGATTGCCGAACGCCGGATAAAGGGTTCGCACACGTCCCAGTCACGGTTGCGAATGCGGTCGGCGTTCTGGCACAGCTCTTCGAATAGTCCACGCTCTTTGAGCAGCGAGACTTTGACAGCTTCCGAGAACCCGCACACGAAATCACGATCGGGGAGTGTGCTCAGCAGAGTCGCGTCGTTGATGACCGCCCACGGCACGGCGAACGAGCCAATCCAGTTCTTCTTCCGAAACAGATTCACGCTGTTCTTCACGCCCACGCCCGAGTCGGCCTGGGCCAGCGTCGTGGTCGGCAGCCGGATGAGCCGAATTCCGCGGTGGGCAATGGCAGCGGCAAAACCCACGGCGTCCAGAACGGCACCGCCGCCGATGACAACCATGTAACTGCGCCGGTCGAGGTCCGCGTGATTGATGCACTTGACCATCCGCTCCAGCACATGGATGTCATTCTTGACACTCTCGCCACCGGGAACGAACTGCACATTGCCCGGGCTGTGGAATCGGTCGGCATTCGTCGTACGCAAATCTTCGATGCGTTCACTCAGTTTCGGAACTGCATCCGCAACGCACTGATCCAACCAGAACTGTACGCGGGGAAGCTGATCGCCGGATGGTTGCAGGAGGTCCAACAGCACGGACGGGTCGTCGCCGAACACGTCGTCGGTAAATCTCAATCGGTGAACGAACGGCACCGCGAACGGAATGTCGACAGTTCGCGGGTCGGCGTCGTGCGGCATGGGGTAATCCTGGTCCGGTGTGGTGTGAATCTGAGGTGGGGAATCGCAAAGAGGAACGCCGATTCTGTCTCAGACCATTCGCAGGTTCAACCGGTGGGACGTGAGCGGCGCGCGATTGATCGCCAGTGGTCGGATTTTGACGGGTGTGCCTGTCGTGCCTGGTCAATCCTCAATGCGAACGGGGCGACTGAGACGGGACTGTCAGTGTTTCTCCATTCGACAACTCCCACGTTGCTGCCACTCCCTGCCCACGGACTTTCGTTCGCGGCGTCGAATCTGCGTGACGCTCCGACCTGCGCAGCAGCTCGATCCCGGCTGTGACCGAGATGTCGAGCGGCTGATTGAATTTGAACGACTCTGACGCACCTCGATGGCAGATGCCGTCCACGAAGACGGTGTCGGATTTTTCGCCAGCTTCCCAGACGACGTCGCGTCCGTGAAAGCGACCGGGACCGGCGTGAACAACGATTCGACAATCGCCAGCGGCAAGCTCAAATCGGTGGTCGCCAAGATCGCGCACTCGGACATCCCGTCCCTGCAGTTCGTACCGCATGCGCATGTCCGTCGCGTGAAAGACTCCGTCGTTCGGACGATCCAGCGACGGATGCCAGTCGCCTCGGCCGGCAACGGAATACAACACTGACAGCGCAGCGGGGCCATTCTGGGATGTCTGGACTCCCATCGATGCAAAGTCCTTTCCGTTGTGCAAAAAGCGCAGACGGAAGACGACGGCAGGATCCGCTTCCGTACGCCAGTAGGCGATCAGTGGTTTGCGCTGCGTCCAGAACGTCGACCGATTCACACTGCCCAGACAGGCCTCCTGTGAGAACCACGTCGTGCCCGTTCGTGAGTTCTTCCAGTCGCGAGCGCGAACGAACGCGCGCTGAATCTGGTAGGGCTTTTGTGTCAGCCGCTGGAATTTCGTGGCGAATAACTCCGGACAGGGCAATGGCTGGACGACCGCGTAGCCGCGCGGTTTGCCGTCTTGCATCGTCGGATGCGTCTTCATCGGCGACTGAACTCGGCGCGCGAGAAAGTCGACCGTGCCGTGAAGTAATCGAACCCGTGACGTTCGCGAGTGCGGCCCGGCCCATTGCTGAGTCCCCGGATGGAAACTCTCGGCGATCATCTGCCATGCCGTCTGCCGCAGCGAATCGGCTGCTTCGCGCGTCGCCAGGTCCTGCACCAGTTGCAGAGTGCGTTCACATTCAGAGATCACGACTTTCGCGTACGGCGGGCTGTTGTATTCGCTGAAGCCTCCGTGTTTCACGGTGTGGGCAACCACACTCTGTAACCGCGATCGGCCATAGATCACCAGGTCGCGATCGCCCAGCAACTCTCCCGCGGCGGCACAGACTCCGCCACCCAGGATCGCAATATTGCTGTAACCAGGCGCGACGTTTCGTCTGCGGATCGCATCGACCGCGTGACGCAGACTGGCACGCATGTCTTGCGTGAGATCGGTCGGAAGCTGATCGGAATGGCGGATGAGCATCTGGACCAGTTGGGCTCCGCAGAAGTCAGCCCAATTCAGGTCTGGTTTCGCCATCTCGGTCAGCGGTTCTTCGAGCAGCCACGGCCAGACTCCACACGTCGGACTGGACGGATCAACGTCCTGCAATGTGAGCACCTTTCGGATGATGTCGGCGGCGCGGTCGGAATCATCCGCGTTGCCGCGTTGCAGCAAGGCGAGCGCATAAATCAACGACTCGCGCGTGGGATGCACTGTAGCGCCGGTCTCGATCTGCGTGTGGTAGCCCGGGCTGCGGAAGGCCTCACGCAGCATGTGTTCCGCCGGATCGTAAGTTTCGTCGTAATGTACAAGCAGTTCCGTCAATGCGGGCTGGATCGGCGTAGACGCCACACGTTCGCCAGATCCACAGCCGACCGCGACAATGCACATGCCGAGCACTGCGGCAATGCCGCAGGCCTCACGCAAAGCCGCCAAGGCGCAAAGGATTCTTTCTGTCTTTGCGTCTTCGCGTCTTTGCGTGAGACCAGACAGCATGCACAAGCAACGATGACGCCAGAGACTGGATGATCCCATGAAACTATTCTCGACTCATCGATCGATACAACAACTCTGTCTGCCAGTAGCGGTCTGGTTGTGCGTTCTGATTCCCGGGCTCTCCCAGGCCGATGAGAAATCCGCCGATCGTTTCTGGCCGCAATGGCGCGGACCGCTCAGTACGGGAGTCGCTCCACACGCCAATCCGCCGGTTGAGTGGAGTGAAAACCAAAACGTCCGCTGGAAGACTGCGTTGCCCGGTACGGGTCATTCCACACCCATCATCTGGGGCGACCGGATCTTTGTCACGACCGCGATCCCGTTCGGTGAGAAACTCGCGCCGAAACCGGACACCGCCCCTGGGGCTCACGACAACTCGCCTGTCACACAGCGTCATCACTACGCCGTGCTGTGTATCGATCGCAGCGACGGCGCGATCCTGTGGCAGAAGACAATGCACAGCAACCTCCCGCATGAAGGCGGACATAACACCGGCAGTCTGGCGTCGGCTTCCCCTGTGACGGACGGCGAGCGTGTCATGGCTTACTTCGGTTCACATGGACTCTACTGCCTCAACTACACGGGAAAGCTGCTCTGGAAGAAAGATCTCGGTGACATGCAGTCCAAGCACGCACACGGCGAAGGTGCGTCGCCCGTGCTACATGGCAACACGCTGGTCGTGAACTGGGATCACGAGTCGCAGTCATTCATCGCGGCATTCGACACACGCTCCGGCAAACAACTGTGGCGACTGAATCGCGACGAAGTGACCTCCTGGGCCTCACCAATCGTGTACGAGCACAATGAACAGCCACAGCTCATCGTCAGCGGGACCGGTCGCGTGCGGAGCTATGAACTCTCGACTGGCAAAGTCCTGTGGGAGTGCGGCGGACTGTCGCACAACGTAGTCGCCTCACCAGTCGCCGCCGACGGCATGGTGTTCGCGGCCAGCAGCTACGAAACGCGGGCCATGTTCGCCATCCGACTGGACGGCGCCCGCGGAGACATCACCGACTCGCAGCATGTCGTCTGGAAGCGACACGAACGCACGCCGTATGTGCCGTCTCCGCTGCTCTATGGGGACTCGATTTACTTTCTGCGGCACTACCAGGGGATTCTGTCCCGCGTGACAGCGAAGACCGGCGAAGAACCGCTTGGACCGTTCCGACTGGGCGGGATCATCGATGTGTATGCCTCACCAGTTGGCGCGGCCGGTCGCGTCTACGTCACTGACCGACGCGGTTCGACCATGGTGATCGGCCACAGTGACAACCCACGACTATTGGCCCTGAACCGTCTGGACGACCAGTTCAGCGCATCGGCGGCGATGGTCGACGGCGAGTTGTTTCTGCGTGGCGAGATGTTCCTGTACTGCCTCGCAGAAGATTGAGGTCTGCGAGCCGCGGTGACCGCACAGTCACCACAACCTGTTCACGCCATAACGGTCGAAGATTTCGTCTTTGCTGACGATTGCCACTCCTTCAACTTGTGCCTGAGCGGCAAGCAGACGGTCGAAGGGATCCTTGTGATGGAATTCCAGGTGAGCGACTACGGCGGCGTGTTCCGGAGAGATGGGGAGAATCGTCAGTCGATTCGCAATCACCTCCCGCTTCACGAAATCGTCGAGGGGTTCGGTCAACGAATACTTACCGAGGCTGATCTTGATGGCGATTTCCCAGTAACTGGCCGCGCTGAGCAGGAGGGTATTTCCAGTGTCAGACAGCAATTCACGACCCGTCTGACTGAGCTGAGAATCGTCCAGTGTCATCCATAGGAACGCATGGGTATCGAGCAGAAGTCTCACGGCATGTACTCGCCGAAGTCAGCAAGATGGTCGTCGTCATCGTTGATGACAGTTAGCTTGCCCTTGCCCAATCCGAATTGTCGCGGCCGATTCGGGACGGCTCGGCCGACCAGGTTGGCGACGACCTGCTCACCGCGCGTGATGACCAGCTCCTCGCCGGACATCAGTCCGTCAATCAACTCAGGCAACCGGGCCTGTGCCTCGTCGATAGTAATGCTGTTCATGGAACGAACTCCGGGATTCAGGATGGATTCAGTCTACCACGAGAACAAGGCTGCTTCGTCAGCGCACGTAGATGAATTCGTTCGAGGCCAGAATTACGTGGCAGAGCGCGGCCCATGCCTGGGACGTCGATGTAACGGACGACGGCTTGTCCGGCTGCGGGTGAATCGCGACGAAGGGCAAGAGACGCGCGGTCTCGGATTCGGTCGGCGGTCGACCGAGCACTTCAGTGTAGAGCATCGCAATTCGCTCGCGGTCGCTCAGTTCTGTGTCCGCCAGGAGCAGCTCAGCCATTTGTGTTGCAGCGTTCTGGATGAGTTCGCTGTTGAGCATGAACAGCGCCTGCGGCGCGACTGTCGATGAGTCGCGGCTGCCGTTAACGACGCTTGCGTCCGAGTAGTCAAATAACTGAAAAACGTCGTACAGGTTGTTGCGCACGACCGGCAGGTAGATCGATCGTCGGGGTGAGTCGTATTTGGTTTCGTCCTTCGACGTGTGATTAAAAATCCACTCGCGGTTTGGCACGGTCAACATCGAACGCCCCATGGAGCGATCCAGCATTCCAGACACCGCCAGCAAACTGTCACGCAGGACTTCGGCTTCCATGCGACGCAATGGAAATCGCGAGAGCAAGCGGTTTTCAGGATCAACGTCGCCGTCCCGACTTCCGACTTCCGTGCTCCGACTTGAACTCTGTTGATAGACACTCGATGCCACGATCAACCGATGCACGTGCCGGATCGACCATCCGCTGTCCATGAATTCGGCGGCGAGCCAGTCGAGGAGCTGTGGATGCGACGGGCGTTCGCCGAGCAACCCGAAGTTGTCGGGCGACGCCACAAGGCCCTGGCCGAAGTGCCACCGCCAGATGCGGTTGACCATCACTCTGGCAGTCAGCGGGTTGTCGCGACTGGTTAACCACTGCGCAAGTTCCAGACGTCCGCTGCTATCGGGCGTGAAACGCGGCATGTCCAGATGGGCGAACACTTCCGGGATACGTCGTGGCGCCGGATCGCCCAGTGTGAGATGACTGCCCCGCAGGTGAATGGCCAGGTCGGTCACCGTTCCTTCGGACGCGCCCATCGCCGCGGGAATCAAACTGGCCGTTTCTTTTTCCAGAGCTGCAAGCTTGTCGCGTTCCTTCTTCAGTTCCGCACGAGTCTCCGCAGGGAACTGCTTCTCGATATCGCCTTCGAGTTTGCTGCCCGGCGGAAGAGCGTCGATCAGTTTCTGTTTCGCGACTGCGACGATCTGATTGATCTGAATTTTCTGGACCTGGATGGTCGTTTCATGGAACGTCTTGCGTTCCAGGTCATCGGCTGAGGGAACGGGGTTCTCGTGCCAGCGGGCGACCTTCTTGAAGTGCTCCATCACGCGCGTACTTTTGAAAATGCCAGCCAGACTGTAGTAGTCCTGCTGCGACACCGGATCGAACTTGTGATCGTGGCAGCGGGCGCAGCCGAACGTCAGCCCGAGCAGCGATTTGCCGATCGTGTCGAGCTGCTCGTCGATGATGTCCATCTCCATTTTCATCGCGTCAACCTCGGCCAGCACTTTGGGGCCGAGGGATAGAAATCCTGTCGCAATCAGCCGCTCGTTGCGTCGGTCGAGCTGCATGACATCTTTAGCGTCATAAGGCAGCAGGTCCCCGGCGATTTGCTCGGTCAGAAACCGATCGTATGGCTTGTCCGCGTTGAATGACGCAATGACATAGTCGCGATACTTCCATGCATTGCCGTGCGCGATGTTCTCGTCGAGTCCGTTCGAATCGGCGTAACGGGCGACATCCAGCCAGTGGCGACCCCAGCGTTCTCCGTAGTGCGGAGAGTTGAGCAGTCGGTCGATGACCTTCGCGAAAGCGTCCGGAGACTCGTCGGCGAGAAATGTGTCCGTCTCGGTCGCAGTTGGAGGCAACCCGATCAGGTCAAGCGTGATACGGCGCAGCAGCGTGCGGCGATCGGCCCGCGCGGACAATGTCAGACCGCCGGCTTCAAGACGAGCCAGAATGAAACGATCGATGTCAGTCTGCACCTGATCGGCGTGCTCGACAACAGGCGGCTGCCTTTTTTTGACGGGTCGGAACGACCAGAACGTCCGCGCCTGCTCAAAGTCAATCGGTTCGCCACGCCGCGGCTGCGGAGTTGTCTCGGAAGTTGCCCGATCAGGATGTGGCAGGCCCATCTGAATCCAGCGGCTCAGATCGGCGATCTCCTGTTTCGACAGTTTGCCATCCGGTGGCATGCGCAGGTCGTTGTCGATGTAACGCACGGCGACGATCAGCAGGCTGTTTTCCGGCTTGCCCGGCACAACCAGCGGGCCAGTTTTCCCACCTGCCGCGATACCAGCCCACGTGTCGAGCCGCAGTTTGCTCTCCTGCTCCTTTGGGCCGTGACACTCACCACACTTCTCGATCAACAGCGGGCGGATCCGCGATTCAAAAAACGCCAGGTCCGCCTGCGAGAACGTACGTGCCTCCGGCGCATCGGCCGCGCGTACTGTCGCGATCGAGCAAAACGCTATCAGTGCAACCAGCAATAATCGCCGCATCATTGTGCTCCGAACAAAAGTCGTCTCGGAAAATCAGACGACATCAAGCATTGGTCTTACGCGCGGTTCAGGCAGAGGTTTCCCATCGGATTCGAAATGCTGAATCACTTCGTCAACAACTTCGCAAAGATCGTTGTAGACCTGGCGAGGATCGTCGCCGTGGATTCCCGTGATGAGATCGGGGCACCGGCCAACGTACACGCGATCCTCTTCGCTCCACTCGACCCATTTGTGATACTGATCCGCCGGTTTCATTCGAGGCTCGCTTCAATCGCATCATACTCGCGTTTCAGTTCCGGTCCGCCGAGATTCCGGTGCAGTAGTCGTGTCACCTTCAGCAGCTTCTTCGCTTCGTCTGTTTCCTTCAGGGCGATGTTCGCGCGGATGACCTGCAGACGAGTTCGCAACCATGCGGGCGATCCGGCTCGATCAACGGCTTCCAGCTTACGAAAGTGTTCACGGGCTGTCCTCAGATCAGTGGGCTGATCGCTGCGCAGCAACAACTCGGCGAGTCGCTGGCGGAGCTGATGGTCGTCCGGATTGGCCTTCAGAAATGCTGTCAGGATCGCGGCCGCGCGAGCGGGCAGTCCGGCCAGTTCACAGGCACCGGCAAGTGAATATCGAAAACGCCGCCGGTCCGTCTCAGACAGTTTCCGCTCGTCGATCTTCGCGAGTTCGACGGTTCGCAATTGAAGCTGGCCGATCGACCATTGCGACTGCTGATCAAGCCGAGCTGCGGCCGTCGTCAGGCCGTCGAGCACATCGCAGAGCGAATTGATTCCCTGCGACGCGATCTGTTCGAGCTCTCGACGAGCGGCATCAACGTCGCCCTTGCCGACCAGCGCCACGATTCGCAGACCAGCCGCCGAATTGACCGTCTCAACGGAGACGACTTCATCCAGTGCCGCAGGTTCAACATCCGCGGGAGCCTCACCCGGTTTCGCGTTCGTCTGAATATGCAGCAGGAGCTGATCTGCAGCTTCGTAGTCTGGAGTTTCGAGATTCAGATTTAACCGTCCCGTGCGCAGCAGCAATTCGGCCTGCGGGCCGGTCAGCATGGTCGGCTGGGCCAGCACCGGCTGCACGAAGATGTGGAGTTGTCGAATCAGTGCCGCTTCCCATTCGCCACGAGGCTGACCCGCGCGCTTCAGTCGATCCAGAATGGACTCCGCGCAGCGAGCCACGGCAACGCGCGATTCGGCCGTGTGCGCATGACCGTTTGGAACCTGAGCGAATAATTTCAATGCCTGCACAGTCTGCCCGCGACCCTCTTCGAGGCCGGCGAGCATCCAGGTGGCATCACCGAATGTGGATGTGTCAGGAAAACTCTCGCGATGCTGCTGCAGGGCGGCTGCGTACGCTTCGCGGTGTGCGCTGGTCGGCTGCTGCTGATACACCCGACCCTGACACCATGCCTGCAACAGATTCGCGTGGGCAGCTCGCGGACCGTCTGGCTGCAGAGTCTGCGTCTGCTGGAAGAACGCGGCCGCTTCATCAAAGCGATCCAGTTTGAGCAGCACGGACCCGGCGGTGTAACTGATCTCGACAGCGGCATCAGTGCGGCCCTCCTGACGTGCGGCGGCAAAGGCCTGTTCAAACGCCACGGCGGCTTCACTGGCTTTACCGGCACCGAACAGTGACTGAGCCCGCTGGACCAGCGCTCCGGCCGCCGCGCCGTAGTCCTTTGTGCTGTTGGCGGACGCGAGTAACTGCCTGGCTCGGGCGGCCCAGTATCCGTCGGCTTCCACCTGAGCCCGCGCGACGGACGTACTCGCTTCCTGCAGCACTTCGTCCGCCAGTTTCGATTCGTCCTTCTCTCGCGCGATCTTCCACAACTGCAGCAGCACGGCAGCGTTGAGGTAGCTCAGACGACCATTCAGACCACGACGTTCCAGCCGATGCTGTCTCAGCAGATCGGCGGCGTCAGTCAGTTTCTTTTCGACGATCAGGATTTCGGCCTGCTCAGCGACGATCTCGTCCAGGACCTGAGGTGCCGGCTGATCGTTGAGCATGCCGTTCAGCAGCTTCTGTGCAATCGTCGTTTCCCCTCGCAACCGAATTGTCTCGACCAGACCCAGCCGACTTCTCCAGGCCAGATCGTCCACAACGGTGCCACTGGCGAGACGACGAAACGCGGCGTCCGCTTTGACCAGCGCTTCGGCTCGATCCGGCGAGCGTCGTTCCAGCAGTTTCGCCCGATCGAGCAGCATGGCAGCCGATCGATAACGAAGGACGCGCTGCAGCCCGCGCAGTTGAAACGCCGTCAAGCCGCCGGGTGGAGTCGTTCGGTTTTGAACGCGCAACTCGCGGTTCAGTTTTTCGTCGAGCTGCTCGAAATCGACGACAAGCCGGGTGCTCAGCAGCATGGCTCGATCACGTGGTGCGGTATCAAACGGCTGCAACTCAAATCGCCAGCGGTTTAGCTCGACTTCCCGGGCGGTCACGAACTGCGTCTGGGCTTCCAGCAGCACTTGCTGCGGATGTGCGATTCCTCGGCCAAGTATTTTCAGCACGGCTTCGCGGGCCTGCTCCAGCAGTTCTGTTTGCTCGTCGAATGCTGCCACGTAGCGCGCGTGTTCGGAAAACGTACGCGACAGCTCGACCGCGTACCGTGCCCGAATCGCCGGATCGAGTGCTCGATCGCCCAGCCGTCGCAGGCACACGGTTTCGGCCAGCGAAAACAGACGACGCTCGCGGAGACCCTCGAAGTACTGCTCGATGGCTTCCTGATCGTTGCGCGGCTGAGTAAAGACCTGAGCGTCGGCTTCCGTGGTCGCAACCAGAGCGCAAACGAAGGCGATGCTGCGGAATGAGGCTGTCATCAATGGGCCTCATTTCCAGGAAGTTCGGTCCGGTCGATTTCGCGCAGGAGTGCGACCGCCACCAAGGAAGCGTTTGAGAAAGAAGACCACGCCCAGGACCGCGATCATCGGCAGGAGGACCCGTGGGTTGCGGACAAGGGCGAGGAGGCCCAACAGCCCGCCGCCGAGCGCCGGGATCGAAACATTGGCCCATGCCGCGCCGCGATTTCCCGACGGCAGTGCGAACCAGAGGGCCCCCATCAGCAGCCCGGCTCGATTGAACCCGGCAGCCCACAGACGCACGGAATCGTCGTCGGGCCTGGCCAGCAGCAGTCCGGGGCCCACGCACAGACACGTGAGTGAGATGATCCCCACCAGCGTGCGGCTGACAGGAACTTTCGTCGGTTCAGAAGGCGGGGCAGCGGTCATGTCCCGATTATGACCGACACTGCCGCTTGAGTCATCCGGGCATTCGCGACAGCCCCGACGCTGCCGGCGCAGGCGCTGATCTGACGTTTCACCGTGAGTCAAGCAGCGATTCGCCAGCGACACCGTTTTCAGTGCAATTGAGCAGTCGATCTGCCGGATGACCGCAGTCAATCACAGACTGAGCATCCTGCGGTTTGTCGGTCCACGCCGCTGGAATAAAGCCACAACTGGCGGAGACCATCGAATTGGATACGCCCCTGCCCGCTGCTTTCTGCCGATCTCAAGTTAACTCAACAGATTGACCAGGAGATCGGGCAATGCCGAGACATCAAAGTGGAACGGTATCGCGATCAGGTTCGAACACAGTCGCTGGCTCTGCCGCGTCGGACTTCGGTGTGTTTCGCAGTCAGATACTTGACTGCGGCGTCACGCTGGAGGGACGTGACCACAGCTTCGTCCCCCACGAGGCACCGAATGACTATGCCCGGCACGTGAATTTAGATTGGGGTCTGCTGGAAGCCGGAGCAGTCCTCGCGACTCTCACAACCGTGCTGATGACGCTGGCTGTCATGGTTGGAATCGTCTCAGTCTGATCAATGCAGGAGAGATGAACGCATCGAGTGTCGGCAGGGCAGCTCTGGCCTGTGTTGACAGCGCACCGTCCAGGTCTTGGACCCATGCGGTGGCATGCTCACTTTATCTGTCCGTTTGTTCTCCTCGATTCGCTATGCCCAGCTCTTGGTACGTGCCAGTTCGGTGAACGCAAAGATTAGGATATCGTCAGACGGTATGCGTTCGGCTTCGGCGAGCAGCGACTCAAGCCCGCCTTCAGCCGCCAACTTAATAAGTTGAAGGATCGAATCGAGTAAAACGAAGTCTTCATGACTCGTAGACCCGTCGAACATTGCCTCCATGCGACTACGAATGTCGTCGCAGACAGACGGAAACTCCGAAGACATTGCGCAATGCCGTGCGTGACTCTGCTCGTAGATCTGACGGTCCCAGTCAAACCGTGATGCAGCAAGTGGCAGAACTGACTCGTGTCGAGCCTTGATCTGCCGCGCAAGTTGCCCCATCGCAAGTATGTCAGTTCGAAGTTGGAGGTGCGGCGGCGTGACGACCGGAAACTCAGGAATGCCGTCCATTGACAGGTAGTCGGGTACACCGCTTGGTACTAAGGCTTCGATGCCGAGTTCTCTGCCCTGCTCGATGTCATACAACTGAATCGAACTCAAATGGTATGCGCCGTCCAGAAAGCGAGTGCTGTTCCATTCCGGAAGTAACCAGAATCGATCGGCCGACTCGCGAGCAGCCGTCAGCGCTGTGGCGATGGCATCGAGCGACTCCTCGGGGAAGGAAATATCAGCTACTGAATAACTGACCGGCACTTCGCGGACCTGCAGTGTCAGTTCATGTTCGCGGTGTGGGACTGTGAGGACTGTTCCCACACGAACGTGGATTCCTAAGTCTTCAAGTGGTATTAGGGCGCGACGAATGTGGTTCAGCATTGTCGAAGACAGTTGCTCATGTTTCGTCAGAACCATCTTTCTAACATTTGTAACGGGGACTTTTAACTTAAGGCCGATCCAAGCTTGAAGGTGAACCAGTAGTGATTCATATGCGGCCATTTCCTGATCATTTAGCGCCCGCATCTCAAAATAGTCGGGAGAGTGTTGAAGGAGCGCATCGAATGCGCAGTGCAGGTTTGCGACCTCGTCGAGGCAGGCCCTGAAGTTGACGCGTGTCAGCCGTGCCGTGTCGGTTGTTGGGTTCTCCAGGTGCTGACACAGAAATTGAACGAACCGCATGAACGCGGACGCCCAGACGTGCGGCGACTTCTCGCGGAGGAAGTCCGCGATATCTCGTGAAAGATTTACGGTTGGCCCGAGTGCCTCGATGTTCGGACCACGCGGCAGAGCGAGAAGCGTGTGAATGATTCTTTGAAAAACTGTCCCATCGTTGAAATACGCGGAGTCATGTCGGCGACCAGCGAGCCTGGCGGAGAGAGCTTTCGTTAGCTCACTGGCAAGCTGCAATGCGTCTGTCCGTACTACCGACCAGGATTCCTGTATCGACCACGAGAATTTTGGAAAGAACTCGGCAAGTACGATGTTCGCCCATTCGCTGTTTCTGCGCGTATCAGTCTCGTAGGGAAGCGTATCTGGGCTGAGTCGTTTCGCTGTGTCATCAACGGATGGCTGAACGCCCCCGGGAAGCATCCAGTTGCCCTGGCAGATAAACAGATTGCAGGTTGGCAAGACCCTTCTGAGCAGTCTGAGCCTGCTCATCGTCTGCTGACCCGCTTTCAACGCGTTGGTTGGATCGACAAAGTATTCGATCTCCACTTGGTTATCACTCAGTTCGATCCGGTACGTGTCTGTTTCGTGCCGGAACCACGCGAGGAATTTTTCGCCGTGCGCTGCGAACCAGTCCTCATAGAGCGCTGTGTCGTACCGGGAGACGCCTTCAAGAATTTCACAGAACTCGTCAGGCGCTCGATTGAAGTTCGACAACGCATCGGACATGTGTGGTCGTGCATCATCCCATCCTTGCAGGGTCGCGCCAGATTGAGCACTCCAAATGAGGAGTTCCGCGGTCGAATGCTCATCGGCAGTCAGACATTCGCTCGCCAACTGCAACCGGTCAATCAGTTGCCGACACCAGTCCAAGCCACGCTCGCCAGGTTCTACTCGATCAAGCAAGGCGTTGAGATCGTCAAGCCTCTCGGGGTTTTCCTGCAGCAGTTGCTCGATATTCTTCCAAGCGTCGTTAACGGTGACCGGAAGAAAGCGGTAACTGACCAGATCCGCGGCCGCTGCTCCAATGTGATCGCGAACATCTCGAAAGACATTTCGATTCGCGAGGAGCCAAGTACGTTCTCCTGCATGGAAGACGCCAGCCAAGACGTCAAGTATCTGTTGGATCGACAGGTCGCAACTGGTTGCCACGATGGCATCGAAGATACCAGCACGTTGGATGGCATCGTGGCGGAGTGCGTTTGCCACCAGCGTCCCAAGCGCGCGGTACGGGACGACGCGCAGTAGTCGAGCTGCCGTGTCACTTGCCTCGGGAAAAGTCGCATGCAGAAGGTCAACCAAGTGCGCAGAACGAACGTGGTGCAGGCCACTGATTTCGCCCGGACTAACTTCGACAAACTCACGCTGGACTGATTCCAGTGTTCGCTGCTGGTCGTCACAACATGCAACCTCGGACATTAAACGCCGTACGTCGACCGGTACTCCTAGAATGTGTGCCAGCGAGACCAGACGCAGGATGTCTAGCCTTGATGGATCGTCGTGCCGCCGTTCCATCGACGAAATCTGGTCGCGGAGTCGCTCGCGAAGCATCCTGCCCTGCGTGACCAGATAAATGAACTCCATCAGGAGTCTCGGTTCTCCAACTTGTTCGAACGCCTGATCGCCGGACGTGACGGACTCGCGGACGTGGCCTCGACGCTCGAGTGCTGCGTAGATCGATCGTGCTTCGTCCTGAGTGAGTTCTGGTTCGATGAACACGGTGCCCGTGAGTGACTCCACGCCAAAGCGGTACCAGTCTTCGTGTCGTGTCGAAACAAGAACAGGAATTCTGAGCGATGCGGCGAGTTCAGCGACTCGCGGCCAGTGCGCGGTGCGCCATCCGGCATTATCGATTACGACGTTCGTGGGTAGCTTCAGGTCCGATCGAAACCGCAGAAACTCACACACAAGTTCCGCTTGTTCCACCGTTTCAGCAACCTTGAGTTCGTATGTCGAATCGGCAACCCAATGATCGATGACGAATCGATACAGTAGAGCTGATTTACCCTGTCCACTCGGGGCTCGGATCACGCAGACTTGGCCGTCGCGCATTCCTTCCCTGATTCTGGAGATCCAGATTGGCCGAGGCACGTCGACCCCTGCTGCGATCTGACCGACGCGCGTTCCTTTGCCGATAAAGAACTCTTCAGCGTTCGTGTCGCACGTCGCAGTCAGGCGAGTTATCAAGCCTCGCCCGTAGGCATCGAAGGCGCGTTCGCGTGCCATCCCCTCTGCAACACGCGTCCGGATTTGAGACAGGTCATCAGCAGAAACGGATTTCCGATCCACTGCCCATTCGAGAAACTGTGACACCAGAACGCAGAGGTAGAGATCGACCGATTCCGTTGGTACATCCCACTCAGTGGCGACCAATTGTCGCATCCGCAGCGTCACATCAGAATCGATGTGAGATTCGATGGTTACGTGCTCAAGGAGGTTGTCGGCTTCCTGTCGTGTGGCACCGCAGCTTCGACACAGCTTGCGAAATTTCTTTGTAACGCGATTCAGTTCTGCAGCAGTCAATTCATTGCGCCGAGAAAGACGTGCGAATTCTTTTTCGAGGCGGAAATTGAATACGAGAATGAATTTCGCGAACTCGCCCGTCCTCATCGCCTCAAGGAATGAGCCAATTGGCTTCTTGAGCTGGCTCCAACTCCAGTGTCTGTCCGCAGTCTTTACTTGAATGAATTCGTCGCCGCGGGAAAGTCCGACTAGGTCAACGTCCTCAATGCCTTCGAGGCGGATGGTTTGCGGGCCATCGGATTCGTAGAGACGAAATGCGGCAAGCGCTGAGAAAAGAATCTGAAATCGGATTCCGCGGATTGACACTGCGCCGTGGAAACGCGATCTGAGCAACGCATCGATTTCGATTGGAACCGCCGGCCGCGACGTGATTTCCATCGCATCCCTCAATGACGATCAGAACGGTGCATCCATGGCACACACCGAAGAGAGAAGCTGGTCAAACTACTGAGTCAGTGATGAGTTACGCGGAACGCAATCCGATTCGCGCCAATCTGATCTCGCAAGCCGAAGAATGGCGATGGGGGTTCATTCGCAAGTGGATTCGTCGCGGTTGCCCGTTCGGAAGCGAAACCTGGACCCGGTGCTGCGTCAAACAACTTGGACCAGAGAGTACGCTCAGACCAGGAGGAAGCCCGAAAACAACACCTGACCGCTCTGGCATTTCACCCCCTATAGCTTCTCGTGTGATACGTGGAATTCTGCATTCACGGACTGCATTCCACTTGGAGACGGGATTCCAGCAACTTCTGTAACTCGGTCAGCACGGACTCGATTTGCGCGAACTGCTCGGATTCCGGAATGACCGCGGCCTGGGCGAGATCCTCGGGCAATGAACCGAGCAGGTGATGCTGCAGGAGCTTCGCCAGCCAGCCGGCTCGCTGGGCGATGAAACGGTCGTGAATGCGACGGAAGCGGGCTTCCAGCCAGGCGGCTCCCGATGATGTGGAACTGCTGATCCACGTTTCACCAACCGCCGCGGTCACTCCGCCAGCCGCGACATCTCCGGCCACCGACACGGCCGATGTCAGCGCCGTCTCGGTTGCGACCTGCCCGACTGCGTTTCCAATCGGACCGAAACCCACGACGAACAGCACGATCGACGTTGCCGGCCGAGCTGCAGCAGCCACCGTGTCCAACTGACGCAGCGAGCGATACCAGTCCGGCTTCTCATTGCGAAACGATTCCAGCTCGCCGTGAATCAGATCGCCGAGTAGCCACTCCAGATCGCAGGACTCGTGTTCGGCTCGCAGTCGATCGATCAGTTCCTGCCGCGTTGTTGCTCCCAGCAACGTCTCCAGCCGCGGTTGAAGCAGTGGGTTGCCGAGTTCGCGGAACCAGTTCAGCCGGCTGTAGACCTCTTCGACAGCATCGACGATCGCGCGCCATTCCTGTTCGCGGTACGTGTCGATCGGTGGTGCCTGCGGACCACTGACACGATCCTGCACGCTCTGGTACGCCCACTTCATTCCGCTGCCGATGCGGTTGTAGAACCCGTGTACGGCACCAGACCAGCCTTCTCGCTGCGACTGCCACCAGTCACGAATCTTCTCGACGATCAACGCATTGGGCAGTGTTGGCCAGGTCTCGATCTCGGCCAGTTTGTGTGTGGACAGCAGTTCGGCGGCGCTCCGGAACTCGCCGCTTCTCCCGCGAATTTCACTGAGCCACCCAGGTACGCCACTGTCCTCGACCAGCAGATCCAATGACCCTCGCAAGGTCTGCAGCTTGATTTCGTCAAATCGCAGTGTCGACAGGTCTTCGCTTAACCGCCGCCCCGCCAGTTCACCCGGCGCATCGGTCGCAGGTGACACGACCGCGCCGACGTCGACCGGCCATGTCCGTTCGAAAAAGGTCAATCGGTTCTCTTCCGCCGCTTTGCGATCGTGCGGGGCGAGATACAGAAACTCGGGACGAATGCCGGTTTCGTCGCAGAACGTGCGCATCCACAGGGGCCAGTACTCCTCGTCGTCCGGCAGGTGGACCTGGTTGAAGACCACCAGCACGAACTTGTCTTCAGCCGCCGCCCGACGAAAAAACTCCTTCACCGCCGCGTCGTTGTATTTCTGTTGCGTGAGCACAGCGATGAGCACATCAGCAGAGCGGCGAATCTTGTCTGCCCGGTCCCAGTTGACGCGCGCGTCGCTGTCGATGTCCGGCGTGTCCAGCACGAGCAGGTTGTCCGGCAGCGCATCGCTGTGTCGCCAGAAGAGTTGATCCACGTCGATTTCAGCGAGAGCCGCGTCGGCATCCGTCCATTCAACCAGCTCGAAGCCCGGGAAAATCGACGCCAGTTCGTGCGTCTGTTCGAAGCCCTGAGGCACCAGACAGGTGGGGTGTTTCGTGCCGGAAGCCAAAGGGCTGGTCGCGCTGGCGCGACTGCCGGCCAGATGATTGAACAGCACGCTCTTGCCGATGTTCGTTCCACCTACGACGGCCGCGACCAGAAACGCCGAGTCGCTCATCTGCGGCAGTAGCTTCTGTTCGAGGAGCTGAAACCACTCGCGACTGTCCAGCGGTTGGAGCTGCAGTGCCTGGCAAGTGTCATCGAGTCCGCGCAGCGCACGATGCAGCTCATCGACGCGGGCGGCACAATCAGCAAAAGAAGTCGACATGAACGGGAATAAGCCAAGTCAGGGGATGGTTGGTGGGTCGGTTGCGTTAAGAATAGTCGTCGAGTGGCATTCGGCGGAACAAATCTTCAACGGGCTTTCGATCCGGGGTTGGTCATCGGTTGCAGCCACTGCAGGAACTACGGATCCTCCGCGTCGCTGCCCGCAATCGACAACCAGACGAACTGGACTCAGAGCCATCGCCACGACGGACCATCCCACTGCAGCGGCTCGCTTCGTCGCCAACGATGAGCGAGCCCACTGGCACGACAAGGCGCTCTGGTTCGTCCGCGAAAAACGCGACCGGATGGTGCATGGAATTCCCGAGTGGGAAACACTGCGCGACACAGCCGCCGCCATCAAAGCGTACACGATGTCGCATCTGGCCGAGCTACTCGAAGAATTCGAGGCGAACGCGACGAAGCTCGGCGTCACCGTTCACTGGGCTCGCGACGGAGCCGAACACAACGAAATTGTTTACGGGCTGCTGCGCGATCACGACGTGAAGAAGGTCGTGAAGAGCAAATCGATGCTCACCGAGGAATGTCACCTTAACCCGTTTCTCGAACGGCACGGCATCGAGGTCACAGACACGGACCTGGGCGAATGGCTGGTGCAGCTCCGCAATGAGCCACCGAGCCATATCGTGCTCCCGGCGATTCACATCAGAAAAGAAGAGGTGGGCGAGCTGTTTCATCGGCTGCTGGGTACAGACGAAGGCGCCACCGACGCGACCTATCTGGCCGAAGCAGCACGACACGAATTGCGGCAGAAGTTCATGCAGGCCGATGCCGGTATTACCGGCGTCAACTTTGCGATCGCCCGGACTGGCGGCATTGTGGTCTGTACGAACGAGGGCAATGCGGACCTGGGCGTGTCGCTGCCGAATCTGCACATCGCGTGTATGGGAATCGAAAAGCTGATCCCCGGTCCCGAGCATCTGGGCGTCTTCCTGCGGATGCTGGCGCGGTCGGCCACCGGCCAGCCCATCACGACGTACAGCTCGCACTTTCATGGGCCTCGACCGGGCGCCGAAATGCACATCGTGCTGGTCGACAACGGCCGCTCTGATTTGCTGGGACAGGATGATTTCCGCCGGTCCCTGTCGTGTATTCGCTGCGGAGCGTGCATGAATACGTGCCCGGTGTATCGTCGCAGTGGCGGGCACAGTTATGGCACCACCGTGCCCGGGCCGATTGGTTCGATTCTCGCTCCGGCGCGTGATGCAAAGGCGCATCACAGTCTGCCGTATGCATGCAGTCTGTGCGGGTCATGCACGGACGTGTGTCCGGTGCGGATCGATTTGCATCACCAGTTGCTCACATGGCGGAAGGAGATCGCGGTTCGCGGACTTGTGCCGATATCGAAGCGGGTCTCCATGGGACTGGCGTCGCACGTCTTTCGCCGGCCGTGGCTGTACCGCTTCGGCGGACGCATGGCACGCTGGATCGTCCCGAAACTGCCTCGATTTCTGATGTACAACCGCTTGAATGACTGGGGGAAACAACGGGAGTTGCCCGAGTTTCCAAAGGAAAGTTTTCGGGACGCCTGGGCCAGAAAGAAACGAACAGAAGTGTAGGCCGGAACAAGCTCTGCGCAGTTCCGGCGCGCTCGTGCCGGAACCGCGCAGAGCTTGTTCCGGCCTACGAAAGTGTGAACAACTCAATGAGCAGTCGCGACGACATTCTGAGCGCCATTCGCAGCCATCCGCTGGAGGCAACACCTCTGCCGACGCTGGAGCAGGACTGGATCGAGTTCGAAGACCCCGTTGCGCAATTCGGCGAGACTGTGGCAACGGTTGGAGGTCGTTGCATTCGGGTTGCGACTCTGGATGACGTCAATCGAGAGCTGTCGAACCTGACCGAATTCTCGACAGCGATCGTTCGGGTTTCGAGTGTCGACGGGGTCGGCAGTCCGACGCAGGACCTCGAGGAAATCACGGACCCGCACGAGCTGGAAGCAGTGGACTTCGCCGTGCTGTCGGGTGAATTCGCGGTGGCAGAAAATGGAGCGGTCTGGGTCACTGATGCGAAGTTGAAACACCGCGTGCCGTTTTTTCTCTCACAACACCTGGCGCTGATCGTCCCGGCCGGTGAAGTGATCAACAACATGCACGACGCTTACGAGCGTCTGTCGTTTGGCGGGCCTCGGTTCGGCGCGTTTATCTCGGGACCGTCGAAGACGGCGGACATCGAGCAGTCGCTGGTCATCGGAGCACACGGGCCGCGGTCGCACGTCGTGTTCCTGGTAGACGAGCTGTCTACCACTGGTGACCAAAGCTAAAGACGCGTCCGACGAAAAGAGGGTCGGAATTCCGGGTGCTGGGGTCGAGCGTGTATGGACCGGACACACGGGTAACAGTCGTTCGGACACATGGGTAACACTTTTGTAAGCTGAATGCTTCTCTATGAAGGAGCATTTGATCGGCGGATGTGGCCTGAATACCGCGTCCGCAATGCGACGGTTGACCTGAGACCCTATGCGGAATGTCTTCGGGATGATGGCATCAACACGGCTCGTACTGGTCGTGATCGTTCGCCTGAACGTAACCAGTTGTCATAGGTCACGCTCCGCCCGACGGAATCAACGCTTCCATGCGAGGACTACTTCGTCAGGCTGAGCCTGACCTGTGGAGTCGGTCGTCGAAGTCGAGAGACCCGCGGCTGCAACCCGTCACTCGCCGATGCAGTACAGAAACTTGTGTCGCTCCGTAGCAGCAGCGGTCACTGAGGCATGACGGGTGAGGCGTTGAACCGGTGACTCATTTCGTTCCGAACGCCTCTGTTCTCACGATTCCGTGGATGAGGCTGCGGAGGGTGTGATCGTTGTCCTGCATCTGGTCGACCAGGGCAAGAACTGCCGTTCGGTCGCTGGCTTCGAGGGTTCGGCCCAGTGCGTACATCAGCAGCTTTTCGGCGAGGGCTCGTTCGAAGCGGTCGGACTGAGCGACGATGGATTCTTTGAATTCGGCGAACGATGAATACTCCGTGCCGTTCGGCAGTGTTCCTTCGCAGTTGATTTCCGGTCGGTTGTCGCCCCAGTGGGACAGTGGTTTCTCGCCGTCGAGTTTGTCTCGCCACTGACCGATCACGTTGAAGTTTTCCAGAGCCAGTCCGTACGGATCGATCCGACGATGACAGTTACGGCAGCTCGCGACGTGCCGGTGCTTTTCGAGCCGCTCGCGGACGGTCAGTTTCTGACCGGATAGATTCGGTTCGACCTCGCCCGCGTTTGGTGGTGGCGGCGGAGGCGGGTCGTTGAAGAGAACGTCGAGGATGTACTTGCCTCGTTCGACTGGCTTCGTGCGGCTCCCGTCGCTGCCCCACTTGGCGACGCCGGCCATCGCGAGCAGTCCACCGCGAGGGCTCTCGGCCGGGAAGGACACTCGCTGAAACTCTTCACCGGTGACACCTTCGATTCCGTACCACCCGGCGAGCTTCTCGTTGGCCATCGTCCAGTCTGAATTCAGAAAGTTCAGCACGCTGAGATCTTCACGAAACACCTCGCGGAAGAAGGCGAGCGGCTCGCGACGCATCTCGTCGCCGATGCGTGTAAACGGGTTGGCGTAATACGCCGGAAAGATTTGCCGGTCCGGTTCGAACCGGTCGAACTCAGCGATCTTCAGCCACTGCGCGGCGAAGTCCTCGACCAGAGCGTCCGATCGTGGATCGCCAATCATCCGATCGATCTGAGCGACCAGCACACCCGGTTGACGAAGTCGCCCGGACGCTGCCTGCTGAGCCAGCTGGCTGTCCGGCATGCTCGACCACAGAAAGTACGACAGCCGCGAAGCGAGTTCTGTGTCGGTGAGGCGTCGCTGATCCGCCGGCGCATCAGGTTGTGCCGGCTCAAACAGGTAAAGGAAATCGGGCGAGCAAAGCATCGCGACGAATCCCGACTTCAACGCTTCTTCGAATGTCTTTTCGTGACGCAGCTCTTCCTCCACGACTCCGACAACCGCATCGATTTCGGCATCAGAGACTGGCCGCCGAAACGCGGTCGGCAGATAACTCGCGATAATTTTCCGAGCCGCCGTTATCGACTCGTCGTTGTCTGCCGGTTCGTACTCTTCGCCCGGTTCCGGTCGATCGTTACCCAGTGGCTCATAAATCCGTGCCCGACTTTCCGGCGGCCAGCGACCGTTTATGGGCCCTTCGAGTTCCACGTAGTCGATAAACAGCTTCGGGAGTTTCTCCAGGTCCATCGCGGTTTTCGTGTACTGGCTCCGGTGGTAGTTGACGCCGTAAACGCCCTCGGCCCGAGCCCGCGCGCGAAGCTGGCTGGCTTTCTTTCTGTTGCCCGCCTGGAATTCTTTATCCGCAGTCCGACCGAGCAGCATGCCGACGAAGTTCGGGTCAGTGAATCTCGCTCCGTCCACGATAGCCACACCAAGCTCGCCGCCCAGCGCCGCACTCAGCACGGCTCGCACTTCGTAGACTTTCGGCTGGTCAATTGGAGCGTCGACGCGCACACGCCCCATCAGACCGTTAGCTCCCTTGGTAATGTCCATGTAGACCGGCTTGCCGTCTGCGCCGGGTCGGGCACCCGCTCGAACGCGGACGATGTACTCACCGTCCACCGGCGTCTGCTTGTCGTTATAGGGGTGCAGCAATCTGGCGAACGTTCGAGCATTGCTCTTGTAAAGGATCATTCCGTTTTCGGTGAGGTCCGAATCGCGCTTCTCGACGATGTAGCTCATCGCGGAATCCGGCGTGTTCTCAAAATCGAACCGCATCGTTCGCGAGGGAGCCTTCGGCGGCCGGGTGGCAACGGCTTTCTCGACGACGTAACGGGCGACGACGATGTACTTCTCCATGAGAGAGGGGTCGAGCAGCAGCGCTTCGCTGAGCTTGTTGAAGCCGTTGATCGATCCATCCGGCGGCAACATTTCCTGAGGACCTTCGCCTTCGAAAAACGAAATTCCGAACAGGTCACGAACCGTGTTGGAGTACTCATTCCGCGTGAGCCGCCTCAACACAACTCGCCCGCCGGTGCTCGAAGCGAGCGAAGTCACGCGGCCGAGTTCTGTCGTAATCCAGTCGGTGACTTTGGCCAGCTGTTCGACATCAGGACGAGGTTCTTCCTTCGGCGGCATTTCGCCCAGGTTCAGTCGATCGAGGACTTCGACCCACTTACCGGCTGGCTCACGCGTGAAGAAGTCGGCGGCCAGGGTGTCGAGCCGCAGTTCACCCTCGGCCAGTTCGGCACCGTGGCAGTCGACGCAATGCTTCGTAAAGAATGGTCGGACTGTTTTGTGAAACGTTGCCGTGTCAGCGACGGGATCCGGTTTGGTTTCGGGCCGGTGTTTTCGGCGAGGTGCTTCGGACTCATCGTTCTGCGATTCGGGGACGCTCGTCAGCAGTGCGAATTGTTCCGTTTTTGACGGACCGGACAATCGGGCGCTCAATTGATCTGACGGTGGCACCGTGTCGGTGGAGCGTGACGGCGAACTCATCCCCACCCAGACGGCCAGGGAAACGGTGAGGACCATGACAACGCAGATCCTGGCCGTCGACACGCGACGTGGCTTATTTGTGTTGAGCGGTTCGCTCATCAGGCAGTCCTCATTTGCGCACGTCCAGGCGGATGTTCTGCAGGGTGGCTTTCAGCTGATCCGTGCCGGCCGACGTGATCTGCGTGCCTTGAATATTGATCGAGATATGCCGGAAGTTGGCTTTGTCTCCCAGCAGCTGAAGCCCGGTGTCCGTCAGTGCCGACGCGTTCTGTGAACTGGCCCAGCCCAGCTCCAGGTGATTCAGTAACGGCGTTTCGGAGAGATACCCGAAGGCCTCGTCGGTCAGCGCCGGACTCGTCAGTCGCAGAGTGTAAAGCCGGGGAAGTTCAGCCAGCGTGGAGAATCCACGACCGGTGATCAGTGGCGAGAACAGGCTGAGCTGATTGAGCCGGTTGAGTCGCCACAGGTGCTTCAGGCCGCGGTCGCTGACTCGCGTTTTGTTGCCAATCTCAAGCTGTTGGAGCGTGAGCATGCCGCAGACATGTTGCATGCCCGTGTCGGAAACGTTGTCCGAATTCAGTACCAGTCTGGTGAGTTCGAGGTTGGTAATCACGGCCAGCGCGTCATCACCGACCGGAGTGTCGACGACGTCGAGATCCTTCAGCGAGTGCATGTCGGACAGCTGCCTGAACGCAGCCGGGGAAATGTTCGGGCAGTTGCGCAGCCGCAGTGTCTTGAGTCGGCGCAGGCTGGCGATCGCGGCGAATCCTCGTTCGGTCATCGGACTGTCGTAGATCGAAAGCCCTGTGAGGTTGGGAAAACTTTTCAACCACTGGGCCGAGTCATCCGACAGGCGGCTGATGGACAGAGACTCCAGCGGTGCCTGCGAAAGAGCCTGCAGGAACTCGCCATTCGCCTGAGTGGCCCGCACATCCAGCTCGCGCAGCTTCATGAGCCCGGACAGCTGGTTTAACCCGGCGTCGGTGACTTTGTCCCCCTGCAGATGCAGTGTGCGAAGATTGGTGAGTCTGGCGATGTGCTGCAGACTGTTGTCCGTGATCGTTTGGTAGGACGTGATCCGGAGCTCTTCGAGCCCCGTCCTGGCCGCCAGCGGTGCGAAGTCATCGTCGTTGATGTCAGCCCCGCTGTGGTGAAGATGCAGCCGCGACAGTGTCGGCACGGCCGCGACGTCTGCCAGCAGCTCCCCGGTCATCTTCGCCTGCCCGTTCACATAAATCTCAGTGAGTCCGCCGATCAGCCGCAGCTGCTGAGCAACGTTTCGAGGCGGCACACTGTTGAATCGGATGCGGAGGTCTGTGCCGCTTTGCGATTCGAATTGGCCCACCGCCTGTTTGACCGTCGACCGTGCTTCTTCCTCGGCGTCGAACGCCGCTTTGGCTTCGGCAATCTCATCAGCAGAGGCTTCCCGCACGACGCGAAACCCGATGTAGGCCGCCGCGTCGTTTGCCTCGTAGTAGGACCGGATCGCCGAGCGGCAGGACAGCGGCGACGTGAACCACGATCCGCCGCGGATAACTCGCCAGTCTCCGTCGTCGTTAAAGGTTTCTTCGTTGAGCGGATCGATGGCTCGCGGGGTCGGCGTGCCGTATCGCGGCTGCTTGTACTTCGCGTAGGCCGTGTCGAGGTACTGGTCCTGGCACCACTCCCAGACGTTGCCGTGCATATCGCGCAGGCCCCACGAGTTTGCGGGGTAACTGCCGACCGGAGCCGTGTAAACGTGAGGGTCGCTGGGATCCTTGTCGACATGCACGATCCACTGAATCAGCACGCGGTCCGGGTGAGCTTTCTCCAGCTCGACGTTTCCGACGTTCGCGAGCTGATGGATGTCCTTGTACGACTCGCCCCACGAGAAGTACGTGTCTCGCCGGGCTCGGCAGGCGTATTCCCATTCCGCTTCGGTGGGCAGCCGATAGCTGGCGTTCTCTTTTTCACTGAGCCAGCGGCAGAAAGCCTGAGTGTCCTGCCAGCTGATACCCGTCACGGGATGGTCGTCCTGCTGCGCAAAGCCGGGCGACTTCCAGGTGAACTCCGGCTTCTGGCGAAACCCAAACTTCGCTCGGCGATCCTCTTCCGGTTCGTGAGGATCAAAGCCGACGATGCCTGCGCCGGACTTTTCGGCAGATGTCTGATGACTGGTCGCCTCAACAAACTGCCGAAACTGAGCAACGGTGACTTCCGAAGTCGCGAGATAAAACGGCCGGGTGAGCCGTACCGGATGTCGCGGGTGCTCGTCCGAACCATCGTAATCAACGTGGTCCTTGTAGAACCCGCCAGGCCCGATGTTCCGCCCGCCTCGGATGTAACTGCCGGCCGGTACGAACTGCAGACTCTGCCCGATCGAGTTAGTGACCGCTGGTTGCGGTGACGGCGTCTGTGCGAACGCCGTCTGCATCAGCAGCCCGTATATGAGCGTTGACAGCGCTACGCTGCCCCAGCTTCCAACATGCCTGCAATCGAAGATGATGTTTTCTGGACGACGATTCATAACAAGATTCGGCTAGAACTGCTCGGTTCGAAACCTGTTGCAGTTGAGTGAAGTGTGGGGCCAACGAATCAGGCGGATACGGCGAATGGCCAAGTCAGCAGATCATTCGCGTGATTCGTTGGCCGCTTGTCACACCCTGGGAAGAACTGAAACGTTTTCCTGTAACGCCGGTTGGCATCTACCCAATCAACTCACGGATCGGTCCTTTGCTGTCCTGCAGCGAGTCCACCTGCACGCCCATCCGGTCCACCATCGTGTGCCACAACGTCGCCAGCGGCGTTTTCTCAGGCAGCTGCAGATGCGTCTGGTGTTTCACGCCGAGTGCTTTGCCGCCGAAGAACGCCGTTGGAAGGCGATCGCGGGAGTGGTCCATGCCCATGCCGCCCGAGTAGGCGAGCATCGTCCGGTCCAGCAGCGGACGTCCGTCGGCATCCTGAATCGACTTGAGCCGATCGAGGAATCCAGACCAGAAACCCATGTTGATTTCGTCAACCTGGGCGAGTTCGTCGAGGTTCTTCGGATCGTTGTTGTGATGCGTCAGCGCGTGGTAATTCTTCGAGACACCGTGCACCGGGAAAATCTCACCGCCCTCGGTCCGCACGTTGTAAGTGATGACCCGAGTCGAATCCGTCTGAAACGCGATGGCAATCAGGTCGAACATCAACTTCGCGTACGTGGCGTAATCGAAGTCGCGACTGCTCGTCGTCATCGGTCGGCTGTAATCGCCCAGCCCTTCCGTGCTCGGTGCCGGCTTCGGTCGAGTCGACCAGTCGATGTTGCGCTGCAACTGCGATTCGATTTCGCGCACCGACGTGAAGTACTCATCCAGCTTCACGCGATCGCTGTTGCTGACAGACTTCTCCATCTGCTTCGCCTGATCGCGCACGTAATCCAGGATACTTGCCTGTCGACGAAACCCGTCTTTGCGACGAGCCGCCTCGCGCCGATTATCAACCTTGAAGAGCTTCGCAAAAATATGGCTCGGGTCATTCTCCGCGGCCAGCGGGATGCCATTGCGATTCCACGAGAGCGTCGCGAGCCCCTGATTGCCGTATCCCGTGCCGCGTTTGATCGACATCTGCAGCGACGGAAACCGCGTGTCCTTCCCGATCTGCTCCGCGGCGATCTGGTCAGCCGACACCGAGTTCGTAATGCCGCTCGATGTGTATCCCTCCGCCCCGGTCAGGAACGTGTAGTCACCGGTGTGACTGCCACCATGCTCCAGCATCGTTCCCGACAGCACGGTCATGTCCGAGCGGTGTTTCTCAAGCGGCTTCAGAATGCGTGAAAGCTCGCAGGCCGGTCCGGTTTCTTTGGGAAAGAACTCGCGGACATTCATGCCGATCCCGAAATGGCAGACACACATCCGCGGAGGGATCGGCGCGTCCGCTCCAAACGCGGAACCGGGAAACATCGATTCCATCAGCGGCAGCGCGAGCGTCGCGCCTGCACCCTTCAGCACAGTTCGGCGAGTAATCTTTGACATTGTCTTTACCTTTCAGAATTCGGTATCCGTCTGCCTGACATGCCTCGGCTTGCCAGCCCATTATGTTAACCCGGTCAACGTTCCCGTACTGTCGCTGAACGAAGCTCCGTTGTAGTGCTCCAGGGCGAAGCCCAGTGGATCGATCTTCCGATGGCAGCGCACACATTGCGCGTGATTGCGATGCGCCTGCAGCCGTTCCCGCACACTGGTGCGTGTCAGGTCTTCTTTTGCTGGCGGAATATCACCGGCATTTGGCGGAGGCGGCGGGACGTGGTCGCCCAGGATGTTCTCCAGAATCCAGACGCCGCGTCGGACAGGCGATGTCCGCGTTCCGTTGGACGTGACGGAAAGAATGGATGCCTGAGTCAACAGGCCGCCCCGTTTCGCAGCGGCCGGAGCTGGCACCACGCGGATGTGGTCGCCCCTCACGCCCGGAATTCCGTAGTAGCGGGCCAGTCGTTCGTTGATCGTCACGTCGTCTGATTTGATGAAGTCGGTTACCGGCCGGTCGTTCTGCAGCACGTGACGAAAGAATCCCAGAGTTTCGCGAACGATCGATTCATGCACATGGTCGTCGTAACGCGGGAAGTAGTCTCGCGCAGGCGGATTCCTGCCCACAGTCCGCAGCCCCAGCCACTGGCTGGCAAAGTTCTTCGAGAAGGCCTGAGACTTTTCGTCGGCCAGCATTCGATCAACTTGAGCGGTCAGAACCTGCGGATCGTTCAATCGGCCTTCCGCAGCCAGTTGAAACAGCTCGTCGTCCGGCATGCTGGGCCACAGGAAGTAGCTCAACCGCGAGGCGAATTCGTAGTTGTCGAGGCGCGTAGGGCTCATCGCCTCGCTCCCATCGCCCGGCTCCTCAACGAGATACAGAAAAGTCGGCGACGTCAGCACGGCGATCAGCGGCACCTTGATCGCCTCTTTGAACTTCGGTTTCTGTGGGCGAACCTGGCGAAACAGTTTCAATCGATGTTCAACTTCCTCGTCGGTGACCGGGCGACGGCAGGCTCGTGTCATGAACCTGGTCAGTACTTCCTTCGCGTACGTTTTGTCATTCCGCGAATTCGGTGACTTAAACAGAATCCGTTCCTGAGTCGCCGGAGGCCATTGCTCAAACACCGGGCCTTCGAATTCGATCCAGTCCACCAGGATGCGCGGCTTTGGAAAATGCGGATTGGCAAACACGTGGTAGGCCATATTGTCGACCAGATACACGTTGCTGATTCTGATCGCGTCGCCAGGAGCCGGAAGTTTGCGTGGGAATCGAACGCGGGTTTCATAGACCTCGGGCGACTCCTCAGAGGCGTCGACATCAACTGTCGTCAGAATGTCGCTCGTGCTTGTCGCAACGATCTTCAATCGCGGCGGTCCGTAGTGGTAAGCGCGGTCGGTTTCCAGATGTTTCCGCAGATCCTCGCCACGAAGTTTGACACCGGCTTCGATGATCTCCTGCCGGGTCGGCTGCCACTGAGCCGCTCGTACGCGAACGATGTAGTCTCCGTCAAAAGTGGGTTTGCCAATACCGACAACGCAGACTCCGTCCGTGGCACCCCGTTCGAGCACGGCAATTCCATTGCGAGCACGCGTCACGTGGGCTCCCGAGTACATTCGCATGTCATTGCCCGAAGCATCTTTCCGGGCGACGAAAATACCGTCGCCCGACGCACCAATTCGTTCCGCCATGGGGTATCGCCATTTGACCGATGGTGGACGCGGGCCCGACGGGATCGCTCGTTCAATGATCTTCTGAGCGGCGTTCAGGTACAGCTCCATATGTGTTGGCGAAATCGTCAGCGCGGAGCCGACATTGTCGAATCCATCGGATGGCGGATCTTCCGGAAACTTCTCGACGGCCCGAAAGTCGATGCCAACCAGGTCGCGAATCGTGTTTCCGTATTCTTCGCGATTCATCCGCCGCAACGTGACCGATCCGGTGTTTCGAGATCGTTCGCCGCGTCGTTGTTCGTGTTCGATCCATTCAATGACGCGACTCGCATCGGCCGTCTTCGGTCGAGCTTCGCCCTCCGGCGGCATCTCGCCGGAGTTGAGCATATCCCTCACTCCACTCCAGCGTTCAACGACCGACTGAGTGACGAATTCATTCGGCGGCCCTTCATCAAACCGAAAACCGCCTTCCTGTTTGTCCGGTCCGTGGCACTTATTGCAGTGCCGCTGGAAGAACGGGTGAATGACGCCGTCGTACGTGACAAGGTCTGGATCAAACTCGACGGGAACGCTGCTGGCTACTTCGAAAGGAACTGTTGGCGGCAACGACTCCGGCGGTGATGACTCGGGCAAGCTCGGACTCGGCTGCGGTAATGGCTGCGTAGCTGGACCGTCCGGCTCGGTGAGTGTTGCTTTCGGCGATAATGAACTCGCGAGAAGCTGGTTGCCACCAGATTCCGAGGAACCATCGATGGTCATGAGTCTGACGTTACGGAACGTGACCCAGGTGCCGCCGCCGTTGCCGGACCCCGATGCGAGCCCCACGGCATTCTTCGACGGCATCGCCCACGTTTCGGCGATCGACAGTTGCGATGCCGGCCCCGTCCAGTCGATCAGTTCTTTACCATCGATGCCTGCTTGAATGTGAACATTCCCGTTATGTCGGCGGACGTCCGCGTGTACCACGTAGTGTTGGTCATTCTCGATCGGAAACTGGCTCTGAGATCGGTTCTCCTCGCCAGGTGACTGATCGTTGACGGCTTCCAGGCCACAGATACCCGTAGCGTGCCCATCGACGACCAGCATCACCTGACGACTGTTTCCCACGGGAAGAATGACACTGATCTGCTCCGTATCAGCTTCACGTGCGAACGTCGCTTCCAGACCGTAGGAGCCACTCGGTTCAACGGGAAACTGCAGGCTGGAATCCCCACCCTGTGACTGCAGCCAGTTCGTATTCACTCCCCACTTTCCCCGAACGACATCGCGACCAATATCGACGGCTGCAATGAGATCAACCGGCTCTCGCGTCTGACCAACGCGAGGAGCGCTTCCATCACCGTTCGGGGTATCGTTAACGGCACCAGCATTCGGACTCGGTCGGTCAGGAACAGGCTGGTCGTCATGCCGCATGAAGCTCGACGTCACGAATACGCCAACTGAAATCAGCGCGGCCGCTCCAATACCAATCACCAGCGGCCGTTTATGAATGTCGCGAGCGAACTGGCTCTGTCGGTTTCCTTTGTAGCCCCTCCCAGATCCGCTCCGTTTCAGCATTCGCTGTTCACTGTCCGCGTCCGCAGGCGATCGTGATTCCGCACCCCGCGCATCGAGATCGTAGACGTCCTCGTTGTGTTCCTCGCTAGGCACGAACGGAACTTCGCACTTCGGGCATGGGCGAGTCTTGCCAAGGCTCGCCCGTCCTTTGAGTTTCAGTTTTGCCCCGCATTCCGGGCAGGTGACGGTGACATTTGACGGCATGGTGAATTCAGTGTTTGAGAACAGGCAGTTCAGATTGATTGACCGGAGCGGTTTACCATTGTCCGTGGCGGAGACTTCCCGCCGCCGTCGTGAGGTGTTGCTGCGGCTGGAAGCCCCAGCCACGACAATCCCGACTATAAATTCGTTAAATACACTAATCAGTTGATAACTCGGTCAGCGGCTCGATCCGCACTTCGCCAGGGCCGCCGCGAGAGACCCAGACTCGATCAATGACGAGTCCGCGGTCCGGTTCAAACCAGCTCCACATCATACCGAAACACAAATCACCCGCCTGCGGCGGCTTGTCAGTGAATTTCCCATTAACTTTGCGGTGAAAGGCAGCGATAGGGATCGTCGCGCGTCTCCATTCGCCAGCGGAATCACCTGGCACGGGCAGACTGTTGAAAAGATTTAATGTGATGCGTGGATTTTCCTGATCGTTGTTGCGTGTGATCATGAAGATGTTCACCCAGCCTGGACGATCGATTCGGTAGATCATGTTGAGGTGCGAATCCGAATGCACTTCATACAGCCCGTTCATCCATCGTTGTGGTGACTGGATCGAGAACCAGTCGGGACGCTCGGCGTCTGGCAACGATCGAACAGCCCCGGTCGAATTCTCGGGCAAGTCGATTTCAGCGAAGCCGCCGCGGCGCCAGTCCGAGGGGACTCCGGATTCGAACGCCTCATCCCAGGTGTCGGGGACGGGGCTCGCAGATTCGACAACGACACTGGCAGACTGAGTGTCGGTGACGGCGCGTTTTCCCTTGGCGATGACAACAGACTCACCGTCGGAACTGCGGGTCATTTTGACGCGGCCTTCAGTGACTCGCACGTCTGTCTGCTCGGCCGAGGCCGCCAGAGAGAACTCCGTACCGACGACCTCAATGCTGGCCAACGGCGTTCGAATGACCATGGCACCATTATGTTGAGGGGTCACGGATGCCGAGATTGTTCCCTGTTCCAGCTCCACCAACTTGCTGTTCAGATCGGAAATCGTGGCGATTGAATTCCCGGCGATCAGCAGCTTCGTGGCATCATCGAACACGACGGTGACCAGGCTATATTCGTCCTTCGTCTGGATCGTGCTGCGTTCTCCGATTCGCATGCCCGCCGTGACTTTCAGAACCGCGCCATCGCTATCGGTCAGAGCAACGCTGCCTGTCAGAAAGTTGATTCTGAGTCCAGGTTCAGGCAAGTCGTCGTCGACGGCCGGATTCCTGAAGTAACTTGCCGAGACAACGAGAAGCAAAACAGCAACGGCGATCGTCATTCGAATTAGTGCGCGACGCGAAGACTGAGCCGCCACTGGCGACGGATCCAATGCCACCAGTTCACCGTGGCCGTTGTCTGCTTCAGTCGGACCGTCGCGGAATCGCCAGGCGAGAGTCGCATGCAGATCCAGATACTCCACATAGAACTGCCGGGCCTCGTGACCGCCCTCAAGCAACGCCGTCTCCAGCTGGTCTCGCTGCGCCTCGGTCAGTGTGCCATCACAGGCGGTAGCCGTCAGCGACCACAATTCTGGTGATGGAACGAAGTCCGCTGGACTACTCATACCATCCCCTCGGATTGCAGATTTCGCTGAACACAGTCGAAGAGGATTCGCCGCAATCGCTCAAGCCGTTTGTACATCGCGTTCGGCTCAACGTTCCGGCTGCTTGCCAGAGCTCGGATCGAATCCGAACCACTATAACACTGGGCGACGAGCTGTTGCTGGTCCTGCTGCAGCTCCTCCAGGCAGCCTTCGAGCGCCTTTCGCCGGGCTTCAAGCCGGTCGTCTGAGCGGTTTCGTGTCTCGGCGATCTGGTCCAGAAGTTCGTCGCTGAGGATTGGTCGATCGGTCGATTTTCGGCGTTGGTTGCGCACGACATTGACGGCGTAGCCACCAGCCCAGCGAACAAAGTCCCGGGACGAATCGAACTTGTCCCAGTCACGCCAGATCAGCAGGCTGACTTCCTGAAACACTTCGTCCGCATCGTTTCGACTACCAAGCAGCGTTACACACAATCCGTAAATCCTGTGCTGGGTATGTAAGAATCGCTCGGTAAACTACTGCCGTTGATCTGCGTCGGACATTCAGGAGTTTCCACGCAGTGTTGTCATTCGTCGCGGAATTCTGACAAAGATTCTGCCCGATGGCCGCATATTGACCGTACGAGGCCAGATGTCCGTGCGGACGGAGAATCGCTCCGATGCGCATCGGAGAGAAGTGCTCCGATCGATTCAACGTCGGCCCTGTTCAGATGGCGTTGCGCAGGATATGTGCCAGACCGAACGGCGGCTGGGCGACGGTAGAACCGGGCGCAGCACATTGGCCAGTCGCCCTACAACAGGGCTTTAATTGGATCGCCCGTGCTGGCGGGATCTGTGAAGCCGTCGGGGCTGAGTCGCGAAGCGGGGTTGATGCCCATCGCGGCAAAAAGTGTGGCCGTGAAATCCTCGAGTGTGACGGGATTGGATTTGACGTAGCCGGCGCGTTTATCGGATTCGCCGTACACAGTGCCTCCTCGAACGCCCGCACCTGCCATCATCGCAGAATAGCATTGCGGCCAGTGATTACGGCCGATGCGTCGGCCACCTTTCCGGATGACGGGCGTTCTGCCGAATTCACCGACAAGGACCACCAGCGTCGAATCCAGCAGTCCGCGGATGCGCAGGTCTTCCAGCAAGGTTGCGACGGCCTGGTCCGTGCGAGGCAAAGCGAACGGCAATCCGTTCCAGCCGTTTTCGAAGATGCCAACATCGGCGTTTCCGTGCATGTCCCAGGTCTCGACGCTGACAAATTTCTCCCCTGCGGCCAGTCCCGTCCAGGCGACGACGTTGACCAGTCGAACGCCGGATTCAATCAGACGTCGCGCGAGCAACAGGTTCTGGCCCAGCGGATTGCGTCCATAGCGATCCCTGACCTGTGCGTTTTCCTGATCGATGTCGAAAGCCGTTTTGGCGGCGGTGCCGTGCAGTAGTTCAAACGACCGTCGCTGATACAGGCTGTGGGCGTCGAACTCGGGAGTTGTTGCCACTGGCGAATGGCGTTGAAAACCCCGCAATACACTTCGTCGCTCCTGCAGACGTGTGGACGTCACGTCCTGCGGCGTGTCGAACGCACGCACCCGGAAATCGGCTGAAGCCGGATTGTCGTCGTGCCGTTCGCCGATCAACATCGGTGCGCAACCCAAGCCCAGTCGCCCCCCGGTCAAATACGTATGGTCGGGCGGAGCAGCTCCGCCGCCAAATTTCTGCAACCACACGTGGCCCGGAAGAGTTGCTTCGGAAGGCCGCAGTTGAGTCACCATCGCTCCGAACGACGGATCGTCGGCGGCGGGGTTCACGCGACCAGCCAGATACATCGAGTTGGCCTGTCGGTGCTCGGCCATATGATGCGTCATCGACCGAACGACAGCGATGTGCTCCGACATTCCCGCGAGTTGCGGCATCAGCTCGCAGATTTGAAATCCCGGAGTCGCCGTCTGAATCGGAATGTACGGACCCCGAATTTCCCGAGGAGCATCGGTTTTCATATCCCACGAGTCGAGCTGACTCAGTCCACCAAATTGATGGATGAAGATGCAGGACTTCGGCTGCGTGCTGGTACCCGTTGCCAACTGCTGACGTTCTTCCGCCTGCAGCAGCTGCGGCAGAGTCAATCCGACAGCTCCGATGCTGCCCGCCTGCAGGACGCGCCGCCGTGACAGCACTTGTCGCGACGGACGATTGCTCCGACTCTCATGCGTTCCATCTGCTGGTCTCACAGGTGATTCCGGCATCGTGTGACTGCGTCCTTCCGACGTGATTCCGAGCGTGGCCAGACTCGTGAGAGTCCGGCAGGCAGTTGAGAACTGCAGTCATGGTAATCCAAGGGACGCAATGCCGAGCGTCGGATTTGTAATTTCCTGACGACAACTGCTCAATGGCTGGAAGTTAATGCTGGATAACACGAGTCCGCAGGGTGGCTTGAACACTCGTGGTCGGGTGCCGCAGGCACAGAAATTCGTTTTCCCGCTGAACAGGCTGCACGCAAGCTGTCGACTTGTCGGAAGTCATCGGCCGAAGTTCATCGTATTTTCTCACGGACGATCGATTCTGCTCTTCTTTTCAAGTCGGCCGGGAACAGTCAATCCGCAGAAGTTCTGCGTCATCGTCATGACAACGTCCATTAGTTTGTGTCGAATACGAGATTTCGGCTCCGCAGACAATCAACCACCGGTTGCGCTCGGACTTCAAGTGTTGAGTTGGTCTTTGGGCCGGGTCCAGGAGAAGCCGACAATGAACATCGTAAGACACTGCGTATTGGTCTTGTTGGTGCACGAAGCCAGCAAACCGAAAGTATCAGGCCGTCAGTTCGGACAGTTCGGCGCTCAGGCTGCTCAGATTCTGTGCTTCCACTTCAATCTGACGCACGGCTGCCAGATTGTGACTTGTGATCCGGTCGATGTCCTTGATCGCATTATTCAGTTGCGTGACACCCGCGGACTGCTGTCCTGAGGACGCGGAAATCTGGTTTGCCAGACGCGCCGATTCGGAAATGGTTTCCGCAAGACGTGTGATCATCTGGCCGGCCTCGGTCACGATATTCGCGGCGACGTTGACCGACTTCGTGCCATGTTCCGTTGCCATCACAGCCGTGTTGGTCGCCTTCTGGATTTCTCCGAGAATCAGGCGGACCTGTCCGGTTGCTCGTTTCGATTGTTCTGCCAGGGACTTCACTTCGGCAGCCACCACAGCAAACCCTTTTCCATGTTCACCGGCTCTCGAAGCTTCAATGGCAGCGTTCAGTGCCAACAGGTTTGTCTGTTCGGCAATATCGCTGACGCTGGCAATGATCTCGCCGATGGCCTGGGCTCTCTCGGCCAGAGACAGAATGTTTTCGGCGATCGACTCGACCTGACCTTTCACGTCGGACATAGCCTGCACGGAATTCTCGACAGCCTGCTGGCCCGATTTTCCAATGTCATCGGAATGCTTCGCCGCAACGGCGACTTCACTGGCGCGTTGTGACGACTGCTCTGCGGTTTGCGCCACCTCTTCAACCGTGGACATCGTTTCCGCCACATTGGTTGCCTGCTGCTGCGCGTCGCGGATCTGCTCGCGTGTACTGGCCAGAATCTCCTGTGATGACGACGACAATCGTTGGACGGCATCGCGGATGCGAACCACCAGGTCTTCGATCCGGGCCCGGGCTTCACGTTCGGACGCGACCGTGCCCTTCAGGTCTTCCGCCGCCATTGTCGCGGACTGCTCGGCCGCCTGGCGTTCTGCGATTTCAGCTTCCAGTTGTTCATTTACCTGCTTCATGTCTGCGTTCGAGAGTCGTATCTGCTCGACACTCGAGTCGGCCTGTCGAAACGAATGAAACATCCCGACCATCAATCCGATGAGCACGCAGGCGTAGCTGCCGTCCTTGAGCAGATGGGCCAGATCAAACATCGCGTCGAATACTCGTCCGGAGAGTGACATGAACATGGCCTGGCTCAGTAATCCGACGACCAGCGAAATGACCAGCCAATGCTCGAATCCGTCGGTTCGCCAGTTTCCCTTACTCCAGTACCCGGCCAGTGCGAGAAGGAAGAAGACCGCGGGAATGAATTCCTCAGGCCGATGGAACATGAACTCGGGATAGTAGGCGCGCGGCAGCGGCGCAAAGATGAAGAACACAAAACTGGTTAGCGTCAGCGCGATGGCTCCGAAATAGATCGCGCCCTCACGGATACGTCCCGACTCGCCCAGTTCATCTTCGCGCTTCCACGCCAGGTAACTGACCCATAGGAACAGGGAAAGAAACATTCGCGACGCGACCCAACTCCACGGGATGAGTGAACCAAGGTCTGACGGAAAGGAGTCCTTGAACCAGCTCGACGTGACCACCGCGTGATAGCCGTCCAGTAGACCTGTCCCCAGAAATCCTGTCCCCACGAACAGGAATCGATTGGATTTCCGGCTGTAGAAACGAACGATGGCCATCGTGCCGACGAAGAATGCCAGCATCATCGCGACGGCTTCCATCAGCGTGTGCAGTTCTACCGATCCCTGCCATGGCGAATTCCGCAGGATCAGAAACGCCACGGACAGAAACACTGCAACGGCAATGTAAGTACGCTGTCGCCCGCGGACATCTGCGTTGTTGACATGCACGACCGAAACTCCTCGTACTACTGGTTCAGCAGGGTCATTTAACCACAATGCTGATGACAGCAGGCGAGATTTTCTCCGCCGTCAGACAAGTTATCTCCCTGCACACGTCCCGACGTCGCAGACGCAGGCTTCACGTGGACGGTGCGACCTGCCAATGATGTATTACCTGACCGGAAACAGCCTGATACAGCCCGCTGGCACGAAAGTCTCGCCAAGGCGACTCGTGTCGATTTTTTGCTGGCCACGGGCCATCATGATGTTCTGTCCGTCACCGCTCTCTGAGCATTGGGGATTAACAGGATGCGCAGATTTGTTGCCTTCGTGGTCGTCACGCTGCTCTCATGCACTGATCTTCACGCTGCTCCGATCAGCGGTGCGTTGTCGCGCGTCCCCGGTGACGCGGTGATGTTTCGGCGTCCCCTCGCCATCGAACGGCTGGATGAAACCACCGCCGTCGTCGCCAATCGCTGCGGCACGCTTTCCGTCATCGACCTCGAACAGTGGTCTGTCGTGAGCGAATTCCGTCTCGGTGGACGCCCGACCGATCTGGCGAAGCACGGTTCGCGATTGCTGGTCGTCGATTCAGAACGCTCGCAACTGCACATCCTGCAGATTGACCGGGAATCGGCCACGGTGACACAGTCCATTCCCACGCCAAGTAATCCGGTCACGGTCGAGCTGTCGCACTACGGCCGACTCTGCACAGTCGCCTGTCTGTGGTCTCGTAAACTGACCGTGATCAACCTGCTGGCGCCGGACGGTGATGCTCCTGATGGATTTCGGTTTGATCCCGAACTGGTCGCGACGCTGGATTTGCCATTTGCACCTCGCGAACAGCTTTTTGTGGAGAACGACGACAGGCTGCTTGTGGCCGATACCTTCGGTGGGTATCTCGCCGTCATCAACATGCGGGACACCAAACGAGTCGAAGCGATTCACGAAATCGGAGGCCACAACATTCGGGGTCTGGCAGTTAACAGGAACACGGGCAAGCTGCTGATTTCGCATCAGTTTCTGAATGACCTCGCGACTCCTCGTCGCAGCGACATCGTCTGGGGAGTCATGGTCGACAATCTTGTCCTGCTGGCAGATCTCGAACGAATGCTGCAGGGCGGCGAGACGGCCGTGCAAGGCCGCTTCCTGTCAGTCGGCTACGCGGGTCAGGGAGCCGGCGACCCGAACTCACTGTTCATTGACGCTGCGGGCCGCCCAGTGATTGCTCTGGCCGGAGTGAACGAGGTGACGGTCTTCGAGCCCGACGGCAAAGCGTTCCGCCGCCTGGCCGTCGGGCGTCGACCCGTCGCTCTTCTGCCGGTCTCTGACGGGCGATTTGTCGTCGTCAACGAACTGTCCGATTCCCTGGCTCTGGTCGACATGAACCTGAGTTATGAAGACGTTCCGGAAGACAATCGCTATCCGGTCAAAGACTATAAGAAACCAGTCGAAACTGCCGACGCGGACTCGCCCGACGAATCGTCAACAACAGAGGAATACAAAGAAGACTACTCTGACAGTGAGAATTACGACTCGACCAATCGTTACAGCGCCGGCAGCACGTATCTCGACGACAACATTTACGTCTCGCATCTGTCTCTCGGCCCGGCGCCGGAACCGGGTCCGGCCGAACGCGGTGAGTTTCTGTTCTTCAACGCCCGCCTGTCTCATGCGAGCTGGTTCAGTTGTCACAGTTGCCATACAGACGGGCACACGAACGGTGGCATGTCCGACACGTTCGGCGACGAAACAACCGGTGCTCCCAAGCGCGTTCTGTCACTGCTGGGAGTCGGCCAGACGGGACCGTGGGGATGGAACGGCAAGAAGAAAACACTGGTCGCTCAAATCCATCAGTCTGCCGAATCCACGATGAAGGGCCGGGGAATTTCGAAATCGCAGGCGAGCGATCTTGCGGCGTTTCTGAAGACGCTGCCGCCCCCGCCGTCCTATCTCCCCGCCGTGAGCAACGCAGATCAGAAACTCGTTGAGCGCGGGCGCGCGATCTTCAAATCCCTGGACTGCGCGTCCTGCCACAGCGGACAGACACTGACATCTGAGCAGGTTTACGATGTGGGCCTGGTCGACCAGCGGGGACTAAGAAAGTTCAATCCGCCGTCGCTGCGCGGAGTCGGCCACCGCTCCGGACTGTTCCACGACAAGCAGGCCACATCGGTCGAGGACGTCATCGTCAGATTCAGCCACCAGCAGCGACCTGACGAGTTGAACGCAGCGGACCGGCAGGCACTGATCAGATACCTCAAGAGTCTGTAGGTGCATGATTCCCGACGGCTTCAACAATTCGTTCCGGAACCAATTCGAGAACCTGATACTCTGGCAATGTCGATTGGTCGACCGATTCTGTCGTTGACCTCGGTGTCCGTGTGGACGACGGCCTGTAACTCACAGTATTGCGCGATGCAGTCAGAGTGTCCGTGCCTTCGAGAGATAGTCATGCTGCGGCGATTGGGGCATCTGTTTGTGTTTTGTTGCGGTGCACTCGTCTTCGCAACGTTGTCCCGGCTGGCCCATGCCGATCACTACGACGCCTTCGCCCTCTCACTGGAATCGGCTGTGGATGCCAGTGACGTTATTGTCATCGCTTCAATCTCGGAGACTGGGAATGCACCCCGTTTTGCTCTGAAAAGCGTCCTGCGTTCACTGCCTGAGCATCAACCATGGCCGCTGGATGGCACCGCCGGTTTTGGTTACGTCGCTCGCGACGCCGTGGATGTCGGCACAGAGGTCCTGTTCTTTGCTGCGGTGGATGAAGAACGGGATCTACCGCGCGTCTTCTTTCGAGTGTGGCTGACAAAGAACGACGAGAGTCCAGGATCTGCCGCGCTGCAGCCAGACAAAGTCATCTTCGACATCCCGCACTGGCTGAACAGTGAGCAGGTGCATTTGGACTACCGGGGCCGTTGCCGCGCCATCACTGCTGCCGGTCAGATTCTCACCGATCCGACAGAAATCGTGCGGCGAGTGCAGCATCGAGCCGCCAGCAGCCGGGATCCCCGCATGCTGTTTGAGTGGGCGGAGCGATGGCCGCGCAGACCATTCTTTGCAGGAATTGAGTTCAGTCATCTCAACAGCGTCGACGTCGATTGGACGATTGGTATTCCGGTCGACGTCCTGAAATCAAACGCAACGACCGGCACAGCATCGCCCGATAGCCTGATCGATCAGCGGTATATAACGACCGCATGCTCAACTCTCGCACAACTGATATTCGTTTACGCTATTTACTTGGCGTTGCGCTTGCGGCGAACAGACGGTTGAAGGGGATACAGGCTTTCATGACCGATAGTGTCAGATGATACTATCAGTCATGACTCCGCCATTCGAAATGACTGCTGAGTGCATCCGCCTGCTGGCCGACATTGAGCGCCTGATCGGTCGCTATGAGGGGCAACACCGCCCGCGACCTGCCCCGATGCTCCGGAAATCTCTACGCGTTCGCAGCGTTCAAGGAAGCGTCGCCATCGAGGGCAATACACTCACGGACGAGCAGATCACTGCCGTTCTCGAAGGTCGGCGAGTCACTGGGCCGCGCCGGGAAATCCGCGAAGTGAAGAATGCGCTTGCCGCGTACGACCGGTTATCGGGATGGAACGCGAACGAACCGAATGACCTGCTGGCGGCCCACAAGGTCCTGATGTCCGGCCTGATCGAGTCAGCGGGAAGCTGGCGTCGCGGCAACATCGGGGTCCTGGATGGAAGCCGAGTCGCCCACGTCGCGCCACCAGCCGAACGAGTCGCCTGGCAGGTGGAGAATTTGCTGCAGTTCCTCGCCGCCGGCCAGGCGACGCATCCAATCGTCAAAGCGGCGGTTGTTCATTACGAGCTGGAATTCATCCACCCATTCGAAGACGGCAACGGTCGCATTGGCCGTCTGTGGCACACGCTGATTCTGAGCGAGTACCACACGGTCTTCGCCTATGTTCCTGTCGAGTCGATTATTCGAGACCAGCAGAGCGACTACTACGCGGTGCTGCGACAGTGCGATCGCGCCGGTAATTCCACCGCGTTCGTAGAGTTCTCACTGCTCGCAACGAAACGGGCTCTGGACGAGACACTGACTCAATTAATTGCGAAGCCAGTCACTGCAGCCGACCGTCTCGCCGTCGCTCGGGAACGGTTCCAGAACAGCGAATTCGCCCGCAAGGACTATCTGCCACTGTTCCCCGGCCTATCGACGGCAACGGCCAGCCGCGATCTCAGACAGGCAGTGGACAGCGGGCGGCTACAGCGCAGTGGGCAGAAATCTCAGACGACCTACGCGTTTCGAGTTTCCAGATAGCTGCCGGCAGCGCACTGCAGAATTCCTGGCCGATGCCGGAGACGACTGAGGCCCTCTGTCTTGATCAGAAAGTCACGGAGACGGACCGGCAACTGGGCATCCACGAGAAACTTCATGGAGCAGCACCAACGATCGTCTTTACCTGACTCAGTCTCTGGGCGTACACGAGGCAGGCCTGAATGTCGTTAGGTTCGAGGTCGGGATAGTCGCTAAGTATCTCGGATTCCGACATGCGTGACGCCAGTAGTTCCAGAACAGTCTCGACCGGCATCCGCAGACCTCGGATGCATGGTCTACCGCGGCAAATCGACGGGTCCACTGTGACCCGGTTGATTAAGTCGTTTGCCGCCATACCTGTTCCTCAGGAGTGAAGTATTCACACTGCCTATCACGCAGTAAGGCGGCCGCGCAATAAAAAACCCTCGCCCGGTCGTAAACGGGCGAGGGTTTCAGTTCTTAACGTTCCGCTGCTCTGTCTACGGGGCTTCGTAGCAGGATCGGGTCGTGACGGTGCAGTCTTCTCCGTTGCAGAAGCCCTTGTCGGGGCCGTAGGTCTCCTGCGTGTTGGCGCACCAGAAGTTGCCGTCGCCGATCGGGTTGCCGTCGTCCGGAAGGCCTGCGTTCAGATACAGACCCTTCGAAAGCAAATGACGGCAGCGGACCCCTCGGACGACTTCGAGTTCGTGCTGCATGGTTCGGTCCTCGTTTGATTAGGAAGGGCATCGCCGCCGATCGCGGCGAGTGGCCCGAGTATTTATTCTGTAGCTACCGTCGCCAGACGGTGGCTTGATCCACGCTCTGGCGAGCGTGGCTACATTCATGGACGGGTCTGGAGACCCATCCTACTTAAAGGTCCAACTTATCGACGGCCTTCAACAACGCTCGCTTGACCGCTGTTCGTGCCATCTGGACTTTGTACTTGTTGTTCGAGAGCGGAGTGGCTCGCGAGACAGCAAGGGAACCGATTTCTGACGCTGTGTCTTCCCGTATGGTGCGGCCGATCAGGGCCTGGGCGGCTTCGTGGGCGATCCACGGAGTCGGGGCGACGTGTCCCATCACAATTCTCGCGTCCCGGACGATGTCACCTTCGACCTGAAGACACACAGACGCTGCCGCTTGCGGATAATCCAGACCTTTCATTTCGATGACTTCGTACGATGCGCTGCGTACGTTCGGTGCCACCGTCGGCAGCCAGACGTGCGTGATGAGCTGGCCGGGCTTCAGGACGGTTGTGCCCTGTCGCTCGGTCTTCGGCGCGACGAAGAAGTATTCCAGTGGAATGTACTCTTCGTCCTGTGGAGCCGGGCCGATGACTCGGACTTTGGCTCCCCAGGCAACCATCGACGGAGCGAAGCGTGAGGAACTCACAAACTTCGCCGGGCCGCTGTTGCCGAAGATCGCGTGGTACCGGTTATCGCCGGTTTCCACGAGCGACTCGCCGTTCTGCAGACCGAGCAGACCGTAGCCGTTGCGGAAATACCAGCACTGTGGCTGCGAACACAGATCACCGATGAGCGTGCCCATCGCCTGAATCTGAATCGCCCGGTGTTCCTCGATCACCTGCAGGATGGAGTGATGATCACTCAACAGCGGGTTTTCGAGAGCATCATCGAGAGTCACGGTCGAACCGATCAGTACGCCATCGTCGGCGGACGTGATCGATTGCAGACTCTCGATGTCTTTGATGTCGACCAGCCGCTCGGGCTGGACGACGTCCTGCTTCAGCAGACTCATCAGGTCAGTGCCGCCCGCGAGGACAGCAGTGTGACCGTCGTGGTCATTCAGCAACTCCACGGCCTCAGTTTCGGTCTGAGGTCTCGCGTATTCAAAAGGTCGCATGTGGACCTCCTTTCGAGGTGAGTACGAAGGCCTTTAACCGAGAGCTTCGAGGACACGTTTCGGGGTTAATGGAATAACGGGAACACGCACACCGGTCGCGTTTTGGACGGCGTTCGAGATCGCCGCTCCGGTCGAGATGACCGGTGGTTCTCCCAGGCCCACCACTCCACGGCCGAATTCGGATTCCGGTTGATACATCTCGACGACAAGCTCACCAATGTCACCGATACGCGGCAACTTGTAGTTGATGAGATCGGCGTTGATGTAACGGCCGGTCTTGTTGTCCATGATCCGCTCTTCCGACAGAGCGTACGCGATGCCCATGATCAGGCCACCATAGACCTGGCTGCGAGCAGTCAACGGATTGATGATCGCTCCGCAATCCTGCACGGCCACCATCTTGTTCATGGTGACAATGCCGGTTTCCGTGTCGACCGAGACATCGGCCATCTGAACACCGGCCACGCCGGAGGACGTCAGACCGTCGTTCTGCGGGCCAGAGCCCTGAACTTCGATCGGCATCGGACCGAGCAGCGAGCAGGCCTGCGACCAGGTGCAGACTTCCTCGTTGTCGTGCCAGATGTGGCCACCGAAAGCGTCCAGATCGTCGCCTGGAACACCATACTTTGCGGCGACCTTGTCCATGATCATCCACAAGGCATCCAGAGCCGCTCGACGCACTGGACCGCTGACACCGCCGACGGTGATTGAGCCACCCGACGGATTCGCTTTCGGATACTCGTTGCTGCCGATGTGAACTTTCACACCGCTTAATGGCAGACCCAGGGATTCGGCCAGCACCATCGCGATGACAGTACGTGTGCCGGTACCCAGATCCTGACTTCCCAGGAAGACTTCGGCTCCACCGTCCGGATAAATCTTGACAGTGCAGTTCGACGCTCCAGCTCGACCACCCCAGCGGTGCATGGCCACGCCGACTCCGCGTTTCACGGCGCCGTCGCCACCTTCACCTGGTGGGTGATACTTGTCCTCCCACTCCATCAGCTCGGCCGCGCGTTCCAGTTCCGCGGCATAGACCGCAGCCTTGCCGTCTGCTGACTGACGGTCCAGGTTGCTAAGGTTCTTCTGATAAACATCCAACGGATCCATCTTCAGCTTCGCTGCCAGGTCCGTAATCGGCGGATCTGTCAGAGCACAGAGCTGCGGATGCGGCGGAGCACGCCAGGCGCGATTCGGTCCGCAGTTGGTCATCAGGCCGGTCGTTTCGACTTTCTTGTTTTCAAAGTCGAAAACGTATGGCAACTGATTTCCGTCGACCGTGCGGCCCTGCGGTCCGCTGGTGCCCCAGTAGTGGCTCTTCCATGCCGTAATGGTGCCGTCTTCCTTCGCGGCCACCGTGCATTTGCCGAATCCAGACGGACGCGTGCCCGGAGTCTTCAACTCGGTCGGACGATCGAGCATCAGACGTACTGGGCGTCCCGTGTCTTTCGACATCTGAGCCGCGGCCCAGCCCCAGATATCCGCGGCAAACTTCGATCCGAAGCCGCCGCCGATGTGATTGCAGATGACGCGGACATCAGTTGCATCCAGTCCGAATTTGCTGGCGAACTGCGGTCCGGTTGTCGAAACCGCCTGCGTCGAATGTCGAGCAATCAGCTTCGGACCTTCGCCCGATTCGTTCCACTCACAGTGAGCCCCATGCGGTTCCATGCACATGTGGCTGATCGTAGCCACGCCGTAGTAGCCCTCGTGGACGACGTCGGCGTCTGCGATTGCCTTGTCCGGATCACCGACTGTTCGGTCGACGATGCCTTCTTTGGTCAGTTCGCGTTCGCGAGCCGTTTCGAGGTCTTCCTCATCGACGAAGTGCTCAAGTTCTTCATAAGCGACTTCAATCGCTCGCACGCCGTCTTCGGCCTGATCGCCGGTTTCGGCCGCAACAGCCGCGATGAGTTCACCGTCCCAGTTGCTCTCGTCTCCCTCGTTCTTGAAGAGGTAGACGGTATGCACACCGTGAACTGCCTTCGCCGCATCGACATTCAGGCGAGTGATCTTCGCCTTGCCGTGTTTGCAGGTCAGCAGCCGGGCGAACAACGTGCCCTTCTGATTCATGTCGGCGGTGTACTTCGCGAAGCCCGAGGCCTTATCGAGGCCATCCAGCCGCGGAGTGTCTTCACCAATGATTCCGTTATTTCTCCAGTTGACGACTCGTCCCGACATCACTGACCTCCTTTCTGAGCAATCTCAAGGGCGCAGGCCGTAATGCCGTTGTAGGTCCCGCAGCGACAGATGTTGCCACCGAGCCCGGCTTGGATTTCTTCCAGAGTGGCGTTCGGCTTTTTGTTAAGGAATGCCCGCGTGGCGACGACGAATCCTGGAGTGCAGAATCCGCACTGCATGGCGTCGTGTTTGACGAAGCCCTGAATGACCTCGTCGGCCTCATCGCCATTCCGCAGCGATTCGACGGTGGTGATCTCTTTGCCTTCCACCTCGATCGCAAGTCGCGAGCTGGCGTAGACCGCCTTGCCGTCAATCATGACGGTGTCGGAGCCCGAGACCGTGGTGCTGTCGTAGTCGTCCTTGGCACCGGTCAGGTTGAGCTGATCCCGCAAAGCATCGAGCAGAGTCGTGCGGGGTTCGAGCTTAAGCGTGTGTTTCTTGCCGTTGACATTCAGCGTGACGTCAACAGGCCCGGAAGCAACTCTGGTCTTCTTCTCCTGGGCATTTGCCTCGTGAGCTTCCGTAGCGATCGCGGTGGCAGCAACAGCTGCCCCGGATCCCTTGAGGAAATCACGACGGTTATACCCGGGACCACTTCGCGTCTGGTCTCGCATAGGGTGCTCCTCCGTCAGTGGATCGCGAAACGAGCCAGTAATTCGGCTGTCTGCGGAACGGAGGAGAATCTGGAATGCCGCACGACAGTGCGATCGTCCCGTAGCTGAATTCGCAGGAATTCAGAGTCCGAGTTGAGCCGCCCAGAGGGGACCGATCCCCAAAGTCTGGCGACTTCGGCTACGGAGCGTCACGTCCGTCTGACACTCATCGACGCGCTCCTCCGCGCCGGCCATCGCCGGGTCTGGCTCCCATCACCGTGACAGCGCCGGGATTCTGACCGGTCATCGATCGCATCACAATTGACTGATGCAAAATTCTGGCAAACCTGTGCCGACGCAGGCGACGATCGATAGGATGAACATCCTGCTCAGTTCACTCCGAAGTCTGTCGAGAATAGAGGGTTCGACCAATGAGCACTGCAGATGTGCAGACGCGTTATTCGCCAGAAGACCTGCTGACCATGCCGGACGCCAAGTCGTACGAACTCGTCAACGGTGAACTGGTGGAGCGAAACATGGGTGGCATGTCGAGCTGGGTTGCAATTCAACTGGCCGAACTTCTGAACGCGTTTGTTCGCCAGCAAAACGCGGGATGGGTGCTGGGTGCTGACGGGAGTTATCAGTGCTTCGGTGAGGATCGAGACCGGGTACGAAAGCCTGACGTCTCTTTCATCAGTCGCGGTCGGTTGCCTGAAGAGGAGATTCCTCGCGGGCACGTGACAATCTCGCCGGACCTGGCCATCGAAGTAATTTCGCCGAACGACCTTTACCTCGACGTGCAGGCCAAAGTGGCTGAGTATCTTGCCGCCGGAGTCCGTCTGGTGTGGGTGATCGATCCAGACAATCACGGCGTGGTCGTCCATTCCGGTGAATCGGATCAACCGGTATTCCTCCGCGAGAACGACACACTGACCTGCGGCGACGTGCTGCCCGGATTCGAGTGTCGTGTGGCCGATCTGTTTCGTTCGCCCGCCAAAGATCCGACGGCTTCGTGAAGCACGAATTCCGCAAGCGAAGCCCAATCCAAAGCAGCGATTCGGCGCTACATGTCACAGCACCGGCACTTTGATCCGTTTGCCGATTTCCTGATAGCGCGGGTCGTGGAAGTACGAACGGAACTTCAAGCCGATGTCTCGGAGTTTCTGTGACCTGGCGGCGACCGACCATGGTGTACCTGGGTGCTCGGTAATGACGTGGTCGAGCGCCTTGATGGCGGCGGCCCGATCGCTCGCGAACCGGTCGATCATGGCGCCGCGGCTTTCATCCAGTCCCAGCAGTGTCTTCAGTCGCGCGTGCTGTCTATCCGTCGGGTCCGTTGGACGCCGATCAGCGTTGATCATCCAGCGGTTGTGTTTCGGGTCGACGGTCTTCGGAGTCTGCCCGGCATGTCTGTTCAACGCGATCATGTATTGAGGCAGACGGGCTCGATATGTCAGGCACTGAGCCTGCAGCAGGTCATAGTTAGCCTGCCAGCGCTTTGATGGTTCAGACCCTCGCAATTCGCGCACTTCTTCGAGCAGTTCGATTGCGGCATTCAACAGAGTCCATGTGTACGCGGCCTTTTCAAGTTCCCTGGCCGCCTGCTTACTGAATGCGGCCGGCTCGGCCGAAAAGTGGAGTTCGCGCAGGTTGAGCTTCGCATCAGTAGTGGAATTCAGCTTCTGGAGGACCTCGCGGCACACGGCGCGGAAGCGACTTCGGGCAGTCGCGACCTGATACTCGCGCCGCGGAATCAAATCCGGTTCGTAACCAGCCATCGAGTGGCGCCGGTCCTGGAATCCCTTGAGATTCGGTTGCGGCATCAGCGTGAAGTAGGCGCCTCCAGTCGCCTGGCACATGCGTTCCTGCGAGTACGGACCAAAGCCACTCAACACGTTGTCATTGAGCGGACCGAGCCCGCTCCACATCAGCCGCTCGGGGAAAGCCGAATCCGGGCCTCGGTTGATTCGCACCCAGTGGTTCAGCCGGTAAATCGGATCGATCCAGCGAAGTCTCGTGTGTGCGTTCCCGAAGACCGATTCCTGACCCAGCACGTAAACCGGGACCTTCGCCCGCTGGCACAAGAGGATGCTTTGTTCGAGCCGATTATCGCCGGGCTGCGTGTCGCCCGAGTCCGACGGCGATTCGTCGGTCACCACAACGAGCACCATGCGCAGCTTCCGTTCGCGAGCGATTTTCCCGTACGCCTGGACCGACATGCCGACAGCACGGCACATTTTCTCTCGCCCAGTGCGATCGACCGGGATCCTTGAGATTGCCTTGCGGACCGCATCAACGTCGGATTCCGGATTCTTCATGACCGGGTGAATGCTGTCACCGAAGCCGACAACCAGGGTCTCGGACTGGGCATCGAGTCCTTCATAGAATTCTGCGAGCCGCCCGGAAATTTCGTGCCGGTCGTCTTTCATACTGTCGGATTCATCGAACAGCCAGACGATCAGCAGCGGCTGATTTTTGCCTGAGGCGGAAAGTTCGTCCCCGAGCCACTTCAGAGCAACGCCATAGTCGCCAGCAGGAACCGGTGAGTCCAGGCCCTCGGCACGAACGCAGGGCACGATCAGGAGCAACGTCAGCAATGTGGCCACGCAATGTCTGTCCATCGCACGAACGAAGTGCTCCATCAATCGTAGTTGCAGTTTCGAGACGACCATGTGAGGGCTCCTGCGAACGCGGTGAACAGTCGGCAATGGGGGTCATCAGACTGCGGTCATTCTGAGTCTCACATCAGTGCCGTGGCAAGCACAGGGAACAGCTCATGATTTGCGTTCTGTCTTTTCTCCGGGAAGGGGCTGTTCTTCCGGAGCGGCGTCCAGTGCTTCGAAACGGGACGGGTCGACTCCGCGCTGGCGCATGATGTCTTCGATCGAACCGCGAACGCCTGGCAGGTGTGTCACCAGGTGCTTGAATGCCGAACGCGCCACGCTGATGACATCCACATCCGTCCGGGCACGGACTGTTGCAATGCGGGCGCTGTTTTCGATCAATGCGACTTCACCGAAGATCTCGCCCTCGCGAATTGTCGCCAGCACCTGGCCGTCTTTGACGATCTCTGCCTCACCTTTGACGACTGAGTAAAACTTGTCGCCGAAATCACCGTCGTCAAAGATGATTTCTCCCTGATGAAAGTGCTCTTGCCGCACGGCTTCCGGCTGAAAAATTCGCACCTGTGTGATGTCACGTGGCAGCAGCAGGTCCAGCGTCCAGTCCATCGCGATGCGAATCTGCCGGTCAAGGCCGGGGAATTTCGACAGATAGATCGTTCGCCAGACGAACCATGCCAGAAGTCCTTTGAAGCGGACTCCCATGACTTCGGCAACGGCTGAGCGCTGTCCCAGCGACGCCAGTTTGCCCAGTCCCGTGAATCCGAACGCCTTCATCGGCTTACCCCGCATCGATGCGAGGATGTTGTCCGCGCAGGTCTTTGCCTGACGCAGCGCGTGCTGAGCCGTGGGCGGTGACATGATGCCGTCCTTCTGAGGAACCGCTGCACAATCACCAACGGCCCACAAACCAGGCCAGTCTGGAACGTTCAGGTTCTCGGTCACCCTGATCCGTCCTCGATCGAGCGCACACGGCAGTAATGTGACAAGCGCGTGCGGTGCCGACGGAACCGTCGACACGATCGTGCGGGCATCAATCGTCGTCATCTCCTTTGTTGCTTTGTCCTGCATGATCGCGCCGTCGGCCGACACGGCTTTCAGGCGAACATTCAGACGAATGTCGACACCGCGTTTGGCGAGAATCTTTTGAGCGTATTCGGCCAGTCCTTCGCCCAGTTCCGGCAGAATGCGATCGGCACTCTGCAGCAGAATGCAGCGCACCTCGTCCTTACGGATGTGTGGGTACGCTTTCAGCGCCGCGTGCAGAAAGTCGTTCAGTTCGGCAATACACTCAACGCCCGAGAACCCGCCGCCGCCGACCACGAACGTCAGCAGCTTGCGACGCTCCACGGGGTCGGTTTCGACGCTGGCCTCTTCCAGGACGCCGACCGCCTCATTCCGCAGTCGCAAAGCGTCGCCCAGATACTTGAACGGAATCGCGTGCTCGCGCATTCCGGGGACCAGATCGTAATTCAGTCGTGTGCCGAGGCCGATCACCAGTTCGTCAAACTTCAGATGAATCGACTTCGGCTGGTACTCAGGAGCCAGTCGGACGGTTCTTTTCTCGACGTCGATCTCTTCAATCGATCGGGTATAGAGCGTGGCTTTTCTGGCCAGCCGGCGGATGGGCGTGATGCAGTGCAGTGTCTCGATCGTGCCTGAGATGACCTCCGGCAGCAGCGGCTGGAAGACGATGTAATTCTCGTTGCTGACGATCGTCACTTCAGTTTTCTCGCGCTCCGCGGCTGTCATCCCTTTTTCGAGGTACATGGCCGTGTAAACGCCCGAGAATCCGCCGCCAAGAATCAGAATGCGTTTCTTCTCACCCGTCGTACTCATCAGTGCCCCTCATGGTGCTGGATTCGAGCGACGGCCAGCATAGGTCCGCGACGATGATCATTGAACTGACTCCCGCGTGAGGCTGATATTGATCTGTTTCCGCTGATCGGCCTACAAAGCTGGCCACCGAACATGGATGTCATGTGCATGTACCGCTGCGCCAGTCAGGACGACGACATGAGCAGGACCGCGTTTATCACCGGGATCACCGGGCAGGACGGCAGTTACCTCGCGGAACTGCTGCTGAGTAAGGGCTACGAAGTGCACGGTCTGGTGCGCCGGGCCTCGACCATCAACACCGGCCGACTGGATCACCTGTACCAGGACCCGCATGAAGACGAGGTCCGGTTGCGGTTGCACTACGGCGATTTAACAGACGCAAATTCGCTGCGTCGCATTCTGGACGAGTCGCAGCCGGACGAGGTGTACAACCTCGCGGCGCAGAGTCACGTACGTGTCAGCTTCGACTGTCCGATCCACACTGCCGATATTGGTGCGGGCGGCACGCTGCGTCTGCTGGAAGCCATTCGCGAATTTCAGGAGCGAGCCAGTAAGACGGTCCGCTTCTATCAGGCGTCGAGCAGTGAGATGTTCGGCAAGGTGCGTGAAACACCCCAGCGAGAGACGACTCCGTTTCATCCGCGGAGTCCATATGCCGTCGCCAAGGTCTTTGGACACTGGGCCACCGTGAACTACCGCGAGGCCTACGGAATGCACGCCAGCAGCGGCATTCTGTTTAATCACGAATCACCACGTCGCGGTGAAACATTCGTAACTCGCAAGATCACTCGCGCGATCGGCCGAATTCGACACGGCCTGCAGGACAAACTGTATCTGGGAAACCTGGACGCGCAACGCGACTGGGGATTTGCCGGAGATTACGTCGAAGCCATGTGGTTAATGCTGCAGCAGGACGAACCAGACGACTACGTCGTCGCGACGGGCGAGACGTGGTCCGTGCGGGAATTCCTCGAACTGGCGTTCTGTCAGGTGGGACTCAATTATCAGGATCACGTTGAAATTGACGCACGGTATTGTCGGCCGGCCGAGGTCGATCTGCTGCTGGGTGATCCGACAAAGATACGGGAACAGCTCGGTTGGGAGCCGCGGGTCAGTTTCCGGGAGCTGGTTCAGATGATGGTTGAGACGGATCTCGAATTGGCCGCACGTGAGAAGACGTTGCACGACGCCGGCTTCTCGACCGGCGCGAGCGAGCAACGAGCGGCCTGAGATTTCGACACTCGTTCAGAAGGGAAGTCACATGCCATTCGACTGGTCCAACCGCCGTGTTACCGTCACGGGCGGCGCGGGCTTTCTGGGGGCAGCCGTGTGTCGCATTCTGCGCGAGCGTGGCTGTGAACAGATTGATGTCCCGCGACGACGCGAATTCGATCTGACGACTGAAGACGGTGTCCGCAGGATGTATTCCAGGCTGCGGCCGGACATGGTGATTCACCTCGCCGCCGAAGTCGGCGGAATCGGAGCGAATATGAAAAACCCGGGCCGCTTCTTCTTCGCCAATATGGCGATGGGGATGCACCTGATTGAGATCGGTCGTCAGGTTGGGCTGCAGAAATTCGTCCACACCGGAACGGTCTGTGCCTATCCGAAATTCGCTCCCGTGCCATTCTCCGAAGACTCACTGTGGGACGGTTACCCGGAAGAAACGAATGCACCCTACGGCGTGGCCAAGAAGGCGCTGTTCGTGATGCTGGACGCCTACCGTCGACAGTACGGACTTGCGAGCGCGGTTGTCGTGCCCGTCAATCTGTACGGTCCTGGCGACAATTTCGATCCGAGTTCGTCGCATGTCATCCCGGCATTGATCCGGAAATGCGAAGAGGCTCGGTTACAGAACGCGAAGTCCATTACCTGCTGGGGAACCGGATCGGCTTCCCGTGAGTTTCTGTACGTCAATGACGCGGCAGCGGGGATCGTGCGTGCGGCTGAAGTCATGGATGAACCAACTCCGATCAATCTCGGGACGGGCCGGGAGATCAGCATCCGCAATCTCGTCGAGTCGATCGCTCGGGTCACCGGATTCAACGGTTCCATCGAGTGGGATGCGTCGAAGCCGGACGGCCAGCCTCGTCGCTGCCTGGATACATCCCGCGCCGCCGAACTACTGGACTGGCAGGCCCAAACGAGTTTCGAAGATGGGATGTCGCAGACGATCGGCTGGTATCGCGGTCACCAGTCCGAAATCGCAGCGTAAGCACACGTAAAATGTCGAGGCCGGCTGGACGGTACAAAGGATTGTTATGTCGAGTACAACCGGTCACGACCGTTCTCACGAGAAATGCTGCGTCGTCGTTTCATCGTGCGACGCGTACAGCGATGCCTGGTCGCCGTTTCTGCAGTTGTTCGACCGTTACTGGCCCGACTGTCCCTGGCAGACCTGGTGGATCTCGAACCAGTTAAAGGTTGAGCATTCACGCGTGCGCACGTTTGCCGTTGGCGACGATCAGGGCTGGGCGTCCAATCTGCTGAAGCTGCTCGACGACCAGCAGCCAGACTCCATCATCTATCTGCAGGAGGACTACTTTCTCCAGACCCCGGTCGATTCGAAGCGGCTGCGGGACGTCATCGAGTACGCCCGCAACACCGCCGTCGGATACATCCGACTGGCTGGCAGTCCGGATCCTGATCGGCCGCACGACAATCCCTTCGGTCTGGGTGAATTGAGTCCGGGTATGAAGTTTCGGTGTTCGCTGCAGGCTGCGTGGTGGGATGTTGCCACATTGCGGAAGTTGCTTGTGGCCGGTGAGAACGGATGGCAAATGGAGATGGCCGGCAGCCGCCGTTCCGATGCACTGCCTGAGTCGTTTCTCAGCGTCCTTCGCGAACACCCGTTGATCGACTACTACTACGACACGGGAATTCTGAAGGGCAAGTGGCTGCCCGGAGCACTCGATCTTTGTCGTCGTGAGGGCATACGCGTCGACACAAGCCAGCGACCGGTCCACGCGAGGCTTCCGCTGTTCCTCAAGAGAGTCCGCAAGTCGCGGGCTGTGTCAGCCGTTCGCAGTCTGTTTCGCGTTAACACGTAATCGAACTCAATTATGAAATCATTCCTGAACACACTTCGCTGGACGTGGAAACTCTCCGGCTTCCGATTCAAAACACTCAGCCGTAACGTGCGCTCGCTGCCATTCTTTCTATCAACATGGCGTGAACTGCGACGCCAGGCTCGACAGTCGTCGGAGCCGCTGCCGTTTGGCCCGGTGCGACCAATTCTGGACGACCGATTCTCCCAGGCCGGCAGTGCTAGTGGCCACTATTTTCACCAGGACCTCCTGGTCGCACGCCGCGTATTCGAGCAAGAACCTGAACGACATCTGGACGTCGGCTCACGCGTGGACGGCTTTGTCGCCCACGTCGCCAGCTTTCGGCCGATTGAGGCGATCGATGTCCGGCCGTTGGATTCTGATATCCCGAATCTTAAATTTGTCTGCGCCGACATGATGGGCGAATTGCCGGACGAACTGGTTGAGTCAACGGACTCACTGTCATGTTTGCACACGATTGAGCATTTCGGTTTGGGGCGCTACGGCGACCCGATCAATTTTGACGGGCATGTCATCGGCCTGCAGAACATGACACGTATGGTCCGACCAGGAGGAACGTTCTACCTGTCGACGCCGATTGGCCGTGATCAGCGCATTGAATTCAACGCGCATCGAGTGTTCTCATTGCCGTACCTGCGTGAAAAACTGGCAGATGACTTTGCCGTGGAATCGTTCAGCTACGTCGATGATGCAGGCCGTTTGCATGTGGATGCGGATCCGGATAGCCCGGCCGGGCAGGAGACGTTTGGATTGAAGTATGGCTGCGGAATTTTTGAGCTGAAGAAAAAGGCCGCGTGATTTGGCGAGGCATGCGAACACGGGCCAGGAAAAGCAACATGACAATATCAGGCAGTTCAACAAGTCCGCGTGATTTCTCGGGCCTGCGCGTTGTGCATGCGGCCAATTATCAGTTTGCTAAAGATGGTCGCGTATTCTTCAATCCAGACATCAAAATGAACCAGGGCCTGATTCAGGCTGGCTGTTTCGTTTATCCATTCAGCATCAACGACCGCGCCCGCATGCTGTCATTGACGGGCAGCAAAACCTTCGGCAAGGGTCGAGCCAACACTGCACTGATTCGGACGTGTCGAAATATTGCACCGGACCTGCTGATACTCGGGCATGCGCAATACATTTCAAAACAAACACTGCTGGCGATCCGCAATGAGGTCCCTGAGATACGCATTGGTCTGTGGTACGTCGATCCGTTGTGGGTACCCCAGCACATTCAGCATCTGCACGATCGCGTCGATGCGCTTGACGCGATCTTTACCACGACAGCGGGCGATCTTCTGAAAGGCCTGAGTCGTCCCGGCTGTCCGGCGGCGTTCATTCCGAATCCCGTTGAGCCGTCCATCGAACGTCACCGTGCATTCGAAAACGCGGCCCCGAAATACGACATTGTGTTTATTGGCAGTGACAAGCGTGCTCCTGAGAGACGGAAATTCCTGAAGGTTCTAACTTCGTCTTTGTCGAACGCACGGCTGGGAATCTTCGGCTGCCTTGGCAACCGCAGCATCTTTGGACACGAGAAGGAACAACTGTTGCGTGACAGTCGCATGTCGTTGAACCTGAGCCGTCGTACGGACGTCGAGCTGTATTCATCCGATCGAATTGCCCAGATCGCTGGTAATGGTCAGCTCATCCTGACACCGGCAGGTAACGGAATCGAGCAGCTTTTTTCACCGGATGAGGCTGTCTTCTTTTCCGACGTTGATGATCTGGTCGCGCAGGTCCGCCGCTTGAGGGCCGATGACGTGGAAGCCGTGCGCATCGCGTGCAACGGCTGGAAAAAAGCCCATCAGACTTACTCAGCCCGCAATGTGGCGGCGTTCATGATCGCGCTCACGATGCGGGATGAATCGTTCATGGCCGTCCCGTGGGCGGACCACATCTACCATGCTGCTGATCCTTCGGAGTCGCACGTTCAGGAAGTACGTGTGGCGTGAAGGCATCGCACACGCTGCTGCTAACATTCCGCGATTGAAACGAGCAGTGCTGATCCCTGTCCATGTCTCGTAACAGAGCCGAATCATGTCAGTTCTCAAGAAGTTTGTGAGCCGCTTTACGGGTAACGGAATTAGTCAATCGATGCTCGAATACAATGTCAAGTTTTCGCATTATCTGATGGGTGTTGGCTGTGGCACCAAGGTAGAGACCAGCGGAGAACTGGCGCTCGTCCGACTGGTGAATGAGTGCCGGTCTGCGACATGCCGCATCATCGATGCAGGAGCAAACATCGGACAATTCTCAAACCTGATTACGTCCCGGTGCCCGAATACAGCACTCGAAATCCACTGCTTTGAACCCGGCCAGGATGCCTTCGAACAGTTGCAGGCACGATTCTCGAATGACACGCGGTTGCAGTTGAATAACGTGGCGCTCGGAGCAGAGCCCGGAGCAGCGACCCTGTATTCGGACACACCAGCATCCGGGCTCAGTTCGCTGACACGGCGTGACCTGAGCCATCATGGTCGTCATATGGAGTTATCGGAGTCCGTGCAGGTTCAAACATTGGATGACTACTGTGCTGAGCGTGGCATTGACCACATCGACCTGCTGAAGATCGACGTCGAGGGACACGAGTTGGATGTCCTGAGGGGAGCGCAGCGCATGCTGGACGAGCAACGGGTTGATGCTGTTTCGTTCGAGTTTGGCGGCTGTCACGTTGATACGCGGGTGTTTGTCCGCGAGCTGTATTACTTTTTCAGACAGCGCGAGATGGACGTGTACCGGATCACACCGCGCGGGTATCTACGGCACCTGCCAAAGTATCACGAGATTCTCGAACAGTTCCTGACGACGAACTATCTCGCTCGTAGTTCACGGGCAGCGTAGGTCTGGGCGGCTTTCAACAGCGGGCTTTTCGCTGGACCAGATATTCGAGCAGCGCCGTTCCGAAATTCATACTGGTATCGAGTGGAACATAGTCGGCTCCGATCTGACGGCATTCGCGAGCCCACATATCGCGTAACTCAGCCAGTGACTCGATGTAGTCAGCTCTCATTCCCTTGGCATCAATGTTGCGTTCCATATCGCCGGTCTCCGGGTCTTCCAGGTCGACCAGTCCGTCGAACGGAAAAGTCACCTCGGCTTCATCCAGCACGTGAAACAGAATCACGTCGTGACCGCCGAAGCGCAGCATCTGCAGCGACTTAATGACCGGCTCGGGATCAGTGAGCAGATCCGAAAACACCATCAGCAGACAGCGATGTTTCACCATCGCCGCGACCTGCTGCAGATTCTTAGCGATCTCTGTTTCGCCCTGCGGTTTCGACTGTGCCAGTAAGGCCAGCATGTTCGGCAGTTGCGAGCGTCGACTGCGGGCCGGCAGGCAATGGCGAATCTTCTGATCGAACGTGACCAGACCGACGGGGTCCTGCTGGTGGATCATCAGGTAGGCCAGCGCCGCGGCCAGACAGATCGAGTAATCCAGCTTGGTGAGTTTCTGCCGATACGTGTACGCCATGCTCGCGGACAGGTCCATTACCAGGTACCCGGTGATGTTGGTCTCTGCCTGGTACTTGCGGACGTAATAGCGGTCCGTTTTGGCATACACGAGCCAGTCGATATCCCGCGGATCGTCGCCCTGCGTGTAGCGCCGATGCTCGCTGAACTCGACGCTGAATCCCTGAAACGGACTGGTGTGCAGGCCTGTGAGGAAACCTTCCACAATAAACCGGGCGCGCAAATCGAGACGCGAGACCGTCTGGATCACTTCCGGTTTCAGGTATTGCTCACTGGATGCCATGAGATCGCACGGTAACAGGAATTTGAGGGGACGGCCCGCCGAACGGAATTACCAGCCGACTACGCCGATCGGCAACGGCACACGCAACAGGCCTGTAAAAAGCTGATAAACCAGAGGTACGGCAACGACCGCCAACAGAACAGCCACGCGCGGACGTGCGCCCAGCAGGATTCCCATCGCGGCCACTACGATCCCCGCCGCAAGCACAAAGCCCAGAGGTTCTGCTGCGAGAGCAAAGAATGCGACGCTCAGTAGCACGGACGCAAACAACACCGCCCTCATATTCTTACCGACACGATTGCCACCGGTCTCCGAGTGGACGCCGTTCTCACCTGCGAGTCCCAGTCCGGTTAGTCGACCCACCGCAATCACAATCACGCACGCGAACATCGCAACGAAGGCCACAGTGGGGAACGCCATCGGCCCGACAGGTCCTGGTTCGATGTAGAATTCGTCGCGCGTCAGAAGTTCTCCGAACGCCTGGTTGTTCAGCGCCAGAAACTCCGCGAAGTCAGTCGTCTCGCGCCAGGTGTGATCGAACCCTTCTCCGTCCATGTATGCGGGAAATGTCTGCCCGTTGACCTGTGATTCACCCGTCACGATTTTCCGCAGCACCTGCACCAGACGCTGCTGGATCTCGGGCGGTGTTTCTTTGGGGACTCCCAGACCACGCCAGCCAGTCAGTGTCCATTCCGATCCCTGCTCGCGCAACGTCGGGTGTTGATCCAGCCCTGGTAACGACAGCCGTTTGTCAGCCATCACGCCCAGGCAGCGAATCTGGCCCGAATCGAGTAGCGACCTGGCTTCCGGCACACTGCAGCAGACGAGATCAATACCACCACTCATCAGTTCCTGCAGCGATGGCTTTGCACCCTGAGACGGGATCCAGGTCATCTCGCCGGGTTCGCCACCGATCGAAATCAACCAGCCGGCCAGTGCCAGATGCCATGCTCCCAGCGACGCAGTTCCGGACGCTTTCAGCTTTCCGGGGGATGCCTTCACCGCTGTTTCCAGATCACCGATCGACTGCCATTCCGAGTCGTCCCGGACGAACAAAGCCGCCGGATCCTCATTGAGCGACATTAGCGGTGCCGAGTCTTCCCAGGTCAGGTCAGTCAATTCACGCCAGTGCAGCATGCTCAGTTCGAGGGTCATCATCGCCAGCGTGTAACCATCGGGTTTCGCCCGCAGGCCGCGTGAGTGCCCGGTCACGCCCTGGCCTCCGGTCGCGTTGATGACGTTGACCGGAGTGCCGAGTTCATGCTCCAGGAAGATCGCAATCTGCCGCGACACCCGATCCGTCCCGCCTCCCGCCGCCCACGGGCAGATCAAAGTGATCGGTCGACTGGGGTAACTCGTGTCGCGACCGCAGCCACTCAGCACGAGGCAAAGCAGGAATGCCACTGTCCGTTCCGTTCGCCAATTCGGAATCACAGAGCTTGAACCTTCCTGTCGGACCAATGCATGCGCCTTCCAATCCGCACTCGCCGTTCCATCCTGCGACTGCACTGCCGATTCGCAAATCGAGGAGGCAGATTTGCATATCACACTGGCATGCGAAGGACTACGATTGACCCATTAGTGGCCCCAGGGAGTGTCCCCGTCAAATGAGCACAGCCGTCGAGAGCATTCTAAAGACGTTTGACGAGTTGCCGCCGCCGGAACAGCGCGAAGTTGCAACGCGCATTCTGCGACGAACGTCGAGCCTCGAACTTCCCGCATTGTCGGACGACGATCTGAACAATACAGCCGACGACCTGTTCCAGCAGCTCGACGCGGCCGAGGCTGAAAATGGCGACACCGAAACGGGGTGAAGTCTGGCTGGTTGATCTCGGCATGGTCGCCAAAGTTCGACCGTGCCTTGTGCTGAGCATTGTCGTAAATGATGAAGACCGTGCTCTTACAACGGTTGTACCACATACGACCAGCGTTCGGGGCTCTCGATTCGAAGTGACTCTCCCAGTGCGGTTCCTCAAGGCCGGAGCGTTTGACGCGCAGAACCTGGTCACGATACCCGTGGTTAAGCTCGTCCGGAGACTTGGCAGACTATCGGATGCTCAACTGTCGGACGTGGAGGCTGCTGTGCGATCCTGGCTGGGCCTGTCGGAGTGAGTCCGCAGGATGCACCACCTCCGATCCGGTGGAACAGTCTTGGCCTCAGCGTTAGCCTTCGCGACTTGATTGACGCATCCGAATTCCCCATGCGAAAGCTCGTCGAACAAATGTCGTTTCTGCCGGTCGAAGAACAGCTTGCGGTCATTCGCCGTGGCATCGAGAAAATCGTCCCTGAGGAAGAACTGGCCGGGAAGCTGGCGAAGAGCCGCGAATCGAATACGCCGCTGCGCATCAAGTACGGCATCGATCCGACTGGCATTGATGTGCATCTGGGACACACCGTGCCCATGCAGAAAATGCGGCAGTTTCAGGAACTCGGTCATCAGGCTGTCATCATCATCGGCAACTACACGGCGATGGTTGGCGATCCAAGCGGGCGTGACGAGGCTCGCAAGAAACGGCTGACTGAAGAACAGGTCGAAGCGAATGCACTCGACTACCTGGTTCAGGTGGGCAAGGTGATCGATCTGGATCGGGCTGAGGTGCATCGCAACGGCGACTGGTTTGCAAAAATGTCGTTCGCCGAGGTGCTCAACCTGTGCGGCAAGGTGACCGTTGCTCAGCTTCTCACACGGGACGATTTTGCCAAACGCTATCGGGCCGAGAAGCCGATCTTCATGCACGAGTGCCTTTACCCGGTGATGCAGGCGTGGGACTCGGTCGAGATCAAAGCCGACATCGAACTCGGCGGCACCGAGCAGCTTTACAGTTTCATGCTGGCTCGCGATCTGCAGAAAGACGCCGGAGTGAATCAGCAGATCGGCGTGATGTCCCCCATCCTGGTGGGACTCGACGGAAAGCTGCGCATGGGCAAGAGCCTGGGAAACTACATCGGCATCAGTGAACCGCCCTATGACATGATGAAGAAGTTCATGCAATTGCCGGACGACGTGATGCGCATGTACTTCGAGCTGCTGACGATGCTTCCGCTGGACGAAATCGAATCGTTGCTGACCGGACATCCAAAAGAAGCCAAGTTGACGCTCGCCCGCGCGGTCATCACTGAATACCACGACGACCCTGCGGCAATCGAAGCGGCAGATCGCTGGCAGCGTGAGATCAGCGACAAGGCGCTTCCCGACGACATTCCCATCGCCGCGATTTCCCTCAGCGAACTGGACGGTGATGGCTGTGTGCCCGCAATGAAGCTGCTGGCGCTCGCCGACCTGTGCAAGTCCAACGGCGAGGCTCGCCGATCAATCCAGCAGGGCGGCGCCTATCTGGGTGAGGACAAGCAGCGGATCGAAGCCTTCGACCAGCCGGTCAAAGTTGAATCCGGCCTGATGGTGTGGGTTGGCAAGAAACGCTTCTGCCGCGTCGAACTGGTCGATTAGTCTCTTATCAGTGAAATCAAGCGCAAAACGCGCAGGATTTCTGACGTAGCGAAAGTCGCCAAGACTTTCGGCCGAAACTCTTGGCGAGTTTCGCTACTGATCGGTTCCGGCTCGTCCGGGTTAGGATCAAAGCCGTGTTTTCCAGCGGTGTTCGCAGGATTGCACAGGGAAGGCTGAAGCACCGGAAGTAAGGCTTGTTCATCCGGCTGCTTTAATCCGTGTCGGTTATGTCACGTCTCCAGTTCGACGTTCCAGTAGACCTCACTGACGAACTTCGACCAACTGTCGATGCGGTGTCCGTAGGAAGCGTAGACCGGTTTCCATTTCGGCTGTGCCGGTTCGTTACGGAGCGGCATGTGGGCCTGCTCCAGAGTGCGGTCGGCTTTTTTAGCGTTGCAGTCCACACACGCCACCACGCAATTTGACCACGTGGTTTCCCCGCCGCGCGATCGAGGCAGCACGTGATCAATGGTCAATTCTTCGCTGCCAGGTCGGCGTCCACAGTACTGGCACGTGAACTTGTCGCGCTTGAACAGGTTACGGCGACTGAAGGCAACCGACCGACGTGGCATGCGGTCGTACTTCGTCAGCGAAATGACTTCCGGAACACGCAGCCGAAAGGAGGTCGTCTGAATGAATGGTTCGTCGTCGTCCGGTTCCAGACGCGACCAGTCAGACCACGAGTAAAGCTGGTAATCATCCGGGTCGACGACCCGAGCCGAGCCATTCCACAGCTTGACGAGCGTGCGGGCAACGGTAGCGACACCCACAGGCTGCCAGTTCCGATTCAGAACGAGCGTGGGGCGACTGAGAACTTCAGCCGTCATAAAGCGACCTCCTCTGCGTCAATCGAGGAACCGGGTCAACTGCCCTCCTCTGGCAGATCGCTGGGAAACGAAACCATAGTCTTACATTACGCGTTTGGGGAGTGACATTCATGAGAGTCAAGTTGTTCACGGACCGACTCAGCCCACGGGCCTTCGGGATCGAGTTCCAGATAGCGCTGCCACAATTCGACAGCGGACTCAGCGCCGCCTGTCCGGGCAATCACGGTGGCCTTGTGATAGATCGCCTCAGAGAAGTCCGCATGCACTGACAGTGCGATGTCGAATGCGTTGACGGCGCCGTCGGCATCATCGAGCAGACTGCGTACGCAGCCCAGTTGTGTCCATGCCTCGATGTACTCGTGATCGAGTTCGACGGCCACGTGATATCGCTCAAGTGCTCCGGGCAGGTTACCACTGCGGAACAGTGCATCGGCCAGGTGAAAGTGAATCTCTGGATCGTCCGGACAGTCCATGATCGCCATGCGGAACGCTTCGATCGCGCCGGACCGATCGTCCTCTTCCAACAACTGGCAGCCACGGTCGAACCAGTCTTCCGATGTCCAGAACGCCTGACCCGAATGGAACCCGGCCTCGCCGGCAGCAGACGACAATGTGCCGGATTCAACAGTCGCAGCATGGCCAGACGAATCGGTCGACGCTTCCGAGCCGTCAAAATCAAATCGTCGCTGTCCGCCCCGAGCTTCCACCAGTCCGCGATCGTCACGATACATGACAGTCGAATCGCGACTGAGAATATTGAGCTGAGCGAGTGGTCGGTCCATCGCGGGAAACAGCGACTGCAACCCTCGCAGACTCGATTCGATCTGCTCGCGCGGTATGCCGGCACTCAGCATCTCCTGCAACCGTCGCACGCCAGCGACTTCCTGAAAGTCGAAGTACGGCAGACGGAAGACACGCTGCACGGCCCGGATCAGACCCAGTCGTTCCCAGCGACGTACGACGCCAACAGAAATGCCCAGCTTCTGCTGCAGCATGGCAGGCGTGAACAGTCGAAGCTCGTCGCGTTCGTGTTGCTCAAGGCCCAGCAGACGCAGCCATTCGAGTTCCGTCAGGATGTGCAGGGTCGCACCCTGGCGAACCGACTCCACCGCCTGCTGGAGTTTCAGCGACGCGTTGCCGTCTGCTTCCAGGGGCCAGCCTTCCTCGCCGACGACCAGCATGGTTGTCTGCCGGCTGATGTGTGACGCCGCTTCACCACCGTTCTGTTCAACCAGCTCGCTGGCCTGACGGTGTGTCATGGATGCCAGCGTACCGGTAAACGCGACCCGTTCGCCCTGCAGGCACGGGGAACTCTGTAACAGTGCGGCATCCGGCGTGTCAGACATTGCGACCGGTTCAGTACGGGAAACGCAGGCCAATTGGTCCCGATAATGATGCTTCACCCGAACCTCGGCAACCAGCGACATCGTCACGTGACGCGCCTGCTGACACCGACGGAGCTGGGGTGCCGTGCTCGGCGATGCAGAAATGTCGCGGAAATGGCATACTGGTCAGCGGCAGGCGACGAACTGCCGACCCACCGGATGCGGTCCTGACCCGCAACCTCGCCGCCCTCCTCGTGATCTCCCTCCAGCTCGCTACCAGACGGAATGACATGACGAATCCCAATCAGGAATCTCCACTGCGCGCGAATCGCCGCAGTTTAATGAAGTATGGAACGGCCGGCGTACTCGGCTGTTCGCTCCCGCAGATGCTGGCAGTCGAAGCACTGGCGGCGAAGTCTCCACAGTCCGGTCGCGCCCGCAATGTTCTGGTTGTTCTGGAACAGGGAGGCCTGTCGCATACCGACACGTGGGATCCAAAACCAAACGTCGTCAGTGAGCACCGTAGCCCGCAGAGCCCGATCTCGACGGTCGTGCCTGGGATGCAGTTCACAAACCTGCTGCCCAACACGGCTCGGATCGCAGATCGACTGAGCGTGATCCGGTCGATGTATCACCCGAAGTCGGGAGCCAACGGACATCCGAAGGGCACGCAATACGCATTGTCCGGACGCCATCCCGGCGGACCGATCGAGATGCCGGACATTGGTTCTGTCGTCGCGATGTTGACGGGAACCGACTGCAGTTATCTGCCTCCGTACATCATGGTCCCGGGCAACGACGAGCAGGCCAAAGAGGCCCGCACGGGATTTCTGTCCGAATCGACCAAGGTCTTCAAGACCGGCGGCAGCGACGTGTCGGCTGCGGACTGGACGGTCAAGGATCTGCTGCCGCGCGGCGAAAACTCGGGAGATCGATTCGCAGCTCGCAGGCAGCTACTGCAGTCGATCGACGGTTCGTTTCTGCCGACAAATCAGGACTCGCTGCGGTCTGTTGACGGGATGGACCGATTCTACGAGCAGGCATTTGACGCGCTATCGAATACCCAGGTGTCCGCAGCCTTTGATCTCGATTCCGAACCAGCCAACGTCCGTGAACAGTATGGCGCGGGACATCGTGGCGCGTGCTACCTGGTCGGACGCAAGCTGATCGAAGCGGGCGTTCGGTTCGTCACTGTCGACGTGCGCTGGCCCCGTACTAATGAATACCCCGGCGGCACGAATCTCAACTGGGATCATCACGATTTCATCTACACCAGCGGGACGTGCAATCTGCCCGGTGCTGGTGGCGGTGGACGAGGGCGTTACGGCATCGGCACGTGGCCCATGATGCGCAGTACCGATCAGGCATTCGCCGCGCTCATCACGGACATGGAAGATCGAGGGCTGTTGGACGAGACGCTGGTATGTTTCGTCACGGAGTTCGGTCGCACGCCGAAAATCAACCGAGCCAAAGGACGCGATCACTGGACGAACGCGTATTCGATCGCCATGGCGGGCGCGGGCGTTCCCGGTGGTCAGGTCATTGGTTCGAGTGATCAGGACGGCGGCTATGTGAGCGAGGCTCCGTACACGCCGGAAGATTACGCGTCCACGATCTACGCCAAGCTGGGCATCGATCGCGACCGTCCCATCTACACCCCGGCCAACCGCCCGGTTTACTTTGGGCACGCCGGCGAACCGATTGCCGAAGTCTTCTGATCGTGATCCTCTGAAACGGCTTGATCCCGACCACCTCGGAGAATTCATTCATGAGCCCTCTTCGTTTCGTAGCCGTACTTCTGATGCTCAGTTGTTTCGTGAATTCTGCCTGGGCTCAGAAAACCACGACAAAGAAGAAGCCACAACCGTTTCGCTGGGTCAATCCGCTGAAGCAGGAGTACCCAGGCGTCGCGCACGCGACGTTCAAGAGCCCGTCGATGCAACGTGATGTCGGCTACTGCATCTATCTTCCCAAGGCCTGCAACAACGTCAGAAACGAATACCTGCGGTTTCCGGTTGTTTACTACCTGCACGGAGGACGACCCGGCAGTGAGCTGAAGAGCGTTCGCCTGGCGACGTACATTCACAAGCACATTTCATCCGGCGCCGTGCCACCCATGATCTACGTGTTCGTCAACGGCGGACCGGTGAGTCACTACAACCTGCCGAATCGTGAAAACGCGATGGGCGAGGACGTCTTCGTTAAAGAACTTATCCCGCATGTGGATGCCACGTATCGGACGATCGCCGATCGCAAGGGTCGTGGACTTGAGGGTTTCTCGCAGGGAGGACGCGGGACGACACGGATCATGTTCAAACATCCGCACCTGTTCTGCTCAGCCGCACCTGGCGGAGCCGGTCATTCAACGGAGAAGCGGATTTCGGAAGAGAACGGTCGCGAGAACGACAACCTCGTATTTGCCCCCGGTTACAACACATGGGATCTGGCCAGGAAGTATGCACAGAAACCAGAGCCGTCTCTGCGAATTCTGGTGCATGTCGGAACGAAGGGATTCAACTACGAGAACAACCTGGAATACATGACGTTTCTTGAGTCACTGAAAATCCCGTTCGATCGACTGATCGTGCCCGACGTACCGCACAGTGCCCAGCAGATTTACGAACAGCACGGGCTGGACCTGATGAAGTTTCATGCCGAGAGTTTCGGTCGGGCGCGCGGGTCATAAGACCACACTGACAAATGTTATGAGCATCGGTTTTTACAACTGGTGTCGTCGGAAGACGGCGTTCCGCAATGACTATTGCATGAACTGCGAGCGAGAAGTTCGGGCGAACTGCGTTCGTTCGCTGGTTGTGCTGCGTCTTGAGTTCGTCCCCGTTCTTCCTCTGGGAATCTGGAAACTGTGGGAATGCTCACAGTGCGGACAACCACCGTCGTGTCCGTCAACGGCACGGACAGCAGTTCTAACACTGGGCGCCGTGGTCTTCGGACTGTTTGGCCTTTTGTTGTTCTGGGTGGGGCTCACTTTTGAAAATGTCGAGTCGGGTGCGATTCTGGCCATTGGAGCCGCATTTGCTGTTGCGTCGGCGGGGCTGTCCTTATGGTGCTGGAAACGCAGTTTCGCACCGTCGTATGCCGATCGATTCGCTGAAGTGAGTCCGTCTCAGACCTCGATATGCCTCGAGTGCGGATCCGAACTGACAGTGAATGAGACGGCCGCCACCGCCGAATGCTTGCCATGCGGCCTCCAGCGCCTATAGACACCCTGCGCTACTCCGATTGGACAGCATACGATCCATCCTGCGGACCAGAAGGAAAACAAATCATGAGTCGCATCAGTTGTGCCCTGCTTGTGTCGTTGTCCTGCCTGTACCTGATCGGAAGCAATACGACATCGGCGAAGGAGCCTGTTACTCAGCCTGATCTGGTGTTTCTTCTCATCGGGCAATCCAACATGGCGGGTCGGGCGCATCTGCAGGGCCAGCGCACACTAACTCCGTTGTGGGACAAGGACTTGGAGCAGGAAGTTGTCGTTCCATCCGCAATGCCGGCGCTTCATGGCAATGCTTTCTTTGCCGGGATGCTGCTTCAGGAGCGATA